>CAWEPP010000010.1:0-265779 GCA_963810985.1 uncultured beta proteobacterium
CAGCAGCAGGCGCGCACGCTGGACGCGGGCCGGATCCTCCAGATGGTGCGCGGAAGCTAGGGTAATGCCGAACGTGGCAGAGACTGACGTTTCCGCTCCGGCCGATCTCGAACGCCGCTTCGGTGGCGTCGCACGCCTTTACGGTGAGGCCGGCGCGGTTCGCCTGAAGGCGGCGCATGTGGCCGTCGTCGGGATCGGTGGCGTCGGTTCGTGGGCCGCGGAGGCGCTGGCGCGCTCGGCCGTCGGGCGCATCACGCTGATCGACCTTGACCACATTGCCGAGTCGAACACCAATCGCCAGATCCATGCCCTGGGCGACGCCTATGGCCAGTCGAAGGTTTCTGCCATGGCCGCTCGCATCGCTGCCATCAATCCCGCGTGTGACGTTCGTCCGATCGACGACTTCGTCACGGCGGACAACGTCGGACAACTGATACGGGACTTCGACCAGGTGCTCGACTGCATCGACAACGTCAATGCGAAATCGGTACTGATCGCGCAGGCCAGGCGGGCGGGCATGACGGTGATCACCTGCGGCGCGGCCGGCGGTCGCGTCGATCCGACACGCATACGGCAGGGCGACCTCGCCACCATTGCCGGCGATCCCTTATTGGCCAAGGTGAGGGCGCGGCTGCGACGCGATCATGGATTTCCGCGCGACGAAGGCTCGCGGCGCGCCAGGTTCGGCGTGCTCGCGATCTACTCCGACGAGCCCGTACGCCGGCCCGCGTCCGAGTGCCTGGCGGACAATGATGAACTCGTCGCCGGGTTGTCGTGTTCGGGTTATGGTTCGAGCGTCGCGGTGACGGCGACGATGGGTTTTGTGGCCGCCGCAGCCGCATTGACACAACTGGCAAACGGCAGCGACCCGGGCGCTTGACTCCAGTCAACGAGCTGAAGGCGTCCGGGCCTAGTCTTTCAAACAAGGAGTTGTTGCTGAAATGTTCAAGAAGATCCTGCTGCCGACCGACGGAACGGAACTGTCGGGCAAGGCCATCGAAGGTGGACTCACGTTTGCCAAGGCGCTCGGCGCGAGTGTGGTCGGCGTCACGGTCATTGAGCCGTATTCGTACTCGAATCTCTCCGAGTACCGGCCCGAAACGCTCGACGATTACGAGCAACGCATGCTCAAGGCAGCGGCCGAGCGACTGGGCCAGGTCGCCGACGCGGCGGCCCGCGCCGGGATCGCGGTCGAGACGGTGACCGTCAAGTCGTTTTCGCCTTACGAGGCGATCATCGATACAGCAAAATCAACGGGCTGCGACGTTATCTTCATGGCGTCGCACGGCCGCAAGGGCTTGAGCGCCGTATTGCTGGGCAGCGAAACGCAAAAAGTCTTGACTCATTCGTCAATTCCGGTCATGGTGTACCGGTAGAACGGTTTTCGGCGGATACGTCCGCCACCCACGGCGATCCGTCGCCGCGAGGCCCGACACATCGACATGTGCCGGGCCTTTTTACTGGCAAAGCGACGCTGCACGCCGCTCGCGCTTGAGTTGCGTCAATCGGCGCGGCGCCCGACACCGTAGTTTCTCCGAAGGTCAAATGTTGCCGGGGGGCAATTCATGAGCGCCGCCGTCGTCACCCACAGCCGGATCCTGGTCGGATTCAAGCCGATCGACGATCTGCATCGCGAGTTCGAGTCGATCCTCGAGGCGCTCAACGATCCTGCGGAGGCGGACTACGGTGCGCATCTGCTGGCGTTGCACGAGCACCTGCTGCGTCACTGCGATACCGAAGAGCAATTCATGCTGCAGGAAAGCTATGCGCACTATGCGCGCCACAAGCGCGCGCATGAGCACCTGCTGGATTCGGTTTCAGAGGCACGTCGCAGGTTCGATGCAGGCGACGTCGACGCGGTGCGGCGCTACTCCGCTGACCTGATGAACTGGTTCGCGATCCACGCCTCGTCCGAGGACGCAGAACTCGCGGCCTTCCTGCGCGGCGAGCCGACGTGACTGAAGCGCCAGCGAATAACCGCTTCGCCGTCGGCGTCCCGACGATCGACGCACTGCATGAGGAGTGCGAGGCGGCCTTGGTGGATCTGGCCGCGGCCATTACGCGTGGAGATGACGTCGGCCCGACGCTGGCGGCACTGCACGATCACCTTGAACGACACTTCCAGCACGAAGAATCGCTGATGACGGACAGTGCCTTTCCGCCCAGCGGATGCCATCTGCGCGAGCATGCCTCCGTGCTGGAGGTTGTCGCCGAGGTGCGGAAGCGTTACGCGCAGGGCGAGCGTGATCCGGCCGGACGGTTGCCGGAGGCTGTTTTCGAGTGGTTTGAACTGCACGCAGCCAGCATGGACGCCGCGCTTGCGGCCTGGCTCAACGCCCCGCGCGACGTCCGCATCGCTGCGAATTCGACGTTCTGATCCGACATTCCGGAATGCGGGGTGGTGACGCGAAAGCAGTCGCCCGGTTCGGATACGCTGGCCGAAGCATGAAGCCTTGCATCGAGACCTTCAGCGATAGAACGCCTCGACCTTGCCCTTCAGCTTGATCAGCAGTGGCTGGCCTCTGCGGTCCAGTGTCTTGCCGGCGGCGACCTTCACCCAGCCTTCGCTGATGCAGTACTCCTCGACGTCCGAACGTTCCTTGTCATTGAAGCGAATGCCGATGTCGTGTTCGAGCACGGGCGCGACGTGATACGGGCTCCGCGGGTCGGTCGATAGTCGGTCGGGCAGTGGCGGCAGGGCGGCAGCATCGTTCATGGAGTGTTCCATTTGTTGTGTACGGTGCAAATGGCTCAGGGACGTCCGGGTGGCAGGCCATAAGCCTACCGTGTACTGATCATGCTGCGCTTCCGTGCCGCGGAACCGCGACTCGCAGGAGTAACGTGAACGTCCATGAATGTCGCCCCGCCAGTGAAACCCTGAAATGCATCGCTCCGCGTTGCCTCGTGGCCACTGACGGACCGTAGCCCGCCTCGCCAACCCCACAAGGCCCTCTATGCCTCGCTCTCATCGCGAACGTCATCGCACCGACCGTATTGGCTGGCTGCGCGCTTCGGTGCTCGGCGCCAACGACGGGATCGTCTCGACCGCAAGTCTGGTGCTGGGCGTCGCCGCGGCCAATGCCGCCCGCGGCGACATACTGATCGCCGGAGTCGCCGGCCTGGTTGCGGGCGCCATGTCGATGGCCGCAGGTGAGTACGTCTCTGTCCGGTCGCAGTCCGACACCGAGGCGGCCGATCTCGCGCGTGAGCGCGGCGAACTCGCGGCCGATGGCGAAGCCGAGCATCGGGAACTGGCCGGCATCTACGTTAAGCGCGGGCTCGAGCCGGCCCTGGCCGACCAGGTCGCTACGCAGCTGATGGCCCACGATGCACTGGGTGCGCACGCACGCGATGAACTCGGCATCTCCGAAACGCTGAGCGCGCGACCGCTGCAGGCCGCGCTGGCCTCTGCCGCAAGCTTCACCGCGGGCGCACTGCTGCCGCTGGTGATCGTGCTTGGCAGTGCCACGCGGAGCGCTGACCCTTGGCGTTGCCGGGAGCTCACTGGTCTTTCTCGCCGCGCTGGGGGCGGTCGCTGCGCGTACTGGCGGTGCATCGGCCGCGACCGGGGCATGGCGCGTCACCTTCTGGGGAGCACTGGCCATGGCGATCACCGCTGGCATAGGCGCGCTGTTCGGGACCGCCGTAGGTTGAGGTGTTCGGCGTTCAATGAACGAGCGCCTCCGTGCCGGCGTCCGCGTCTTCATGAAGGTGTGCAAACACTTCCCTGTCTTGCGCGCAACATGCGGCATTGGGCCACGCGCAAATGGGTCGGAATCAGGCGACTTTTCAGAGGGTACTCAGGCAAAGCAGTAAGTCACGCTGGCGCCATTCCTACTTCCCTGGTGGGACGATAGTGACGATGTCAACACACTCTGCTATGACGCACAACGAATCGATGGACTGCCAGCAGTTTGGGGGCCACGACGCCACGCGCGGCGTGGTCACCGCATCACTGCTGGGCGCGCTCTTCTGGTTTCTGATGGCTCGGCGCGGTGATCTGGGTCGCAGCCTAGTCGTTCACGGCTGATCGCAGGCCTGCCCGCTGGCAAATTTCCGGCGGAGCAGGAGACTTGACGAGCTCTCCGAAATAGCACCGCAGTGCGCGCGTGGCTTGGCGCGGATCCCGCCGCTTCCGCCACACGCATGGAAGCCGCCTAGCCGGCCCGAGTCGCCTCAGGCTGTGCGCCGCTGCCCCATTTCACGCCGGATCCAGTCGTGCAGGTGGATCATTCCGTCCTCGTGCGGCGTGTGATACGGGCCCTCGTCGTCTTCGCCGGCAAGCCATAGCGCGCGTCGGCCGCGGTGCAGACGGCCGCAGATGTCGGCATCCTCGACGGCGGATTCCGCATAGGCCGCCTGATGCGCCTCGACGATCTGGCGCTCGAAGGCCTGCACTTCCTCGGGGTAGTAGAACTCGACGATGTTGGTCGTGTGATCGGGAGAGCGCGGGATCAGCGTGCTGACGACCAGCCCGTACGGGTACCACTCCATCATCACGTTCGGATACAGGATGGACCACACCGTGCCGTACTTGGGCAACGTGCCGCCCGAGTACGCGAGGATGGCATCGCGATAGCGCTGGTAGTTGGGCGAAACCTGCGACTTCAGCTCGTCCTTCAGGCCGAGGATCTGGTAGCTCCAGCGGTCGCCGAAGCCCCACTCGTAATTGCCTGCATCCACCCACTTCCGCAGTCCGGGATGCATCGCTTCGACGTGATAGAGCTCGAGGAAGATCTCGAGGAAGGTCTTCCAGTTGAAGGGGCATTCGTCGACGATGACCTTGTCGAACACGAAGCTCGAGTAGTCATAGTCGGCCGCGAGCGGGAAGTCCGCCAGGTCGGCCGCCGGTTCGCGCGGGCCGGCGAACAGCAGCCCCTGCCACTCCTGCAGGGGAGTGCGCGGCAGCGAGCACTCCGGTGTCACGTCGAAGTCCGGTGCACCGAGCAGCGTGCCGTTAAGGTCGTAGGTCCAGCGATGCAGCGGACACACGATGTTTTCATGGTGGCCACGGCCTTCGAGCAGCATGCCCTGGCGATGGCGGCAGGTGTTCGACAGCAGGTTGACTCCCTGCGGCCCATGCACGAGCACCTTTCCGTGGTCCGTCCACGGCAGCGTCATCGTGTCGCCGACCTCGGGCACCATCATGCGGCTGCCGACGTAGTTGGGTCCGCGATTGAACAGCAGCAGCATCTCGCGCTCGAACCACTTGGCGTCGAAGTACGCGGAGATCGGCAGCGGTGCCATGCGCGCGAGCAGCGCGGCATCGAGGTTGGAGCGACGCGAGATGGAGTCCGGTGCGTTCATGGCGTGAAGATGATCTTGAGTTCAGGCGGACGCTCGTTTTGATGATACGCGCGGAGGCCTATGACGGCGACCCGATCCGGTTCACGCGGCGGCTCACGCCGGCGCGGCGCTCTGCACCTGATACAGCCAGCCACGGCGGATCGCCCACTTCTCGATCTCGACGCCGACGAAGACCAGCGCCGCCAGCCCGCAGGCGACGGCGAATGCGTGAGATGACAGTGCCTCCGTCCCGAACACTTTCTGCAGCGCTGGCACGTAGATCAGCGTCAGGTGCAACGCGACACTCACCGCCACGGCAGCAGCAACAGGCGGTTGCTCGCGACGCCGATGGCAAACAGGCTCTCGCGCTCGGAGCGGATCGCCATCACGTGCGCGAGCTGTGCAAAGGTCAGCACCGTGAATGTCATCGTCTGTGCGTGGGCGCCGTGGGCAAGCGCCCAGTGACAGGCATACAGACTGACGCCGCCGATCAGCAGGCCGGCCCACAGGATGTGCTGCCAGACCCCGTGCGCAAAGATCGACTCGTTGCGCGGTCGTGGCGGACGGCGCATCACGTTGGGCTCGGCGGGTTCGCCTGCCAGTGCCAGGCCCGGGCAGGCCGTCCGTCACGAAGTTCACCCACAGGATCTGGATCGGCGTCAGCGGGATCGGCAACCCGAGGAACGGCGCGAGGAAGATGGTCCAGATCTCGCCGGCGTTGCCGGCCATGACAAAGCGGACGAACTTGCGGATGTTGTCGTAGATGCGGCGGCCTTCGCGCACGGCGGCGACGATCGTTGCGAAGTTGTCGTCCAGCAGCACCAGGTCGGACGCCTCGCGCGCGACGTCGGTTCCGCCACGGCCCATCGAGACGCCGATGTCGGCCCGGCGCAGCGCCGGCGCGTCGTTGACGCCGTCGCCCGTCATCGCGACGCATTCGCCGCGCGCCTGCAGCGCTTCGACGATGCGGATCTTCTGCGCCGGGTCGACCCGGGCGTAGACCTGAACGCGATGGACGCGCTCCGGCAGCGCCCCGATCTCGATGCGGGCCAGTTCCGGGCCCGTCATCGCCTGCGCATTGGCATCGACCATGCCGAGCGAGCGCGCGATCGCAAGCGCGGTGGCGGGATGATCACCGGTGATCATCACTGGAACGATCCCGGCGTCCATGCATTCTGCAACGGCGGTCGCGGCCTCCGGGCGGGCGGGATCGATCAGGCCGATCAGCGCGAGCAGTTCAAGGTCGCAATCGAAGCGGTCGATCGATTCATCGCTGCGTGCCGCGCGTGCCGCGAGCGCCAGGACGCGCTGACCGGCCGCAGCCAGCGCCTCGGCGCGCGCGATGCCACTCGTTCGGCTCGATGTTGACGCAGCAGGGCAGCACCGACTTCCGGCGCACCCTTGACGGTCAGCACCGCTGCGCCGTCGCCAGCGTCGTGCAAGCGTCGACATGCGTTTCGTAACCGAGTCAAATGGCAATTCGGCGAGCCGTCGGGCGGGCCGCACGCACGGCGTCGACGTCCAGTCCGGCCTGCTCGGCCGCTTCGACCAATGCCGTTTCGGTCGGGTCGCCGATCCAGCGTCCATCGGTGCTGCGCGCGGCGTCGCTATTCAGCGCGAGCACGCGCAAGCGCGTGCTCGCGCTCCGACTCATGCACGAGCTCGATCCTCTCGACGTGCAGGCGGTTTTCGGTCAGCGTGCCGGTCTTGTCGCTGCAGATCACCGTCACCGACCCGAGCGACTCGACGCAGGGCAGGCGACGCACCAGCGCACGTTCGCGCGACATCCGACGTGCGCCGAACGCGAGCGCGATCGAAACGACCGCGGGCAGGGCCTCGGGGATCGCCGCCACCGCGAGGCTGATGGCGGTCAGGAACATCAAGGCGGCGGGTTCGCCGCGCACGACTCCGCTCACGAAGATCACGGCACAGATCGCGAGCACGATCAGCGCGAGTCGACGGCCGAATCGTGTCAGGCGGTCCTGCAGCGGGGTGCGCTGTTCGCCAGCGCTTTCTACCAGGTGCGCGATGTGACCGAGTTCCGTGCGCGCGCCGGTCGCAACGACGATCCCGGTGCCACGCCCGGCGGTCACCATCGTGCCCGAGTAGGCCATGGTGCGGCGGTCGCCGAGCGTGATTTCGTCCGCCAGACGTGCGTGCGGATCCTTCTCCGCCGGCACGGACTCGCCGGTCAGCGTCGCTTCCTCGACGCGCAGCGCGGCGCCTTCGACCAGGCGGAGGTCGGCCGGGATGCGCGTGCCGGGCTCGAGCCAGACCAGGTCGCCGGCCACCAGGTCAGCGGCTGCGATCTCGCGCCGCGCGCCCGCACGAATGACGTGCGCGCGCGGGGCCGACAGCGCGCGCAGAGCCGCCATCGCCTGCTCGGCGCGCCACTCCTGGATGAAACCCAGGATCGCATTCAGGACGACGATGGCGAGGATCGCGCCGGCCTCGATCGGCTCGCCGATGGCGGCAGCGACGATCGCAGCCACGATCAGGACGCCGATCATGAAGTCCGCAAACTGGCGTGCGAACATTGCGAGCGGAGTGGCGCGCCTTGCCTCGGGCAACAGGTTGGGGCCGTCGCGTTGCAGGCGCGCGGTGGCGTCGTCCTCCCGCAGACCCTGGGGACTGCTCGCTAGCTGGGTCCACACCTGCTCGGCCGGCAGCGAATGCCAGGCGGGAGGTGGCGGTGACAACGGGGTGGGGAGGCAAGGTCATCGGATGGCGTGACGATCAGACTGCGAGGATAGGGGCGGCTGCCGCTCAAGCGCTGACATGGGTCGAACAACTGTACGTTTTGCGGTGCGCTGTCGTCGCGTGGCCGGCCGAGGGGCACGGCCCATGGCCGATCGACAGCACTCCGCGGCACCAGGGCAGTCGGGCCGGAAAGGACGCGGCTGACGCAGCACCATGCAGCGGATCGAAGCTCCCCAAGGGGAACGCGTACAGGCGAGGACGAAGACGGCACGCGATGCCGTGCTCTGGCTTGGAATCTACCTGCTCGCGGTGACCGCGCCGCTCTTCGCGCTGCTGCCGGGCGCGTTGTCGCCGGGACGCGGCTTTGTGTGGGACTTCGCGATGGCGCTCGGCTATGCGGGGGTGGCGATGCTCGGCGTGCAGTTTGCGCTGACCGCGCGCTTCAAGCGCGCCACAGCGCCTTTCGGTATTGACATCGTCTACTACTTTCACCGCTACCTCGCGATCGCGGCGCTGCTCATCGTGCTGGCGCACTACGCCTTCCTGCGCGTGCACAGTCCGATTGCGCTGGGCCCGGCGGATCCGCGCGTCGCCGCGGCGCACATGACCGCGGGCCGCCTCGCGCTGGGACTGTTCGTGCTGCTCGTGGCGCTTTCGCTGGCGCGCCGGGTACTTCACATCGAGTACGACCGGTGGCGGCGCACGCATGCGGCGATCTCGACGGTCGCCTTCGCGCTGGCGATCTGGCACCTGCTTGGCGCGGCGCATTACCTCGAAGGCGGCTGGAAGCAAGGACTGTGGGCCGCCTACGGTGCGTTCTGGCTCGGAGTCATCGGCTACGTGCGCGTGGTTCGCCCCTGGCGCGTGGCGCAACGCCCCTGGCGCGTCGTCAACGTGCGGCCCGAGCGCGGGCAGGTCCACACGCTGGTTCTCGAACCCACGGACCGCGAGGGCCTGCGCTTCGCGCCCGGGCAGTTTGCCTGGCTCACGCTGCGCGCGTCGCCGTATGCGATGCGCGAACATCCGTTTTCCATCGCCTCCAGCGCGGAGAACAGGGATCGGATCGAGCTGTCGATCAAGGCGCTAGGGGACTTCACGTCGACGATCGGCGCGGTGCGAGCGGGCGAAGTCGCATGGGTCGATGCGCCCTATGGCACCTTTGGAGTCGATCTGCGCCCAGAGGCGGAGGGCTACGTCTTCATCGTGGGCGGCATCGGCATCGCGCCGGCGCTGTCGATGCTGCGCACGCTGGCGGACCGGGCGGACCGACGACCGCTATGGATTTTCTATGGCAACTGGGCGTGGGATCGCGTGGCGTTCAGGGAAGAACTGGAACGGCTCAGGTCGTTGCTGTCGCTGCACCTGGTTCACATCCTGCAGGAGCCGCCCGCTGACTGGCGCGGCGAGCGCGGGCTGATCTCCGAGGAACTGTTTGCGCGACATCTGCCTGCGGACGCGAGCACGACTGGAGTACTTCATCTGCGGACCGACTCCGATGACGCATGTCGCAGAAGTCGCGCTGGCGCGGCTCGGCGTGCCGGCCGAGCGCGTTCACTCCGAGATCTTCGACTGGGTATGAACGATGCGCCGTGAAGTCCGCGCCCGCTGGCTCGCCGCCGCCACCGCGATCGCGGTCGTTGCACTGGCCGCGCTGTTCGCGTGGCTGCGCAACCCGCCAGGGGAGACCGCTCGCGTGAT
The DNA here is from genome assembly GCA_963810985.1 of uncultured beta proteobacterium. GTDB lineage: Bacteria > Pseudomonadota > Gammaproteobacteria > Burkholderiales > Burkholderiaceae_F > JALORV01. Next base: position 9,685 of record CAWEPP010000010.1, read on the forward strand.
GCCGTCAGCAGCCATCGAGAATGCCCGCGTCGCGGCGGGTCTGCGGGCCTTCGAGCAACTCGGCTGTGCGGCATGCCATGCGATTGGCAGCGTTGGTAACCGGACGCGTCCCCTGGATGGCGTTGGCCGCCGCCGCGATGCAGACGCGATCCACGCCTGGGCGGTCGGTGCCGGAGAGGCACAGGGCCGGCTGTCGCCCGCGGTCGTGCGCCTGAAGTCGCGCGCTGCCGACGCCCCGGAACTGCCAGCGCTGATCGAGTACCTGGTCACGCTGAAGTAAGCGGCCGTCTCGGCACCCCGGGAGCGGGCGGCGCGGCGCTTACATATCTTTACAAGCTCAGCGAACGGCAGCAATGCAGGCTCGGTACCGTTCGTTCCGTGGCAGGAACGAATGCGTAAGGAGCACACGATGGAAACGAAACAACCGAGTGAAACGCACGCCGACGGCGTCTCGGCCGAACCGCGCACCGGTCGGCGCCGGGCGCTCGCCGGGCTGGCGGCGGTGAGCGCGGCGGCACTCGGCGCAGCGTCGATGCAACGCGAGGCCCATGCCGGCCCGATGGGATTCGGGCACCACGGTCCGGGCGGCTGGCACGGCGGCATGGGTCCGATGGGCCCGATGGATCCGGCCACGATGGGCAAGCGGATCGAGGCGATGGTTGCGTTCATGCTGGCTGACATCGATGTCACGCCCGAGCAGCGCGAGCGCATCGTGGCGATCGCCAAGGGCGTCGCGGCCGACATGGAGTCCAGCCGCGAACAGCACATGAAGCTCCGGCGCGAGTCGCTGCAGCTCTTCGCCGCGCCAACCATCGATGCGACCGCCCTCGAGAAACTGCGGGCCGAGCAGATGAAGCTCGGCGAGGCGGCATCGCGTCGCATGCTGGCGGCGATGATCGAAGGCGCCAAAGTGCTGACCACCGAACAGCGCGCCAAGCTCGTCGAGCGCCGGCAGCGCAGGATGCCGCCACCGAAGTAACCGTACCGTCCCCCGCCGCGGCCCCGTCCCCCAGAATTCCGGCGGCCCCTCCACCGAACCGGCGTTCACCGGTGGCCGCGGCACCTCTTTCCTGCCTTAAAGTCGCCGCATGCAGCGCCTGTTGATGATCGACGACGATGCGCGCCTGGCGACGATGGTGCGCGACTATCTCGCGGCCTCCGGATTTGCCGTCGACATCGCCGGCGATGTCGCGACCGGTGTCGCGGCGCTGCGCACGCGTCCGGCCGAACTGCTGATCCTCGATCTGATGCTGCCGGATGGTGACGGGCTGGATGTATGCCGCCGGCTGCGCGCCGACGGTGTCGGTATCCCGATCCTGATGCTGACCGCAAAGGGCGATCCGATTGATCGCGTCATCGGACTCGAAATCGGCGCCGACGATTACCTGCCCAAGCCATTCGAGCCGCGCGAACTCCAGGCCCGCATCAAGGCGCTGCTGCGCCGGGCCGGTGGCGCGCCCGCGGACGCTGCGCTGCGCTTTGGTCGGCTCGAGATCGATCGCGACGCGCGCGTCGTGCGGGTCGATGGCGAGGTTCGCGCACTGACGTCGCACCAGTTCGAGTTGCTGGTCACGCTCGCCGAACGTGCCGGGCGCGTGCTGACGCGCGAACAGCTGATGGACCTCGTGCGCGGCGAGGCGCTCGAGGCCTTCGATCGATCGATCGATGTACATATCGCACGCATCCGCGCCGCCATCGAGGACGATCCACGCCATCCGACGCGCATCATCACCGTCCGCGGCGCGGGCTACGTGTTCGCGCGCACGCAGGATGTCGCATGAGCGCGCACGGCCGCTCCGAAGCGCTTATACGGCAGCGCATGGCGTGGAGGGTAGTCCGGTGAATCGCTCACCCGGGTTGGGCCGGCATCGGCTCTACTGGAAGATCTGGCTGGCGATCCTCGCCACGGTCGTGCTGTTCGCCCTGCTCGCGACGGCGGCGTGGCGGCTGATCGGCGAACGACCGCACCCGCCCAATGTGACCGGTTTTGCGGAACTGGCGAGCGAAGTGCTTCCTCCTCCGGAAGCGACGCGGGCCGAGCAGCAGGCCGCGCTCGATCGCTGGCAGCGCCGGCTCGGTGCTGACCTGGCGCTCTATGGCCGCGACGGCGCCTTGCTTGCAGCAACGCGCGACGACCTCGTAGCCCTGCCGCGACGGGAGGGTGAACCCGAACACCATGTGATGACTCCGCGCGGACCGGCACTGGCCCTGGCACTGCCTGACGGCCGCGAACTGCTGATGTTGCGGCCCAGCCGGCCGCCGCCGCCTGGACCGGTACTGACGTTCGCTCTGATCGCGCTCGGCGTCGGGGTCGGAGCCTTCCCGGTCGTGCGCCGCCTGACGCGCCGTCTCGAACGCCTGCAGGCCGGCGTGACCGAATGGGGTGCGGGCAATCTGGCCACTCGTGTCGTGGTGGAGGGGCATGATGAAGTGGCGCAGCTGGCTTCGACCTTCAACGAGGCGGCAGCTCGCATTGAACAACTGGTCGGCGCGCACAAGTCACTGCTGGCGAATGCATCGCACGAACTCAGGTCTCCGCTGGCGCGCATCCGGCTCGGCGTTGAACTTCTGTCCACGGATCCGTCGGACGGCGCGGCGCGACGAACTCGCGCGCGACATCGCGGAACTCGATCAGTTGATCGACGAGATTCTCCTCGCCAGTCGCCTGGAAGGTGGCGCGGCACCGGAGTTCGAGGCGGTCGATTTCACAGCGGTCGTGGCCGAGGAGTGTGCTCGGGCCGACATCCCCTTGCAGGCCGAGTTCGCCAGCCTTCGGGGCAACGCCCGCCTGTTGCAACGGCTGGTCCGCAATCTGCTGGAGAACGCCGTGCGTCATGGCGGCGGTCGTGCGGAAGCGGTTGTTCGCCTCACGGCGACAAGTGTTGAACTTGACGTGCTGGACCGCGGCGCTGGCGTTAGAGAAAGCGAGCGCGAGCGCGTGTTCGAACCGTTCTATCGCGCCCGCGGCGCCAGCGAAGCCAGCGGCGGCGTCGGGCTCGGGTTGTCGCTGGTGCGGCAGATTGCTCGCCAGCATGGTGGCGATGCGTATTGCCTGGCGCGAGAAGGCGGCGGGAGCATCTTCCGCGTGACGCTGCCGCGTCATGCGGCCTAGTCTCCCAGCCAGCCTTCGCTGCAGGCACGCTGGGCGGCGATTGCCGGGCTCACGCCCTGCTCGTACAGGTCCGACCAGCGCGTCTCATCAAGCATCTCGTGCGAGCGCATCACGCTCCAGCCGAGTTCACCGCACACGGCAGCCAGCCATTCGAACAGCGTCATCGGGGCTCCTCTACAAGGGCGCGCGCCGGAGTTCCTCCAGCCACAGAATTTCACAGTCACGGTCACCCGCCGTCAACGAGGTTGACGCAGTCCGGCCCTGGGCGTCACGGACGTTCACCAGCTTGCCGCGCAGCGTGAGCAGCTCGCCGATACGCACCCGGCGCAGCTGGACATAGACGGCGGGCGTAGCCGGGATGACGTGAATGTTGGTGATGTAAGGAGCCAGCTGCTCGAACTCCTGCTGTGTCATCGCGTCGCGCGGGCGCGCGAACAGCGCACGCAGGCCATTGCTCGTGCCTTCGTGCGAAAAGCGAAAGCGGTCGACATTCGCGCTGTCGCTCATCGGTCCGAAGCCGATGCCGATGTCGTGGGTTGAAGGTCGCAGTCCGGGCACCCAGTTGGCCAGGGACTGATAAGGCTTGAAGCGCTCCACGTTGAGCGCCCGCCCGCGGGCCTCGAACTCCGCCACCGGCAGCAAGCTACTACCATCGATGGTCGTGATCGGCTCTGCCGAATCAATCTTGCGAACGATGAAAGCGCCAGCGTCGGTGCGGCCAGGCGCGACATGCACCGATCCGGGCCGATCGAGCCAGGCTGACACGGCGCCGACGATGCCAACAGACAACGCCGCCAGCGCGACCAGATCGCGCAGGGTCATGCCGGAGCCCTATGTGTTGGGGCAATCACGCCCCGCGGCCAGGCCGGCGTCGTCGACGTTGGCCCGGCTCTGTGCGACATCAGGGAGCAGCGCGGCGAAACAGCGCGTCCGCTCCGCCTAGATCTGGTTGCCCTCGAAGGTGTTGCAGGCGGCGATCTGCCCGCTCTTCATGCCCGTCATGAACCAGCGCATGCGCTGCTCCGACTGCCATGCGTGAAGCTGTCCGGCACGATGCGGCCCTGCGTGCGCCGCTGGATCGTGTCGTCGCCGATCGCCGAGGCCGCGCGCATCGCCTCCTCGACGTCACCGGCCTCGAGCAGGTTGCGGTTGCTCGCGTGATGCGCCCACACGCCGGCGAAGCAGTCGGCCTGCAGCTCGAGCCGGACCGACAGCGCGTTGTACTGCGCCTCGCTCATCCGCTGCCGGTAGCGCGTCCACCTTCTCGCATGATGCCGAGCAGGTTCTGCACGTGATGGCCGACCTCGTGCGCGATCACGTAGGCCTGGGCGAAGTCGCCCGGCGCCTTGAAACGGTCGCGCAGCTGCTGGTAGAAGGCGAGGTCGATGTAGACCTTCTGGTCGAGCGGGCAGTAGAACGGCCCCATCGCCGCCTGGCCGGTGCCGCACGCGGTCGGCGTGGCCCGGTGAACAGCACCAGCGTCGGGTGCTGGTATTGACGTCCGAGCTGCTGGAACACGGTGTCCCAGGTCTTCTCGGTATCGGCCAGCACGCCCGCCACGAAGCGGCCCATGTCGTCGCTGAGCGGGCCCTTGGCGCCTTCCACCTTCTGCGGTGCCACCTGCTGCTGCACCGTCTGGACGGTTCCTGCGAGCCCCAGGATGACGCGTGGGTCGATGCCGAAGAACATTCCGACAACGACCAGGATGATCATCCCGATGCCGCCGCCGACGATGCCGCGGCCGCCGCGCGACATGCCACGCCGATCCTCGACGTTCGAACTCTGATCTTCTATGCGCATGCAGGCCCCCGCCGGTGGATGCGAGGGCAAGCATAGCCGGACTCGTGCCGGAATTCGCTACTGGTAGTGCCGGCCCTGTAGTGCCCGGCATGTCCCGGCGGAACCCGGTAGCCGGCCTGCTGCACCGGAGCGCCGTAGTAGGGCCGCGGCGCCGCGCGCGAATAGCACCACGCGCGGACGCGGCACGTAGGCCGGCCGGTAGTACACGGGGCGTGGCGCGATGACGACCGGGGCCGGATAGAACACGCGCGGTGGCGGAATCATGACGACGGGTGGACCGTAAAGCGGCGGCGGCATGATGACGGGCGGAGCTACGACGACGGCGGGGCGCATAGATCGGCGCGTACACCGGCGGGCCATAGAACGGCGCGCCAATACGGAATCCGAACTGCGGAGTGCTGACGCTGACGACGACCCCGCCGCTGGCGTGGGCTGCGCCCAACGGGGTGAGGGCCGCGATAGGCGAGAGTTGCAACGAGCAGGCACTTTCTCATCGTTCGATCTCCTGGTGTGACAGGAGATCCAACGCGACACGTCGATCAGACGACGACGGCCAGTCGTTTCAAGTTGTAACGTTCGATGTCAGCTGCGGGGCAGTCGCAGCACGCGCATGCCACCGCGTTCACAGGGCTGGTCCGCGTATGTGACGCTGCCCTTGAGCTCACAGCGGAACACGGTGAATGCGGGTGCGATCAGGTGCACCGGGGGCGTGGTCGAAGCGGCCGTCCCGGAGGCAGCCGATGCGGGCGGGCCGACCCATCGCCGGCTCTCTGCGGCGCGATCGTGGAAAGCGCGATCGAGCTCGACGTTCGCGTGACGCCCGCGAGCGCTCGAGATCGATCTAGGGCTCGATCAGCACAAGAGATACCAGAGCAGTGCCAGCGGCAATGGCGCCGGACACGAGCAGCGCTCAGAAAACGAAGGGAGACATCGATCCGGGGATCGGAAGTGGCGATGTCCATGTCGAGACGGAGAAGTGAAACTGCGCCATTATCGCCGATCAGCGAGCCGCTCCGGCTGCCGAGCGCGCCGGAGATTGCGCGACACGATGCCGGTATCAGGCGACGGCCAGGCCCTGGCGGTAGGACAGCCACACTGCCAGGAGGTCGCGCTCGCGCTGGCGCGTGAGCTTGCCGGCCCGTCGCTTGTCGGAGGCCACCGGAATGCCGGCCTCGAGGATGTCGTTCAGAGTCACGGCCAGCGGCCGCGTCGTGAGCCCACTGGCCTGCGCGCGCCTGGTCTCGACCAGCTGGAATCCGCGCATCGACGCGTCGTGCGATGGAATCCACAGCGGCAGCTCGGTCCAGGGCTGCACGCCCTCGCGCTCCAGGAACTTGTCATCGGCCCATTCGACTTCGACCTCTTCGCCGCAGATCCAGCGACAGGTGTCGAGCAGTTCGCCGAAGGTCGCCCCATCGTTCGGGCCGGTGCCATTGAACGCACCGCTGGCGCGCACGGCAATCAGGTGCAGGATCCATGCCGCGAGGTCGCGCGCGTCGATGAACTGGACCGGGCGTTCCGGGTTACCGGGTGCAAGCACGCGGCCGCCGGCGGAGATCCGCCATGGCCAGTAGGAAAAGCGGCCGGTCGGATCGTTCGGCCCGACGATGAGGCCCGGACGAATGAGGATCGAGCGCGCGCCGAACACACGCGCGACGGTGCGCTCGCATTCGGCCTTCATCGGCCCATAGTTGATCCCGGTGACCGCCTCGGTGGCGTGGCCGACGATCGACGCCAGGCGATCGTTCTCGCGGATCGGCGGCTTGGCAAAAGTGGCGTAGGCCGACACGCTCGAGACGTAGACGTAACGCTCGCAGTAGTCGTACAGCGCTGCGCAGCTGAGTTCAACGTCCTGCGGCCGATACCCGCAGGTATCAATGACGGCGTCCCACTGCCGGTTCATCAGCAGATGCAGGTCTTCCTTCCGGTCGCCGACGATCCACTTGACTCCGGGCGGCCACCATTGCCGCGACTGGCCGCGATTGAAGACGGTGACCGCGTGCCCGTTCTCGAGTGCCGAGCTGAGCAACGCCTGGCCCAGGAACACGCCGCCGCCGATGATGAGCAGATTCATGGGGCGTGATCTTAGGCGGGGTCCTCCCGCCCGGCCAGCCTTTTGGACTACCGTTCGGCCTGCCGGAGCGGCGCGTTGTCGCCCACGCTCGGCCGGCGTTTTGCTACTCGAATGGGATAATTTCCCGCCTTTGCGGTCATCGCGCCGCGCGTTGTCGACCGTGCCCCCTTGCACTTCGATCGATCCTCACTGAGTCACGCCCCGGCGACCCTGTTGCGGGACGGCCGTTGGGCCAATGCTCGCGTGAGTCGCGTCAGTGTCGCGGGCCGCGAGTGGGTGGTGAAGGACTTCGCCCCGCGCGCGTGGTGGGTGCGCAACACAATAGGGCGACTCTTCGTGCGGCGCGAACTGGCGACGCTGCAGCGCCTGCGCGGCATCGACGGCGTGCCGCCCGAGCCGTTCCGCCTGGATGCGTATGCGATCGTCTTCGGTTTCCTCGAAGGCGAAACGCTCGGCAACGTCGACACGGCACGGCAGACGCCCGCCTACTTCACGGCGCTCGAGTCGCTGATGAAGTCCATACATGCGCGCGACATCGTGCACTTGGACACGCGCGGCACGGGCAACGTGCTGATGCGGCCGGACGGCTCGCCGGCATTGATTGATTTCCAGTCGTCGTTGTCGACGCGCTGGATGCCGGCCGCGTGGCGACGGTTTCTCGAGAATGTCGATCTCACCGGGGTGTACAAGAAATGGCTGCAGTGCGACCCGACATCGATGGGGCCCGAGCGCACGGAACTGAACGAGCGCATGACGCGCTGGCGGCGCTACTGGGTACTGCGCGGGTATGCTGGAGCTCGCAAGACGCGCCCGACAGACGCGGCGCGCTGATCCCATGCTGACCTCGATTCGTTCGTTCTTCAATCATCCCGGTGTGCGCGGGACCTACGTGCGGCTGCGGGTGCCGCTCGCCATCGTTGCGATCGTCGTGGCATTCCCGTTCCTGCGGCGGGAGTGGCTGGTCGCCGGCTTTGTGGTTTCCATGGTCGGCGAGTTCATCCAGCTCTGGAGCTTCGCCTCGCTCGACAAGAACTCGGACCTGGCGATCCGTGGCCCGTACGCAATGGTGCGCAACCCGATGTATCTCGGGCGCTACTTCATCCTGCTCGGCTTCCTGATGCTCCTCGGCCAGTGGTGGATCCTGGCGGTCTACACGGTGGGCTACTGGTTCTACATGGACACCCGGGTCGAGCGCGAGGAAGCCCATCTGCGGCCGATCTTCGGCGCGCGCTACGAGGAGTATTGCGCCCGGGTCCGGCGCTTCGTTCCGGGGCCGCCCTTGCCCGGGCAGCCGGTCGCCTACTGGAACTGGACGCTGTTCCGCCAGAACAACGCTCTCGCGAACCTGCTGGGGACGCTCGTGGTGTGGGCCGTCGTCGCGGCCTGGCTGCTGCTGCGCTGAGACGCGGGGGACCGATCGTCCGTTCGGCCGGCACATCGAAATCTGCTTACAGTGTCCGGATGAGCCGGTACGGGATATGCGTTCGCGTGACGGCGGAGCAGCATTCCCCTGGATATTTTCACGCTCGGTGACATGCAGGCCCTAAAACTTGCGGCCGCTGAATGCACGGCGGTTTCGTGCTTCATTCGGCGCAGCGCACTCCTTGCCCTTCTGTGCACTCACGCGCTGCTCTCGGCGCTGTGGCGGCGGAGACAGTGCTGCGCCGGCGCAGGCCGGCAACGTGCCGACCACGGCGGCATCGACGCCGTCGATCGCGATCACCGGCTTTACGCCGGCATCGGCGGTGCCGGGTGGCATCGTTACAGTCACTGGCAGCGCGTTGAGTGCGGTGACTTCGGTCAAGGTTGGCGGGATCGATGCCACGTTCCGGTTGCTCTCGGACACCACGCTCGAACTGACGGTGCCGCTTGACTGCGACGTACCAGTCGCATCGAGCTGAGTGCGGCCGGTCGCGTGGTCCTGTCGGCGACCGACCTCACGGTGCAACTCGTTCCAACCGTCACCGGCGTGGCACCGACGACCGTGGTGGCGCCTGGCCGCGTCACCCTCACCGGCGTGAACCTTGATTTCGTGCGCGAGGCGCGCCTTGGCGCTTTGACACTGAACTTCGCGGCCCGGAGCGCGACATCGCTCGTGCTCGACGTGCCGGGCACCGCAGCGTCGGGCACGCTCACCTTGGTGGACACCCTGGGCGCAACGCGAACGGTGGCGCAGCCGGTCACCGTAGTGGGTCAAATCGCAATCAGTTCCTTCGCGCCGGCGACGATCGTCACCGGCCAGACGCTTGACGGTCGACGGAACCAATCTCGACCGGGCGACGGCCGTCGTCTTTGCCAATGGCGTGACCGCGAACATCGCGACGCGTACTGGAACGACGCGCATCACCATTGCGGTGCCCGACACGGCGGCCGGTGGCGTCTTCCGGGTCCGCGGCAATGCCGGCGACGAGGTCTTGGCCGCTTCCGCGCTGCAGGTCATTCCCGCCATAAAGGCAGATGCCGGCGCCGTGTACCGCGTCGCAGCCGCCGGCGCGAACGTCACGATCGCGGGCACCGGACTGACGGAGGTGACGAGCGTACGTGTCGCCGGCATCACCTCAACCATCACCTCGAAGACGGCGACGCAACTGGTGTTCACCGTGCCGACCGGTTTCGCGTGCGGCACGATCATGCTGGACTCGGCATCGCAGCCCGCGGTGGCCGCTGGCAGCGTCGTGGTCGGCAGCGGCTGTGTCGCCGCGGTGGCCGGCGTGGAATTCGCGCAAGTGCTGTCGCAGGGACCGGCGGACGCCCGGCTGCGACTGGCGCCCGGCAAGGAGACCTGGGTGCGTGCATTCGTCGTGTCATCGCAGTCGAATGTACCGGCGCCGCTGGTGCGGCTGACGGGCTACTCGGGTGCGGCGATCCTCGGAACGATGGACATGACCGGACCGGCGACGCTGCCCGTCGTACCCGGCAATACGGTGCCCGACAGCGTGCGCTACGACGAAGCACAGAGTTTCAACGTCGAACTGCCGGCGGCGTGGGTGCGCGCAGGACTTTCGGTCCGCGTTGAGGCGGACCCGCTGAAGCAGTACGGCGCACCGGTCGTGCTGGATGCGACGCCGCCGCTCGGCAGCGCGACACGGATCGAGGTCCTGCTCGTGCCATTGGTTTCCGGCGGGTTCGTGCCGACGCCGCCGACGACGGCGGCCGTGCTCGATGAGATCACCCGTCGCTTCCCGATTCCGCGCGCCAATATCACAGTGACGATGCGGCAGTCGTACACGCTGACCAGCGTGACGAACGGCCTGGATACCGATACCGAGTGGCAAAACGCGCTGGTCGAGCTGAACCAGCTGCGCGCGATGGAAAACGCACCGGCAAACCGCCTTTACTTCGGCATCGTGCGCCGCTCCGGGGGCGGCATCGCGGGCATCGGCTACGTGCCGGGCCGCTCTGCGATCGGCTGGGATTCGGCCACAGGGTGGCCGCGCACACTGTCGCATGAGCTGGGCCACAACTTCAGCCGGCCGCACGCTCCTTGCGGAGGCGTGTCAAATCCCGATCCGAACTATCCGTACGCGGGCGGCGTGCTGAGCGCGACACCCCTGATGGACTCGGTGCCCGCCGCCATCGACATCATCTCGCCGGTCTCGCCTGTTATCCAGACCGACATCATGGGCTACTGCCAGGGTTCGTGGTTCTCGGACTACAACTATCGCGAGATGCAGCGCTACATGGAGTCGCAGTCTGGGCTGATCGCGGCTCAGATCGCGGCGGACGTTGCCGATCAGGATCTGTTGCTGATCGCGGGCACGATCGGTCTCGATGGCCTGACGCTGGCGCCGGTGCAGGCGCTGCGGGGCGCACCGACGACGGGCCAGGGTGATTACACGCTGCGGCTGCTGCTGACGGACGGCAGCACGATCGAACACGCGATCGAAGCTGAACTGGTCGATCACGCGGTTCCACCGGAGCGGCATTTTGCCGTCGCGGTGCCGCGTCCTGACATCGCCGTCGCTCGGATCGAAGTGCTGCGTGGCGGCGCGGCGATCGCGGCGCGATCGTCTGGTCGCGCGACGGCGCAGCGCGCCATCGGTTCGAACGTCGCCCGGATGCAGCAGATCGACTGGAATGAACGCGACGGTCAGCTGACCGTGCAGTGGGACGCCAGCGCGGCGCCGAGCCTGGCGGTGACCTATGTCATCAAGGGAGCGCGCACGGTGCTCGCTTTCCAGCGCACCGGCGGCGTGACACAGATTGACGTGTCCGGCCTGCCCGTCGGGGGACGCTACGAGTTTGCGGTGTCCGACGGGCTCAATGCCCGCACGATCACCGTCCCGCGCTGATTCGGCGCGCGCCGGGCCTCAGCGCGCGCCACCTGCGAGCAGCGCTTCGACCTCGGGGTGCCGTTGCACCCAGCTGCGCACGTAGGAACACACCGGCAGCACGTCCATGCCGTTGTCGGCAGCATGCTTGAACGCCGCCTGCACCAGTACCGATGCAATGCCGCGACCTTCGAGCTGGCTCGGCACCTCGGTGTGCACCACCATCATCGTGTCGCCATGCATGCGGTAATCGGTCCGGCACAGCATGCCGTCCACGATCGCTTCGAAACGCTGTGACGCCGGGTTGTGCCGGACTTCGATCGTCGTCTCGGACATGCACGCCTCGCGTGGTTGCTCGCCTGAATCTATCGTCCGCGCCGTGGTGTGGGCTGCAGGAACGGTATGTTAGTCCGCACCAGCGAGTCACCTGTGTCGCGACCGCGCGCGTCACCGCTGCTGCCGCGGTGTCCGCTGTGCGGCGCTGCAGGACGCGGCGCTGGGCGTGGCTGCCCCGACACCTCGCTCCGCTCACTGGCAGTTCCAGCGCGACGCGAATCACTCGATGCGCCAGGACGCGACTTCGCCGCTTGCCCCGGCTGTGCGGGGGCCTTGACCCGTCCGCCGTTGCCGGGCTGCTGGCGCGAGCGCGTCTCCCGCTGCGGCTGTGAGGCCGGGCGCTTGGGCGCGGAAGGACGTCTGGACGGTTGCGACGATCGTGCCGGGCGCTGGTCGGGATCGTGCGCCGCGCCTACCGACGGTTGGTAGTTTGGGACAGTCATGCGGGGCACCGGGCGCTTGATCAGCCGCTCGATGTCGCGCAGCAGCGCTTCTTCCTCGCGGCTTACCAGCGAAATCGCTTCCCCGGTCGCGCCGGCTCGGCCCGTGCGGCCGATGCGGTGCACGTAGTCTTCCGGCACGTTCGGCATATCGAAATTGACGACATGCGGTAGCTGCTCGATGTCGAGCCCTCGGGCCGCGATGTCCGTCGCGACCAGCGCCTGCAGTTCGCCGCGCTTGAAGTCGGCCAGTGCGCGCGTGCGCGCGTTCTGGCTCTTGTTGCCGTGAATCGCGAGTGCGGTGACGCCGTGCTTGCCGAGATACTCGGCCAAGCCGATTGGCGCCGTGCTTGGTACGTGTGAACACCAGCACCTGGAACCACTGGTTGTCCTTGATGAGGTGCGCCAGCAATTCGGACTTGCGCGTGCGCTCGATGCTGATGGCCTTCTGGTCGACGGCCTCGACGGTCGAGTTGCGCGGCGTGGCCTGGACTGACACCGGATTGCGCAGCAGCGTGGCCGCGAGCGTGCGGATTTCGTCCGAGAACGTCGCCGAGAACAGCAGCGTCTGCCGTTGCTTCGGCAGTTGCGCGAACACGCGCTTCATGTCGGGCAGAAAGCCCATGTCCAGCATGCGATCGGCTTCGTCGAGGACCAGCACTTCGATCTTGGACAGATCGATTGTCTTCTGGCCGACGTGATCGAGCAGTCGACCGGGCGTGGCGACGACGATGTCGACGCCGCGCTTGAGCGCATCGAACTGCGGCCGGATCGAGACTCCGCCGAAGATGACGGCGCATTTGGCGTGCTGGTGCTTGCCGTAGTCGCGCACGCTTTCCTCGACCTGCGCAGCGAGTTCGCGTGTCGGCGCGAGGATCAGTACGCGCGGTGCGCGATGCTCGCGCGTCGCGCCTGGCGTTGCGGCAGCCAGCCGCTGCAGGATCGGCAGCACGAAGGCGGCCGTCTTGCCGGTGCCGGTCTGCGCACCGGCCATCAAGTCGCCGCCGGCCAGCACGACGGGAATCGCCTGCAGCTGGACAGGCGTGGGTTGCGTGTACCCGAGGTCGGTGACCGCGCGTACGAGTGCCTCGGACAAGCCGAGGGCTTCAAACGATGAATTCAAAAGAAAACTCCTGAGCACGGCCTGCGCGAGACTTGCTCGCCGAACCGGTTCAGGCAGATGCAACTAGGGAAACAGACTTCGAGGGAGCGTGTTGACAACCACGATGGACGGGTGCGAACCGGAACCGACGCACCGCAATCAGGGGCGAATGCTACACGAAGTCAAGGACTTGGACCTACAAACCGATCTCCATTCCCCAGAGCACTGCGATGCCGATCAGGGCGAACACGACCGCGGCCAGTCCGTTCATGACGCGCTTGGGCAGCTTCTCGGCAGCGACATTGCCCAGCAGAACGGCAGGAACGTTGGCGATCATCATGCCGATCGTCGTTCCCGCGACGACGGCGACCAGCGCGTCATAGCGCGCGGCGAGCGCTATGGTCGCGATCTGCGTCTTGTCGCCCATTTCGACGAGGAAGAACGCGATCAGCGTCGTACCGAACACACCGAAGCGAGACGCCTTCTCGGACTCGTCATCGAGCTTGTCGGGGATCAGCATCCAGAGCGCCATGGCGATGAACGAGAGCCCGAGCGCCCAGCGCATCGCCTCGGGGCCGATCGTGCGCGTGAGCCATGTACCGACCGCGCCGGCGAGGAAATGATTCGCGAGCGTGGCAAACAGGATGCCAAAGATGATCGGCCACGGCTTGCGGTACTTCGCGGCCAGGGCGAGCGCCAGCAACTGCGTCTTGTCGCCGATCTCGGCGAGCGCCACGACGCCGATCGAAATGAGGAATGCCGTCAAATCATGAGTCCGAAGTGGAGTGAGCGCTCTTGGCTCACGCAGGCCCGTCGAGCGGGCGCAAGCGTACACTTGCGCCATTCTTCTCCTGGCGAGTGACCGCCGCCTGCGGTCCCCGAACTCGGGTCTTCTCGCTCATCTCGATGACTAACCTCACGCCTTGGCGTGCGACGCTGGCTCGCACGTTCCAGCGGCTTTTCCCCGGACGCTTCGCCGTCGCCGGCATCGTCGTCGTCGCCTATCTCGCAGTGAGTCTGCTCACGCGTGTCGGACTGGCCATCTTCAACGGCGAGGCGGCGGAGTTCCTGCCCGTGGCGCGTTGCCGGGTGGCTGCTGATCGGGCTGGCCTACGACCTGGCGGCCGCCACTTTCTGGCTCCTGCCGATCGCGCTGCTCGCGTGGGCCTGGCCGGCGGGACGTGCGCGCCCGGCCTTCGGTGCGGTGGCGATCGTGCTGTCCACGGTCGCATTCGGCGTCTTCGTCTTCACGGCCGCATCGGAATTCGTGTTCTGGAACGAATTCTCGTCGCGCTTCAACTTCATCGCAGTCGACTATCTCATCTACACGCGCGAGGTCATCGGCAACATTCGCGAGTCGTACCGGATGACGCCGATCCTGCTGGGGCTGGCAGCCGTGACGGCCGTCCTCGTCGCGCTGGCAGTGCGGCCGCTGTGGCGCGCTGCACAGGCGCCAGGCCCTGGCTTCGGCCGGCGATCCCTGCAGATGGCGGGCTACGCCGCGGTGGCGGTGGCGTCGTATCTGCTGGTCCCGTCGACGTGGAAGGAATTCTCGAGCAGCGTCCAGTCGCAGCAGCTGGCTGGCAACGGGCACTGGGAGTTCTTCCACGCTTTCAACTCCAACGAGATCGATTACGACCGCTTCTATGCAACGATCCCGATCGAGCAGGCCTACAAGGAACTGCGTGAAGAATTCACCGACGCGGGACCGGTCGAGTTCACCGGCGATGCCGGGCTGCCGATCGAGCGCGTGATCCGTGGCGCCGGGCCCGAGAAGCCGCTCAACGTTGTGCTGATCTCGGTCGAATCGCTTTCGGCCGACTACATGGGCGCGTTCGGCAACGCCAAAGGCCTGACGCCGCAGCTGGATCGCCTGGCGCGCGAGGGCCTGCTGTTCACGCGGCTCTATGCGACGGGCACGCGGACGGTGCGCGGGCTCGAAGCCCTGGCCCTGTCGCTGCCACCGACGCCCGGCCACTCGGTCGTCAAGCGACCCAACAACGATCACCTGTTCACCGTGGGCGAGGTCTTTGCCGAGAAGGGCTACGAGCCGCTCTATCTTTACGGCGGCTACGGCTACTTCGACAACATGGAGCATTTCTTCGGCGGCAATGGTTACACCGTCATCGACCGCACCGCGCTCGACAAGGCCGACATTCACTACGAGAACATCTGGGGCGTGGCCGACGAGGACCTCTTCACGCTGACGCTGCGCGAACTCGACAAGCGCCACGCCGCCGGCACGAAGTTCTTTGCGCACGTGATGACGACGTCGAATCACCGGCCCTACACCTACCCGGAGGGCCGCATCGACATTCTTCCCAAGACCGGCGCCGACGGCGCGGTGAAGTACACCGACTGGGCGATCGGCGACTTCATCGAGCGCGCGCGCAAGCATGCCTGGTTCGACGACACCGTGTTCGTCATCGTCGCCGACCACTGCGCGGCGTCGCGCGGCAAGACCGACCTGCCGCTGGAACGCTTTCACATCCCGCTTCTGATCTACGCCCCGAAGCACATCGCTCCGGCGCGCATCGACACCATCGCTTCCCAGATCGACGTCGCCCCGACCGTGCTCGCGCTGCTGAACTTCAATTACGTCTCGCGCTTCTTCGGGCAGGACATCCTGAATGAAGGCCGCACGCACCAGCGCGCGGTGATGGCCAACTACCAGACGGTCGGTTACTACGAGCACGGCATGCTGGTCGAGCTGCGGCCGCAGCGGCGCGTGCGCGTCATCGATCCCGCCAGCGGCCGCGAGTTGCCGCCGAGCGACGAAACCCGGCACTTCACCAATGAAGCGATCGGCTACTACCAGGGCGCGAGCACCGCCTTCCGCACCGGGGCGTTGCGCATGCCCGGCCACCTTCTGCCGCGGCCCGTCAATTGACGCGGCCGATCCGGTAATCTGCGCGCCTTTTCGCGCTTCCTGTTGCATTGGCCATGGCTCAATACGTCTACACCATGATCCGCGTGGGCAAGATCGTTCCGCCCAAGCGCGAGATCCTGAAGAACATCTCCCTCAGCTTCTTCCCCGGCGCCAAGATCGGCGTGCTCGGGCTCAACGGATCCGGCAAGTCGACGCTGCTCAGGATCATGGCCGGGCTCGACAAGGACATCGAGGGCGAGGCGGTGCCGATGCCCGGGCTTTCCATCGGCTTCCTGCCGCAGGAACCGCAGCTCGATCCGGCCAAGACCGTGAAGGATGAAGTCGAGGCGGGCCTCGGCGAAGTGATGCAGGCCAAGCAGAAGCTCGAGGAGATCTACGCGGCCTATGCCGAGCCCGATGCGGATTTCGACAAGCTGTCGGCGGACCAGGCGAAGTACGAGGCGATCATCGCCACCTCGGGTGCGGACGTCGAACACCAGATGGAGATCGCCGCCGACGCGCTGCGCCTGCCGCCGTGGGACGCGGTCGTCGCCAAGCTCTCGGGCGGCGAGAAGCGACGCGTGGCGCTGTGCAAGCTGCTGCTGTCGAAGCCCGACATGCTGCTGCTCGACGAGCCGACCAACCATCTTGATGCTGAAAGCGTCGACTGGCTCGAGCAGTTCCTGTCGCGCTTTCCGGGCACCGTCGTGGCGGTGACGCACGATCGTTACTTCCTCGACAACGCGGCCGAGTGGATCCTCGAACTCGACCGCGGCATGGGCATCCCGTGGAAGGGCAACTACAGCTCGTGGCTGGAACAGAAGGAAGAGCGGCTCGAGCGCGAGGCCAAGTCCGAGGTGGCCCGCATCAAGACGATGAAGAACGAGCTGGAGTGGGTGCGCCAGAACGCCAAGGGCCGACAGGCCAAGAGCAAGGCGCGATTGAAGCGCTTCGACGAGCTGTCGTCCTACGAATACCAGACCCGCAACGAAACACAGGAAATCTTCATCCCGGTGGCCGAGCGGCTCGGCAACCAGGTCATCGAGTTCAAGAACGTCAGCAAGGGCTATGGCGACCGGCTGCTGATCGACAGTCTCAGTTTTTCAGTACCTCCCGGCGCGATCGTCGGCGTCATCGGCCCCAACGGCGCCGGCAAGTCGACGCTGTTCCACATGATCACCGGGCAGGAAAAGCCCGATGCCGGCGAGATCGTCATGGGTCCGAGCGTGCAGATCGCGGCGGTCGAACAGACACGCGAATCGCTGCCGAACGACAAGTCGGTCTGGGAAGCGATCTCCGGCGGGCTCGACATCCTCCAGGTCGGCAGGTTCGAGATGCCGTCGCGCGCCTACCTCGGCCGCTTCAACTTCAAGGGCGGCGACCAGCAGAAGATCGTCGGCAACCTCTCCGGCGGCGAGCGCGGTCGACTCGCATCTGGCGGCGACCCTGCTTAAGGGCGGCAACGTGCTGCTGCTCGACGAGCCGTCGAACGACCTCGACGTCGAGACGCTGCGCGCGCTGGAAGAAGCGCTGCTCGAGTTCGCCGGCTCGGTGCTGGTGATCTCGCACGATCGCTGGTTCCTCGACCGCATCGCGACCCACATCCTCGCCGCCGAAGGCGACTCGCAGTGGACGTTCTTCAACGGGAACTACCAGGAGTACGAGGCCGACAAGAAGAAGCGCCTGGGCGAGGAGGGTGCCGCAGCCGCACCGGCTGCGTTTCAAGCCGCTGACGCGCGTGTGATCGACAAGCATGTAGCGGAGGAGTCAGTGCCGCTCGACGATACCTACCGACACTCCGCTGTCATGATCGGCGCCGGAAAATCGGACCGTCCTTGTTTGGCATGAATTAACTCCGTCCGACCGAAGTCCGAGAATTCCCCTCGCTGCATGTGCGATCGCTACGGCGTACGCTTGCTCAGACGGTCGCAATCGCCGATAGCCTTCAGTAGCTCATCTGCACTGGTCAACTCCGGCAGAAAGACTTATCTTGGCCTATAGACTTGTGGAGTCCTCCGTTCTGCGGCGCGGCTTCGAGTGGTTACTCGCAATTTCCCTGCTCTCCTTTTGTTCCACGTCGCTGGCAACGAGCGCGTTGCAGACGACGGGCGATGTTCTTGAGATCCTCATTCCAGCCACGGGGCTCGGCGCAACCTTTTTGTACGCCGACCCGCAAGGCCGCTGGCAGTGGCTGTATTCCGGCGCTACGACGCTCGGTACCGTTGAGATACTTAAGCCGCTCACTGAAAAGATCAGACCCAATGGGACGACAACAACGTCTTTTCCCTCTGGACACACAGCATCTGCCTTCTGGGGTGCGGCGTTCCTGAACACTCGCTATGGACCGTGGTGGGGCGTACCTGCCTATGGCCTGGCGGCACTGACCGGCTATAGCCGCATCCGCACGGATGCCCATTTCGCGGACGATGTGCTCGCGGGGGCCAGCATCGCGCTCCTGTCGAACTGGTACTGGGTGCGGCCGCTTGACGACAAGCTGAGCTTTGCCCCAATGACGGTGCCGGGTGGCTTTGGGCTAAAGGTCCAGGTTGCTGATACCAGCGGCGTGGAGAGGGGCGATCGCATCGTGGCGAGTCTGTCACCGATTCGTTACCGATTCGAGTTCGAGATTGCCGCTGCGGACATCAGCTACAACAAGAACCGCGCGCCAGGCGCCGGCGGAACGACGTTTGACGTTGCCAACTTCGAAAACGTAAACGACACCACTACCACGGCGATTGTAAAGTTCAATTGGTACGCTGCTCCGCGGCAGTCGCTGCAGTTCATTGCTGCACCCTTCGAGGCCCGCAATGGAGGTAGCTTTTCGTATCCCGTGACCTTCGCTGGGACGACATACCCCGCCAACCAGCAACTCACGTCGTCCTACATCTATTACGACTTTCGAGCGATCTATCGGTACGAATTGGTTCCAGACAGCGCATTGATTTCGCGTGTCGGCGCAGGAATCTCCGCACAGCGGACGAGCCTTCAGCTTTCAGGCGCCGATGTGCCCACGAGTGATCGGGTCGAGAAGTGGGCCGCATTGCCGATCGTCTATGGCGAACTCGGTGTTTCGTTCGCTCGCCATTGGGAACTCGTCGGCGAAGCGAGTGGGATGTGGATTTCTGGCGAGAAGTTGCTCGACGGGTCAGTGGCGCTGCGCTACAGATTCAACGATCATTGGGATGTTGCAGCCGGATACCGGTACTACGGCAAGAAAACCGACTCGACTCAGCTCTACAACAGCGTTGCCTACAGAGTTCCGTATGTAGGCATTGCACATAGCTGGTAGGCCTCGCCAAGCAGAGGCGAGTGCTGCTCACGTCTTCCAAATTTCCGGTTCTGGGTGGCTGCCGACACGAGACAAACGGCCGCTGCTGGCGGAGGCGCGCCACTTCAGTTACGCGGCGATGTCGCCGTTAGCAGCCAGGTCTGCCGTCCGTCCTTGATCGGGGGCACGGACCGCACCGACAACACGCTGTCGATTGCCGCGATCGCATTAATTGCAAATTGCGGAAGCGTGCTATCGACATCAACGTTGGCCCGTTTTGCGGCTGCCCGGGTCGGCGCGCCGGCGATTCAGAGCGCCGTGCGAAACGTGAGATTGATGCGACTGCGGCCCAGGCGCGGATGGCAACCGTCGGCGACCGGCAGAACGCCGTGAAACCGCATGCGTGATGGGCCGCCCCATACGACGACATCGCCATGTTCCAGCAGGACACGCAGGCATCGGTCAGTCCGCTTCAGTCGGCCGAACAGGAAGATGGCCGGCAGGCCGAAAGACAGGGAGACGATCGGCGCTTCGTCGTCGAGCTCATTCCGGTCCTGATGCAGCGACAGCCGTGCGCCAGGCTCATACCGGTTGATCAGGCAGACATCCGGGTTGTAGCCAGCGAATCCGGCCGCGGCCGCCGCGCCGGCGGCGATGCGACGGAACAACGGCGGCATCGGCGGCCAGTCGAGTCCGGTGTCGGGATCCTTGCGGTCGTACCGGTAGCCTGTTCGATCCGAAACCCAGCCGACACTGCCGCAATTGGTCATGCCAACCGACATGCGGAAGCCGCCCGGTGTGATCAGATGCCGAAAGGCTGCGCGCTCCGCAATTTCGGCGACACCGCCAGCAGGGCCGTTGATTCCGTCAGCGCAAAGCCACGCAGCACCGAAGCGCCGGGCGCAAGCGTCAGTGTTTCCGATTCGAGCGCGAACAGGTCCGAATGCATTCAGGGGTTACTGGCGGGCTCCGATGCTTCTCGCGTCACGTCATTGCCTTGATCAAGCCTTCTTCTGCCGGGCCACCTCGAGCGCCTTCTTCGGGTTGACCAACGTGCGTCGGCCGTCGGCAGTCTTGTCGGCGGTGGAGACGATGATCTCGATGACCTGGGCGGCGTCAGTGCCGGATTGACTGCAAGGATCTTGCCAGCGAGGTTGGCAACCTGCGGCGACGAGATCGAAGTGCCGGAGAACGCCACACGATCACCGCCCGGAAGGTAGCTCTCGACCTGGTAGCCATTGGCGTGCACCTTGACCGTCGGGCCCGTAGCTGGTGAACGAGGCCTCGTCGCCGGCCTTGTCGACCGCGCCGACGGTAAGCAGGTTCGGCAGCACGATGTCGGCCGGTGCGTCTTCGGCGAACGAAGCATTCTGGTTGGAGTTGCCCGCCGCCGTGATGAACAGGATCTCGGGCGCGCTCGCAAAGGCCTTTTCCAGTGCCTGCTTGCCGATGTCGAAGTACTCGCGCGCCAGTTTCTTGCGTTCCTCCTGCGTCTTGCCGATACCGCAAAGTTCGAGATCGTTCTCGATCTCGTTGACGCTGCCGCCCCAGCTCATGTTGACGACGCGTGCCTTGTTGCGCTTGAGAAAGTCGACGTCTCGACATAGCTCTTCGCATCCTTGCGCGACTGCTCGAGCGACGGGCAGGGATCCGGGATCAGCGTGTTGCCGAACTCCATGCGCGCGACCAGCAGCCGCGCGTAGGGATTGCCTTCCATGGCGATGCCGGCCACGTGCGTGCCGTGCGTGTAGGTGCCGGCGAGTCTCAACTCCTCGATCGTCGGCTTGTACTGCTCGCGCGGCAGCGTCGAGATCAGCTGCTTGACCTCATTGGCTTCGGGGCTCTCGACGTTCGACTGAGGTCCGAAAAGCCCTTGCTCCGCGCCTTCATTGTCGGCAGTCGTGCCTGCATCGCGCGGGGTCAGGACCTGCAGCTCGGTATTGGTCGGATTGGCGTACTTGTCGAAGCCGATCAACACTGGCGCGCCCTTCGCATCCCGCACGACCTGCGACTTGAAGATCGCGGTGTCCACGCCGCTGTCCCACACGGCGATGACGACCGGTGTGTAAGGGCGTCCCGGTTCGAGAGCGACATCGCGTGCGGCCCAGATGTCCGGCTTTTCGATCTTGTTCGCGGCGAGGTAGGTGCCGTAGGTGTCGACCAGCGTCTGCTTGAGCGGCAGTCGCAGCACCAGCCCGTAGCGCACGCCGACCAGTCCCGGCGCCAGCTCGCTGCTCAGGGCGCCCGTCTTGTCCGCGGTCGGCTGCAGGACCTCGCTGATGTAGCCGAACATGCGGCCTTCGCCGAGCAGTTCGGCACTGGCCTTGGCTTCCTTGATGTCATTGGCAATGACGGGGTAGGGCATCGGCTTCAGCGCGCTCGACAGGCTGTTCGCAACCGCGGCCTGGTAGGCCGGCCCGCTGGCGGCCCCCGCCGTTTTGCGTCCGTCGATGATCGCCCGCGCCTGCAGGCCGGTCAGGAGTTTGTCGGCGGGCTTCTCCTGCAGCGCCCGGATCTGCTCGATCCGCTTCAGCGCGTCGGCATCCTTGCCCTCGAGCAGATCGAGCTGCAGCAGTGTTCCGAGCAGTTGCCGCTCGCTCGACTTGTCGGCGATGTCGTACTTGGCTAGGACGGATTCGGTGTCGCGCCGCAGGGCGCCGGCAAACTCGGCGAAGGCCTTCGGATCCTTCACCAGTTGCTCGAGGTTGCCCTTAAGCGGATAAGTGAAGCGCGGCAGATCGGCTGCCTTTTCGATGCGCGGCTTGGTCTGCGCCTGCAGCGCTGGCGACAGAGCCAGCAGCAGCGCGCACGACAGAATGCGGATCAGCATGGGGAACTCCGGGTTCAGAGTGAGGGCGGGAGTGTAGCGAGGCCTTAGCCTCCGATAATGGCGGCATGGACGTTCAACCCGCGCGACTGGCCTTCGACCCCAGCGGTGCCCCCTACAGCGAACGTTACGGTGATGTCTATGCGAGTCGCGAGGGCGCGCTCGGCCAGGCGCGCAACGTCTTTCTCTCCGGCAACGGGTTGCCGGAACGGTGGCGCGGCCGCGAGCAGTTCGTCGTGCTCGAAACCGGCTTCGGCATCGGCACGAATTTCCTGGCGACCTGGCAGCAGTGGCGCGACGATGCCCGCCGCTGCCGCAGGTTGCACTTCGTCTCGATCGAGCGTCATCCGCTGGCCGCGGCCGACCTGATCGCGGCCGCACCTGCTGAACTGCGCATGCTCGCGCAGCAACTTGCCGCGTGCTGGCCGCTGCCCCTTCCGGGCCTGCATCGTCGCGAGTTCGAGGCCGGAGGCATCGTGCTGACGCTGGCCTTTGGCGACGCGCGCGTGATCGCCCGGCGCCTCAAGGTCGGGGCCGATGCGATCTATCTCGACGGCTTCGCACCGGACCGCAATCCGGCGATGTGGGAGGCGTCGGTGCTCAAGGCGATCGCGCGCTGTGCACGCGTGGACGCGACGCTGGCAACGTGGACGACCGCACGGGCCGTGCGCGACGCGTTGGCGACCTGTGGCTTCGCGCTCGAGACGCGGCCCGGATTCGGGCGCAAGCGCGAGATGCTGGCGGGACGCTACGCACCCGCATGGAAGGTGAGGCGTCACGAGCCTCCGGTGGCGTATCGCGGCGAACGGACGGCCATCGTCATCGGCGCCGGCATTGCTGGGAGCGCCTGCGCCGAAGCTCTGGCCCGGCGTGGGTGGACCGTGCAAGTGATCGACCGTGCCGCGCAGCCTGCAAGCGCCGGGTCCTCGCTGCCCGCGGGTCTGCTGCATCCGGTGCTCGCGGTCGACGATGCCCGCCTCGCACGCCTCACGCGGGCCGGCGTCGCACTGTCGCAAGCGGCGCTCGAACGGGTGGCGCCGGGTGGTCTCCATGACTCGATCCCGGTCTGGCGGCGCGACGGTGCCGCGCAGCTGGCGGACGATGAGGAGACAGAGTCACGATGGGCGTCCGCCATCGAGCGGCAGGCGCTGCCGAAGGAGTTCATCGAGCACTGCGACGCGTCCACATTGCGCGACCGCGTCGGGCTGATGCCGCAGCGTGGAGGGGTGTGGTGGCCACAGGCGATCACCGCTTCGCCCACGGCGTGGTGCCAGGCGCTGCTCGCTGCTGTCGGCGTTGAAGTGACCCTCGGCGCGGCCGTGCATGGACTGCGGCGCGATGAGCGTGGGTGGCACGCTTTTGATGCCGACGGACGCCTCATCGGGGGCGCTGCTGTGGCTATCGTCGCGAGTGCCTTTGGCGCACCGTCACTGCTGCAGTCAGACGTCACGCTGCAGTCGGTTCCGGGACGACTGACGCTGCTCGCAAGCGCTGCGCTGGGCGGGTTGCGAGCGCCGTTGACCGGCGACGGTTACCTGCTGTGGGGCCTGGCGGGCGACCTCGCTATCGGCGCGACCTATGAGACGGCATTGCCCGAAGACGCGTGGAAGGCGGAGCTCAGTGACGAACAGGCGATGGCGGGCAATCTGGCGCGCCTGTCGCGCCTCCTGCGTGAGACGCCCGACGTGACGACTCTATGCAACGTCGCAGGGGTGCGCTGTGTCGCCCGCGATCGCCTGCCGCTTGCCGGACCCGCGGGAGACGAAGCGCGGGCCTGGGAGCAGCGGGCAACCCTGACGGGGGCACACCTCGACGACCTGCCGCGCCAGGCCGGCTTGTACGGCTGCTTCGCGCTCGCATCGCGTGGACTGGCGCTGGCGCCGCTACTGGCCGAACTCATCGCGGCACAGATTGAAGGCGAGCCCCTGCCGCTCGAGCGCGACCTGGTGGAAGCTGTCGATCCGGCGCGCTTCCTGCTGCGTGCACTGCGACGGGGCCGAAGCTGACGCGGCGCGGACGGCCGTGCGCGTCGGCCCACTACGCCGAGGCCGGCTCACAGACGGCCTCATCGCGCCGGCAATCGGCACGACTGAGGGCCGAACGCGCGCATCGGGGCGCGCGCGTACGGTAGGCGGCGTTGGCCGCTACTCCTCTTCTTCCTGCTTGCGCTTGGCTGCGAATTCGGTAGAGAGCTTCTGTTGCAGTAGCGGCGGCGCCTGTTCGTAGTGCGAAAGCGTCATCGTCCATGCGCCGCGCCCCTGCGTCATCGCCTTGAGCCGTGCCGAGTAGCCCTCGAGTTCGCCCAGCGGCGCCTGGCCTTCGACCACCAGCACGCCCGGCCCCATCGCACGCGTGCCGGTGATCTGGCCGCGGCGCGATGAAAGGTCGCCGGTCACGTCGCCCATGTTGCTCTCGGGCGCCTCGATCTCGACGTTGACGATCGGCTCCAGGACGACCGGCCGCGCCTTGGTGAGCGCGTCGAGGAACGCCTTGCGACCGGCGGCGACGAAGGCAATCTCCTTCGAGTCGACCGGGTGGTGCTTGCCGTCGTACACCGTCACGCGCACGTCCTGCATCGGGAAGCCGGCCACCGGGCCTGAGGCGAGGACCGACTCGACGCCCTTCTGCACGGCAGGGATGAAGTTGTACGGAATGACGCCGCCCTTGACCTGATCGACGAACTCGAACCCGGCGCCGCGCGCCAGCGGCTCGATGCGCAGGTAGACCTCGCCGAACTGGCCGGCGCCGCCCGTCTGCTTCTTGTGGCGCGCATGGCCTTCGGCGTTGGCCCCGATCGTCTCGCGATACGGGATGCGCGGCGGCCGCGTGTCCACTTCGACCTTGTACTGCTGTGCCATGCGCTCGAGCGCCGAGCGCAGGTGCAGCTCGCCCAGGCCCCGCAGCACGGTCTCGTTCAGGACCGCATCGTGCTCGACCCGCAGCGTTGGGTCTTCGGCCGTCATCCGATGCAGCACCTCCGAGATGCGCTGCTCATCGCCCCGGCGCTTCGGCGCGATGGCCACGCCGCTCATCGGCGTAGGGAACTCGAGCGGCCGCATGTGTATGTGGTCTTCGTCGTGCGAGTCGTGCAGCACGCAGTCAAATTCGATTTCGTCGACCTTGGCTACCGCGGCGATGTCGCCCGGCACTGCATGGGGAATCTCGACGGTCTTGCCCCCCTGCAGCATGAACAGGTGCCCGACCTTGAAGGGCTTGCGCCCATCGCCAATGAAAAGCTGCGTGTCCTTCGTGACCGTACCCTGGTGCACGCGGAAGATGCCCAGCTTGCCAACGTAAGGATCGACGACGACCTTGAACACGTGCGCCAGCACATGTTTGGCCGGGTCTGGCTCCGAACGGAACTCGTCGACACCCTGGCCGTCGACCAGTTCGCCCTTGTAGAAGAGCGGCGGATTGCCTTCGGTCGGGTTCGGCAGCAGCCGTTCGAACACCTTGATCAGTTCGTCGATGCCGGCGCCGTTCTTGGCCGAGACGAAGCAGACTGGAATCAGGTGACCCTCCCGCAGCGCCTTCTCGAACGGCGCGTGCAGCTGTTCGGCCTCGATCGCTTCGCCTTGTTCGAGGTACTTCGCCATCAGCTCCTCGTCGACCTCGATCACCTGATCGATCAGCGCCTGGTGCGCCTCGGCCACCGAAGAGAAATCCGACTCGCCATCAGGCGTGAAGAAGCAGTCGACGACGCGCGTGCCGCCACCGGCCGGCAGGTTGATCGGCAGGACTTCCTTGCCGAAGGCCGCGCGCAGGTCCGCCAGCACCTGCGGCAGGTTGACGTTCTCGGCGTCGATCTTGTTGATGACGAGGACGCGACACAGCTTGCGGCGCCCGGCCCAGTCCATCATGCGCGAGGTGATCATTTCGATGCCGCTTTGCGCATTGACGACGATCGCCGCGGTCTCCACCGCATCGAGCGCGCCGATCGACTGGCCGATGAAGTCCGGAAAGCCCGGCGTGTCAAGCAGGTGGACACGCGTGGCGGGCAGGTCGAGGTGCAACACGGAGGAGCGCAGCGAATGCAGGAACGACTTTTCTAGCCCGTCGAAGTCGCTGACGGTCGTGCCTTTTTCGACGGATCCGGCAGCCGGAATCGCTCCTGCCCGCGCGAGCAGTGTTTCGGCCAGGGTCGTCTTGCCTGCACTGCCGTGGCCCAACAGGGCCACGGTCCGCAGGTTCTCCGTTGTGTAGCTCATTGCATCTCCTCAGCGGTCTTTTTTCTGGGTCCGGGGAGCGACGTTACGCCGCGCCGTGCGTGCTGTCAGCCGGTCGGCCACCGGCCGCGCGGCGGGCTTGACGTTCGACAAGCGGCCACCGAAAGGGCTGCTCGCCGACTGGCGTCTCCCACGTATTGAGGTCACTTGACACCGTTACGGAGTCAGTTCGTCTCACGGTGGCTGCGCCATCGAGGCCAGGCGCACACAATTGCGATCCGTCCTGTCCAACCACGAAAGGAGCACCCGATGGACGTATTCAGTACTCCCGGCGCTTTCAGCTGGAGCGAGCTCTTGACGACCGATCCTGCCGCGGCCAAGGCGTTTTATTCGAAGCTGTTCGGCTGGCGCACCAAGGACATGCAGATGGCAAGCGGTGGATATACGACGTGCCAGGTCGGAGAAGAGTCGGTTGGCGGGATCATGCAGATCCCGGCCGAAGCCGCCGGCATGCCGCCGATGTGGGGTGTCTACGTGACAGTCGCGGATGTCGACGAGACGATCCGCCAGGCGGAGAAGCTTGGCGGCGCCGTCGTGATGCCGCCGATGGACGTCGAGGGCGTCGGTCGTATGGCCGTGCTGCGCGACCCTCAGGGCGCCAGCTTTTCGGTCATCAAGTACGCATTCCCGGCGATGTAGCCGTCACGGCCGGCACAGCTGCCGGCCGTTTCCCGTCGCGCGGATTCAGTGCTGCTTGACGAAGCCGCGGCGTTCGTCGATTTCGCTGTCGAGCAGGCGGCGCGCCGAGTCGAAGGCGTCTCTGGCCGCGACGAAGGCGTCCTCGTCGGCCTGGCGGGTGATCGCGTATTCATTCCCTTTGACATGCAGATCCAGGCGGACTCGGTATTCGCGCGCCTTGGCGCTATGGCGCGTCTCGGACGTCACCGCCACATGCAGTTGCGTGATGGCAGGGTGGAACTTGCCGAGCTTCTCGGCTTTTTCGTGGATCGCCTGTTCAAGCGCTTCCGAACGGTCCATGTGATGAAACGTGATCTGAATCGGGAACGTCATGTTGCTCTCTCTGCTTTGCTGAACACCCGTTTTCATCGTGGCCCGGCTTCGGCCGGCGACGTTGATGGCGGTCAACGACCATGACCCCCGGGGTTGCCTTCGGGCAACGCACCCATCGCCAGGTTCCAGCGCGTAAACCCTAGCCCCGCTTCATCTTCATGCGTTGTTCGGCGGCGCGTCCGCGAGCCTTCCATTCCGCGAGTTGTTTGCGACGATCCAGCAGCGTCATGGTTTCACGCCGAATCTCGCGTCGCATCTTGTGGAAATTGGCGAGTCGATCCGGGTCTATTTGAGCCCGCACCGCGCAGCCCGGTTCGCCGTCATGCTGGCAATCCCGGAAGCGACATTGCTCGGCCAGTCCGACGATGTCTCTGAAGCTGGTGTTGAGGCCTTCCTCGTCGGTGTCGGCCCGCAGCCCGCGCAGCCCCGGCGTATCGATGACGCAGGCGCCGCCCGGCAGCAGATGCAGCGAGCGCACGGTCGTCGTGTGGCGCCCACGACTGTCGTCCTCGCGCACCGGTCCGATGGCCTGTTCCGCGCGGCCGAGCAGCGAGTTGGTCAGCGTCGACTTGCCCGCCCCGGAGGAGCCGAGCAGCACCAGGGTCTGGCCGGTTGCGAGATAGGCGCTGAGTTCCAGCGCCGCGGCCGGCACGCGCGCGTCGACGGCATGGATCGGAACGTCGGAAGGGATGCGGCGGCGTGTCTCGTCGCAGCGCGCATCGCCGTGATCGGCAAGGTCGCGCTTCGTCAGGACGACGACCGGCCACACCTGGGCGCTTCTCACCAGCGTCAGGTAGCGCTCGAGGCGGCGCAGGTTGAAATCGCCGTCAAGGCCCATCACGAGCAGAGCCGAGTCAACGTTGCTCACGAGGCACTGGCGCGCGCCCTCGGAGGTGCGTCGTACCAGCTGGTTGAGCGGCGCCATGCGGGCCGAGATCCAGAGCCCGCCGCTGCTGTCGTCAGCGGCCAGCACCCAGTCGCCGACGGCGAGGTGTGAGTCGAGCGTGTCCAGTTCGCGTGCCAGGGATGGCCGCATCTGTGCGCGGTGCTCTTCGGCGCCATCGTGCAGGACGGCGCTGTCGCGGTGTACTTCGAGGACGCGCATCGCACTGCCTGTCGTCGGCAACTGCGCGAGGTTCTGCCCGACGAGGTTCGAATAGCCGATCCGCCGCAGGCGATCGTGAATCTCTGAAGTCATGGTGGTTTCCGAATCGAGCGGCGCAAAGGCGCCGCGAACACGACACACGCGCGGGTGCGCGCGACCGGGGTCGATGCAGGATGGCCGGCCGCGGGAGCGGCCGATTCGGAAACGTCCGAGTCAGCGGCGGGGCGGCCGACTAGCGAACACGATCAGTCTTGGACATGCGCGCCTCCGGAAGGAAGTGGCGCTCGATGAGCGAGGGCGCGATTGTTGATCCCCATGCGGCGTTCCGTCAACGGGAAAATTCGACGGGGCAGCGTTGCGCGATGGACACAATCGGAGGCCAGAGGCCCCGATCGGTGCCCGTGCGCAATGTCAGGCCACGGGCGGGGTGTCGCTGGAGGTCGCTGACGGTGCAGCGTCATCAGGGCCAGGAGCCTTGTCGGGCTTCTCGGATGCCTTGCGCTGGCGCTTTTCCTCCTGCTTCTTCTTCTTGGCCAGCTCGCGTTGGCGCTTTTCGAACGAGTAGTTGGGTTTTGCCAAGTCGGACTCTCCTTAACAGTGTGCGCAAGTGTCGCGCATATAAAAAAAGACCGCCACATTACGTGGCGGTCTTTAGCGCAAACCAGTCGACCTTAAATTGGCTTGATCTGCGTAGCCTGCGGGCCCTTGGCGCCCTGGGCTACTGTGAACTCGACGCGTTGTCCTTCCTGCAGGGTCTTGAAACCCGCAGACTGGATCTCCGAGAAGTGAGCGAACAGGTCCTTGCCGCCGCCTTCAGGTGTGATGAAGCCGAAGCCCTTGGACTCGTTGAACCACTTAACCGTACCTTGTGCCATTTTGAAAAACGTCCTTGAAAAATGATGGATAACTAACGCTGGCAGGAACGTCCTGCTGCGTGCAAACGATCAAGTACGTAAACCGGGGAACAAGGCGCGGTCGGACTTAAGAGACCGGCTCAGGGTACCAATGGACTAACGACACTCAAACGCAAGCAGGGAGGACGGTACGCGCTTGTCCGGTGCTTGTCCAGCCGGCGTTTTTTGGACCGTTTCCCGGGTCGAGACTCGCCCCGGCTCTGTCCGGGACGCAACTGCACTGAGATACTTGCGCCCATGCAGGCCATATTGGCAGTCACGATCCCATTTTTCGCACTGGTGTTGTGCGGATACCTGGCGGGACGCTCGAAAATACTGCCCGAGGCGGTCATCCCGGGACTCAATATCTTCGTCCTGTACTTCGCGTTGCCCTGCATGCTGTTCCGCTTCGGCGCTTCGCTGCCGGTCGCGCAGGTCCTGAATCCCGTGGTGCTCGTGATAACGCTGATCAGCGCCGTCGTGCTCGTGGTTGCAACGATCGCGCTGACGCGAACCGACGCCGTACCGATGAAGGACGCGGCACTCGGCGCACTGACGGTGGTCTGGCCCAATACCGGCTTCATGGGCGTGCCGTTGCTCGCCACGTTGCTGGGGCCCGCCGCGGCCGGGCCGGTGATCACGACCTTGCTGGTCGATCTTTTCTTCACCAGTTCGCTCTGCATCGCGCTGGCGCAGGCCGGTGGTTCCGGCGAAAGCCACGCCCCGATCCAGATCGGACGGCTACTCAAGGGCACTTTGGCGAATCCGCTGCCGGCGGCCATTGCAACCGGGCTTGTGTTCTCCGCGCTGGATCTGCGGCTACCAGGCCCCGCGGATACCATCGTCAAGATGATGGGTGATGCCGCCACGCCCGTGGCGCTGTTCACGATCGGCACCGTGCTGTGGCGCGCCGGGCTGCATGTCCATACGCGTACTCCGCTGCAACGCTACCTGCCGCTGGCCATCGCGAAGCTGATCGTCCACCCGCTTGTCGTCCTGGCACTGGGCGTAGCGGCCATCCGGCTGGGAACGCCGCTCGATTCGTTCACGCTGACGGTTATCGTGCTCGCCGCGGCACTGCCCTCGGCGAGCTCCGTGTCGCTGCTGGCCGAGCGCTATGGCGCCGACAATGGCCGCATCACCCGCATCATCATCAGTTCGACCGTGCTGGCGTTCGTCACTTTCACCCTGCTGGCGTGGTTGCTCCACGAGCGGCCGCAATAGTCCATGCCCGGAGAGTGCGACATGCCTGAAACCGCCGTCGATGTCGTGCAGCGCCAGGTCGAGGCCTACAACCGGCGCGACCTCGAGGCCTTCGTCGCGACCTACCACGATGATGTGCGGATCTTCCGGCTGCCGTCGACCACGCCGTCGATGGCCGGCAAAGCCGCCCTGCGCGAGTTCTACGCCACGAAGCGCTTCAACCTGCCGGGACTGCATGCCGACATCCGCCAGCGCATCGTCCTTGGCAACAAGGTGATCGACCGGGAGTACGTGACCGGCATCGGCGAGCAGCCGCTCGAGGTGGTCGCCGCCTACGAGGTGCTGGACGGGCTCATCACCACGGTCTGGTTCTTCTCGCCCACCTGATCGACCGGAGGCCGGTGCCGCGACTCTGTGACGCACCCTGCAGATTCGGGTGAGCAAGGTTTGACCGTACCGACATTCCAATTCGTGGCTGGCGCTAGCCTGCGCAGGGTCGGCGATGTGGTCGACCTATCCGTGGCGCGTCGTCATGCCCGCACCTTCAAGATCCAGGAAATCCGTACCGACTCGCCCCCCGGCGAAGTCGTCCAACGGCTTGCGCACCGCGCTCGTGCTCCAGGGCGGCGCGGCGCTCGGCGCGTATGAGGCCGGCGTGCTGAAGGCGCTGCTCGAATCGCCGGGACGCACCTTCGACATCGTCACCGGCTGTTCGATCGGGGCCGTCATGGCGGCGATCCTGGTCGGCGCGCGCGGCGACCCGCGCGAGCATCTCGACGAACTGTGGCGGCGCATGGCGATGCAGACCAACCCGTTCGTGCCCGCGATGTTCGCCAACACCTTTCCCGCGCTCGGCGCCAACGCGCTCTACCGCATCAACCCCGCGTATTACACGGCGCCGACGCTAGCGACCTACGTCTACGACCCGGCCCCGCTCGAACGGGCGATCGAGGAATGGGTCGACTTTCGCCGCGTGCGGCGTTCGGCGACGGAACTGATCGTTACGGCCGTCGAGGTGAAGAGCGGACGCCTGGCCGAATTCTCGAACCGGCAACGGTTCGGCGTGCGCCACGTCATGGCCAGCGCCAGCCTGCCGCCCGTGTTTCCGACGGTCACCATCAACGGCGGTGAATACTGGGACGGAGGACTGATCTCGAACACTCCGCTGCGCCCTGCGCTGAACGCGATCGAGGCGCATAACGCGGCCGACCCGAAGGCGCGCTGGGAGATCATCGTCGTCGATCTCTTTGCGCCGAGCACCACTTTGCCGCAGGACATGACGGACGTCCTGCAGCGCGCGTTCGAGCTGACGTTCTTCGGCAAGTTCCAGCACGACCTCAAGCTCTTCGAGATGTACAACGCGCAGATCGACCTGATGCGGGCCGTCGACTGCGGCGCTCCCCGTACGCAGCCCCTTGCGCAGGCATCCGGCCTTCGTGCGCATGAGCCACCACCGTCGGGTCGATCGCCTGACCGTGATCCGCACCTCGAAGCCGGAGGCGATGGGTGGCCCGGCCGATTTCTCGCCGGACACCATCGCGCGTCGCATTCAGCTGGGTGAGCTCGACACGCGCCGCGCGCTCGCGAAGACGAACCCAAGCTGAGCGTCCGCAGTTGCCGGCTTGTCGGCTGGCGCCGCCGGCGCGCTGCGCACTTGAGTGTCGTCATGGATCATGACGACGCGACTACTTCAGGTTGTCAATCGGCACGGGCTCGATAACGTCCGCCGGAGTGAATCCGAAGATACGGCCGAGGAAGTAAAGCTCCGCCTCGAGCGCGCGCACGATGTTCTCGGCGCGGCGGAAACCGTGCTGTTCGCCCTGGAACTCGAGGTACGCGACCGGATTGCCGCGCGCACGCACGGCCGCGACGATGCTGCGGCTCTGCTCCGGCGGCACGGCGAGATCCTCGTCGCCCTGGAACGTGATCAGTGCAGCGTCGAGCGCCTCGAGATGATGGATCGGGCTGCGCGCGCGATAGATCGCCAGGCCCTCTGGCAGCGGCGCGACCAGCCGGTCGAGATAGCGGCTTTCGAACTTGTGGGTGTCGGCCGCGAGCGCCTCGAGGTCCGCCACGCCAAAGTAGTTGATGCCCACCGCGAAGCGTCGCGTGAACGCGAGGCCGGCCAGCACGGTGAAGCCGCCGGCGCTGCCGCCGCGTATCGCGACCCGCGCGCCGTCGACGCGCCCCTGGGCGACCAGGTAATCGACGGCGGCGACTGCATCGGCGAGGTCGACGACACCCCACTCGCCAAGCAGGCGGTTGCGGTAGTCGCGCCCGAATCCGCTCGACCCGCCGTAGTTCACGTTGACGATGGCGAATCCGCGCGTGGTCCAGAACTGATGCGATGGGCTCAGCACTGGCGCAGCGTGCGCCGTCGGCCCTCCATGCACGAGCACCAGCAACGGCGGCTTTGCATCCTGTGGGCCGCGGCAGCGGGGATTGCGTGGCGGATGGAAGAAGGCATGCGCTTCGCGCGGAATCCCATCGGCGCCGGGCGCGGTCGGGAAGCGGATCGGCTCGGCCAGCGACACGAAGTCTGGCGCGAGAGGGGCTGGGCCGGCCGTGCGCACGATGCGGTGCGCACCGTCGCGCAAGGAGAACGTGATCAGCGCCTGGGGCGCCGTCTCCGAGGCCGCGATCGCGAAACCGTGCGCCGCATCGAGCGCGCCGACCGAAGCGAACGAGACGAAGGGGAGTGCGAGTTCCGTCAGGCCGCCGCTCGCAAGGTCGACGAGCACCAGCTGGTCCACGGCGTTGCGGCAGATGCGCGCCAGGGCGCGGCCATCGCCGGTGAGCGCGTAGGTCGAAGCGCCGAGATTCCAAAGCGGCCCGCCGAAGTCCGCGTCGATCGTGGTGACCGTCTCCGTCGGCCCGTCCCTCCAGCGGTACAGGTTCCAGTGCCCGCTACGGTCAGACAGGAAGTAAAGCGTGCCGTCCAGGTCCCACACGGGTTCGATAATGGATTCAGCCACGGTCTCCGAGCCGCCCGCGATGGCGCGCAGATCCTCGAGACCGTCGGCGCCGAGCCTCGCGACATACAGCGTGGTCGCGTCCCACGGCATGTTCGGATGGTTCCAGGCGATGAATGCGATTCGCCCGTCCGCACTCGGTCGCGGGTAGGCGACGAAGTCCGAGCGATCGAACAGCACTCGACCGGCCGACTCGAATTCGACATCGAGCGCGACGACCGCATTGACCGGCTCGCCCGGCGCGTGGTGGTCCTCGCGCACTGCGAAGAACGTGCGCCCTTCGTTGCCGGCCGCGAAGTCTGCATAGCGGTAGCCGGCCGGCGTCAGGCCGCGCGGTGCGCCAGCCCGCGCGTTGAACGTACAGGCGCTGATCCGGGAACTCGCAGTACACGACGAGACCGTCCGCCATGCCGTAGGCGCGGCCGCCGTACTCGTGTACCCGCGAGCGCACGTTCGACCCGGAGCCCGTCACTTCCTCGACAACGCCACCCGGTGCGTCGGTGACCAGCACGCTGCGCCCACGTTCCTGCGGCCGCGATTCGGTCCAGTAAAGCCGCCCGCGATGCGCCGTCGCATAGGCCAGGCTGAGGGAGGCCGCCGCAACGTCGTGCGCGGAGAGCGGGGACGGCCAGCTGCCGAACGGTTTTGGGGTCGGTGTCATGGAAGCCCGGGTGGAGAGTCTGAGGCGACAATAGCGGCTCGCTCCACGCCCCCGCAAATGATTCGCCTCACCGAACTTCGGCTTCCCCTCGAACACGCAGCCACCGCACTGCGCCCGGCCATCGTGGCGCGCCTGGCGGTGCCCGACGCCGATCTGCGTTCGTTCAGCGTGTTCCGGCGGGCGGTGGATGCCCGTCGCAGGAGCGCAGTGATCCTGTCCTACACGGTGGACTGCGAGGTGCGCGACGAAGCCGCCGTGCTGTCCGCGCATCGCGGTGATCCGCACGTGCGGCCGGCGCCGGACACGACCTACCGCTTTGTCGGTCATGCGCCGGCGGATTTCCATGCCAGCGGGCGGCGGCGGCCGGTCGTCGTCGGCTTCGGTCCGTGCGGCATCTTCGCGGCGCTGGTGCTTGCGCAGATGGGCCTGCGGCCGATCGTGCTCGAGCGCGGCAAGCGCGTGCGCGAACGAACCAGGGACACCTGGGGGCTGTGGCGCCAGGGCGTACTCAACCCGGAGTCAAACGTACAGTTCGGCGAAGGCGGCGCGGGGACCTTTTCGGATGGCAAGCTGTGGAGCCAGATCAGCGATCCGCGCCACCTGACGCGCAAGGTGCTGACGGAGTTCGTCAAGGCCGGCGCGCCCGACGAAATCCTGTATGTCGCCAAGCCGCACATCGGCACTTTCCGCCTGGTCAGCATGGTCGAGAAGATGCGCGCGGAGATCGAGTCGCTCGGCGGCGAAATCCGCTTCGAGCAGCGCGTCATCGACGTGCTCCTCGAAGGCGGTGCCATCCGCGGCGTCACGGTGGCGAACCCCGCTCATCCCGACGGCGAGGCGCTGGAAGCCGATCACGTCGTGCTGGCGCCGGGCCACAGCGCGCGCGACACCTTTGCGATGCTGTACGAGCGCGGAGTCTTCATGGAGGCGAAGCCATTTTCGGTGGGCTTCCGCGTCGAGCATCCGCAGAGCGTCATCGATCGCGCGCGTTATGGCGCCAGCGCCGGCCACCCGATCCTTGGTGCAGCCGACTACAAGCTGGTGCATCACGCCAGCAACGGGCGCTCGGTCTACAGCTTCTGCATGTGCCCGGGCGGCACCGTGGTCGCCGCGACGTCCGAGAGCCGGGTGTGTCGTCACCAACGGCATGAGCCAGTACTCGCGTGCCGAACGCAATGCCAACGCCGGTATCGTCGTCGGCATCGAACCCGCGGATTACGCGCGGGCTCGTCATGTTGACGACCGCCACCAGCGAGCCGTGCATCCGCTCGACGGCATCGAGTTCCAGCGAGAGTGGGAATCGCGCGCCTTCGAGCTCGGTGGTGGCGATTACCGTGCGCCGGGGCAACTGGTGGGCGACTTCCTGAAGCAGCAGCGATCGAGCGTGCTGGGCGAGGTCCTGCCGTCCTACAACCGGGTGTGCGGCTGACGGATCTCGCGGAGCCGGGCCGCTTCAGCCTGCCGGAGTATGTGCTCGACGCGATCCGCGAGGCGATCCCGGCGTTCGACCGCCAGATCAAGGGCTACGCGACGGCCGGATGCCGTGTTCACCGGAGTCGAAACCCGCACCTCGTCACCGCTGCGCATCACGCGCGGTGCGGACAGGCAGAGCCTCAACGTGAAAGGGCTGTATCCGGCGGGCGAGGGCGCAGGCTATGCCGGCGGCATCATGTCGGCCGGGGTGGACGGCATCGAAGTGGCGGAGGCGGTTGCGCGGTCAATGCTGGACATCGAGCCGATTGCAGCCAAGGCCAGCGCTGCGGCGTGATCACGGCGCCGGCCGTGCTCGGCGCCGCGGGCGCTCATCACGCGCGCAGTTTCTGTCGCCCGCCGCGGACGGCCGTGGGACCATGCCGCCGCAGCGCGTCCGCGGTCTGGTTTGCCGTGACGGCGGCCAGCGGAAAGACGACACGCATGACGTCGTCGCGAGGGTTCCACGCCGCAGGAGTGGACTCGTAGAAGGCCGCGACATCGGTGAATACACCCCACTGGTGGCGCGAGCAGCTGGAGTCGCCGGCCACGAACTGAGTGAACGCCGGTGACCGACCGTCCCAGTCGGCACGGCCGTCGACACGCACTCCGTATCCCAGCCGCCGGCCTTCCGCGCGCAGCGCGGCCTGCGCAGCACGAAAAAGTGGACGATCGACGAGGTAACTGTCGGTCGCGACCCAGGCGCCATCCAGCTTCACTTCGGTGTAGCTGTGGTCGACGAAGGGGGTGCGCAGGTCGATCAGGCCTCGAAGCAGCGAGGCGTCGACATCGACGAACTGCTGCCGGGCTTCGATGCCCGCGGCGCGCAGCATCGCAATGAAGAGCGTCGACTTCGTGTTGCTGTAGCCGATGCCGGCGGACAGCACGTCGGCGGCCGACATCGCATAGAAGTGCGGAGTGAAGCCAAATCGCACCTCGTCGCGCACGAAGTCGTGGATGGCGACGGCGCGCTCGCGCGGCGTAGGTCGGGCGTGCACGAGTCGTGCCACCTGCTCGGTGATGGCGGCGTGGCTGTCATCGATCAGCACCCGGGCCAGCACCGGGTTCATCGAGAGCAGGGGGCCGATCAGCCATGCCGTGCTGACGTGGAGAGCATGGCGGCGGTCGGCTCGGACTGGAAGGCGTGGCATGCGTGCAGTCTGACGTGCGATCGTGAAGATTCTGTTAAGACCCGCGAGTCGCGACCGCGGTCGCGCAGGGACGAACCCGATTCAGGATGGACGCCAGCATCGCGCGTGAGTTCCGCGTTTGTCGGCATATCACTTCAATGCGCGAGGGCATTGAAATGTCATCGAACGACGTGATAAGTCTGCCGCCCGGATGTTGCACGGACGTTGCTGCGCGATTTCATCGCGTTGCGCGGGCTCCCGTATGCTCGGGTCCGCCCGCTTGTCTGCCGTCTCCACTGCTCACATGACTCCTGCCGCCGATTCGGTCATTGACTCGTCCGTCGCGTGGTGGCGGCTGGTCGCGACGCTGACGATGTCGACGCTCGGCGGTGTCGGAATGTGGTCGGTCATCGTGGCGCTGCCAGCCGTGCAGGCGGAGTTCGGCGTCGATCGCGGCACGGCCTCACTGCCCTACACGTTGACGATGGTCGGGTTTGGCCTCGGCGGCATCCTGATGGGCAAGCTGACCGACCGCTATGGCGTCAGCCTGCCGCTCGCGTTCGCGACGCTCGCCCTGGCGCTGGGCTATGGCGCTGCTGCGCTCGCGCCCTCGTTGCTGACCTACGCGCTGGCACAGGGCCTGTTGATCGGCTTTCTCGGAAGTTCCGCCACGTTCGGGCCGCTGCTGGCCGACATTTCGCACTGGTTTGAGCGCCGACGCGGTCTGGCCGTGTCGATCGTGGCCTGCGGCAACTACCTGGCGGGTACGGTATGGCCGCCGATCGTGCAGTACCTGATCGAAGCTGTCGGCTGGCGCCACACGCACCTGCTGATTGGAGTGGCGTGCCTGCTGACGATGCTGCCTCTGACGCTGGTGCTGCGGCGTCGCCCTCCTCACGCCGGACATGAGCATGCGGCCGCGCGGGCGCTGCGGCCACCCCGGGATCTCGGAATTTCGCCACGCGCCCTGCAGATACTGCTGGTGATCGCCGGCCTCGCCTGCTGTGTCGCGATGTCGATGCCGCAGGTTCACATCGTGGCCTACTGCGGCGACCTCGGTTATGGCCCGGCCGCAGGAGCGCGCATGCTGTCACTAATGCTGGGCTTCGGCATCGTGAGCCGACTGCTCTCGGGCTGGATCGCCGATCACATCGGCGGCCTGCGCACGCTGCTGCTGGGGTCGGCGTTGCAGGGTATTGCGCTGGCGATGTACCTCTTCTTCGACGGTCTGACGTCGCTCTACGTCGTGTCGGCGCTGTTCGGCCTGTTCCAGGGTGGCATCGTGCCGAGCTATGCGATCGTCATCCGTGAATTCTTTTCGCCGCAACAGGCCGGTGCACGTGTCGGTCTGGTCCTGATGGCCACGCTGTTCGGCATGGCCCTCGGCGGCTGGATGTCGGGCGTGGTGTTCGATCTCACCGGCTCGTACCGCGCCGCATTCATCAACGGCACCTTGTGGAACCTGCTGAACCTGTCGATCGTCGTCTGGCTGATCCGCCGGCCGGGCGCGCGGTTCAGTGCACCGCGCGTTCGGGCAGCGTGAGCCGCGTCTCGTCGATCGCGTAGCACGCCAGGACGCGGCCGGCGGCGTCGAAGAGCGCTTCCGCGTCCTCCGCGCGGACGATGCCGGTGTCGATGAAGTGATCCGGAAAGCGCGAGGTGCCGTAGAAGTAGCTGCGCGGCAGTCCGGCCAGTTCCAGGTAGTGGATTTCGTAAGCGTAACGCGCAAGTTCGCTGACGAGTCCAAGGTTTTCGTCGAGGTGATGGGTCACGTTGGTGCGCGCGTAGGCCTGCATCTCCTCATTCGGGATCAGGCGCGATGACAACAGATTGGCCAGATAGTCGCCGATGCGCGCCAATGTCCTGCGGGCCAGCGCCTTGGGCAGCTCGTCGCGATTCGGTTCGATCGACTGCAGTTCCTCGTCCACCGCGGGGCGCAGGCGTTCGGGAATCGCGTCGACCACCCGCGCGAAGGTCGCGCCGAGTTCGCTGCGCGCCGCAAGATACTCGGCTCGCCTTTCCTCCGGCACGCGCAGGATCTTTGCCGTGTGAGCGAT
The DNA here is from genome assembly GCA_963810985.1 of uncultured beta proteobacterium. Taxonomy (GTDB): domain Bacteria; phylum Pseudomonadota; class Gammaproteobacteria; order Burkholderiales; family Burkholderiaceae_F; genus JALORV01. The sequence continues at coordinate 48,512 of CAWEPP010000010.1, forward strand.
GTGGCCCCACTCATGCATGACGCGGGCACCGAGCAGCAGGCGATGGTAGGGCGGGGATGCCCCCGCGCGGGCATCGAACGCCGGTTGCTGCAGTTCGTAGACCACCGCGCGACGTGCCGCGTCGACATAGGCGCCACCCCCCGTCTCAAGCACGGAGCAACTCGTTGGCAGGGCGTCGACGTCGCGCACCCGGTCGAGGAATTGCCGCGATCGTTCATCGATGAGGCGCAGATCGGCGTGGATGCTGGCGACCGCTTCGCCGTTTGCATCGGCGAGAACGCGCCGCACGCGGATCGGGTCGTCGTGCTGCGGCGTCCACAGGGTGCCGCCGTGCGGGCCGTGCACGATGACATGCGCACGCGATTCCACGAGCCAGTCACACAGCTCGTCCAGCGCAGCCGCGCCAGTCGGCCTGGCCGCCGGAGAGTTGCCATCCATGGCCGCGCGCACGGCGTCCTCGGCGGCCGCGCCGAGCGACATCAGTTGCGGCTGCAGACGCTTCGGGACATAGAGATCGGCCCCGTTGATGTGGATGTGCGGTTCCGTTGGCTCCTGCTGCGGAACGCGCAGCGGATCGTGCAGCAGCTCATCGATCCAGCCGAAGGCTTCCGCGATTGCGACAAAGGCCGCCGCATCCGGCCGTCGCGCGCGGCGGGCGGCGTCCGCGAACGCCTGCCGGCTCGTCGCGTCGCGCTCGAACCAGTAACTGAGGTTGTAGGCGACCGTGGCCGGCACCGAGTGCAGCAGCGACAGCCGCTCCATGTGCACCAGTAACGCCGCGACGTATTCCGGATGGGTGTCCAGATCTGCGGTGTAAAGCATGGACGACGTGCCGCGGAACGGTTCGAGGTAAGGCAGGATGCCGCGCGCGTCCGCGACGACGAGCAGGTTGGTCTGGCGCGGTGGGAACCACGCGCCGGGCGCTGCTGCATGCAGGGCACGGCACCGTTGCCAGTACAACCCGAAGCCTTCATTGAGACACGCTAGCTGCTGGGCCGACAGGCGCTTCTCGTGCACCAGCAGCGCGCCGAACACGGGTTCGACGCCGCGCTCGCTCAAGACCTCCGCGGGTATGACGAATGCGTTGGCATGCGCGAGGCAGAAGCGTTGCAAGGATGGCGGCACCTGGGCCGCGGTGGAGGAAAGTGCTGATCCCATGGCGATGAACACTAGCATCGGCCGTGTCCGGAAAAGTCCACGGAATATCCCGGAACGAACTGGGCTTCGCGCCTTCCAGATCTGAATTGAGACTTGATGCAACGCCGCGACGGCCTTGGAACCTTCATCCGAACGCATGAGTTTTGAAACTTTCTAGCCGGTCTCGGAAAGCCCCGTATGAGAGGGAAAACCCCCCTTCGAAGGGCGCCCTCACGCGGGACGGTAGTTCCGACTCATCCGTCTCACCGATTTTTTCCCGGCGGCCGCGGCGGCACAGTGCGCTACCCGTCAGCAGTGGCACTGGGAGGAAGACGATGAACATGGACGTGACTTCAGGGATCAAGGCGAGATTTGCCAATGCCTTGTGCGGTTCCCTTGTCGTAGTGGCAGCAATCTCGCTAACAGCGTGCGGTGGAGGTGGCGGCGATGCGTCGACAACCTCAGCGCCTGGCGCTTCGGGGGCGCCGACCACGGCGATCTCCGCAACACCGACCGCTATGTCGCCAGCGACAGGCATGGCACCCCTCGAAATCACATTCATGGCGATGGAGCCCAAGGGCAACATCGCGAGCTACGAATGGGACATGAAGGACAACAGCCCGGTCAAGTCGGGCCAGTCCGTGCAGCATACGTTCATTGAGCCCGGGAGTTATACGGTCACGCTGACGGTGAAGGATGCGGCCGGCAACTTCAATCGCGGCTCCGTGATGGTGAGCGTCGCGGAAGGCGGCACCTGTAACGTGGTCCCGGCGCAGTTCTCCAGCATCGTCTGGCCGGCGATGAGTTCCGGTTCGAGTTCCTGCCTGACCTGCCACGCCACGGGCCTTCCCGCCGGCGGCACGAACCTCGTGTTCGTACGCGGCGGCACCGAACTGCAGAACTACAACGTCCTGCGCAACTATGCCCGGGCCTCGAGCGACACGCTGCTCTCCAAGGTTATTGGTGGGCTGAACCACACCGGCGGCAAGCCGTTCGTGGATGCCAACTCGACGCCGTACAAGGCCCTCACGGAACTCGTTCCGGAAATGAAGCAGGCCTGCACGAGCAGTGCCCCGGTGGCAGCGCAGTTCTGGAACGGCGTGACGTTCGCCGATGACCAGACGGTGCTGGCCAAGGCGGCAGTGCTGTTCGCCGGTCGCAACCCGACCGCGGCCGAAGCCAAGGCGGTGATGGACGGCGGTGCGCCGATGCTGCGCCAGGCCATCCGTGGCTATATGACCGGCCCGGCGTTCAACGCCTTCCTCGACGAAGCCGGCGACACGTGGTTCCTGACGCGCGGTGTCACGGTATTCGGCAACAACGTCGGTCTGAACGCGACTGACCTGCCGAGCGCGGCGCTCCTCATCAACAACGACGCCACCTTGCCTGCAGGTGTACGCAACCGCGTCCAGAACGCAGTGATGCGCGAGCCGATCGAGTTGATGAAGTACATCGTCAACAACGACAAGCCGTGGACCGACATGGTCGCGGGCAAGTACACGGTCGTGAACGGAGTGACGGCGCCGTACCTGGCCGCCAGGGTCACGGGTACCTTCACCGATCCGACCAACGCCCCCGCCAGCGACACCGAGTACCTGCCGGCCGTCCTGCCGAACGGGCGCCTGCCGGGCGATCGTGATCACGCCGGCGTGATCTCGACGCACTCCTGGCTGATGCGGTTCCCGACGACGCCGACCAACCGCAATCGGCATCGCGTCTACCAGTTGAACAAGCAGTTCCTGGCAACCGACGTCGCGGCGCTTGCGATGCGTCCGATCGACGATGGCGGCGCCTTCAAGATCCCGACGATGGAAAACGCCGCTTGCTCCGTCTGTCACTCGGTCATTGACCCGCAAGCAGCGGGCTGGCAGAACTGGCAGGAGAACAACCGCTACCTGCCGTTCCGCGACTCGACGAACAAGGACCATGCACTGCCTGGCACCTACCGGAGCAACAACTATCCGAAGGACAAGGACGGCAAGGCCTACTACGTTCTCGGCGACAACTGGTTCCGCGACGAGCATGCGCCGGGATACGGCAATACGCCGATGCCTGGCGGCGTCACCGGCAACAACACCGCGCTGCAGTGGCTGGGTGCGCAGGTGGCGGCCGATGCCCGCTTCGCCAAGGGTGGTGTGGAGTTCTTCTACAAGGCTGTCTTCAATCGTGATCCGCTGAAGGCGCCGACCGACCAGACCGCTCCGGGGTATGCCAACCAGCTTGCTGCCTACAACGCGCAGGTCGAGGAATTCAAGGCGATCGCCGGACGCTTCGCAACCAACCGCGGCAACGGGGCCTACAACGCCAAGGACCTGCTGGTCGACCTCGTCACCAGCCAGTGGTTCAAGGCACAGAAGGCAACCGGCCTGAACACCGCCCGCGGAATCGAGCTGGCGGATGTCGGCAGCCAGGCGATGCTGAATCCTGCGGCGCTTACCCGCAAGATGACGAGCGTGCTGGGCATGTCGTGGAACCAGTTCAACAACCCGTACGCGGGCCAGGCGCTGAACTACGGCAACTTCGACGGTGGCCTGAATCGCATGGCGCGCGCCAACGAGTACACGATGGTGCAGACGATGATCGCCGACCGCATGATGTCCGAGCTGTCGTGCAACATCGTGATGACGGACATGAACAAGCCGGTGGCCAACCGCCTGCTGCTTGCCGGTGTCACCCTGGCCAACACGCCGGCGACGGCGGACGGCGATGCCGCGATCCAGGCGACCGTCAAGCAACTGCACAAGGCACTGTGGAAGGAAGACGTTGCAGTGACCGATGCGGAAGTGCAGCGCACGGTGGGACTGTTCAAGGCGGTCTGGGCCGATCGCGCGACAGCACCGACCCGGCCGACGAACTGCTCCTACAACAACACCAACGACCCCAACTACACCGGTCGTTCGTGGGCCGCGGTCATCGCCTACATGATCGGCGACCAGAAGTTCCTGTTCGAATAACGGCGCGGATCGCCAAGAAGAGAAGGAGTGAAGCAAATGATCGACCGTAGAGACTTCTTGAAGATCGCAGGCGCGGTGATCCCGAGCTGGGGCCTGATCCCGATCGCGAGTGCCCAGTCGTCGCTGTATTCGGGCAAGGTCCTGATCAACGTGCATGCGAGCGGCGGCATGGACGCCAGCTCGTGGGCGGACCCGCGCGAGACCGACGCGACGATGAACAACTACGCCGCCGCGCGCACGCCGGCGGTGGTGGCAGGCAACATCCGCGCCGCGCCGATGGGCAGCAACGCCGTGTTCTTCCAGCGGTATTTCCAGAACATGCTGGTCATCAATGGCGTCAACAGCGAGACCAACAGCCACGACGACGGTACTCGGGCCCATGCCACCGGCATGCTGGCCATGAACTATCCGAATCTGTCGGAGCTGTTTGCCTCGGTGCAGGGCAAGGGCATACCGATGCCCTGGCTCAACGCCGGCGGCATGAGCACCAGCGTCGGGCTCGCGCCGGCCACGCCGATGCCGGACGGCAATTCGTTCCGCACCTTGCTGTCGCCGAACTCGGCGACAGCGACGAACGACTACATGAAGGCGGGCGATGTCCAGAAGGTCCTGGCGGCTCGCGCCGAACGCGTCAAAGCGCAGGCGGCGGGCAACCTGGTGCCGCGCTCGCAACTGGTCAACGCGCAGTTCGATGCGGCGTCCAATTCACGTGCGCTGCTGGCACGGGTTTCCGACTTCCTGCCGGCCACCTTCGACAACGCCGCGCATGTCGGCCTGGTCGCGGCGCAGGCCGGGATCACCTCGACACTGCAGTTCGCCAGCGGCGGTTTCGACGGTCACGGTCAGCTCGCCAACAGCTACGCGCAGTCGTTGCCGCGCCTGACCGACCTGGTGGACTACATCATCACCAAGTCCGGGACGATGGGCATCGCCCCCCGGATCTTCATCCGGATCTACTCGGAGTTTGGTCGCACGCCGCTCAACACCGGTAACGGGAAGGATCACTGGTCGGTCGGCACGCAGGTGCTGATGGAAGCCACTCCGCCGGCCTGGGGCAACCGCGTGTTCGGCGCCAGTGGTCCGCGGCACCAGCAGCTCAAGATCGATCCGGCCACCGGGGCGGTCGATGCGGTGAACGGCAAGGTCATCGCACCGCGACATATCCACGATGCGCTGCGCAAGTACCTCGGCATACAGACCGCGGATCCGAAGTACCAGTTGCGGGTGCCGACCACCGAGAACTTCGACTTCTTCAACCCGAACGCGAAGACCGGTTATCCCAGCATGTAATCGCCGCTTTCCCGGCGCGCGCGTTGCGCGCCGGTTTCCCTGCGGGCGCCTGGATCTACCATGCGCCCGCTTTCATTTGCAGTGCTCCATTTGATTGACTCATGAGCCCAACCACGCCCTCCCGTTTGCCCGCCGATGCCGTTCGCGGACTGGTGCCGATGCTGCTGTTCGGATTGCTGGCACTCACCGCCACGGCCAGCGGCGCCGCCGACCTGCGCGGCTTCGCCAGCCTGGGCCTGAACGGGCTGATCCTGTTCCAGCCGTGCGAGGGCAGGAAGTTGTCGGCCCGGACGTTCAAGGTCGAAGACGCCACGCCGGACACCGCCCTGACCGCGGGCATCGACGACGTGCGCAAGATCATGCTGGAGTCGGGTCGCCCGCTCTACGTCGAGTTTCGTGGCGACGTCGCCGGGATCGTTACCAAGGCACGGCAGTTTCAGCGCGCGCTCGGCACCGTTGCCTCCTGCGAAAGTGCGCCCACTGACATCGCGGCGGCGACGCGCCTCTGGGCCGCCGGCGATGAGCCGCCCTGGCGCTTTGTGCTGACCGCAGGTGGTGCCCATCTCGAGCGCCCCGGGCAGCAGCCGGTGCGCTTCCCGGCAGCGGCCTTCGCTGTGCCCGCAAAGTCGGCAACGGGCCGTGTCGTCGACGCCTGGTCGCCGCAGGACGGCGGATCGATCCGGCTCGAACTGACCGAGCAGATGTGCAGCGACGGTCGCTCCGAGTCGGCCTACGGCGCCCGGGCGACACTGCGCTACGGCAGCACCAGCTATGAAGGCTGCGCCGCCCGTTTCTAGGGTCGAACCCTGACGTCTCCAGGTCGCGGCACCGACTGCGCGCCCCTCAGTGACTGTCCATCCTTGCGGTGCGGCCCGCCGCATGCCATCGTTGGGTTGCAGCCGCCACGCTGCACCAGCGCGCCGCGCAAGAGCGCGCAGGCCTGACCACCGATATCAACGGAGACCCTTGATGAAGCGCCTGCTTGCCCTTCTGTTGCTTCCTGTTGCGTGGGCTGTATCGGCCCAGCCCTGTCCGGACAAGAACATCATGTACTGGCAGGCCTTCCCGCCCGGGGGCGAAACCGACATCTCCGGACGCCACCAGCAGGTGGTGCTGAAGAAGAAGTGCCCGGCGATCGACATGATCATCCAGTACAAGCCGGGCGCCGGCGGCGGACTGATGTGGGCGCAGCTCAACCAGCAGCCAGCCGATGGCCTGAACATCGTCGGCATCAACCTGCCGCACATCGTGTTCCAGCCGCTCGAGGGACAGGTGCAGTACAAGACCGAAGACATCGTCCCGGTCTACTGGTATCACTACACGCCCGATGCGCTGGTGGTGCTCGAATCGAGCCCGATCAAGACCTTCCAGGACTTCATAAAGGTCGCCAAGGCCGATCCGGGCAAGCTGAGCCTCGGCGGCTCGGGCCTCAATTCGGCCAACCATGCCGCGAACGAGCGGATGAACGCGGCGTTCGGGGTGAAGACCACCTACATCCCGTTCAAGGGCACGGGTGACATGACGACCTCGGTCTTCGGTGGTCATGTCGACGGCGCGATGACCTACACGGCGTTCGCGGTCAACAACAAGGGCAAGGTTCGCGCGCTGGCCGTCGCGATGGAGAAGCGTCATCCGCTGCTGCCCGATACGCCGACGTTCAGGGAACTCGGCGTCGACTGGGTCGACGGCGCCTACCGCGGCATCGCGATGCCGAAGGCATCCACGCCGGAACAGCGCAAGCGCATGTCCGACCTGTGGGCCGTGATCAACACCGACCCGGAAATGAAGGAGCTTGCAGCCAAAAGCGGCTTCGAGCTGATCAACGTCGGTGTCGAAGGCATGGACAAGTTCATGGCCGAGAAGATCCGCGTGTATTCCAGCGTGGCCAAACAAATGGGCCTTGGCAAATAGCGCGTTGCTGGAGAGCCCCGGGGGCGCTTGTGGCAGGGCAGCGCCCCGGACCGTATGACAGACCCATGACCGCGCTCGTCTTTACATCGTCGGCGCGGCGGACTAAGGTCAACTCGCCAAGGTGAAGCCGCATCAGCGGCGGAGGACACCATGTATCAACGCATCCTGTTGGCCTACGACGGGTCCGAATCCGGGCAGAAGGCTTTGCTGGACTGCCACGACATCGCCCAGTGGAGCCAAGCTGAGTTGCACCTCGTGGCCGTGATGCCCAACCCCGCGGCGTTCATCGCCGTTGACGGCGGCGTCTACGACGCGGGGCGCGACGAGATCGAGCGCAAGAAATACAACGCCATCCTCGAAGACGGGCTCGAGCGGCTGAAGCAATCCGGCCATACGGCCGCGGGCGAAGTGGTGGTCGGCGACTCCGTTTACGAGATCACCGAATACGCACGCAAGATCAATGCGGATCTCATCGTCGTCGGCCACAAGCATCTGGATGGCTGGGCAGCGCGCTGGTGGCGCGGCTCTACTTCTGCCTCGCTGATCGAGCACGCGCACTGCAACGTCCTCGTCGTGATCACCCACTGAGACTTAGCGGCTGAATTCACAGCGGGGCGTCGTCAACGCCGAAAGCGGGGAGCGAAGAAAAGCCCGCCAGATGGGCGGGCTTCAGTACCCTTGGCCGGAACCCTAACCGGGTAGTGCACGCCTCCGGACAGCGCCCAGGCCGGCGAGCGCGATGCCGAGCAGCGCAAGCGACATCGGTTCCGGCACCTGGATCAGAGTCCCGCGGATCTCACCTCCGGGGAAGTTCTGCGTGTGAATGTTCAGGTAGGCCTGCCCGTCGAGCATGCCGGCGACGAGGAAATCGAACGCGGACGCGGGCGTGCCGCCGTGGTCCGTGATAAAGCCCGCGCGATAGGACGATGCCAGCGTCATGTCGAAAGTGTTCGTAAAGGCCCCGCTGGTCACTCCCAGCGGAAAGCCGACGAAACTCGGCGTCTGCGTCGCCACTGGCGCGTTGGCCGACGGCGCCGAGCAGCAGTGGATATGAGAAGCCGTTGTCGGCCCCGACAGGCCGCTGAAGGTAAGGTCGATGAACATCGACCGGACGACCGTGTCGATGTCAATCGTCGCGCTGCCGGTCCCCGAACTGGGGGTGGCCGGATTCTCGTTGATACCCAGGAGATCCACTTCGAAGTGAATGATCGCCGCCTGGGCAGCGTTCGCCGTGAGCAAAGACACCGCAGTCAGCAGGGCCAGCAGGGTTGATCGCTTCATGGGTCACCTCCGAGGGTGCGGCACGCACCGGGTTCACTCCGTCGACACAGGCAAGCAAGCAATGCGCCACGACCAAGAATCAACGGGCTGGCGTCGTCGAGTCGCGCACCTGTCAAGTTGTCCGACGCTTCCACGAAGTCCGTAGCGCAACGTAACCCGGCTGAAGCATGCCGCGCCAGGTTCTCGTCAATTCAACAGTCTCGCGGAACTCCTCGGTTCGCGAGGCGCGCAACAGTGCACTGGCACTGTTGCTGGTCCTCGCTCACCCCAGGCAGAAGACGTTGAGTTTGTTGCCGTCGAGGTCGCGGAAGTAGCCGGCATAGAAACCTTCGCCACGCGGGCCGGCGGGACCCTCATCCTGGCCGCCGAGCTCGAGCGCCTTCCTGTAGACGCGATCGACCTTCTCCTTCGAGTCGACGACGATGGCCGCCATGACGCCGTTGCCGACCGTGGCCGGCTTGCCGTCGTAGGGCGTCATGATGCCGAGTGCCGGCTTGTCCATCGAAAAGCCCCACGCATAGCCGCGGCCGAAGTCCATCAGGCGCTTGATGCCGATCTCCGCCAGCAGCGCGTCATAGAACGCCGTGGCGCGCGGCAGGTCGTTGGTGCCGAGGGTGACGTAACCGATCATGGGTCGCTCCGATTCAAGGAAATCGGCAGCAGTGTAGTCATGGCGGTGAGGCGCGCCGCCGAAAGTCGCACACGAGTAAGCTCGGCGCCCCGCGTTTCAAGCGAGGCGACCATGGAACGCTCCGCACTGATCGTCGGCGCCGGCAGCGGCGTCAGCGCGTCATTCGCGCGCGTGCTGGCCAGCAACGGCTATCGCGTCGCGTTGGCCTCCCGCCAGGCGGCCGCTCGCACACCCGAACTTCCGGACGCGCTGCGCATGGCATGCGACGCTTCCGACCCAGACCACGTCGCGCGGCTCTTCGCGCGTCTCGACGCCGAGCTGCCGCCGCTCGCTGTCGTGCTTTACAACCCGAGCTTCCGAAGTCGTGGACCGCTGGTCGATCTCATCGCCGAGGACGTGCAGCGCTCGCTGCAGGTCACGGCGTTCGGCGCGTTCCTGGTCGCGCAGCAGGCGGCGCGGCGGATGCTCGCGCAGGGCGCCGGCATGCTGCTCTTCACCGGCGCATCGGCGAGCGTCAAGGGCTATGCCCAGTCGGCGCCGTTCGCGATGGGCAAGTTCGCGCTGCGTGGCCTCGTGCAGAGCATCGCGCGGGAACTTGCACCGCAGAACATCCACGTCGCCCACGTCGTCATCGATGGCGTAGTGCGCGGCAGCGGATATCCCGAGGCGACACCCGACAGCCAGCTCGACCCGGATGCGATCGCGCAGACCATGTGGCAGCTGGTGCAGCAGCCGCGCACCGCATGGAGCTGGGAGATCGAAGTGCGGCCGTGGGCGGAGAAGTTCTAGTGTCCCGACCCATTGATTTCGAAGCGATGCAACCGATACGAACAGCGCCGGCTTACAACAATGGCGAAATCGTCGTCAGGCGCGAAGCCGCGCGCAGCCGGGTTGGGAACCCGGCGAGCACGGCGACAAAGCATGGCGGCGATTCTCGCCATTGTTGTTTCGGAATTAATGGGCCGGGGCACTAGGTGGCGGCTCCGGACTCCGCGGCCGTGACTACTTGGTCGAGCGCGCCGGCTGGTCGCGCCGGACAGTGACGCGCTGCCCGCGTAGCGAAGTGGCGCGCAGCGCGCGGATCGCGTCTTCGGCAATCGTGTCCGAGACTTCGACCAGCGAGTAGCGCTCCTCGATCTCGATCGCACCGATTTCGCGTGCGCTGATGTTGGCTTCGTTGGCAATCGCACCGACCAGATCGGCGGGGCGCAGCCCAGCACTGCGGCCCGCGCCGACGAACACGCGCACCATCGTCGTGCCACGCGCCGGCTTGCGCTGGCTGCCTGCCGCCACGTGCGCCGGCGCCGGGCGGGCGGGGCGTTTGCCGCCCTTGGGCGTCACGGCCCAGGGCGAAGGTCCGACCGGCCCGGCGCGCTCCTGCGACCGCGCGCGCGGGGGCGTGTCGGACGCCGCCGGCGTTCGCGCATTGGTCGCTCCGGCCGACCGGTCTTGGCCCACGGTTCGCGTGCGGCGCGCGGGTCAATCGATGGAATGTGTTCTTCATCTTGTGCCGCATCGGCCTGCAGCGTCATGTGCGCGAGTTTGACCGCGGCCGCCGCGACATCCAGCGCATCGAATTCGCTGGCGAGCGCATCCGTCACCACGCGGTAGCCGTCGAGGTCGCCTTCCTCGAGTGCGCTGCGCAGCGCACCGCGCGTCATGTCGAGCCGGCGTGCGCGCACGTCCATCGGCGTCGGCACGGTGGCCACGTCGATCTTCTGCTTCGTGAGCTGCTCGATGTTGCGCAACAGCCGGTGCTCGCGCGGTTCGGCCAGCGTGATTGCCACGCCTTCGCGTCCGGCGCGGCCGGTGCGGCCAATGCGGTGTACGTAGCTCTCCGGCGAAGCGGGGACGTTGAAGTTGACGACGTGCGACAACTGCTCGACGTCGAGCCCGCGCGCCGCGACGTCGGTGGCCACCAGCAGGTCGACCGAGCCGGCGCGCACGCGCTTCATCACACGGTCGCGCTGGTCCTGCGACAGGCCACCGTGCAGCGCCTCGACCTGGTAGCCGCGGCCGCGCAGCTTCTCGGCCAGCTCGTCGACCTCGGTGCGTGTGCGCGCAAACACCAACGCCAGCGCGGGAGACTCGAGGTCCAGTACGCGCCCGAGCGCGGCCACCTTGTGCGCGCGCTGCACGATGTAGGCGGTCTGCCGCACGCGGGGCAGAGCCCCCTTCTCGGCCTTCTCGCGCGCGATCAGCACGCGCACCGGATCTCGCAGGTGCTTGTCGGCGATGGCTGCGATGCGCGGCGGCAGCGTGGCCGAGAACAGCGCCGTCTGCCGCTTCGCCGGGGCCGCATCAAGAATCAGCTCGATGTCCTCGGCAAAGCCCATGTCCAGCATCTCGTCGGCTTCATCCAGCACGACGGCGGCCAGTGCGCTCAGGTTCAGCGTTCCACGGCGGATGTGATCGAGTGCGCGGCCCGGTGTCGCCACCACCACGTGCACGCCGCGCTTGAGCACCTGTGCCTGCCGTCCGAATTCCGCACCGCCGTAGATCGGCAGCACCACCGCGCCCAGCTTGGCGCCGTAGCTATGTAGCGCTTCGGCCACCTGGATCGCGAGTTCGCGTGTCGGCACCAGCACCAGCGCGGCCGGGTGCGCCGTCTTGCGATGTGCGGCCAGCACCCGTTGCAGCAGCGGCAACGCGAATGCCCCGGTCTTGCCGGTGCCGGTGGCGGCCTGGCCGAGCAGGTCGCGCCCCTCGAGCAGCGGCGGAATCGCCTGGCTCTGGATCGGGGTCGGCTCCTCGTAACCGAGGCCGGTGAGGACCTGCGCGAGCTCTTTCGTCAGGCCGAGGTCGATGAAGGGACTTTTCATTGGCGCAGCGTAGCAGCGCAGCCGTTCGGCTATCGTGTCGCACCCGACCCGCACACGCCTTCGTCTCAATGAATCCCATCCTGATTGCCGCCGTCGTATTTACATTCACGTTCGGCGGCGCGTTGCTCGGCCTGTGGCTGCGTGCGAAGTTGCCCGACCACCACATGATCGATGCGACGAAGGACACGGTGAAACTCGGCATCGGCATGGTGGCCACGGTCTCGCCCGATCCGCTGCGCTATGCGCACCAGCAACTGAACACATAGTGAGGGCCGTCTCGTCGCGGTCGCGACTGATCTTGGTCAGCGTATCGCCGCACCCCGGTTGCTAGGCTCCTGCGCGTCCGACTCCCGACCCGACGAGTTTCCCGTGGCCAACACCCTGCTGCTGTACTCCACCAATTACGGCCTGTCGAAAAGCATCTGCGAGCGCATTCAGACGAGCCTGCACCGGAAGGGTGAGCGCGCCGAGGTTGCACAGCTGGTGGGCCATACCGTCGACCCGAAGGCGTTCGATGCGATCGTCATCGGTGCCAGCATTCGTCACGGCAAGCACAGTCCGGCGGTGCTCGAGTTCATTCGCGCCAACCAGTCACTGCTGGAATCCAAACCGAGCGCACTGTTCTCGGTCAACCTGGTGGCGCGCAAGCCGCTGAAGAACACGCCGCAGACCAATCCGTACCTGAAGCGCCTGGTCGCGCAATCGCCATGGAAGCCGAAGCTCACCGGCGTGTTCGCGGGCGAGCTCGACTACTCGCGCTACGGCCCGTTCGACAAACACATGATGCGGCTCGTCATGTGGATCAACAAGGGGCCGACTGACTTTTCGACCAAGGTCCAGTTCACCAACTGGGACGAGGTCGAGCGCTTTGCCGGGCAGGTCGCGCAACTGGTCGCGGGTCGCAGCGCCTAGGACCGCGGCGGCCGATGCGCGAACTGCTGGATCGTCTTGCCAATCCGTTGCACGTCGTCATTGCGCTGGCGTGCAGCTGGCTGGTCGCCAGCAGCCCGTGGCTCGGCCTGTATCACCGGTTGCCCGAGGCCCCGGGCCTTGTGAACGGCAGCCACGTCGTGCTCGGGCTGGCCATGCTGCCGCTCGGCCTCGTCTATGCCGCGGCCAGCACGCTGGGCGGACGCTGGCGCCTGTACTTTCCCTGGCTTGGCGGGCAGGCGGCTGCGGTGGGCCGCGACCTCGCTGGCATCCTGCGGGGCCAGCGCCCCGGGAGCGAGGGGGGAGGTCTCTTCGCCACGATCGAAGGCCTGCTGCTGCTCGCATTTCTGGCGGCGGCGGTGAGTGGCGCAGTGTGGTTCCTTGCGCAAGGCAGTGACACCGCCGTGCTCTGGCGTGGTCATCACATCCTCGCCGCCCGCAGCTTCGCCGTGCTGACGCTGCTGCACGTCGTTGCCGTGTCCCTGCACCTGCTGGACCTCGTCCGCGACTGAACTGTTCGTTGCCGGGCGACTTCCGTCCCCGCGACCGAAGCGCACACCGACACCGTTCGGCCTAGCGCCCGCGCCTGAATCGATCGTCCGGATTAGACCGTTCAGTTTCACAGAAGAACGTCGTTGCGCTCTATCGTGCAACGAATAACTTAGCGCTTGCGCCGAGGCGATTTACGTTCGCCTTGCACCGGAATCGCAGGCATTGGCAATGACGAGATCAAGAGACAAGAAGAAGACATACAAGACATGCGGCGAAGCTCTTGTATTGAATGCGTTGACGTTGAGCGCCGTGAGCGCCAGTGCGGCGGGCCGTCCGGCGAACGCTGCAGCGGCGGCAGCGAGCGACACAACGTGCTACCCCTATAAGGCGTGACATGAATCCATCGATCAGGCGACGCGGCCGACTTGTCCTGGCAACAGTCGGACTGTTGCTGCTCAATCTGCTGTCACCGATTCACGCCCAGGACGTGAAGAAGGGCAAGCCGGCCCCGGAAATCTATGCCGGCATCATCGTCAAGTACAAGTCGACCTCGGCGGCCAAGGCAACAGCCACCAGTGCGACGACGATGCGCGCGGTGGAGGACCGTACGCGGGTCAAGATCGCCGCGTCACGCCGGGGTGCGCTGGACGTGACGGTCTATCGGTTCGACAAGGCGATGCCGGCGGCTGAGGCACGCGCGGCCGCGGCGCGACTGGCGCTCGATCCGGAGGTCGAATATGCCGTGCCTGATCAGGTTATGCACGCGCTGCAGACCACGCCCAACGACACGGAGTACGCGGGCAAGCAGTGGACCTTGCAGGCGCCGCCTGCGGTTGTCGGTGGAGCGAACCTGCCGCTGGCATGGCAGCGCACGACCGGGTCGAACAACGTCGTCGTCGCTGTGATCGATAGCGGCGTCCGGCCCGGTCACCCGGACCTGGCCGGCCGTCTGCTGGCCGGCTATGACTTCATCAGCAGTGATGCCTACGCGTCGCTCAACTACCCGGCCAACTGGAACGCGGCGGACGGCAACGGCCGCGATGCCGACCCGACCGACCCGGGCGATTTCCTCGACGATGCCCTGCTGCTCCAATTGCCGCCCAACCACGGGCTGCAAGCCCGACCGAGCACCTGGCACGGCACGCACGTGGCCGGCGCGATCGGCGCCGCAAGCAATAACACCCTGGGCATCAGCGGCGTCGACTGGAGTGCGCGCATCCTGCCGGTGCGCGTGCTCGGCCGCAATGGTGGCGCCTCGTCGGACATCATCGACGGCATCGCCTGGGCGGCGGGTCTCGCGGTGCCGGGAGTGCCCGCGAATGCCAACCCGGCGCGCGTCATCAACATCAGCGTAGGCGGCACCGGGGTCTGCAGTGCCGCCTACCAGGACGTCGTCAACCGCGTCCGCGCCGCTGGCGCGATCGTCGTGGCGCCCTCGGGCAACGACGGCGCCCTGGTCGTTTCACAGCCCGCCAACTGCGAGGGCGTGATCGCAGTTACTGCGCACTCGCGCGACGGCGACAACGCCAGTTATTCCAACGTCGGAACACAGGTGGCGATCAGTGCGCCAGGGGGCGGTTGCGGTGCGCTGGCACTGATCGATCTCGATGGCGCGCAGACGACCTTCAATCAGACCTGCGCCGGCTGCCATGGGATCGACTCGCTGCGACAACAGATCATGAGCCGTGCCCCCGATCGGCATGACCTTTACGAAGGCACGCGCCGCGCTCAACTCGGCGTTGATGGGCGTCGATCTCGACGGGCCGGATACCGGTGACATGGCCGCACTGGCGGTGGGACTCAACAACACCGCGCGCAACGATCTCGCCGGCGTCATCTCGCAAATCGCCTGCTCCGGCCCGACCGACCGGGTGTTCTCGACTCTCAACCTCGGAACGACCACCCCTGCCGGCGAGGGCTATGGCGACAAAGTGGGCACCAGCAACGCCGCATCCCACGTCAGCGGCACGATCGCGTTGTTGCTGTCGCTGGCGCCACGCGTGACGGCCGACGAAGTCAAGTCCGTCCTGCAGACCACGGCGCGTCCGCATCCCAAGGACACCTACTGTGCCATGGGAGGCAACGGCTGCGGTTCCGGTCTGCTCGACGCCAATGCCGCCGTTCAGCATGTCGTGACCAATCGGCCGACCATAACGGCGACGCTGCAGCCTGCTGCACCGGGGGTGCGGCCGGGGGCGACGTTCACTCTCGCTGGCGACGTCAAGGCGGCCGGCGGACGCATGCCGGCGACGAGTGGCATGAGCTGGCGCCAGACCTCCGGTCCGCCGGTGACGATCCCGGCCGGCAGCGGCGCGTCGGTCACGCTGACGGCCCCGACTACCACCGGAGTCCTAACGTTCGAATACGCGGCGACTGACTCGGCCGGCTATCCGGGCACCGCCGCGGTGGCGGTCACGGTCAACGCGGCGCCAATGATGTCTCCGGCTCCGGCCGGCAACGTGACCGCGAATCAGCCGATCTCCGGCTCGGTCCGCGGCACGGATCCCGATGGCGACTCCATCACCTACGTGCTCGTGGAAGGACCGCCCGGGTTGACGTTGAATGCCAGCACGGGCGCCTGGTCGTGGACCCCCACGTCTGCCGGGACCTTCGGTGTGACGGTCGTGCCGACCGACGCCTACGGCAACGGCACACCGGTCAACTTCACCATCAGCGTGGCCAAGGATCCGAACGCGAAGGATGGCGGCATCGGAGCATTGCCGTGGTGGCTTGCACCGGTATTGCTTGCGTCTGTGGGCCTGCGCGCTTCTCGCCGCCGGGTTGCTGAGAGAGCATGACAGCCGACTGACGGCAGGGTCGGCCACCGCCTCTGCCGCCGTCCCATCTCATTCTTGAATCGGCTGCGTGGCGCCGCGCTTCGCGCCGCTGGGGCGGCCATGGGCACCTAGCAATCAGCAGGCCATGCCGGTGCCTGTCGGCACCTGACCTGAGCGCGGGAGGACAGCACATCTTGCCGCTGACAATGGAAGCGGGCATCCTGTCCCGCTCTCCAAGGCGCAGCGATGACCGTTGGTCTGACCCTGTTCGGCGCGCCGACCATCGCATTCGGCGGCAAGTCGGTCGCCCTCGGCTTCGAGCGGCGTACCCAGTTGCTTGTCTACCTGGCACTGAAACGCGGCTGGGTAGCGCGAGCGGAACTGGCCGCGCTGCTGTGGCCCGATCAGGACAGCAAGCTCGCCAACACGAATCTGCGCAAGGCGTTGTTCCGGCTGCAGGCATTGCCTGGGGCCGAACGGATCGAAGTGCAGCCCGCCGCCCTGCGCTTCGAGGCGCGCACCGATGTGCACGACTTCGAGGCGGCGCTGCGCGAACAGCGCAGCGCGGACGCGCTGACACTGCACCGCGGCGACCTGCTGGCAGGGTTCGACGACGGCCGCAACGAAGCGTGGTCGGGCTGGCTGAATTTCGAGCGTGACCGCCTGAGTGCAGCGTGGCGCGCGGCCGCGCACGCACATCTGGCGGGCGACGTCGAGACCGCGCAGGCCGTCGATCTTGCGCTGCGCCTGCTCGACGCCGATCCGTTCGACGAAGCGGCATTGCGCATCGCCATGAAGACGCTGGCGCAGGCCGGGCAGGTCGGCCGTGCGCGGCAGCATTACCTCGAGTTCGTTGCGCGGCTCGCGGACGAACTGGGTCTGGAGCCGGGGGCCGAACTGAAGGTCGCTGCACGATCAGCTCGGCGCCAGCTCGGCCGTCGTCGGCAGGCGCAGCACGCGGCGGTGGTGCGGACCGACGACACGCTCATTGGTCGCACGGTGGAGTTGCGCCGGGTGTTGTCGGCGCTCGCGCAGGTCGATTGCCGGCTGCTGACCGTGACCGGACCTGGCGGCGTCGGCAAGACGCGGCTTGCGCACCGCATCGTCGCGGAGTGCGCGACGAGCTTTGCCGATGGAGCGATCTTCGTGCCGCTCGATGAACTGACGACACCTGGCGAGTTGGGCGGGCGGCTGGCCCGGGAGCTCGACGTGCCGCTCAAGGGTCGAACCGAACCCCTGGAGCAGGTGGTCGACGCGCTGCGCACGCGCACGTAGACTCTTGGTGCTCGATAACTTCGAGCAGATCGTCGATGCCGCGCCGATGCTCGAACGTCTGCTCGCGGCGTGCCCGCATGTCAAGGCTGTCGTCACCTCCCGTGTGCGGCTCAACCTGGCCTCCGAATGGCTGCTGCCTCTGGAGGGACTTCCGTACCCGGAGGACGAAGACCGCGAGCAGCTCGAATCCTTCGATGCGGCGCGCCTGTTCGTGCGCTCCGCGCGACGCGTGCGACCCGACCTGATGCCTGCAGCCGAGGCTTCGGCGATCATCGACATCTGTCGCCAGGTCGAGGGGTTGCCATTGGCCCTGGAACTGGCAGCCGCGTGGACACGGGTCCTGTCCTGCGCCGCCATTGCGCACGAATTGCGTCACGGCATGGAGCTCCTGCAGGCGGCCGATTCGACGCGGCCAGCACGCCATGCGAGCATCGACGACGTGTTCGAGCAGTCGTGGCGACTGCTGACAGACATCGAACGTGATGTGCTCGCGCGGCTCTCGGTGTTCCATGGCAGCTTCATGCCAGAAGCGGCGCGTGCAGTGGGTGGCGTTCCGCTGCCCGTGCTTGCGGCGCTGGTGGACAAGTCGCTGTTGCAAAGGACGGCACGCGATGCCGGCTGCATCCCCTGGTGCAGCAGCTCGCCGCCGGCCAGGCTCGAAGAGGGCGGCGATGCCGGGGCCGCGCCGAAGCGCACAGGCGACAGTATCGTGCGCTTCTTGGTCAGACAGACTCATCGGTTGGCAGCCGCCCGTGGAGACCCTGTGGGGACTTGACGCCGATCTCGAACACATCCGCGCCGCCTGGGCTTCGAGCCAACATGGCCCTCGTGGCGACCTGGCACCGTGCTGCATAAGCTTGATGACCTACTGCGACCATCGCGGACGACGGCTCGACGCTCCGAACTTCTGACTATCGGGGCGCCCATGCAAGGGGACTCGCTCGCCAGCGCCCGGCAGTGATACGGCGCGAGCGGCCCCGCGGCGTGGCTGGCGTTTCTTCTGGACCGCAGAGAGGCAGACACTCTCGGCAAAGTGCCGGCTCGACGAAATTCCGGATGGCCCGCGCCCCGGCGACGCGACTTCGGCCATACGGGCTGCGGACGCCGAGGGCTGCCTGCGCCGCCTCGGGCGTGTCGATAAGGCGCGGGCAGGTATCGGCGGGCGTCGAAGTCCCGGAAGAAGCACTGGCGCTTTCGACCCGGCTCGGACATCGGCACAGCGCGCTCGACAACCTGGGGCTGGTCACCAGCGTCTCGGTGACCTCGACGAGACGCTGCGACTGACCGGGAGGCATTGCTGAAACAGCGTGAGGCCGGGGACGCCGCAGCGAGGCGATCTCCTGAACAACCGGGTGCTGTCCACATCCTGCGGCCGCAGCGCGATGCCGCGCGGCCGTGCTGCGACGACCGCACCTGCATATGCGAACGTCATGGACTAGCCGAGCTCGCCGCGATGCCGTCTGAGGTCAATCTGATATCGTCGCGCGAAGTCCGGTCGCAACGAGCTGGCGGTTACGCATCCACGGCGCGAGGGCGCTCGAACTGTCAGGGCCATCGGAACCGGCCAGCGTGCGATTCTACCGACTCCCGCCTCATCCTCGCCCGGGTCGCAACGCGACAGGGCGACCTGTCGACCGCACGCGTGGAGCTTTCCGCCGCGCTATCGGTGTCGATCGCAGTCGGCCGGCCGGCGCAGCTGGTCCAGGGTGTCGCCTGTTCGCCGAAATGCTCGCAGCGCATGGCGCACCCGATGTCGCGGCGCGCGTAATGGCGTACGTACTTCAGCAGCCAACGCTGGTCGGCGCCGAACGAGAGGAAGCCGAGCGGCAGATACAGGGCTGGGGCGTGCCCACTGTGGCGGACGCCGACTGGCCTGGCCCGCCAATGGAGGAACTCGCGCGCCGCATCATCGCCGAGACGGCCGTCCTACGCCCCGCTGATCGCGGCACTGCGCGGCCAGTAGGCACCGGCACCGCGCGCCGGTCGCCTCGACCTGCGGCCGACGCGGAACGCGAGGAACGCCCGAGGAACGCACCCCTGCGTACGGTTCGCCCCATCAACACGGGAGCAACCATGCGCAACTCAACTCAACCGCAGTACGAAGTCCGAAACACCCCGGGCGAAGGTTTCGGCCGCATCGCCCGCTGCACCTCGGTGGCGACCCCGGTGCTGCTGGCGCCGACGCTCCGCAGCGCCAATGAGGCCGACATCGCAGCGCGCGACGCATTCGATGCCAGCGCGCGCCGCGCCCAGACCGCCAGCGGCTTCGGCGACGCCACGCTCGCCAGCGCTGCTGACACCGGGCATCGCGCCGCTCGAGAGATGGAGCGTCGGAGCGTCCAGTTCGTCGAATCCCCAACGGCCCTGCAGCTCGAGGCTGCCGCCCGCCTCGACCGTTCGCACCGCGTCGCAGAACTTGCGATCGCCGTCTGGCGAGCCGTTGCCGAGCAACTGCATCGAGGGGTGATCCGGCTGCCGCAGCGAGCGGAGCCGCGCAACACCGACCTCGCGTTGCCTGTCGGCGCACCCATTGCTTTCGCTCCCGGCGACAGCCCGCTTCTCTACAAGACCGCGGGGATGAGGGAACTCTTCGCCGACATATCGCAGTGGGTGGTCGAAGTGACCCGTCCGCATCTCGACGCGTGGCGCCAACGCCGCCAGGCCCGGGAGACCTACAGGGCTTTGCGCGAGCTCGATGCCCACACCTTGCGCGATATCGGCCTCGATCGCAGCGAACTCCGTTCCATCGCCGCCGAAGTGAGCGGCGCGCTCGAAGTCACCCGCATGCACGCCGTGCATGTCGAACGCAGCTACTGATCGTCGATCGGTCAGCGACTTTACTTTCCAAGGAGATTCCACATGAGTGCTGTTCTCGTACCCACCGCATCCGAACCCAACTACACCGCCATCAAGCAGAAGCAGCAGGCCACCTGGGCCAGCGGCGACTTCGCCGTCGTCGGAACCACGCTGCAGATCGTCGGCGAATCGCTCGCCGAGGCCGCCGATATCCGCGCCGACGAGCGCGTGCTCGACGTCGCTGCCGGCAACGGCAATGCGACGCTGGCCGCCGCACGCCGCTTCGCACGCGTGACCTCGACCGACTACGTGCCCGCGCTGCTCGACAGGGGCCGAGAACGTGCGCGCGCCGAAGGACTCGCCGTGCGCTTTCAGGAAGCCGACGTCGAGGAACTGCCTTTCCCGGACGAGAGCTTCGACGTGGTTCTGTCCACCTTTGGCGCCATGTTTGCGCCCGACCAGGCCCGCACCGCGCGCGAAATGATGCGCGTGCTGCACCCGGGCGGCCGCCTCGGGATGGCGAACTGGACGCCGGCCGGTTTCATCGGGCGGCTGTTCAAGGTGATCGGCGCGCACGTGCCGCCGCCAGCCGGACTGAAGTCGCCGGCCCTGTGGGGCAGCGAGGCGCATCTCGCCGAACTGTTCGGCGCATCCGCGGCACACATCCGTTGCGAGCGACGGGTATTCAATTTCCGCTACCGCTCGGCCGCGCACTGGGTGCAGGTCTTCCGCGACTACTACGGCCCCACGCACAAGGCCTTCGCCGCGCTCTATGCGGCGGGCCAGCAGGCGCTGGAGCGCGACCTCCACTCGCTGCTCGCCGAGCTGAACGTCGCCGGTGAGTCCTCGCTGGTCGTGCCCGCCGAGTACCTCGAAATCGTCATCACCAAGCACTAAGGAAATCGCGATGAACTACGCCACCCTTATCAGCGCGAGCGCCGCACTGCTGACCGCCGCCTGCGCCAACACCCCGCTCGTGGTGCCGGACGCCCTCCGGCCGGCCACGAATGAGTTGCTCGCCACGACTGTCGGCGCACGCGGCGTGCAGGTCTACGAATGCCGCGCTCGCAAGGACGGCGGGCGGGCACGAATGGGCCTTCGTCGCGCCCGACGCGGACCTGCTCGATGCGCAAGGCAAGACGATCGGCCGCCATGGCGCCGGC
This sequence comes from uncultured beta proteobacterium, assembly GCA_963810985.1. Taxonomy (GTDB): domain Bacteria; phylum Pseudomonadota; class Gammaproteobacteria; order Burkholderiales; family Burkholderiaceae_F; genus JALORV01. The sequence continues at coordinate 69,971 of CAWEPP010000010.1, forward strand.
CCGTACTGGCAAGCCGCCGATGGCAGCCGCGTCGTCGGCACCGTCAAGGCGCGCGCCGATGCCCCGGCGTCGGGCTCGATTCCGTGGCTGTTGCTCACCACGAAGTCGTCCGGCCCAGCGGTGCGTTCAGCAACGTCACCAGCATCCAGCGCGTGAACACGGCTGGTGGCATCGCACCCGCGACGCCGTGCACGGCGCAGCTCACCGGCGCGCCGGCACGTGTTCCGTACACGGCCGACTACCGCCTCTACACCGCGCGTTAGCGCAGCAATTTCTTTCACCCACACCCATACGCACAGGAACAGCCATGTCACAGAAACTTCGCAACATCGCACGCCGCACGCTGATCGCGGCGCTGCTCGCCGGCACCGCTCTCAACGCGAATGCCGACGTCATCACCGACTGGAACATCAAGAGCGGCGAGTTCATCGTCGAATCGAAGCTCGGCACGCCACCTGCCGTCCGCGTGATGGCGCTGGTGCAGACCGCCGCCTACGAGGCGGTGCAGGCGAGCCGCGGCGGCGCCTCCGTGGAGGCCGCTGTGGCGGCCGCCCACCGCGCCACGCTGGTGAAGCTGCTGCCGGCGCAGCAGGCGGCGATCGAGGCGGCCTACCAGGCCGCGCTGGCCGCGATTCGCCGAGGGGCCGGCCAAGGCGGCCGGCATCGTCATCGGCGAGCGCGCTGCGGGCACGACATTCGCCCAGCGCGCCAGCGATTCCATCGCCGCCGAAACGTATCGGCCGCACACGACCGCCGGCGCCTACGTACCGACCGCGGCGCCCGCGGCGCCGACCTGGTCGCTGCGCACGACATGGCAACTCACGAGCGCGGCGCAGTTCCGCGTCGCCCCGCCGCCCGCGCTGACCAGCGTCACCTGGGCCCGCGATTACAACGAGGTGAAGGACTTCGGTGCGAAGTCGAGCACGAAGCGCAGCGCCGAGCAGACCGAGATCGCCCGCTTCTGGGAGTACTCGCTGCCGCCGATCTACTTCGGCGTGGTGCGCTCGGTCGCCCTTCAGCCCGGCCGCGACGTGATGCGCAACGCGCGGCTCTTCGCTGCCGCGGCGCAGGCGCTGGACGACGGCATGGTCGGGGTCTTCGACAGCAAGTACCACTACAACTTCTGGCGCCCAGCCACCGCGATCCGCAACGGCGACATCGATGGCACTGACGAGACCGTGCGCGACGCGAGCTGGTCGCCGCTGATCGGCGAGCCGATGCACCCCGAGTACCCGAGCGCGCACGCCACGCTCGCCGGCGCCGTCGGCGCGGTGTTGAAGGCCGAGATCGGCGTGGGCGCCCTGCCGGTGCTGGCGACCACCAGTCCGACCGCGAAGGGTGCCACGCGCCGCTGGACCAGCATCGACGACTTCGTGCGCGAGGTGTCGGATTCCCGCATCTACGCCGGCATCCATTACCGCTTCTCGACCGACGCCGGCATCGCACTGGGCAAGAACATCGGCGAGCTGACCGCGCGCCGCGTGCTGCAGCCCGGCGAGAGCGTCGCCCGCAACACGTACTGAAACCCTGACACCGGACCGATACGGCGCTGCCATGCGACACACCGACCACTTTCATCCGGCGCTGCTGGCGCTGACCGCGGCATTGCTGGCCACGGCAGCGCTTGATGCGCGCCCCGCACGCCGGCCGGATCCGAGCGAACGTCAGGAGCGTTTGAACCTACGCGCGGCTCCGGCCGCGCGTGGGGAGAAGAACGAGCTCGATCCCCTCCGCGCCTGCAGGCCATGGGTCCACCAGCCCGACTGCGAAACGCGATTTCAACCTTAGAGCCGGGAGAGCACCACCATGCAAGCAGCAACGATGCAAGACGCAGGGCGCCAGACTGTCGTGCTGCTGCACTCGAGCGCCAGCTCGGCGCGGCAGTGGAACGCGCTGGCCGAGCGGCTCAGCCCGCGCTTCGACGTGCGCACCGTGGACTTCCACGGCCATGGCGCGCAGCCGGCGTGGAGCGGCGCGCAGCCGTTGACGCTGGCCGACGACGCGGCGCTCGTCGAGCCGATCCTGCGTGAGACGGGCAGTGTTCACCTCGTCGGCCACTCCTACGGCGGCGCCGTCGCACTGAAGGTCGCGGAGCGGCATCCGCAGGCGGTGCGCAGCCTCGTCGTCTACGAGCCGGTGTTGTTCGGCTGGCTGTTCAAGGATGACCCGAACTCCATTGCGGCACGGGAAGTGCTCGAAATGTCGGTCGTGATGGGTCGCCACGTGCAGCTGGGCGACGACCACGCCGCGGCAGCGGCGTTCGTCAACTACTGGTCCGGCGCCGGGGCGTGGGAGCAACTGCACCCGTCACGTCAGAACGCGATCGCCGCGCGCATGCGCGCAGTGCATCCGCACTTCGGCGCGTTGTATCGGGAGGAGTTCGCACGTACACGCGGCGGACGCATCGACATGCCGCTGCTCTACCTGACGGGCACGGCGACCGCCGCAGCCACGAGTCGCATTGGAACATTGGCGCGCGATGCGTTGCCGCACGCGACGCACGAGCCGATCGCCGGCGCCGGTCACATGGGACCGATCACGCACCCGGCCGAGGTCAATTCGCGGATCGAGCAGTTCCTTGTCACTCTGGCGACACCGGACGTCATAGAGCTGCGCGAGGCAGCCTGGGCAAGGTGGAACCAGCTCGGGGGCGGAGCGTCCGCTCGCCCGCTGGATCAGCTTGCCGCGGAGTCTTGCTGATCCGTTTCGCCGCTGAGCGCGCTGCTCTCGGACGCAATCTGCCGCAGCGCCTGCTCGAACTCATCGGGCGGCTGGCCGCCCTGGATCAGGTAGCGATCGTTGACGATCAGTGACGGCACGGAGTTGATTCCGAGCTGCTGCCAGTGCTGCACACGCTGGCGCACCTCCTGACTGAACTCGTCGCTGGCGAGAATCTGCCGCGCCCGTTCGACATCGAGCCCCACCTCGCCGGCCAGCCGCGCCAGCACGTCGTGCGAGCCGGGGTTCTCGCCGTGCGTGTGATACGCGGCAAGCAGCGCGTGCTTCAGCTCGCGCTGCCGACCCTGCGTGCCGGCCCAGTGCAGCAGCCGGTGGGCGTCGAACGTGTTCCAGATGCGATGGCGCGCTCCGAAGGTGAAACCGACCTCCGCACCGCGTTCGCGAATCAGCGCCTGCCGTTCTGTCAGTTCTTCCGCCGACGAGCCGTACTTGCGCGCGACATAGATAACGACATCCTCCCCTTCGGGCGGCATGTCCGGATTCAGCTCAAACGGCTCGAACGTGAGCTCAGCCTGCAGATCGTTCCCGATGCGGACCAGCGCCTGCTCGAGGGCGTTCAGGCCGATGGCACACCACGGGCAGGCGACGTCGGATATGAACTGAAGCTTCATTTACGGAGGCTCGCGTCGAATTCTGAGTGGGTTGCCGAAGCATTCTGGGCGAGCGTAATCCTGTTCCGACTTCGACGCTCACGGAACCGGCCTTCGCCGGCGCGTGCTGACCTTCGAACGGCACTGCGCGTGCTCGAGGCGTCAACGGTTCTCGAGCCGGCTGTAGTCGAAGATGCCCCGCCTCGGTCGGCGCCCACGCTGCGTAGGCGTCGATCAGTTCGTCGCTTGCGGCCCAGAAGCGCGGGTGGGTGCGGCGGATGGCGTAGCGGTCGGCGAGCTTGCGGTAGTCGGCCTCGGACGAGAGCGAACCGATGGCCGCGGCAAGCGCTGGCACGTCGCCGCGCGTGACCCGGAATATCGCGTTCGGATAGGCGCCGAGGAAGCCCGGCACCACCGTCAGCGAGTTCTCGGCCGGCAGCAGTTCCTCCTTGAACAGGTGCGCTACATTCTTGTGCGCGGTATTGCGCAGCAAAGCTGAAGTACTGCGGCGAAGCGGGCGGCTGCTCGACGCGCAGGAACACTACCTCCGGTATCCACGCAAGGCTTGCGCCGCGCACGCTCGACAGCGCCTGCAGGTCGCGCCGCAGCGCGGGATCCGCCACCGATGAAAGTTCGAATCGCTTCGCCGCGACCGGCGCCACACGCGCGCTCAGCATTTCGTACAGTTCGCGCTGTGGATCGCTGGTCCGGTACGTGAGGCCGCTCGGTCGGTTGAAGTACGCATCCCGGCCGTAGACGTAGTCGGTCACCTCCTTCGGTGCGCCTCGATACCAGTATTCGGCCGTCGAGCGCGCGAGCTTTCTCCGGCAGGAGCACGAGGAAGTTGAACTCGCCTTCCATGCGCAGGAAGTCCATGTAGAGCCGGCTGTTCAACTGGTGGCCGGCGTTGCCGTAGACGTCGTAACCCGCCACGAGCAGGTAGTAGATGCGCTCGAACAGCGGATAGCCGATGACCCACGCCGTCTTCGGCGGGTCGCCGACCAGACCCTTGACCACCGTCGCACTGTCGAAGTGACGGAACACGGTCAGCGCGGCGTTCGGATTGCGGCCATCGCCGCTCCAGATCATCGAGAGATCGTCCTTGCGCGCCACTGCGTTGCGCTCGAGCCACTCGCTTTTCGCCCGCAGGTAGTTGGCTTCGAGCTTCGAGAATTCGAGCCACGGGATCAGCGCAAGCGAAGTGCTGCCCCATTCGGCGGGCAGGCGCAGGTTGCTGCGTTCGCGCGCGAGCAGTTCGGCGACCATCGCGTCGTCGCCGGCGTCCGGATCGACGAAGAACACCCAGAAGCGGTCTTCGATGACGTCGAGCGCGATCTGGCCGCGGCACACCGGGCCCTTGATGAAATTCATCACGAAGTATTCGGCCTCATCGAGCATGAAGCGGTAGCGGCCGTCGAGCGGCAGGTCGTGAAACGCCGCGAACGGATTGGATGAGATGTCGACGTCGTACGACGGCAGCGCGGTCACCGTGTACGCAGGATCGAGAAACCAGCCACGGTACTTCGCCATGCGTGCCGCACCGAGCTCATAAGGCATATGCGTCTTCGCGACGATCGTCTCGCGCTCGGGAACCAGCCGGTAGTAGACGCGCGCCACGCCCGGGTCGTCATACGGGCGGCGGGTTGCAATCGGCACCGCTGGCTTGCCCGGTGCAACGGCAGAACGGATCAGGCGAAGCGGCCGACGCTGAGCGTCCGCCTCGAAGTAGAGCGTGCCGAGGTAGAGGTGCTCGTACAGGTAGCGGCTCATCAGCCGCTCCTTGTTCGAGTCACCGTTGAGGAAGGCTTCCCAGAGGCGAACCTGGTCCTGCACGGTCGGCGACAGCGGCAGATCGCCTTCGTACGGCGCGCCCGCGGCGAGCCAGCGCTGGATCGTCGCGAACTCGCGCTCGTCGAGCCCGGGCAGTCCGTACGGCATGCCGGCCAGCGGCTGGTTGGCTGCGTAGTTCTCGTACTCGTCGACGCGCGGACAGGTCGCCTTGCGGTCGAGCGAGAAGTCGAAGGCCTTGGTCAGGATCGGCGTCGTCGGGCAGCGGATGTTCGCGCTTGAGCGCGAGGCTGCGGTACAGCACGCTCGCCGCGAGGTTGTTCTCGGGCGTGGCGGTGCGGTTGTTCAGCACCGGCGAGAAACCGCGCTCCCACCACTGCGACGGCAACTGCGCATCGACGAAGAGCCGCGTCGTCGGCGCTTCGCAGCAGGCGAGCCGCGTCGTAGACCGGCGCCTTGCTGGTGCCGCGCGCGACGCCTTCCCACGCCGTGAGCTTGAGCTGGCACGGGCCGTCGTAGCACGCGTGGCAGACCACACAGCGCCGCTCGAGGATCGGCTGCACGTCCTTCCGATACGACATGCCCGGGCCAGGCGCGGCGGGCACGTCGTAGCGCGTGGGATCAGGCTGGCCATAGCGCTTGTCGAACTCGTGCAGGGCAAGGCTGGCGCACCCGGTGAAGCAGAGAGCGGTGATGACGGCAGCAAACGGTCGCATGAAGTCCTTCGCGCGTTGTTCGAGGCGTGCTGGCGCCGCGATGGTAGGGCATGGCGCGGATGGCCGGCGGACCCAGCCGTCCCGGCACGCAATCTGACCCGATGCGATCGTGCCGTGGCAGCGGCGACCCGCGCCGCAGCCGCACGGCGTTCAGGCTCTCAGCTGATCGCGAATCGGCAACTGCCGGATGCGCCTGCCCGTCGCCGCCAAGGTCGCGCGTCGCCTGCGGTGACTTGGAAGCAGCCCCAGACCTTGCATTTGCCGCCTGAAATGCGCGCACCTGCCGCCGGAGGCACCATCGACGCGTGCGCGAGGGACGGCAGGTAAACTCGGCCGTGGTGCGTTTCATGGCTGCGGCCGCCAGAGTCGTCGGGAGGCCGTGTCGAAGAACCCGTTCGTCTGGCGCCAGGAGTTCGCGGGTAGTGGGGGGTATATGCCGCGGGGCCGTTGCGATTTGAGTTGGCCGAGAGGGCTTGGCCGCGCCGCGCTTTCACGCTCGCAGTCGAGCGCCTGAGCGGACCGCCGACCGCGGCGGTGTAAGTTCCACCGACAGCCGCTCGTCACGCCAACGGGACTCGATCGACGGATGGCTGTTTTGACGCTCCAAAAGCAAAAGACCCCGTCAAATGGACGGGGTCTTTTGCGGGACTAGCAGTCCGCAACTTGCCCGGACTTAGCTCCGCCTGCGCTTTGCTGCAGCTGCCGCGAGGAGGCCAAGTCCCAGCAGGGCCAGGGTGCCGGGCTCGGGAACGGGGATCTCCCGCTCCGACTGGCGGAAGGTATTGGATACGGATACCAGGTCCTCGTTGCCATCCACGTGGATCGCTTCGTTGACCGTAAGCGTTGTGACGACAAGGCCCGTCTTCTCGATCCGGAGTTCCGTCGATTACCGACAACGTGAATGTCGCGTCGCCGGTGACGTCCTTGGTGACCAGCGAACTCGCAGGGCCCGAACTGTCAGAATCCGCGAACATGGACGAAATGAACATAGCCGGATCGGTAACGGTGATCGTATAGTTGATCAACCAGTTTCCGGGCAAATTGGACGTATCGAAACCGCTGATAAACAGCCCGTGCGAGTTCTCGACTGGATTGAGGAATAGCACGGTAATGGGATTGGCCAAGTCCGTTTAATTGAGCGTCCAGGTCTTGTCCTGCTGCGTGCAGGACTTTGCCTCTTTCCAGGCGGAGACGGTTCGGACGTCAAAGCACTCCACCGCCAGCGCTCCGGTGGCCAAGCCGAACGTGCATGTTGCTATGGCCGCTGCTAGTACCTTCCTCATTTGATCGCCCCCGCGTCTTTTTGGTTGACTACCTTGTGGTGACCAGCAGAGAAGCAGTAATCGTGCCTAGGTTTTAATCCCGTATCGAATCAGAGGTCTACGGGGCTTCTGCTTTCACGAACGTGGTCGGACTGTAAACCCTTCCGACGCAGGATCCTGCTGCTACGGGCCGTCCGACCGGGTAACCGGTCCATGAGGTCGGGCGGCTGATCCGACGGTTGCGTTTCCGGGCCACGGGATACTGAGATAGGTTCTAGAGCCTCACGTTGTCCCGGCTCGTCCGCGCGCCCTCGGCCGGGAGGGGCAAAAGAGCTGACTTACTTTGCTGCCGTCCAAGAGTCCCTTAGTGACACAGCAAGGTTGAAGACTGGGCTCTTTGCCGCGTGATCCTTGAGATCCGCCACGAAGTACCCGTTCCTCTCGAACTGGAACTTGTCGTCGGGCTTCGCGTTTGCGAGCGAGGGCTCGACGAACGCGCGCAGCACCTGCTTGCTCCCGGGGTTCAGCAGCGTGCGAAAGTCGCCTTCGCCGGCGTCGGGGTGGGGGTCGGTGAACAGGCGGTCGAACACGCGCACTTCGGCGGGGATGCTCGCGGCCACCGGCAGCCAGTGGATCGCGGTCTTGGTCTTGACGCTCGCCTGGCCAGGGGAGCCGCTCTTGGTCTCCGGCAGGTACTCGGCGTGCACGACGACATTGCCGGCGGCGTCCTTGTCGACTTTCGTTGCGCGGATCACGTAGGCGTAGCGCAGCCGCACCGGGTTGGCCCGGCGCTCCATCCTTGCCGAGCGCGAGGCGGAAGTAGTCGGCCGGCGCGTTCTCCATGAAGTCGTCGGCCTCGATCCACAGTTCGCGCGCGAAGGGGATCGTGCGCGTGCCCATCTCCGGGTGCTGCGGGTGCACCGGCAGCGTCACGTCCTCACGCTGGCCGGCCGGGTAGTTGTCGAGCACGAGCTTCAGCGGCTTCAGCACCGCGGTGGCGCGCGGCGCGCGCGCATCGAGGTCGTCGCGCAGCGCCTGTTCGAGCAGGCTGTAGTCGATCCACTGCGTGGACTTGCTGACGCCCGTGCGCTCGGCAAAGAGCTGCAGGCTCTGCGGCGTGTAGCCGCGCCGGCGGAGCCCCACGATGGTGGGCATGCGCGGGTCGTCCCAGCCGTCGACGTGCTTCTCCTCGACGAGCTGGATCAGCTTGCGCTTGCTCATCACCACGTAGGTGAGGTTGAGCCGGTTGAACTCGTACTGGTGCGGCAGCAGGAACGGGTTGGCCTTGCGCTCATCGAGCGCGGATTGCAGCAGCGGCGTGAAGCACTCGGTGTGCTCGAGCAGCAGCTTGAAGAACTCGTCGGCGTCCTGCGCGGCGAGGTCGGGGTTCTTGCTCCAGCTTGCGAACATGGCGGAGGCCACGTGCTCGTAGCGGCTGGCGCCGAGCTTGTCGGGCCGTTCTGCGGCCACATTGCGGCAGTGGAGCGCGAACTCGCGCTTCGCTTCAGTGCCGGCGTCGCGGATCGTTTCCAGCACTCCGCGCGCGGCCTCGTACTGGGGCGTGCGCAGCAGCGGCACGATGCGCTCGAGCACCCAGTCGTAGAACGGCCGCTGGTCCTCGAACTCGAGCGTGCAGATCGAGTGGGTGATGTTCTCCAGCGCGTCCTCGATCGGATGCGCGTAGGCGTACATCGGGTAGACCTTCCACGCGTCGCCGGTCATGTGGTGCTCGGCAAAGCGGATGCGGTAGATCGCCGGGTCGCGCATGTTGATGTTGGGCGAGCCCATGTCGATCTTGGCGCGCAGGATCATGCTGCCTTCGGGGTGCTGGCCGGCGCGCATCTCGCGGAACAGGCGCAGCGATTCGTCCTTCGGCCGATCGCGGAACGGCGAATTGGTGCCGGCCTGCGTCAACGTGCCGCGCGCCGCGCGCGTCTCGTCGGCGGTCTGCTCGTCGACGTACGCATAGCCGGTCTCGATCAGGTGCTCGGCGAAGCGATACATGTCCTCGAAGTAGTCGCTCGCGTGATACAGGTTCGACTCCGAACCATGCTCCCAGTCGTAGCCCAGCCATCGCACCGTGTCGAGGATGCCGTCGACGAATTCCTGGTCCTCCTTGACCGGGTTGGTGTCATCGAAGCGCATGTGGCAGCGGCCGCCGAAGTCGCGCGCCAGGCCGAAGTTCAGGCAGATGCTCTTGGCGTGGCCGATATGCAGGTAGCCGTTGGGCTCGGGCGGAAAGCGGGTGCGAATCTTCGCCGGGTCGGCCGGCGCCTTCGCGTGCCGGTCGTAGACGCCGGGTTGGCCGCTCCACTGGCGCGGCTCATAGGTGCCGCGCGCGAGGTCCGCCGCGATATGGTTGCGGATGAAGTTGGTGGGCGCCGCCGCCGCCTTTCCTTGTGGCGGCTTGGCTTCCGGCTTACTAGGCTTTGAGGGTTCCATGCAGCCGCAGATTGTATCCACGGCTGCTGCACTGCGACGAAAGCGACGTGCGTTTCTGGCGACAGCGGAACGCAACTTTGATCGAAGCACAGACTCAAAACCGAAAGCCGACGCCGACCAGCGGCCCCTGAACATCATATCGGACACACCGGGTTGACGAGGTCGAAACGGTAGACCCGGGCGCTGCGGCTTGACCGGCGAGCCCAGGAGGAGCGGAATCGCCACTTCGGACGACCGCCGGCAGCTGCGACCCACGGCGGTGGATCAGGGGGGCCCATGATCAAACGCACGCAAGTCATCGCCGTGATCTTCACAGCGGTTACAAGTCTGGTCTGGGGAGGCGGCGGCCTCGCGCAGACCTCACCTTCCGCTTCCCCCGCCACGACGCCGTACTCAGTGTTCGCGACCGGACTCGACGGGCCGCGCGGCCTGCTGTTCGGGCGTGCCGGCGAACTGTATGTCGCCGAGCAGAACGGTGGAACGGTCGCCAAAGTCGGGTCGAACGGCGACGTGCAGCGGATCGCGAGTGGTTTTTCCAGCCCTCATGACCTGGCGATCGATGGCGATGGAAGCCTGTACGTCGCCGACAGCGGCAATGACCGGATTGCGCGGATTTCGCCTGCGGGCCAGGTCACGACTTTCATCGACAAGGTGCCGACTCCGGTCGACCTGGACTTCAATCCGCAGGGCGAACTGCTCGTCTGCGAGCTCTACCGGGGAGAGGTCGTGTCCTTCAGGGGTGGAAAGGCGGGACGCGTCGTTGCCAAGGGCCTTTCATGGCCCCACGGGTTGGCGTTCGGGAAGGGCGGCGAGACATACATCAACGAGAACACCGGAAACCGTATCGACCGGGTTGACAGCGCTGGCAAGCTGCGGCAGTTCGCCAAGGTCGAGCGGCCGGTAGGGCTCGCGTTTGGTCGATCGGGAGATCTGTACGTCGCGCAGCCCCAGGTCGGCATGGTTTCAAGAGTGAAGCCGGACGGGACGCGCATCACGCTGCTGGAGGGCCTGAAGCAGCCGCGCGACCCGGCATTTGACGCGGCCGGCAATCTCTATATCGCCGAAACCGAAACCGGCCGCATCCTGAAGCTCGTCGGTAGTTTCTGACGGCGGTCGGCTCCGAGGGCCATGCGTGCAGGGACATGCGCGCCACTCGGCGCCGCTTGGTGCTGCGTGTCGTTCCGTGCGTCCTGGCGTTTGCTCCGGCGCCATGGCCGGTAGACTTCGCCCTGATCCATCCGCCCTACGCTCTGACCGTTACGTCGCCGTGACAGCGCTCCCGACCCTCGCCGCAACGGCGGCCCCCGCGAAACAACCTCCTCAGGTGGTCCTGCCGTGGCGGCTGGCTGATATCGACTTCAGCCGGCTCGATGCGGCGCGCGTGCGCGACGATGACACCCTTTTCTTCTTGCTCGCGACCTCCGCGCTGGTCGAGGCCGCCACGACTCACTACGCCTCCAACCTGATCGAGTACTACGCCGGTGACGCCCAGCTGGCGACGTGGCTACGGGCGCAGTGGCAGCCGGAAGAGCTGCAGCACGGCGCAGCGCTGCGCGCCTATGTGGAAGCGGTGTGGCCCGAGTTCAGCTGGGGCCGCGCGTTCGGCGGTTTCTATCCGGAATACGCGGCGGCCTGCACGCAGGAGGAGCTGGAACCTTCGCGCGCGCTTGAGATGGCGGCCCGCTGCGTTGTCGAGACGGGCACTTCGACGCTGTACCAGACGCTGAACACCTACGCGACCGAGCCGGTGCTGAAGGAGATCACCGCGTTGCTCAAGACCGACGAGGTGCGGCACTACTCATATTTCTACGACGCCTACCGGCGCTACTGCGCCGCGAACGGGCGGCCACCGCGCTGGCGTGTGGCGCGCGCGCTTCTGCGGCGCGTGCTCGAAGCGTTCGACGACGACGGCGACATCGCCTTTCGGCACGCGTGGAACGGCCGCTACCCTGAACGCAAGTGCACTGCTGTGGACTACAAGCGCTTCCAGCGCACGATGCGCGCACGCATCACGCCGAACCTGCCGGTGAAGATGTCGACCAAGATGCTGCTGAAGCCGCTCGCTCTGCCGCCGCGCCTCAATGGGTGGGCGGTGTCGTTGGTGAGCGGTGTGGTGCGGTTTGCCGCGGGCCGGCCGGCTCACTGATTGCGCCTGCGCCGTCGCGTTGGGTCATGCGGCGGCCGCAGCCGCTGGCACTTCCCGTTTGACTGAATGGACTCAGGCGCCGACGCGCTGCTGCGGCATCTTCGCGAGTTCCTCGCGAACTTGCTCGCGCGTCGCCGTAGAGCGAGCCGACAGTTATGGCGCGGCCAGAATGGCCTCGACATACGTACGGTGTTCGCGCGGGTCGAATTTCGGCGGGTCTACTTTCACGGACGGGTCAATCGCGAAGATCGTATTGATCTCGCCCGATGGCGCATCGGCCTGGGCGGCCAGCGGCGCGGCGAGGGAGACGAAGGCAAAGGCGGCGATAACGGGACGGATGTTCATGGGTGTGCTCCAGTTGTGGACTAAGGGCTGCTGCGGTAGATCATCGCTTTGATGGTTTTCCGCACGCCACCGTTGGTCGCACTGCCATCGTCTTGCTTACCGACAGGCCCGACGAATACGTCAGATGCTTATGCGAATTGCAGCTGTAAGAACGCGCACATCGGGGCGACGCGTTGCGGTCGGACCAGTGACCTGTAACAGCCAATTTAGTAGTGCCTTGCGCGCCGGCGTGGCCGATTGCTTTGTCGCTCGCCTTGCGAATAGGCATCGGCTATTCGACGCGGCTCGCTTCGCGCTCATCTGCTCAATGCGGGCTCACGCGGGCACGCCTTTCACTCCCGAATCGACTGCTACAGGTCACTAGCGCGTCGCCTTGACGCGGGGTGGTCGGTTCAGGAGCAGTGCAGCCGCCGATGCGGCGACTCCGAGCAGTGCCGAGGACGCAAAGAGCAGCGCGCGAGCACCGAACTGTTCGGCCAGCACTCCGCTGACCAGCGCGCCCACCAGTGTGGCGCAGTATCCGAGCGTGCGCACGCTGGCATCGACGCGGGCCAGCAAGGCCGGGGCCGCGTGGGTCTGTCGCAGGGTGCGGTCGGCGATGTGGTACGCCATGCCGCCCGCGTCGCCGACGATCTGCTGTGTCGCGATCAGGACCAGGCCGGCGAGAGCCGCCGTGGTGGCGAGCGGCGTGGCCACGCTGCCCGCCGCCCACAGCGCCAGGCTGCCGACCAGCCACACGCGTGCGTCGATGCGATGGGCCATGCGTGCCGTCAGCCATGATCCGACGAGCGAGCCGAGACCGCCGAGCGCGAACAGCACCCCGAGTACGCCGGTCGCGAATCCGATGTCACGGGCGACGTAGATCATGTAAGTGGTCGAGGCGAAGCTCATGGCGAAGGCGGTCAGCGTGGCCACGACGGCGAGCGCCCGCAGTACCGGGTCGGCCGCTGTTGAACGCAGGCCCGCCTGCACTTCGGTCACCAGTGAACGGACGCGGTCGCGCGGTGTGACGACGGCCGGGACTTCATCCTGCAGCGGCGGCGGCTCGCTGATCTTCGCGAGCAACAGGGCGGAGACGACATAGGTCAGCGCGTCCAGCACCATGACGACGATCGCGCCCAGCCACTGGAATAGCCACCCGGTGATACCGAACGACGCGGCCTCGGTGACCGCGCCGCCGGCGGCCAGTGCAGAGTTTCGCTGGGTCAGGTCCGCGTGCGCAGTGCTGCGCGCGATCCACGCTGATTGTGCGAGTTCGAATGCCACGGTCAGCGCGCCGTTGACCGCAACCACGACGACGAGCCAGGCGATCGTGAGGGCGTCGAAGTACGCCATGACTGGCACGGTGAAGAGCATCGCTGCGCGCAGCAGGTCGGCTCCGATCATCGTGCGCCGCTTCGGCCAGCGGTCGACCAGCGCGCCCAGCAGTAGTGCGGCGAGCGCGCCGGCGGCGACGTCCGCCATCGCCAGCCATGCCATCGCGGTCGGTTCGGCCTTCAGGACCAGCACAGCGAGCCACGGGATCGCGAGCCGGCTCATCAGCGAGCCGAAGGTGGAGACCACCTCGGCTGCGAACACGCGACGAAAGGACGACATGGGCGGCGATGCTACCTGCCCATGTCACGGCAATCGTCCGAGAAACGGATTCCCGCAACGCGACCGCCGCGACCGACTGGAGGGACGGCCGGGCAGCCGCGCTGCGGGAAAGAGTGTGAATCTCCGTTAGCGCTGAGCGCTGCTGGCGACCTTTTGAGTGTCCTCCGCATTTTTCTTCTGCTCGGCCAGCTGACGACTCTTCTCTTCCCAGCGTTGCGCGGTCTTGAGGTCGACGTAGTCCGCAAACCGCAGATTGATCCGGAGTGTGTTCATGTTCTCGACAAAGCGACGCAGTGCTTCCGGACTCTGGTCGGCGGCTTCGCAGGCGGCACGGTCTGGCCAGTTCTGGGCCGATGCACACCGGAATTCGGCGTTCGCACTGGCACTGAACGCAACGGCGATAAGGACGGCTGCGGAGATGCGAGTGGATCTGGTGGACATGGCAGGGTTCCTTCCAGGAGAGCGGTTCATCACGGCGGCGAGCCGAGGGCTGGCCGGTTGGGAGCCTCGAACCCGATTTCGAGCGCTCTTGGTGAAAAGGACGCCAAACCAGGACGAAACCGGACATCCGGGTGGCCGATCGTCCTGAACGCGTGTGAGTTGCAAGCACCGGCCCCGACGGGAGTCCTTCCGGCGCCAACTGCCGCTGGGTGCGATGAATGGCCTCTAGGGCTGACGAACTGCAGAAGCGCGATCTGGCACGACGAAATCGCGATTGCAGTTCACGCCGCGAAAGTTGCAGCCCGTCGCAAGTCGCTCGAAATGTCGGAGGCCGGTGCCTACAGTGCGTTCATCGACAACGAACACCGCTTCACGAAAGGACCGAACGATGAACGCTAACTACACGACTTCCTTCCAGGCCCGCTTTGCCGCCTTTGCCGTCGCACTGGTCACCAGCGCTGTCGTCCTGGGCAGCACCGTCGCCGGCATGCAGCCGCGCAGTGACGATGCCACGCAGGTGGTTGCGCTGGAGCGCATCACCATCACAGCCACGCGGACCAACTGAGCCGTTGCGCGCAGAGCGAGCCGCGCCAGGTCCCGCGGCAGCGCTCGCGTGCAGGGCGAGGCACAGCAAAGCAAAAGCCCGGCTTCGGCCGGGCTTTTGCTTTGGAACGGCGTGGTGTGGGCACAAACATCCGCCCACAGTCCGATCGGCTGATCAATCCGGTGCGGATACAAGCGCGACTCAGAGCGTCGCGCGCATGAAGGTTCCCGCAACGCGACCGCCGCGACCGACTGGAGGTTCAGTCGGGCAGCCGCGTTGCGGGAAACGGAAACACTCCTAGCGTCGTTCGTTGCTGGCGACCTTTGGCGTGTCCTCGATGGTGTTGTTCTGGGCGGAGCGTTGGCGGCTCTGCTCGTCCCACTTCTGCGCTGTCTTGGTGTCGACATAGTCCGAGAACTGCAAGTTCACCCGGTGCCACTCCATACGCTGGACAAAGCGTCGCAAGTCAGTGGCGCTCTTGTCAGCGGCCTCGCAGGCGGTCCGGTCGACCCAACTGGGTGCGGGATCGCAGCGGTACTCGGCCTGTGCGCCGGCGGTGAACGCGGCCGCAACGACGAGAGCTGCGGAGCTACGGGCGATGGTGGCGGTCATGGCAGGGTTCCTTCCACATTGACGGATCAACACTTCAGCAAGCAGGCGCTTGCTGCGCCAGAGCCTCGAACGGACCTTGAGTGCTCTTGATATCTAGGACGCCGAACCGACGCGAAACCGGACATCCGTACGACTAAGCGACTCATCGCCCGAATCGGGCCTCTGTCGTCGGCTTGAAGGATTCTCCGCACCGGCGAGAAAAACGAACGCGGCGCGCGACGAGTTGCTCTCTGGAGGGATCGAACTGCGTGTGGGCGTGATTGGACGGTGGAATGGCGCGTGGAGGCGACGAAATCGCGATTGCAGTTCACGCCACGATTCGTGCAGCCCGTCGCAAGTCGCTCGGAATGTCGGAGGCCGGTGCCTACAGTGCGTTCATCGACAACGAACACCGCCTCACGAAAGGACCGAACGATGAACGCCAACTACACGACTTCCCTCCCGGCCCGCTTCGCGGCCTTTGCCGTCGCAGTCGTCGCCAGCGTCGTTGTCCTGGGCAGCACCGTTGCCGGCATGCAGCCGCGCGGTGACGATGCCACGCAGGTCGTTGCGCTGGAGCGCATCACCATCACGGCCACGCGGACCAACTGAGCGTTACGCGCGCAGCACGCGCCGCGCCCGGTCCCGCGGCAGCGCCCGCGTACAGGGCACTCACCAAAAAACCCGGTTCAGGCCGGGTTTTTTCTTCTGGGCGTCGACCAGACGCGCTGCGAGCGCGGTGCAACGGGTTCTCCGGACTCCGCTCGCCCCGACGCGGCCGCACCTGCGAAGCGAAGGGTCGCAGCTGTGTGCGGAAGCAGCGCTAGATCGGCTGGGTACGCTCGTTCAGCCAGTTAGAGGCGGCGCCGCTGATGAGCGGGCCGACGCGACGGCGAACTTCGTCGTGGTAGGCATTCAGCCAGGCGATCTCGTCAGCACGCATCAGCGCCCGGTCAATCAGGCGCGTGTCGATCGGGCACAGCGTCAGCGTTTCGAAGCGCAGGAACTCGCCGAACTCGCCGGAATCCGCCGGCGCGTTGACCACGAGGTTCTCGATTCGCACGCCCCATTGGCCGGGACGATAGATGCCGGGCTCGTTCGAGGTGATCATGCCGGGCTCCATCGCCGTCTGCGGCTCCGGTGCGAGGTGCGGCGTGATGCCATGCGGGCCTTCGTGCACGTTGAGGAAGTAGCCGACACCGTGCCCGGTGCCATGGCCGAAGTCGATGCCCGCGGCCCAGATCGGCGCCCGCGCCAGCGTGTCGAGCAGCGGACTCTTCGTTCCGCGCGGGAAGTGCGCCACGGACAGCGCGACCATCCCCTTGAGCACGAGCGTGTAATCGCGCCGCTGCTCGGCCGTCGTCGTGCCTACAGGCACCACACGTGTGATGTCGGTGGTGCCGCCGAGGTACTGGCCACCGGAGTCGATCAGCAGCATGCCGTTGCCGGTCTGCCCGGGGACGCCGATCGTGGCGTGCGACTCCTCAGTTGCCTTGTAATGCGGTTGTGAACCGTTGGCGTTGAAGGCTGCGATCGTCGAGAAGCTCGGGCAGACGAAACCCGGCCGGCGCGCCCGCGCGCCGACGATCTTCTCGTCGATCGTGAGTTCGGTGATGAGTTCCTTGCCGAGCGCGGATTCGAACCATGCGAAAAATTCGGCGAGCGCCGCGCCGTCCTGCTCCATCGTCGCGCGGATATGCGCGATCTCCGCGTCTGACTTGCGCGACTTGGCGAGTGTGGACGGGTTGATCTGCTCGATGACCTCGACGCCGGCCGGCACGACCTGCCGCATGCCGAGCGTGATGCGACGCGGGTCGATGAGCAGTGTGGCGGCCGGCGGCAACGCTGCCAGGGCTGCGCTCGTCTGCGTGTAGGGGAGCACGTCGATGCCGTCGGCAGCGAGCCGTTCCTTCAGGCCATTTTCGATCTTGCCGTCGGCGACGAAGAGCCGCGCGCGCTGAGCGTCGAGCAGAAGATGCGCCACGAACACCGGGTTGTAGCTGACGTCGGCGCCCCGCAGGTTGGTGAGCCAGGCGATGTCGTCGAGGGTCGAGATGAAGTGATGCGTGGCGCCTGCCTTGCGCATCGCCTCGCGTACGGCCGCGAGCTTGGCGCTGCGCGGGGTCACCGCATACGGCGCCGCGTGCTCGTAGATTGGCGGAATCGGCAGCGATGCGCGGTCGGGCCAGATCTCCGCCAAGATGTCGAGGTCGGTGCGCAGCCGCACGCCCTTGGCCGTCAGCGCGGCGTCGAGTGCCCGACCCCCGGCGAGTGCCAGTACCGTCCCGTCGGCCGCTACCGTGTCGCCAGTCTTGAGCGAAGCGGCAAGCCAGTCGATGTGAGCGGCGCTCGCCGCGCCCGGGATCTTCATGAGATCGATGCCGGTGCCGGCCAGCTGGACCTCGGCCATGGTCCAGTAGCGGCTGTCGACCCAGACGCCGGCGGACTCGCGCGTGACGATCAGCGTGCCGACCGATCCCGTGAAGCCGCTCAACCACTCGCGACCCTTCCAGCGTTCCGGCAGGTATTCCGACAGGTGCGGGTCGCTCGAAGGCACAATGACGGCCGCCAGGCCGTTGCGCGTCATCGCAAGGCGCAGGTTGTCGATGCGTTCGCGCACGATGGCGCGGCGTGAGTCGAGGGTGTCCATGGCACTCGAGGGTTCGTCAGGTAGGCGGAGTGTAGAGCGGAGCGGCGCGTCCGGGAGTGCGGGCGCGCGGATGAAACTGATGGGGAGTAGTGATGGCCAAGGCGCTGGATGAATGGCACCGGATCGTGCGCGAGCGCGACCCCGACGGACTGGATGATCTCCTCGCCGACAGCGTTGTCTTCCACTCCCCGGTCGTGCACACGCCGCAGCGTGGCAAGCCCATCACCGCGATGTATCTCGGTGCGGCCGTTATCGTGTTGGGCCAGCCGAGCTTCCGCTACGTGCGTGAAATCGTCGGCGCGTCGGAAGCGGTGCTCGAATTCGTCGTCGAAATCGATGGCATCGAGGTCAACGGCGTCGACCTGATCCGGTGGGACGAAGCCGGCAGGATCACAGACTTCAAGGTGATGATCCGGCCGCTGAAAGCGATCAACCTGATACATCAGAAGATGGCGGCGGTGCTGCAACCGGGGGGCTGAGGGGCTGCGCGGCGGCCATGCACGAGCGCGGCTGCTCTTACGGTTCTGCGACCGAGCCGGGAGTCGCCCGGCGGCGAGTGACTTTCTTTGTTTCGCCAAAGAAAGTCACCAAAGAAACGCGACCGCGCGAAGCCGGCGTGCGCGTTGCTCCGGCTTCCCTTGCGCTGCAGGTCGTCAGCGGGCCATGCGCGAAACTCGCCCGATCACGCTTCGCGTGCCACGGGCTCAGACACGCGCCCGGCACGGCTCCGCTGCCGCCCCGCACCGCCGCGGCGACCCCGAGCGGATGTACACCGTCGCCGCGCCTATGCCCGGGCGGCTTCGCCAGACGCAACATGGGTCCGCTTTCGAAGGCTCCGCGTAGCGCCCTCAATCCGTGAGCGACGCGCATGGCCTCGCCTTCACACTAAGGCGAACGACTTCTCGTTGCCGCCCGCCACTGCGCCCACCCTGGGATCCGTTTCTCCATGAACCGAGCGATGTTCTCGCTCACGCGCGCGCTGGTCGCAGCGTCAGGTGCCGCCGGTATCGCGAGGCTTAGAGGCAACACGCGCGGACCAAGCGCGATGGGCGCCGGCGAACGGACGGCCACCGCGTACACATCGGTTCGATTAGACGTGCTGCCCGTTGTCCTTACGTAGACGGGAATGAAGGCGTCGGTCACCGCCAATCCCTGATAGTCGCCGAGAAACACACCGCCGGCCGCCGACGGCGCAGTCCTGATATCGAACGTTGGTGTCAGGCGGACTTCGAACCAGTTCACCCCATCCGTGGAGCGCGCAAGCATCAGCTCGGTCGGCAACGTCGTCGGGTCCGACGTGTTGCTGCGCAGATCGTAGTAGGTGATGCCGATCGTGCCATCAGCGCGTACCCGTATGGAAGGCGTGAACGCGGACACCGTGCGCGCGCTGTTGACCTGGACGGGCACGGACCAGGTCAGCCCGCCGTCCATCGAGCGGCTGAGTGCAATGCCATCGATGCCGCCACTGCTGAAGCGCGCGTCCTGCCACACGACGAGCACGTGACCGTTCGGCATCACCGCGATCTCGGGAATGATCGAGCCGTCGCGAATCGTCTGTCCCGTGACCGGATCGCGCACCCCGACGGCGAGCAGGTCGGCGACCCGGGTCGGGCCGCTCCAGCTCGCCCCCTTGTCGGTCGACCGGATCACCCGGATCGTCGCCACCGACGTGCTGTTCGGCCCCGGGTCGATCTGGGTGAACACGTTGACCAGGCTGCCATTGGGCAGCACGACCACCTGGTTGCCGATCGTCTGTGACTGCGTGCCCGGGTCGTAGATGACGGTGGCGGCCTCCCAGCTTGCGCCGCCGTCGGTCGTGCGCGCCAGCAGCGACGGGCCGCCGCCGGCAAGCGCGAGGCGGTCCCACACCGCAAAGACGTAGCGCGCATCGGTGGGATCCGCGGTGATCGTGTTCTTGTCGTTGAAGAAGTTGCTGCCACTGACGATGAGCGGTGTCGCGGCGCTCCAGCTGTGCCCGCCGTCGCTCGAACGGGCAACCAGCATCGCGCTGCTCGAGCCCGGTTGCAGTGAGCCCACGTTGAACGCCAGCGCCATCTGGAACGCCGTGCCGTTGGGGGAAAACGTGACCCAGGGATCGGTGGCCCGGCTGTAATCGCCATTGTTGGCGGCCGTGCCGCCTCCGCATCGCGAAACGGCAAACGCGGCCTGGGTCCAGGTGGCGCCGCCGTCGAACGTGACGGCACTCACGATGCCGCTGGCACCGCCCGAAGACCAGCGATCCTGTTGCCAGCTGACGACGAGGTTGCCCGGGCTCAACGGATTCACCGCAACCTGCGGTTCCACTTCCCCGTTGCGGTACTCGGTGCCGTTCGAGTTGCCCGAGCATCCGGGCGTGAACGGCGAGTCGCCCGACACGCGGACCTCGGTCTCGGTGATCAGCGGCGGCAGCGAGACCGGTGGGGGCGTAGGCGCCGGCGTCGGTGCGGGTGCCGGTGCAGGCGCCGGTGCAGGCGCCGGAGTCGAGTCAGATCCGCCGCCGCATGCCGTCAATGCGACGCAGCCCGAGAGAGCGCTCACAAACAGTGCGCGGCGCGAGACCATGGCGCAGGAACCTCCAATGTGAGCCGGGATTGTGCGGGAATGTGTCGCGGATCGCGAGGCAATGCGCGACGAGCCGGTTCGCATCGCGCGTTTGCGAGGTCAGCGAGCACCGACTGTGGGCCGTTGATGTGTGTCAACGGCCAAAGCCCACGCTTGCGTAGTGTGCACTCCGATGTTTCTTTCTCGCGCGGCGCCGCAAGAGAGGGGCGCATCGGGTACGCTGGCGCGGTTCCCGATACGTTTTGCGGCTGCCGCACTTTCTTTCCTGCATGCCATCCGAGCTGATACGCAAGGCCAAGGTTTCGTTCCTGGCCGGGCCTGACGCCACTGTCTCTGCGCCCGCTGCGGACGGTGTCTGCGACCATTGCGGCGATTCGCTTCTGGGCCTCAAGGTCGTTCAACGCCAGCTTGGCGCTGTGCTGCGTCCCTATTGCTGCCATGGCTGCGCATTCATCGCCGAGCAGCTGTTCCTGGCGCAGGCCGGCGCGCGGGATCGCGAGGCCCTGACCTCTGTCCTCGCACCGGTGTCCGATACGGCTGCAGCGGCAGCGGCGCGCTGCGGGCAAGCAGGCCCGTGTCGATGTGCGAGGCATGGTGTGCGCCGCGTGCGGACTGCTGATTGAGCATCGGCTGCGGCGGTTGCCGGGCGTGGTGCTGGCGCACGTCGACTTCACGACGCAGCGCGCGTTCGTTTCGTATGACGACAAGCTCGTGGCGCGCGATGACCTGCTGCGCGAAATCCAGCGTGCGGGATATCAGACCGGAAGCGCCGCCGCCGACGAGCGCCGCGCCGCCCGCCTGGATCTGCTGCGTGTTCTGATCGCCGGGCTGATGATGATGCAGGTGATGATGCTGTCGGTGCCGCTGTACTTCGCGGCCCCTGGCGATGTCCCGGCGGATATCGAGCAGTTGATGCGTATCGCGAGCCTGATCCTCACGCTGCCAGTGATGCTCTTCAGCGCACAGCCGCTGTACCGCGCCGCTTGGAGCCAGCTGCGGATCGGCCACATCGGCATGGACGTTCCGGTGGTGATCGGCATTGGCGCGGCTTTCGGCGCCAGCGCGCTGGCGACCGTGCTGTCGCGTGGCCACGTGTACTTCGACTCGGTGACGATGTTCGTCGCGCTGGTGCTGGGTACACGCTGGCTGCTGGCGCGTGGCCTGACGGCGGCCCGTGAACATATCGACAGCGCGCGACGGCAGGCGGTGCTGACGGCGCAGCGGCTGGTGGCCTTTCCATCGTCGCTTGCGACCGAGAACGTCAGGTGCCGAACGCCTGCGCGTCGGTGATCGAGTGCTGGTGCCTCCGGGCGAAACGGTGCCGGCCGATGGTGTCGTCGTGCACGGACGCACGAGCTGTTCGCAGGCCTGGCTGACCGGAGAGTCGACGCCGATCGAGAAGACGGCCGGTGCTCCGGTGCTCGCCGGATCTGTCAACCTCGACCAGCCGATGGTGATCGAAGTCACGCGTCGCGGCGAAGCAACGTCGCTGGCGGCATTGCAGCGCCTGGTCGATGAGGCCGGCCGCGATCGGCCGCGCGTCGTTGAACTCGCAAATCGGGTGGCAGGCTACTTCCTGTGGGCGGTGCTGGCCATCACGGTGCTGACGGTCGTTGGCTGGTGGTTGGTCGATCCCGCGCAGGCACTGCCGAACGCGATTGCCGTGCTCGTGGCGACGTGTCCGTGCGCACTGTCACTGGCCGCGCCGGCTGCATTTTCGGCGGCGCAGTCGGCGCTGGCGCAGCGCCGCGTGCTGCTCGCCCGCACCGCCGCGCTCGAGGCACTGGCCGAGGTCGACATCCTCGCCTGCGACAAGACCGGCACATTGACGACCGGAAGTCCTGTGCTCATCAAACAGCTGCTGCTGCGCGAGGCCGACCCGGATCGCGCGCTCGCTATTGCGGCTGCGCTGGAGACGATGTCCACGCATCCTTATGCACGCGCGCTGTTGCAGGCGGCGCAGTCGTTGCCGGATCCGTTGCCCGCCGTCGCGGACGGGCGGGTCGAGGCGTCGGCGGGTATCGAAGGCATGGTGCAGGGTCGGCGTTACCGTCTGGGCAAGATCGAATTCGCGTTACCGGAGAAGCTGGCGTCGATGCGTGGCGGCGTGGCTAGCATCGTCGGCGGCGAGGGGCTGGCCGCGGCCAGCTATATCGTGCTGGCCGACGAGGCGGGGCCGCTGTCCGTGTTCGTCTTTGGCGAGCAGCTGCGCGAAGACGCGCCCCAGATGGTCGACGCCGCCTCCGGACGTGGGGTTGAGGTGGTCGTGCTCTCCGGCGATCGCCGCGAGCCGGTGCAGGCGGTTGCGCGGGCGCTGGGTGTGGAGCGCGCGTTTGCGCATCAGACGCCGGACAGCAAGCGCAGCTGGGTCGCAGGCCAGCAAAGCGCGGGCCACCGCGTTGCGATGCTGGGTGACGGCCTCAACGACGCCCCGGTGATTGCGCAGGCCGATGTATCGATTGCGCTCGCGGGCGGGTCGATGCTGGCGCAGGCACGCGCGGACTTCATCGTGCTGCACTCGCGCCTGGCGGATGTCGAGTTCGCACTGGCGGCAGCGCATCGTGCTCGTCGCATCGTGCGGCAGAACCTGGTCTGGGCGTTTGCCTACAACGTCGTCATCATCCCGCTCGCCGCGTTCGGCTTCGTGTCGCCGGCGGTGGCTGCCGCGGGCATGGCGGCGAGTTCGCTCGCGGTCATCGCTAATGCGTTGCGCGCCAAGCACGTCGTGACCGGCGGCGCGCATCCACGCTGAGCGTCGGATGGATTCGCTGTACCTGCTGATACCGCTGTCCGTGATCCTGGCGCTGGCAATTGCCGGCCTGCTGGTCTGGGCCGCCGTGTCCGGGCCAGTTCGAACAGCTGGACGAAGTCGGCGACCGGGTGCTGCGCGAACAGCCGGATATCGCGGACGACCATGAGCCCGGCCCATCCGGCGGCACCGAGCAGAGCCGGTAGCTGAAGGGCCTGGCGGGCGCGCGAGGACCCGTCGAGGACAGGGACCGTCGCTCCACGACGACGCCAACTGTCGGTCGGAAGACATTAGTACCCCGGGGTGTACGGTCGTTGGGTCGCGGTTGACCTGTGTCAACGGTGCAGCAGGAGCGGCTTTCTAGCATGCGCCCCGGGGTTCGGAGCCCGCGCAAGCCTGTGGCGTGCCCGCCGATTAGACTGAGCCCGATCCACCCGCCGGACTGCGCTTGCGCCAGAATGCGCTTCGGCACCAGTCCTACAGCACGAGGAACTCATGAACTCAGCCGTTGTCACCGACACCTATAACTACAAGGTCGTGCGGCAGTTTTCTGTCATGACGGTGGTGTGGGGCATCGTCGGCATGCTGGTCGGCGTCATCATCGCCGCGCAGATGGCATGGCCGGAGCTCAACTTCGGCATTCCGTGGCTAAGCTTCGGGCGCCTGCGGCCGCTGCACACGAACGCGGTGATCTTCGCGTTCGGCGGCTGCGGACTCTTCGCGACCAGCTACTACGTCGTGCAGCGAACTTCGCAGGCGCGCCTGTGGGGTGGTCTGCTGGTCCCGTTCACCTTCTGGGGCTGGCAGCTGGTGATCGTCGCAGCGGCGATCACGCTGCCGCTCGGCGCCACGACCGGCAAGGAATATGCCGAGCTCGAGTGGCCGATCGACATCCTGATCACGCTGGTCTGGGTCGCCTATGCCGTCGTGTTCTTCGGCACCATCGTCAAACGCAAGGTCAAGCACATCTACGTCGCTAATTGGTTCTATGGCGCGTACATCATCACCATCGCGGTGCTGCATCTGGTCAACAGTGCCGAGGTGCCGGCCGGGATGTGGAAGTCGTACCCGGTCTATGCCGGGGCCACCGATGCGATGGTGCAGTGGTGGTACGGCCATAACGCGGTGGGCTTCTTCCTGACCGCGGGCTTTCTCGGGATCATGTACTACTTCGTGCCGAAGGCGGCAGGGCGCCCGGTGTTCTCGTATCGCCTTTCGGTGGTGCACTTCTGGGCGCTGATATTTACCTACATGTGGGCCGGCCCGCATCACCTTCATTACACAGCCTTGCCTGACTGGGCGCAGTCGATCGGCATGGTCTTCTCGCTGATCCTGCTGGCGCCGTCGTGGGGCGGCATGATCAACGGCATCATGACGCTCTCGGGGGCGTGGCACAAACTGCGCGACGATCCGATCCTCAAGTTCCTGATCGTCTCGCTGTCGTTCTACGGCATGTCGACCTTCGAAGGGCCGATGATGTCGATCAAGACTGTGAACGCGCTCAGCCACTACACGGACTGGACGATCGGACACGTGCATTCGGGCGCGCTGGGTTGGGTCGGTCTGGTGACGATCGGCGCGATCTACTACCTGCTGCCGCGGCTCTACGGCCGCACTGAGATGGCCAGCATGCGGCTGGTGACGACGCACTTCTGGGTCGCAACCATCGGCATCGTGCTCTACATCGCGGCCATGTGGATCGCCGGTGTCATGCAGGGCCTGATGTGGCGCGCAGTCAACGACGACGGCACGCTCACCTACACGTTCATCGAAAGCGTGAAGTCGACCTATCCGTTCTACGTGATCCGGCTGCTTGGCGGGCTTCTGTATCTCGGCGGCATGTTCCTGATGGCATGGAACGTGTTCAAGACAATCGCCGCCGGCAAGGCAGTCGATGCGCCGATACCGGCCGCCGTCGCGCACGCCTGAGGCCGAACGCATAGGACAAGAGGAATCTCGATGAAACTCACGCATGACAAGATCGAGCAGAGTGTTCCGCTGCTGATCGTCCTCGTAATCCTGATCATCGCCGTCGGCGGCCTGGTCGAGATCGTCCCGCTGTACTTCCAGCGCGATGTGGTCAACCCGGTCAAGGGCATCAAGCCGTACGAGCCGCTTCGGCTCGCCGGGCGCGACATCTACATCCGCGAGGGCTGCTACAACTGCCACTCGCAGATGATCCGTCCGTTCCGTGCCGAGACGCTGCGCTATGGCCACTACTCGGTGGCCGGCGAGTTCGTCTTCGACCATCCGTTCCAGTGGGGCAGCAAGCGCACCGGCCCCGACCTGGCGCGCGTCGGTGCACGCTACTCGGACGACTGGCACCGCATCCACTTCAACAATCCGCGCGACGTGGTGCCCGAGTCGAACATGCCGGCGTACCCGTGGTTCGAGAAGAGCAAGCTCGATGGCTCGGACATCCAGGCACGCATGAGGGCGCTGCGGACCGTGGGCGTGCCCTACACCGATGAGCAGATCACGAAGGCGCCCGAGGCGCTGAAGGGCAAGACAGAGCTCGACGCGGTGATCGCCTACCTGCAGGGGCTGGGCGTCGAACTCAAGGGCTTGCGCTGATCCATGGACCTGAATGACGCGCGTGCCGTGCTGACGCTGCTGGGGTTTCTTGGCTTCATCGCCATCGTGGCGTGGGCCTACAGCAAGAGCGCACGCAAGGGATTCAAGGAAGCATCCGAGCTGCCTTTCGCGGACGAGAACGAAGCGCGGCGCAGCGGAGAACAGGGGAAGAGCAGATGAGCGACATCGGGGCGAGCCAGTTCTATAGCGCCTTCTGGGACTACTACATCGCGATCATCACGATCGTGTCGGTGCTCGGCTGTGCCGTGTTCCTGTGGCTGCAGGGCCGCCGCGCCGTAAAGGCGCAGATCAACGCCAAGGGCGAGATCCAGACCACCGGGCATGTGTGGGACGGCGACCTGCAGGAGTTCCACAACCCCATGCCGCGCTGGTGGGTCTGGCTGTTCTACCTGACTGTGCTGTTTTCGATCATCTACCTTGTCCTGTATCCGGGGCTCGGCACCCAGTGGCAGGGTGTGCTCAAGTGGACCCAGGTCGGCCAGTACCAGGGCGAGGTGAAGGCGGCCGATGCCAAGTTCGGGCCGATCTTCGCGGCCTACGCCGCGCAGCCGGTCGAGCAGGTGGCGGCCGATCCGCAAGGCGCGGCAGATGGGTGAACGCATCTTCCTGAACAACTGTGCGCAGTGCCACGGTTCGGATGCTCGGGGGTCGCGCGGCTTTCCCAACCTGTCCGACGGCGACTGGCTGTATGGCGGCGCGCCGGCAATGATCGAGACGACGATCACCGGTGGCCGCAACGGGGTGATGCCGCCGATGGGCGCGGCGATCGGCGGCAAGTCCGATGTGGAAGACGTCGCGAACTATGTACTGTCGCTGTCCGACTCGGCGCACGACTCCGTCAAGGCGATTCGCGGCAAGGCCAAGTTCGATACGGTGTGCGCCGCCTGCCATGGTGCCGATGGCAAGGGCAACCCCGCGCTCGGGGCCGCCGAACCTGACCGACAAGGTCTGGCTCTATGGTGGCAGCGTGGCGACGATCTCGGAAACCATCAACGGTGGCCGCAACAACGTCATGCCGAGCTTCAAGCAAATCCTGACCGAGCCGGAGATCCACCTGGTCGCAGCCTACGTTTGGTCGCTGTCGAATAGCGGCAAGTTGACAGCAACGACGCCGGCTCCGGCTCCTTCGAAGTAGGAGCCTGCAAATGGACGCGGCGCTCGCTCAGCGCCGCGTTTGAGTTTTCAAGGCAGCAACCCCATGGACAACGCGGTCGAAGTCAAGCGCGACCCACCACCACCTCCCGTCGCCGTCACCAAGGCGGCGTCGCCGGCGGAGCCGCGCGAGATCGAGATCCAGCTGTACGCGAAGCGCGAGGAGATCTATCCGCGCCAGCGCATTGGTGACTCGCTCGGTAACTTTCAGAAGTGGCGCTGGGCCACGGTGTGGGTCACGCAGATCGTCTTCTACGGCCTGCCGTGGCTGCAGTGGAACGGGCGCCAGGCGCTGCTGTTCGATCTCGCGGCACGCAAGTTCTACATCTTCGGCATGGTGCTGTGGCCGCAGGACATCATTTACCTGACGGCGATCCTGATCATCGCGGCGCTGTCGCTCTTCCTCTTCACCGCGGTCGGCGGCCGTCTCTGGTGCGGCTACGCCTGCCCGCAGACGGTCTACACCGAGATCTTCATGTGGATCGAGCGCCACATCGAGGGCGACCGCGCCAAGCGCATGCGGCTCGACAAGGAGCCGATGTCGGCGCGCAAGTTCGCGTTGAAGGCGGCCAAGCACGGCGCGTGGATCGCGGTGGCACTGTGGACCGGCTTCACCTTTGTCGGCTATTTCACGCCGATCCGTGACGCTGGCGGTCGAGATCGCCACTTTCGCCGCTGGCGGCTGGTCGCTGTTCTGGATCCTGTTCTACGGCTTCGCCACCTACGGCAACGCGGGCTGGATGCGCGAGCAGGTCTGCAAGTACATGTGCCCCTACGCGCGCTTCCAGAGCGCGATGTTCGATCCGGACACGCTGATCGTCACCTACGACCGCGAGCGCGGCGAGCCGCGCGGCGCCGGCAGCAAGAAGTCGTCGCGCGCCGAGCAGGGCCTCGGCGACTGCGTCGAATGCAAGCTCTGCGTGCAGGTCTGCCCGACCGGCATCGATATCCGCGACGGGCTGCAGTACGAATGCATCGGCTGCGCCGAGTGCATCGACGCCTGCAATTACGTCATGGACAAGGTCGGCTTGCCGAGGGGCCTGATCCGCTACTCGACCGAGCGCGCGCTGACCGAACACTACGCGGCGAAGGGCATCTGGGGCCACGTGCTGCGGCCGCGCGTGCTGGTCTATGCCGCGCATCCTGCTGGCCGTCACCGCTGCGCTGTTCGTCGCGGTCGCGCTGCGCGTGCCGCTCAAGGTGGACGTGATCCGCGATCGCGGCGGCGCTTGCGCGCGAGGCCGAGGACGGCGTGATCG
Organism: uncultured beta proteobacterium; assembly: GCA_963810985.1. GTDB lineage: Bacteria > Pseudomonadota > Gammaproteobacteria > Burkholderiales > Burkholderiaceae_F > JALORV01. The sequence goes on from CAWEPP010000010.1 coordinate 98,138, forward strand.
AGAAACGTTACCGGCTGCAGGTGATGAACACCAGCGAGCGCGGCCAGGCGTTTGCGATGAGCGCCAGCGGCCTGCCTGGCCTGGAAATCGCATCCGAGCCGACCTTCGAGTGCCTGGCGCCGCGACGCGTTCGGTGCTGGTGCGACTGCGCGCCCGTCCGGAAGACATTCCGCCGGGCTCGAACAAGATCGTCATCGGCGTAAAGTCGATCGACGACCCAAAGGTCGCGGTGAAAGAGAAGTCCGTCTTCCTCGGATTGAAGCGGTGAACGAACGCGCGCGAAGGAACAAGCCGTGAGCAGCCGACGTCGTCACGCCCTGGTATCGCCAAGGGTGGCCGTGGTTCCTGATCGCATTGCCCGCGACGGCAGTCGTCGGCGGAATCATCACCGCGATAATCGCGGTGCGCTGGTTCGAGGCCCGGTCGCGGCGGACTACTACAAGCAGGGTCTGGCGATCAACGAAGAGGTCGCCCGCGCGGAACTGGCGCGTGAGTTGGCCGTCGGCGCCGCGTGGAGATCGCCGGGTTCACGGACGGTGACCGGGTGCGTGTCGTGCTGGAGGCCGAGCGGCGCGCTTCCGCCCGAAGCCGCGCTACGACTGCGTCTGGTGCATCCTGGCCGCCCAGCCGAAGACCGTATGGCCGTGCTGGCGCGCATCGACGTGGACGTCGATAACCGCCGCGCCGTGTATGTCGGTTCGTTGCAGTCGGCGACGCCCGCAGCGGAACTGGGGGGTCCCGTGACCTGGCAGGTGATCCTGGAGTCGCCTCAGTGGCGCATCGACGACTCGTTCTCCGCAGGCAGCGGCGGGCGATTCAATCTGAAGGCGCGCTAGTTTCTACAGGAACCTGTCACGGCGAGGAGGAGACATGACCGACAGTCTTGCGCAGCGAATTGGCTGGGTGCTCTGGCCATCATTTCTGGTGGCCTGTGCGGCGGAGCTGCTGTTCTTCTCGCTGTTTGATCCCAGCGATTTGCACCTGTTCGGGCAGCCGATCGAAGCGGATCGCATGCTGATCTACACGCTGGGATTCTTCGCCCTGTGGGCACTCGGGGCGGTGTCAAGCGCGCTGACGGTCTTCCTGACGCGCTCGCCGTTCGAAGTGAATCGCTGCACCCTCGCCGCCGACGAGCGGCCGGACGGCTGTCCGAAACGCGAGTGCCTGGTCGAAACGGTGTCGGCGCCGCTCGAGCGGTCGTGAGACGCCGCTAATTGCCCTGGCCGGAGACAATCTGGCGGAGGCCGTCCGGATTGACGATGCGGACGTGCTTCTGGTTCACGTCGATCAGCCCGTCCTGCGCGAAGCGCGACAGCACGCGACTGACGGTTTCGAGCTTGAGGCCAAGGAAACTGCCGATTTCGGCGCGTGTCATCCGCAGCACGAACTCGGTGCGTGAATAACCGCGCGCCTCGAATCGCTGCGACAGGTTGAGCAGGAAGGCCGCCAGGCGCTCCTCGGCATGCATGCTGCCCAAGAGCAGCATCACACCATGCTCGCGCACGATCTCCCGGCTCATGACTTTGTGAAAATGATTGCGCAGCACCGGCATCGATGAGGCCACTTCCTCGAGCCGGTCGTACGGGATCACGCACACTTCAGTGTCCTCGAGCGCTACCGTGTCGCAGGAGTGGGCTTCGGTGCTGATGCCGTCCAGACCGACCAGTTCGCCCGCCATGTGGAATCCCGTGACCTGCTCGCGCCCATCCTGGGACATCACGGTGCTCTTCAGGAAGCCGAGCCGCACGGCATACAGCGATTCGAAGCGATCGCCAGCGCGGAACAGCGCGTCTCCGCGCTTGACCCGCTTGCGCGTGGCGACGAGTTCCTCGAGGCGCTCGACCTCCTTCAGGGATAGCCCGACCGGCAGGCACAGTTCCCGCAGGTTGCAGTTCGAGCAGGCTACCCGCAGGTTGGCGATGCTGATCGCTGGCGCGTTCATGCAGCAATACTCCTTCGCTTGACGACATTTGCCGTCGGTCGAACACGGAAAAGCAATTGTTGCGGCGCTCGTATGGGCTTTCGCAGCCGGCGCCTCGATTTGAACGGATCCGTACCCGGCCCGTTGACCCCGGTCAAGCCTGAACCGGTTTGGCCCGAAATAATACTCTGATCGGCCGGCAGAGGCCGGGTGAAGGAATTTGTGATGCTGATGACCGCGCGCGGCCAAGTAACCCTGCCCGACCCGGCGACGCTGCGACGTTTCGATGTTCCGGGGCCGCGCTACACGTCGTATCCGACGGCCGACCGCTTCGTCGAGGCCTTCGATGTCAATGCGTTCTCCGAGGCGCTTGCCGCACGCGAATCGGCGGTCGCGGCGGCTTCGCTGTCGCTTTACGTGCACCTGCCGTTTTGCAGCACGGTTTGCTACTACTGTGCCTGCAACAAGGTCATCACCAAGGACCAGAGCAAATCGGCGGAGTACATCGGTTACCTCGAACGCGAGGCCGACCTCGTCTGCGCCAAGCTGACGGGCAGCCGCGAGATCGAGCAACTGCACTTCGGCGGCGGGACGCCGACGTTCCTTTCAAACGAGGAACTGGCGCAGCTGATGGCCCTGCTGACCCAGCGCTTTCCGCTGGCGGACAAGGGTGAGTTCTCGATCGAGGTCGATCCCCGTTCGACGCCACCGGACAAGGTGGCGGCGCTGGCCAGCCTGGGCTTCAACCGCATGTCGGTCGGGGTGCAGGACTTCGAACCCGAGGTGCAGAAGGCGGTCAATCGCCTGCAAAGCTTCGAGATGACGCAGGCGACCGTCGACGCCGCGCGCAAGGCGGATTTCAAGTCGGTAAACCTCGACCTCATCTACGGCCTGCCTAAGCAGACGCGCGAGACCTTCGCCCGCACGCTGGACAAGGTGCTGGTGTTGAGTCCGGAACGCATCGCGCTCTACCACTACGCGCACCTACCGGACCGCTTCAAGCCACAGCGCCGCATCGAGGCCGCCGAGCTGCCGTCGCCGGAAGAGAAGCTCAACATCATGCTCGATGCAATCCGGCGCCTGAACGATGCTGGCTACCACTACATCGGCATGGACCACTTCGCCAAGACCGGCGACGATCTCGCGCGAGCGCAGCGCCAGGGCAGGCTGCACCGCAACTTCCAGGGCTATTCCACGCGCCCGGACTGCGACCTGATCGGCCTGGGCGTGTCGGCGATCAGCAAGGTCGGGCCGACCTACTCGCAGAACGTCCGCACGATCGAGGAGTACTACGACCGTCTGAAGGTGGGCATGCTGCCGACAGCGCGTGGAATCGCGCTCGACCGCGACGACATCCTGCGCCGGGCCGTCATCATGGCGCTGATGTGCCACTTCGAGGTCTCCAAGGAGTCGATCGAGACCGTGCACATGATCAAGTTCGACGAGTACTTCAAGACGGAACTCGCCGAGACGAAACTGTTCGAGGACGAAGGGCTGGTCGAAAACACGGCGGAGTGGGTGACCGTCACTCCCAAGGGCAAGCTGCTGGTGCGCGCGGTCGCGATGACCTTCGACCGTTATCTGCGCGCCGATCAGCGCGCGCGGCGTTATTCCAAGATAGTTTAGGCGCCGCTCACGTGCGCGACCCTGCGGGTCGCACGTGCGCTCGCGGCGGGGCGGCGAGATAGTCGGCTGCGCTCCGGAGCGGCCGCGCGCTCCGCCGAAGGTCAACGGCAAGGCAATCCCCCGGCCCCTCGCCGAGCGAGGGGTGAGTCCGGCGCAGCGCGCCGCGCCGGTCGCTGGCGCACAATGCCCATATGCTGAATTTGTTGACAACACAGGCGCTGGCCGCGTTCACGCTCGCTCTGCTGGGCGGGCTGCACTGTGCCGGCATGTGCGGAGGCTTCGTCGGCGCACTGCAGGTGCATCGCTCGCCGTCGGTGCCGGCAGCACGACTGGCGGCGGGGTATCACGCGGGCCGAGTCATTAGTTACACGCTCGCGGGCGCGCTGGTCGGCACACTGGGTGGAGCGCTCTATGCGGCGGACGTGCTTCCGTTGCAGATCGGCCTTCTGGTCGTGGGTTCGCTGATGTTGCTGGCGATCGGCGCGTCGCTCTTCGGGCTGGCCGCGTGGCTCAAGCGACTCGAGCCGCTCGGGCTGGGGATCTGGCGTCTTATCGCGCCCTACGCCCGCCGTGTGTATCCACCTCGGTCGGGTTTGCAGGCGCTGCTGGCCGGACTCGCTTGGGGCTGGATTCCCTGCGGCATGGTGTACGCGGCGCTGCCGCTGGCGCTGGTCGCGGGCGGGCCGTGGCAGGGCGCCGCGGTGATGCTGGCGTTCGGTGCCGGAACCTTGCCCAACATGCTGGCGGTGGACGTGGCCGTCACGAAACTGGGAGGCGGTGGCAATGCAGGCCACTTCGCCGGCGCACGCGCCTGGCTGAAACCGGCGGCGGGCGCCCTCATCGTTGTCTTCGGGCTGTCCGGGCTCGCGCACGCGGCGCGCATCGCGGGCGCCGGACATCCGACCATCGCGGCGCTGGCGTCGATCTGCCACCGCTGAGGCCGCGCGCCGACCCGTCGGCGACGCGCAAGTATCATTCCCGCAAGAGTCATCCAGGAGCGCGGCATCCCCGCGCCGACTGCAGTCATGAAAAGCGCCGATATACGCGAACGATTCCTGAAGTACTTCGAGTCCAAGGGCCACACGATCGTGCGCGCCTCCAGTCTCGTGCCGACCAACGATCCGACGCTGCTGTTCGTCAACAGCGGCATGGTGCAGTTCAAGGACGTGTTCACGGGCCGGGAGCAGCGCCCTTACAAGCGCGCGACCACGTCGCAGAAATCACTGCGTGCCGGCGGCAAGCACAACGACCTGGAGAACGTCGGCTACACCGCGCGGCATCACACGTTCTTCGAGATGCTGGGCAACTTCAGCTTTGGGGATTACTTCAAGCGCGAGGCGATCAGGTACTCGTGGCAGCTGCTGACCGAGGTCTACAAGCTGCCCAAGGACAAGCTCTGGACCACGGTGTACGTCGACGACGACGAGGCCTACGAGATCTGGACCCAGGATATCGGCGTACCGGCCGAGCGCTGCATCCGCATCGGCGACAAGCCGGGCCAGCCCAAGTATGTCTCCGACAATTTCTGGCAGATGGCCGACACGGGTCCGTGCGGCCCGTGCTCCGAGATCTTCTACGACCACGGCCCCGAAGTCGCCGGCGGCCCGCCGGGCTCGCCGGACGCCGAGGGTGACCGCTACATCGAGATCTGGAACCTCGTCTTCATGCAGTTCGACCGCGACGAAGCTGGCACGTTGACACCGCTGCCCAAGCCCTGCGTCGACACCGGCATGGGGCTCGAGCGCCTTGCGGCGGTACTGCAGCACGTGCACTCGAACTACGAGATCGATTTGTTCCAGAACCTGATCAAGGCCGCCGCGCGCGAGACGGGCACGAAGGATCTCGCCAGCAATTCGCTGAAGGTCATCGCCGACCACATCCGGGCTTGCGCGTTCCTCATCGCTGACGGCGTGATCCCTGGCAACGAGGGGCGCGGCTACGTGCTGCGGCGGATCATCCGCCGCGCACTGCGTCACGGCTACAAGCTGGGCCAGACGCAGCCGTTTTTCCACAAGATCGTCAAGGACCTCGTCGTCGAGATGGGCGCTGCCTATCCGGAATTGAAGGAACAGCAGTCGCGCATCGAGTCCGTGCTGAAGCAGGAAGAGGAGCGCTTCGGCGAGACGCTCGAACATGGCATGAAGATCCTCGACGGTGCACTGGGCCAGATGAAGTCGGGCGATGCGCCCATGCTCGACGGCGAGACGGCTTTCCTCCTGTACGACACCTACGGCTTCCCGGTCGATCTGACCGGTGACATCTGCCGCGAGCGCGGCGTGGCGATCGATCACGCCGGGTTCAACGAGGCGATGGAGCGACAGCGTGAGCTGGCCCGTGCCGCCGGCAAGTTCAGGATGGCTGCGGGGGTCGAATATGTGGGCGACAAGACACGCTTCACCGGCTACACCTCACTCGCCGAGGATGCGAAGGTCATTGCGCTGTACCACGAGGGCGCCGCGGTGCCTCGTCTCGAGAAGGGCGAAAGCGGCATCGTGGTGCTGAACTCGACGCCGTTCTACGCGGAGTCGGGTGGCCAGGTCGGCGATCGCGGCGTGCTGGAAGCGATCAACGATCACCACGTGGTCCGCTTCAACGTCGTCGACACGCAGAAGATCCAGGCCGATGTGTTCGGTCACCACGGCACCGTCGAGACCGGCGCGCTGTCGGTCGGCGACGTCGTGCAGGCCCGCGTTGACGCGGTGGCGCGCGAGCGTATCCGCAACAACCATTCGGCCACTCACCTGATGCATGCGGCGCTGCGCGCGGTGCTCGGCAAGCATGTGCAGCAGAAGGGTTCGCTGGTCGATGCCGAGCGCACGCGCTTCGACTTCTCGCACGACAAGGCGGTGACGCCCGAAGAGATCCGACGCATCGAGGAACTGGTCAACGCGGCGATCCGTTCCAACGCCCAGGTCGCGGCCAAGGTGATGAAGTACGACGACGCGATCAAGGCCGGTGCGCTCGCCTTCTTCGGCGACAAGTACGGCGATGAGGTGCGCGTGCTGGCGATGGGTGAGCACTCGACTGAACTCTGCGGCGGCACGCACGTGGCGCGCACCGGCGACATCGGCTTCTTCAAGATCGTGGCCGAAGGCGGTGTGGCCGCCGGCGTGCGTCGCGTCGAGGCGGTGACGGGCAAGGGCGCGGTCGAATTCGTGCAGACGTTGGACCGCCAGTTGCACGAAGCAGCCTACTTGCTGAAAGCTCCCTCGTCGGAGCTGACCCACAAGATCGCACAGGTGCAGGAAAACCTTAAGGCGCTCGAGAAGGAGCTCGCGCGCCTGAAGAGCAAGCTCGCCGCGAGCCAGGGCGACGACCTCTCGGCGCAAGCTTTCGATATCAAGGGCATCAAGGTGCTGGCGGCGGCGCTCGAAGGCGCGGATGCCAAGTCGCTGCGCGAGACAATGGACAAGCTCAAGGACAAACTCAAGAGCGCCGTCATCGTGCTCGCCGCGATCGAGGGCGGCAAGGTGCAGCTCGCCGCCGGTGTCACCTCTGATGCGACGGGCAAGGTGAAGGCGGGCGACCTCGTCAACTATGTCGCCCAACAGGTCGGCGGCAAGGGCGGCGGCCGGGCCGACATGGCTATGGCCGGTGGCACCGATCCGGCAGGCCTGCCGGCGGCGCTCGCCAGCGTGAAATCGTGGGCGGAACAGCGGCTGTGAGCTCGCTAGCGGGTGTCGAATTCCGTCGCGCGTCGCTCGTTGACGCGGAAGGCTTGACCCGCGTGATGAGCGAGCCGGAGGTGCTGCGCAACACCCTGCAGTTGCCAATGCCGAGTGTCGAAGTCTGGCGCAAGCGGCTCGAGGCACAGATCGCGGATCCGGCGCAGATTCACGTCCTGGCGCTTCACGGTGTTGAGTTGATCGGCAGCGCGGGCCTGCATCCGGTCAGTGGCAGCTTACGTACGCGCCATGCGGCGCACCTGGGGATGTGCGTCGCGACAGCCTGGTGGGGCCGTGGCGTCGGAACGGAACTGATGCGCCGACTGCTCGACTGGGCCGACAACTGGGCGGGACTGCTGCGGGTCGAACTTGGCGTCTACGCTGATAACGAGCGTGCGATTGCGCTGTATCGCAGGTTTGGCTTCGAGCTGGAAGGGCGGCAACGTGCATGGGCCCTGCGCGACGGCGAGTACGTTGATTCGCTGATGATGGCGCGTCTGCATCCGAACCCGCCGCAGTTGCCGACTGCGAACGCCGTGCCCTGAAGCGTCGGCGGCGCGGCACGGCCGCATCCTCGACGCACTGACATGTCCACCCCCTATTGCTACTGCCCGTGCTGTGCCACGGCACTCGTGCGCCAGACGCAGGGAGAGCGCGAGCGCGCAACCTGTCCGGCCTGCGGCTGGGTGTACTGGGACAACCCGACGCCGGTCGTGGCGGCACTCATCGAATATGGCGGAAAGGTCCTGCTGGCACGCAATCGTGCGTGGCCGGAGAAGATGTTCGCCTTGGTGACCGGCTTCCTCGAGCGCGATGAGACGCCATCGCAGGCGGTCGCGCGCGAAGTCGCCGAAGAGACGGCACTCGAGACGAAGTCCGCCTCGCTGATCGGCGTTTACGACTTCACGCGCAAGAATGAAGTCATCATCGCCTACCATGTGGAGGCGGAAGGCGAGATCCGCCTTGGCGAAGAACTGGTCGACTTTCGCCTGATCGAGCCCGCCCGACTGCGCCCGTGGCCGCTGGGCACCGGCCTCGCGATGGCGGACTGGATGCGTGCCCGCGGCCTGCCGGTAGAATTTCTCCCTTTTCCTCAAGCGACTGCCTGAAACGTCCAATGGACATTCCCCCGACGGCCGACAAGGAAATCGATACGCGCGGGCTCAATTGCCCGCTGCCGATCCTGCGCGCGAAGAAGGCTTTGGCCGACATGACCAGCGGCCAGGTGCTGAAGATCCTCGCGACCGACCCGGGGTCGGTGCGCGACTTCCAGGCCTTCGCCAAGCAGACTGGCAACGAACTCGTGGGCCAGGAGACGGTCGGCAAAGAATTCCTCCACTACCTGAAGCGTCGATGAGCACACCTCCGTCAGCAGTGTCCAGCCCGCGCCGCGGCCCGTCGCGCCTGAAGCTAGCCTTTTGGCTGCTGGTCGTTCCGTTGGCACTGGCCGCCGCGTATTTCGCGATCGTCCTGTCCTGGAACTACTCCAGCGGCGAACGTGCCGGCTGGGTGCAGAAATTCAGCAAGAAGGGCTGGCTCTGCAAGACCTGGGAAGGCGAGATGGCGTTGGTCACGATGCCGGGCGCCATACCCGAGAAGTTCCTGTTCACGGTGTGGGACGACAAGGTCGCGGAGCAGATCAATCGCATCGTGGGCAAGCGAGTCACTCTGCACTACCAGGAGAAGGTCGGTTTGCCGACGACCTGCTTCGGCGAAACGCGGCACTTCGTGACCGGCGTGGCGGCAGTCGACGACTTTCCGCTCTCATCGGCGCCGGCCGCCGCTCCAACGCCAGCCCCGGCGCCCGCCCCCGCGCCGGCCGCACCGAAGCTCCCGCCGTCCCCGCCCTCCGAGTACACACTGCCGGCACCGGCGGAATCGACGCCGCCTCCGGCCGCGCCCGCAGCGCCCCCCGCGACCAAGTAGACACAGCGCACGTACTACGAGGCTGAGCGCACCGTCCCGGCGGGCGGTGGGTCGCTGTCAGGCTGTGGGCAGGCGCTCGTACTGCTTGCGGACCTGGCTGAGCGTCGCGCCGAACCCGGCCAGACGCTCCTTTTCCTGCGCCACGACGGCCGCCGGCGCACGCTCGACGAAGCTCGCGTTGCCGAGCTTGCCCTCGGCCTTGCGGATCTCATTCTCCAGTCGCGCGATTTCCTTGGCCAGGCGTTCGCGCTCGGCGGCAATGTCGACTTCGATCTTCAGCAGCAGGCGAAAGTCGTCGACGACCTTGATCGGCGCCGCTGCGCCCTGCGCCGCAGTGTCCACATCGGCGACGACATGCACCTCGGACAGTCGGGCCAGCGCCTGCAGGTGCGGCGCGAATGCCGCCAGTGTCGTGGCATTGCCCGAGGCAAGCAACGGTACTCTGTGTGCGGGCGAGAGATTCATCTCGCTGCGCAGGTTGCGCAGCGCGTCGACCATGCGCTTGAGCAAGGCGATCGCCTGATCGGCGGCCGCGTCGATCTTCTCCGGCTGTGCGCGCGGAAACGGCTGGATCATCACCGATGACTCTGCGTCCGCCGCTCGCTTGCCCGCCAGCACCGACACCGGTTGCCACAGCTCCTCGGTGATGAACGGGATGATCGGGTGCGCCAGCCGCAGCGCGACTTCGAGCACACGGACCAGCGTGCGCCGCGTCCCGCGCTGTTGGGCCTCGTTGCCAGCGGCCAGTTGCACCTTGGCGAGTTCCAGGTACCAGTCGCAGTATTCGTTCCAAACGAACGTGTAGATGGCATTGGCCACGTTGTCGAGCCGGTATTGCGCGAAGCCTTCGGCCACGGCCGCCTCGGTGCGCTGCAGTTCGCCGATGATCCAGCGATCGACGGCGGAGAGCTCCACCGGCAGGCTGGCATCCAGGCCACAGTCGCGACTCTCGGTGTTCATCAGCACGAAGCGCGTCGCGTTCCACAGCTTGTTGCAGAAGTTGCGATAACCCTCGCAGCGCTTGAGGTCGAAATTGATATTGCGACCGAGCGTCGCGTAGGCCGCCATCGTGAAACGCAACGCGTCCGCTCCATAGGGCGCGATGCCTTCCGGAAAGTGCTTGCGCACCTTGGCCGCGACTTTGGGCGCGTCCTCGGTCTTGCGCAGGCCGGTCGTGTTCTTCTTGACCAGCGCCTCGAGTTCGATGCCGTCGATGATGTCGATCGGATCGAGCGTGTTGCCCTCGCTCTTCGACATCTTCTTGCCCTCGGCGTCGCGCACGATGCCGTGGATGTAGACATTGCTTGAAACGGCACGCGGCCGGTGAAATGGGTCGTCATCATCACCATGCGCGCGACCCAGAAGAAGATGATGTCGTAGCCGGTGACCAGCACCGTCGAGGGCAGGTACAGGTCGTAGGCGACGCGCTCATCGCCCGTGGTCTGTTGCTCGACGTCCGGCCAGCCAAGCGTGGAAAACGGCACCATCGCCGACGAGTACCAGGTGTCAAGCACGTCGGGGTCGCGCGTCAGCCGCTTGCCCGCACCGGCCTTGGCCTGCGCTTCGGCCTCGGAACGGGCAACGTAAACCGCGCCATCATCGTCGTACCAGGCGGGGATCTGATGGCCCCACCACAGCTGCCGCGAGATGCACCAGTCCTGGATGTTCTCGAGCCACTGGTTGTAGATCGTGTGCCACTGCTCGGGAAAGATGCGCACATCGCCGCGTGCGACGGCCTCGAGCGCGACCTGCGCGATCGACTTTCCTGGATGACGCGTGCGTCCATCGACAACTGCGGGCGCGGGCTTGCTCATCGCCATGTACCACTGCTCGCTGAGCGTCGGCTCGACCACTTCGCCCGTGCGGCCGCAGCGCGGCACCATCATCTTGTGAGGCTTCTCCGAGACCACCAGTCCCGCGGCGCGCAGATCCTCGAGCACGCGCTTGCGTGCAACATAGCGGTCGAGGCCGCGGTACTTCTCCGGCGCGTTGTCGTTAATCGTCGCGGTCAGCGTGAAGATTGGGATCGGCTCGAGGGCGTGGCGCTGGCCGATCGCGAAGTCGTTGAAGTCGTGCGCCGGCGTGATCTTTACGGCGCCGGTGCCGAACTCGCGGTCGACGTAGGCGTCGGCGATCACCGGAATCGTGCGGCCGGTCAGCGGCAGCACGAGCTGCCGGCCGACGAGCGAGGTGTAGCGCTCGTCTTCCGGGTGGACCGCGACCGCCACGTCGCCCAGCATCGTCTCCGGACGCGTCGTGGCGACGACGACGCCGGCGCCCCCCTCCACGGCGGGATAGCGGATCTCCCACAGCTTGCCGTCTTCCTCCTCGGTCTCGACTTCGAGGTCGGACACCGCGGTCTGCAGCTTCGGGTCCCAGTTCACGAGGCGTTTGCCGCGGTAGATGAGCCCTTGTTCATAAAGCTGCACGAAGGTCTCGATCACGACCTGCGACAGCCTGTCGTCCATCGTGAAATACGTGCGGCTCCAGTCGACCGAGTCGCCGAGCCGGCGCATCTGATTGAGGATCGTGCCGCCGGAGTACTCCTTCCAGTCCCAGACCTGCTTGATGAAGGCGTCTCGGCCCATCGTGCGGCGGTCGACACCGTTGGCTTCGAGCTGGCGCTCGACGACGATCTGCGTGGCGATGCCGGCGTGGTCCGTGCCAGGCAGCCACAGCGTGTTGAAGCCTGCCATGCGGTGGTAGCGGGTCAGCGCGTCCATGATCGTGTGGTTGAACCCGTGCCCCATGTGCAGCAGGCCCGTGACATTGGGTGGCGGCAACTGGATCGAGAAGGCGGGCTGTGTGGGATCGAGTCCGGCCTTGAAGTAGCCCCGCGCTTCCCATAGCGGTGACCAGCGCGCCTCGATGGCGCCGGGTTCGAAGCTCTTGGCGAGCGCTGCGCTCGCCGGCATTGCGATTTCGTTCATTGCGGTACCGGCCAGGTGCCGGCGCGTGAATCCCAAGGATCGAAGTTTACGGGCGCGCCGCGACGGCGGCCGTCACTGCGAGCGTTCGCTCAGTGGCGTCCTCGCTCGCGCGCGAGTTCGGCCGCCACCACGCGCGCGACCGCCTCGCGCAGTCGAGCCTCAAACGCCTGACGCAGCTCCGTGGTCGTGGCCAGCACGACACGCTCGAGCGCTGGTTGCACGCGCTCCCGCAGGATGCGACCCGCCTCGTCAGCCAGGGCAGGCTGCAACTCTCGGATCACGGCCTCGCGCAGCTTCCGCTCCAGTGCGTCCCAGTCGACCTCCGGCGTGGCTTCTATATCGGGCGCGACGGTGGCCGACCGGGAGTAGGCCGGAATTGGCGGCGACACCGGGGCGGCAGGCGGAGGGCTCGCCGCCACGACTGGCGCAGGCGCACGCACCGGCGTCGCTGCCGCCGCGGCGGGTCGTGGCGTCGGAGGGGGTGGTGGCGGCGGCGGTGGCGGCGGAGCAGCGGCAGGAGGCGGTGGTTTCGGCAGCGAGATGTCGAGATCGAGTGACGGCAGTGTCAGCCGCTCCGTCAGCACCGGGATCGACTCGTCGTCGGAAATGGGCCGACTGCCCGGACGCGTCAGGCGATCGAGCGGGTTGCCCTTGTCACTCACGGCCAGCCGCCTCGAATGTCGTCGGCTGGAAACCGTGTTCACGATAGGTCTTGAAGCGGGCACGGGCGCGAGCGCGGTCGTTGTCGTTGCGAGACACCACCTCGATCACGCGTTCGTAGCGCGTGAACAGCGCGTTGAAGTCCGGGGGAGTCTCATCGTCGAGTGTCAGCAGCACGTCGCTCGCGGGCGCGCGCCCGGCATCGGGCGTGAGCAGCACCGGCGTGCTGGCCGCCAGCGCCGAGTCCACGTAGACGTGCGGCAGGAAGTCGAGCGCAGAAAAGGTCCAGAGCGCCGTGTCGAACTGGGCCAGGCGGTCGGCGTCGCGCGCAAAGACGACGAGCCGCTTGCCGGCCGCGCGCGCCTTGCGCGTCACGCGGCAGGCGTAATGGAGGCGATGCTCCGCATTGAAATGAAAGTCGATGCGGGTCATGCGTGCTCGGTTGCGCCTACCCTGCGCGCTGGATCAGGAACTGCGACAGCAGCGGCACCGGCCGTCCGGTCGCGCCCTTGGCCGCGCCGCTCTTCCAGGCGGTCCCCGCGATGTCCAGATGCGCCCACGGGTAGGCTTTCGTGAAGCGCGCCAGGAAGCACGCCGCCGTGATGGCGCCGGCGTTGGCCGGCGTGCCGAGGTTCGCCATATCGGCGAAATTGGTCTTCAGCTGTTCCTGGTATTCCTCGCCGAGCGGCATGCGCCAGGCGGCGTCGCTGGCTCCACGGCTTGCGCTCATCAGCTCGTCAGCCAGCTTTTCGTTGTTGGCGAACAGCCCCGAGTTCACGTTGCCGAGCGCGATGACGCAGGCCCCGGTCAGCGTCGCGATGTCGACCACAGCCGCCGGCTTGAATCGTTCCACGTAAGTCAGGGCATCGCACAGGATCAGGCGCCCCTCGGCATCCGTGTTCAGGATCTCGATGGTCTGGCCGGACATCGAAGTGACGATGTCGCCGGGACGAGTTGCCGTGCCCGATGGCATGTTCTCGCAGGCGGCAACCACGCCAATGACGTTGAGCTTAAGCTTCAGTTCCGCCACCGTGCGCATGGTGCCGATCACGCTCGCGGCGCCGCACATGTCGAACTTCATCTCGTCCATGGCGGCACCGGGCTTGATCGAAATACCGCCCGAATCGAACGTGATGCCCTTGCCGACCAGCACGACCGGCGCCGACTTGCCGCCGCCCTGGTGCTTCAGCACGATCAGCCGCGGCGGCTGCGCGGAACCGCGCGCGACGTTGAGGAAGGAGTCCATCTTCAGCGCCTCGAGTTGCTTGGTCTCGAGCACGTCGACCCCGAGCTTCCACTGCTTGGCGAGCTTGCGCGCTTCGTCGGCGAGGAAGGTCGGATTACAGATATTGGGCGGCAGATTGCCAAGACGTTTGGTGAGCGCCATGCCGTTGGCGATGGCGGTACCCTGCTTGAGGCCGCGCTCGGCGGCGGCACCGCGCGCTGGCAGGATGAGAAGCATCCTGGACGGTCCGTTGGTGTCGTCCTTCTTGCTCTTGAGCTCGTCGCTGCGGAACACGGCTTCGCGCGCCGCGATCGCGAACTGACGCGCCAGCCACTCGCTGTCTCGACCCTTGACGGACCATTCCGTCGCGGCCACCGCGGTCTCGGCCACGCCCGGGAAGGCCTTGACCACTCCGCGCGCCGCTTCGGCGAAGGCGCGGTCGGAGAAGTCATCGCGACTGCCCAGGCCCACCAGCAACACGCGGGCGGCGGTCACGCCCGTCAGGCCCCGCAGCGCAACCTGCGTGCCGCGCTTGCCGGTCATGTCGCCACTCTTGATCGCCGCCTTGATGGCGCCACGCGAGGCCTTGTCGAGCGCGCGTGCGCTCGCCGTCAACTCACCGTCCGCGAACACGCCTACGGCCACTGCATCGGCTTTGACTGCCTCGGCGTGCGCAGTCGTTGTGCTAAATTCCATTGCGGTTTCCCTCTGAAAAGTCTCGCGATGGCAACGTGTGAAGGGCCGGCGAGGCATCAGCCGGCCCTGCGAATTTCGTTCGCTGTGGCCTCTCTTGCGAGCCGGGCAGTATATAGCGGCGCGGTCGCGTCCAGTCGGTAGTACCTCCGCGCCCCGCGCTCATGATCTTCCGTCGATCCATCGTTGCAGAGCTCACGAGCGCTGCCAGTGCGGTTTTCACGGTGCTCTTCTCGATCCTGTTTTCCGTGGGTCTGGTCCGGATCCTGGGCCAGGCGGCCGGCGGCCGAGTGGACAACCAGGCCGTGTTCCAGCTGCTGGCGCTCACGGCCCTGACATGGCTTCCCGTCGTGCTGACCTTGACGCTCTTCGTGTCGGTGCTGATGACGCTGTCGCGCGCCTATCGCGATTCCGAGATGGTCGTGTGGTTCGCGACCGGCCAGAGCCTCTTTTCGTGGGTGGGGCCGGTGCTGCGCTTCGCGTGGCCGATCATCGTCGCGGTGGCGCTGCTTTCGCTGTTCGTGACGCCGTGGTCAGGATCACAGATCGAGGAACTGCGGCAGAACTTCATGCGGCGCGACGACGTCAGCCGAGTCGCGCCGGGCCGCTTCATCGAGTCGGGTGGCGCGGACCGCGTCTTCTTCGTCGAGTCGGTCGACTTCGAAGGCAGCCAGGTCCGTAACGTCTTCGTCAGCATGCGTGGCCAGGGCAAGGAAGGCGTGATCGTGGCGGCGCAGGGTCAGATCGAGGTCGCATCGAACGGGGACCGTTTCCTCGTGCTCGAACGGGGCCGGCGCTACGAGGGATCGCCAGGGTCGGCGGAGTACCGGGCGATGGAATTCGAGCGCTACTCGATCCGCCTCGAGAGCCGGCCCGATCGGCCGCTCGGAGAGCGCAGCGCGCGCACGCGGCCGACGTCCGATCTCTTCGCCGAATGGACGTCCTTCGCCAAGGCCGAAATCATGTGGCGCTTCGGCATCCCGATTTCGGCGTTCGTGGTGACGCTGCTCGCGATTCCGCTCGCCTACACGAACCCGCGCGTGGGCCGTTCGCTCAACCTGATCGTTGCGGTACTTGCCTTCGCGATCTACCTCAACGTCCTGAACACGATACAGGCGTGGGTGCAGCAGGATCGCGTGTCCTTCGGGCTTGGGGTCTGGGTCGTGCACGCCGTGGTTCTGATCGTCGTGGTGGTCCTGTTCGCGCGGCGGGTCTACCTGACGCGGTGGTGGCCACGTCAGCTGACGCCCGCCTACTGGAGAAAGGCGCGCACACCGTGAGGACGCTGCGACGCTATCTCTGGAAGGAAGTGGCCGTGGCGACGGCGTTCGTCCTGTTCGCGCTGCTGACGATATTCACCTTCTTCGACCTGGTCGCGCAGCTCGACGATATCGGACAACGCGGATTCCAGCTGCGGCACGCGCTCGCGTACGTCGCGTTCACGCTGCCTTCTCGCACGTATGAGGTGATGCCGATCGCTGCGCTGATCGGGACGATCTACGCGCTGTCCAAGCTGGCGGCCAATTCCGAGTTCACGATCATGCGAGTGTCCGGCATGAGCACCCGGCGGCTGTTGATGAGCCTGCTCGGCATCGGGCTGCTGATGGTCGGACTGACCTTCCTGCTCGGCGAGGTCGTTTCGCCTCCTTCGGAGAGACTGGCACAGCAGACGCGCCTGAAGGCACGCGGCAGCACAGATCAGCGTGCGCGACTTCCGTTCGGGAGTCTGGGTGCGGGACGTCGTGAAGGACCCGGCGGGCGGGGTCAGCGCCTTTCGCTTCATCAACGTGCGCCAGGTGTCGCCGGATGTCGGTACACGCGGCTGGCGCATCATCGAGTTCGATCGCGACTACCGCCTGACGTCGATCCTGACGGCCGACGCGGGCACTTTCGTTCCCGGAGTCGGATGGGAACTAGCGATGCCGTCGAAACGAAGGTGCCGCAACTGTCCAGCGACGCATCGCTTCCAGCCGACGCGGACCGAGGTCGTCAAGCATCCGAAGATGCTCTGGCGGACGGAACTCAAGCCGGACATCTTCAGCGTCCTGCTGGTGCAGCCCGAGCGCATGGCCGGGTGGGACCTGGTCCAGTACATCCGCCACCTCACCGAGAACCGCCAGCAGACCGAGCGCTACGAAATCGCGTTCTGGGGCAAGCTCTTCTACCCGTGGGCGGTGCTGGTCATGATGGCGCTCGCCTTGCCATTCGCCTACCTGCACGTCCGCGCGGGCGGGGTGAGCTTCAAGATCTTCACGGGCGTGATGATCGGAGTGGCGTTCTACGGCCTGAACAAGCTGTTCGCGCATATCGGGCTGCTCAATACGTGGCCGCCGCTCTTCGTGGCGGCGCTGCCGAGCCTGGTGGTGCTGGCAATGGCGTTCTCGGCGCTGTACTGGATCGAACGGCGCTGAGCCGAAGCCTTGCTCGACCGTCGCGCGCCTCGAGCCTCCTCGACTGCGAAGGCTGTGAAGCGAGCCGCCCGGCAGCGAGTTCGTGAAAGCGACACCAACCCCGGGACGATCGGGCCGCCCTCGACTTCACGGGTGCTGCGCGGGGCAAACCCGTCAAATGTGCAAAGGCAGGCCCTGGCTTCAATGACGCGCGGACCTGACAGTCGTGCTGCGTATGCAGGTGGAGCGGTCAGCTCGCTGCGCTAGCCCGGTGAGACCGCGACCCGCTTGGGCGGCATCCGGCCATAGGTCAACACCCGCCAGACATATTCGATCGGGCCGTAGTTGAAGCGACTCAGCCACAGCAGGCTCAGCGGCACCTGCACGACAAAGAAGATGGCAAAGGCGAGGACCAACTGCCCGGCCGGCCCGATGGTGCCCCACAGGCCGAAGCCCCACCCGTAGAACAGCGCCGTGCAGATCAGTGATTGCAGCAGGTAGTTGGTGAGCGGCATTCGCCCCGCGGCGGCCATCGGCTTGAAGCGCGACTGCCAGACCGGCAACTGGGCCAGCCGTACGATGGTCAGCACGTAGAAGCTCATCATCGCCAGACGGCTGAGCACGTAGGTGATGCTGCCCAGTACCTTCAATGGCGACGGCCCCGGCGCACGCTCGATCTGGAAAATGGTCCCAAAGGTTACGGCGCACACCAAGCCGATGCCCAGTGCCCACCATTGCAGCCGGCGAATCCAGGGCATCAGTTCGGGAATGCGCTGGGCATGCGGTGGCGCCCGATCAGCACCCCGATCAGCATCGTGGTCGCCATCTGCACGTAGAAGCCCAGATTGCCCCAGAGTGACCACACGTTGTCGTAGAAGTAGACAAACTCACGCGCATGCTCACGCGCCGCCTCGAGAAAGGAACCGCTTCCGTAGGCGAGATTGTTGGAGGCCTCGAAGGCCTTGGACTCGGCCACGAGGCGCGCCGTGATCTCCGGCGTCATGACGAGCAGGCGCGCAATGCCGGAAAAAGCCGGATACAGCAGCAACAGTCCGATCATTGCCAGGATCGCGCGGTCGCTCGCGTGGCGCAGGACCAGCAGCAGCAGCAAGCCAAGCGCGGCATAGACATGCAGCACGTCGCCGGTCCAGAACACCATGGCATGGACCAGTCCGATCGCCAGCAGCACGATCAGCCGGCGCAGGTAGAGCTGCGTGGCGTGGCCGGGCGCGGACTCCTGCATCCGCGTGAACTGGATGGTGAAGCCGATGCCGAACAGCAGGCTGAACATGCTGTTGAACTTGCCGGAGAACAGCATGTCACGCACGACCTCGGCCGCACGATCGACCGGCGCATTCCACAGATGCGAGCCGTCGGCCTCGACAAAGAACGAGTTTGCGAAGCCGGGCATGTTCATGATCAGGATGCCCAGCAGCGCAAAGCCGCGCACGACGTCGAGGGTGAAGATGCGCTCGGTCGGGGACAACGGACCTTCGAGTGGGCGCATGGCGCCTCCTTTGCTCGAACGCTACGCCTTGAGTACCGAACAGCGGGTCGCCAGAGCTGCGGCCCGGAGGGCTGGCAAGCACGGGTGCTCCCGCACTCCAGCCTGCTTCACTTCATGAGGAAAGTGAATCTACAGCCACTGGCCGCCGTCGCGCCAGCACTTTGTTTACCCGCGGGCGGGGCGATGGCGTTCGGTTAGCCGGCAGCCGACCGCCGGCGCAGCGATTCGATGGGCCGCTGCGCCGCCACAACCGGGGCGCAGCGGCACAAGCGAAGCGCTTAGCTGCAGTGCCCTGTCGCGCCGCAGGCCGTGCAGAACTCGCAGCCGTCGCGCTTGATGACGGCGGCGGCGCCGCAGCTGCCGCACACCCTGCCTTTGATAGGCGCCGTCTCGTGCTCGATGACCTTGACGGCGTCGGGCAGGGCGAGGATGCCTGCTGACTGGATAGCACGGCCGTCATCGTCAAGGATGCCGAGCACCTTGTAGCGATGCAGCAGCAGCGTGGCGATATAGGCCACCGTGCTCGGATACAGCGTCGAGCGTTCCTCGCCGGGCATGGCGCGCCCAGAACTCGCCGTTCTGTTCGCCGAAGTTCAGCAGCTTCTTCAGCTTCAATCCGATCCAGTTGACGTCGACCACGCGCATGTCGAGCGAGATCAGCTTGCACAGGCCGTCGAGCACCTTCGGGTATTCGCCGGCGAGCCAGATCGAATAGGGGCGTCGGCTGCCGTCGGGAAGGTGCAGTTCCTTCACGCCGAGCACGAAGTCGTCACCGGTGTTCGCATTGCTGACATCCACTGTCCAGCTCATCGTGCCGAGCGGGCCGGCCTTGGGTTCTTTCTTCGAGAAGAGTGCATTGAGCACCGGCGTCGGCTGGTGATCGAACTCGCGGAACACGCCGAGCTGCTCGCAGCGGAAGCGCACGATGTTGGCGAAGCACGCCACCACGCCGCTCTGCCACTGCCGGTCGCCTGTCGGCGGCATCGCGATCGCAAAGCCCTGCTCGTCGCGCGCCTTGGCAAGCGCGTCGAGCTTCATCTTGAGCCAGGCGCGGTCCTCACTGCGCATGTCCATCGAGAGCGCCTTGGCGATGGCGCCAAGGCCCCGCGGCTGCTCGGCACCGTTGACCCACACCTCGAACGGCGCCGCCGGTTCGCCGACCTGGCCGATGAAAATGGCGAACGCTTCCTTGCGCTCGGGTATCTCGACCATGTAGGTCCACGCAAGGTTGCCTTCGGCGAGGTCCGGCCGGCCGGGCCACTTCAAGCTCGCCAGCGCTGGCTGCGGCGTGGAGTCGAGGCGCACGCGGCGGTCCGGGTCGTCCTTGAGGTCCTGCGGCGAGACGCTGTGCGATGTGGCGGGCTCCTTCACGACCTCCAGCACCGAGCCGATGACGTTGTTGGGGCGGTAGGTCGTGATGCCCTTCAGCCCGCTCTTCCAGGCCTCGAGGTAAAGGTTCTTGAATTCCTCGAACGGATAATCCTCCGGCACATTGACCGTCTTGCTGATCGCCGCGTCCACGTACGGCTGCACCGCTGCGATCATCTTCATGTGGTCGTGCGCGCTCATCTCCAGCGCGCTGACGAACCCTGCTGGCAACTGGCTCTCGTCACCGCCCATGCGCTTGAACAGCCGATACGCATAGTCCTCGACGATGTACTCCTGCTTCGTGCCGTCGGGCATGCGCTTCTTGCGGATGTACGTCCACGAGAACGTCGGCTCGATGCCGCCCGAGGCGTTACCGGCGAAGGCCAGGGAGATGGTGCCGGTCGGCGCGATCGACAGCAGATGGGAGTTGCGGATGCCGGTGGTGCGGATCTCGGCCTTCAGCTTGTCCGGCACGCGCGAGGCGCAGTGCGGATCGGCCAGGAACTTGTCGGCGTCGAACAGCGGGAAGGCGCCTTTCTCCAGCGCATTTTCCACCGATGCTTCATAAGCCGCATCGCGCATCGCACGCGAGACATCGGCTGCCAGTGTGCGCGCCGCTTCGCTGTCATAGCGCAGGCCCAGCATCGTCAGCGTATTGCCAAGCCCGGTGAAGCCAAGTCCGATACGACGCTTGTTGGCAGCCTCTTTCGCCTGCTCTTCCAGCGGCCACAGCGTGACGTCGAGCACGTTGTCGAGCGCGCGCACCGAGATCTTGGTCACGCTGCGGAAGCGCTCCCAGTCGAATCCTGCCTTCTTGCCGAACGGATCGCTGACGAAGCGCGTCAGGTTGATCGAACCGAGGCAGCAGCAACCGTACGGCGGAAGAGGTTGCTCGCCGCATTGCCCGGTGACAAGTCCGTTGAAGATGACGGCATTGCCGTCCGGCTGTGTCGTGTCATAAACGGTCTCTCGACCAACACGCACTATCGACTGGATACGCGCAACAAACGGCTGCGTCTTGCGCAAGACCTTGTCCGCGACCCAAGCCCGGTACTTGCCGATCTTGGCTTCGCCCAGGAAGCCGATCTCGGCAACGAAGCGCTCGCGCGACTCTCCATCGATGATCAATTCGAAATCGGCTTGGCAGTCGTAGAGGCGCTTCCCGCCCTTGCCATCCGGGAGAACTCGCTGACCGGGTTCCCGACGGCGATGGACGCGACAGAAGATGCCGAAATTGGCGAGCAGGACCTGCACGTCCTTGAGCAGGGTGAAGCTGCTGAAGCCAGACGCACCGAGCAACTCTGGCTTCGACCCGACACATTGACGGTGCCGTCGGCCTGGAAGAGGCCGCGCAGGTAGGCCTTGACACAACTCTCGGACCCCCTCCAGATCACTTCGGGAACACTGTGCTTCGTCTTCGCAGAGAAGCCATGATGTTCGAGAAAGCGAGCCAGAAGGACGGAGCGAATGAAGACATGATTGCGCGACTGCACGGGCACCGGCGTCACCCGATACGCGCGCGGGCTTACGGCGAGGCCGGCGATCATGGAGTTGACATATTCGGCGACGACGGGCGCCAGATCGCGATCCTCGACCCCAGAAGCTCAGCACCGCAGCCTGCTGGCCGTGCCCGCGATTCGTAAAGTGGCCGTCGCCCGCGATCAGTCCGATCAGCAGCCCGAAGTCCTCGCGCCCTCATTGCCGAACTGGCCCTTGCCGGACTGAACCAGCAGTCGGTCGCCCGGCTGCAAATCGCTGAGCTTGATCTTGCCCGCGTGTCGTGTAGAACTCGTGCCATGCAGTCGCGTTGATCTCGTATCCTTCTCGGTTGTCACTCGATAAACATCTGCATCGTGAGCAGTGACAAAGGCCGGTCGGGCAGGCCGCGTGTCCGTGCCGCGCTCGCCCCCGGCGCCCGGTAGCGAGCGGCGATCGACAGTGGCTGTGAAATGGCAAGACCCGATCGTGAAAGCTCGGCGATCGGGACCATGCCGTACTGCGTATGCAGTCGAGTATCGCCTGTCACGCACGGATTGGTCGCCGCGATCGTCTCGCAGTAGGACAGGTTGTTGTCGGCGTTGACGCGGTCGACGAAGATCACGCCCGGCTCGGCATGGCTGTAGGTCGACTGCATGATCTGGTCGAACAGGTCGCGCGCGCGTGCCTTGCGATAGACCCAGCCGCCATCGGCGCGCGGGTACGCCTCGGACTTGTCGAACGGTTCGGCCGCGTGCCAGAGCTCGATGTCGCCGTCGCTGTCGACGGCCCGCATGAACGCGTCGGTCACCGCCACCGACATGTTGAAGTTGGCGAGCGAGCCGTCGCGCTTGGCATTGATGAACTCCTCGATGTCGGGATGGTCGCAGCGCATCATCCCCATCTGCGCGCCGCGACGCGCGCCGGCCGACTCGAGCGTCTCGCAGCTCTTGTCGAACACGCGCATGTACGAGATCGGGCCGCTGGCGCGCGAGTGCGTGCCGTGCACCAGCGCGCCCTTCGGGCGGATCGGCGAGAAGTCGTAGCCGACGCCGCCGCCGCGTCGCATGGTCTCCGCCGCCTGGTTCAGCGCCAGGTAGATCGACGGCACGCCGTCCTTGCGGCCACTGATCGCGTCGCCGACCGGCTGCACGAAACAGTTGATCAGCGTGGCCGCGATCCCGGTGCCAGCCGCCGAATTGACGCGGCCACCGGGAATGAAGCCATCGACCATGGCGTCGTAGAAGCGCCGTTCCCAGGCCTCGCGCTGCTCCGGCTTCTCCACATGGGCCAGTCCGCGCGCGACGCGCCGGCGCACTTCATCGACGGTCTTCTCGTCCCCCTTGGCGTACTTCTCGAGCAGTACATCGATCGAGATGGGCTGCTCGTCGAGCAGCAGTTGCGCCTTGTCCAGTTTCATCGTTGCCTCGGGTAGGAGGCTTCAGCCGTGTCGGGAGCGGTCACGACGACTCTGAAGCCAGCGGAAATTATAGGCAGTGCATGGGGTCCGGATCGCGTTCTGCCAGCGAACCAGAGTGGGTAGATCAAGGAAGGCATCAACTGCCAGCCTCATCGCATATAAGGGAGCGATATAAAATCTGCCCCTCATATTACGGGGTTGCCTATGAACCTGCAGCAGTTCCGCTTCCTGCGCGAGGCGGCGCGCCACAAGTTCAGCCTGACCGAGGCGGCGCGCGCGCTGCACACGTCGCAGCCGGGCGTGTCGAAAGCGATCATCGAACTCGAGCAGGAACTCGGCGTTCCGATCCTGGCGCGGCACGGCAAGCGCGTGAAGGGACTGACGGCACCGGGCCAGGTAGTGCTGGAAGCGGCCGAGCGCATCATGCTCGACGTCGACAACCTGAAGAAGCTGGCGCGGGACTATGCCGGCAGTCCGGAGGGAACGTTGCGTGTTGCCACGACGCATACCCAGGCGCGCTACGTACTGCCGCAGGTGATCCAGCAGTTTGCGCAGAAGTACCCGCAGGTCCGTCTCAAGTTGCTGCAGGCGAACCCGGGGCAGATTGCCTCGATGCTGGTGCATGGACAGGCCGATCTCGGCGTGGCGACAGAGTCGCTCGCAAGTACCCCGGGCCTGCTGACGATCCCGGTGTACGACTGGCAGCACGTGGCCATCATCAAGCCCGATCATGCGCTGGCGAAGTTCGCGACCTCGCCTGGCAAGCTGACACTGAAGGACCTGGCCCGGCACCCGATCGTGACCTACGACCAGCAGTTCGCCGGCCGCGGCAAAATCGACGATGCGTTCGCGCAGGCAGGCATCGAACCTTCGATCGTCCTCGAGGCGATCGATGCCGACGTCATCAAGACCTACGTGCAGATCGGCATGGGGGTCGGCATCGTCGCCGGGGTCGCGGTGGACGCACGGCGCGACGGGCTGGTGATGCTGCCATGCGGGCACCTGTTCGGCCGCAACGTGACGCGGCTGGCGGTGAAGGAGGGCACGTACCTGCGCGGCTTCGTCTACTCGTTCGTCGAGATGCTGGTGCCGGGCTGGGACAAGCGCCGCATCGAAGAGGCGTTCCGCGCCAAATAGGGCTTCGCAGTGCGGGTCGCCATCGTGGGCGCCGGATCGATCGGTGCCGTCATCGGAGCCAAGCTCGCCGCCAGCGGCCACGAGGTCGTGCTGATCGCGCGCAGCGGGCATCTGGAGGCGATCCGGCGCGAGGGCCTGCGACTCGTCGACCACGTCGGCTGCGCGAGCGGCACCTACCGACTGCGCGCCAGTGCGGAACCGTCCGACTTCGGTGTGCAGGACCTCGTCATCATCGGACTCAAGGCGCATGCCATCGCCGCATTGCTGCCGAAGACGGCGGCGCTGGTCGGACCGGCAACGACCGTCGTGCCCGCGATCAACGGGCTGCCGTGGTGGTACTTCCACTCCGAAGGCAGCGCACTTGATGGCACGACGTTGCGGTCGCTCGATCCCGCGGGCTCGATGTTTGCGGCGCTCGACCCAGCGCACATCCTCGGCTGTGTCGTCCACATCGCGGCTGAAGTGCGCGCGCCCGGCGAAGTGCACCACACCGGCGGTCGGCGGCTGATCCTCGGCGAGCCGGATCGCACCCTGTCGGAACGTCTGTCTCGCGTGGCCGATGCGCTCGACGCGGCGGGCTTTGCCACCGAACGCTCGCGCGACATCCGGCTCGATGTCTGGATCAAGTTGCTGGGCAACCTGTCGTTCAACCCTGTCGCGGCACTGACCGGCTATCTGATGAACCAGATCGTCGCCGACGAGGACGTGCTCGGCGTGATCCGCGCAACGATGCTCGAGGCGATGGCGGTATCAGAGCACTACGGCTACCGCATGCCGATGACGCCGGACCAGCGCATCGACCTCGCGCGGCAACTCGGAGCGGCCAAGATATCGATGTTGCAGGACCTCGAGCAGCGACGGCCGTTGGAACTGGCGGCGATCGTCGGCAGTGTCATCGAGCTGGCCGACATGGCGCAGATTCCGGTGCCGACCATCCGCCACGTCCATGCACTCGCTCTCGGACGCACGCGCGCGCTTGGTATCGGTTAGGCGTCGCAGGTGTACGCATCGGCTTCGCCGATGCACGTGCACCTGCTCCGGCACGGCTCGCGCGTTGCGCGAGCCGCCCAAGATCAGTTAGGCGGCTCCGCTCCGGAGCGGCCGAGCGCTCCGCCGAAGTGCAACGACACGCAGTCCTCGCAGGAACTCAGGGTGACTTCAGGACTTGCTGAGTCGCACCAGATCAAGGGCTGCATCGAACAGCGGTGATGCCGGATTCGCGAGTTGATCCATCACCGTCAGGTGATTGACGCCGGCCATCGGCACGTTGCGCAGATGCACATCTTTCCAGGCTGACGAGATGAGCTGGGTCTGTCGGTGGAACTCCGAGGATTCGAGCGAACCGACCGCCGTGATCAGTGGCGCGGAGGTTGCGGGTGGCATGTGCACCGGGGACAGCGCGCGAGCCCGACGCGTGTCCAGCCTGAGATCGACGTTGACGAACGGGGTGTGCACCAGCGGCGCGAGATCGTAAATGCCGCTGATCGCGAGCCCGGCCTTCACCAGGGAGCGCGGCAGATCATCCGCGTAGACCGGCCACAGCGCCGCCATCATCATGGCGGTCAGGTGGGCGCCGGCCGAATGACCGACGACGACGATGCGTTCCGGATCGAAACCAAGACGGTCGCCATTGCGGTGCAGCCACGCCAGCGCACGGAGCTGCTGCCGCACCATGTCTTCGATGGGCGTATTGGGCGCGAGGCCGTAGTTGAGCAGGGCCAGCGCAACGCCGTGCTGGACGAAGGGCGGCGCAAGCCAGGAGAAGTCCGACTTGTCGAGCGAGCGCCAGTATCCGCCGTGGATGAAGACGAGCAGGGGTGCAGCCTCCTGCCGCGTCGGAAAATAGTCGAGGCGCTCGGCCGGGGTTTCGCCAAAGGGCAGGTCGCTCAGGCACGCGCGCAGGCGCCGCGTGATGGCTCCCTGCTCGGCCCAGCGCGCGAAGATCTGCGGGTGCTCGGGGATCGCCGCCCGTGCGTTGTATTCGCGTTCGTAGAACGCTGGATCCCGCGTCATGCGTGCTCCTGGATGCGAAGCCAGTGTACCGGTGCGGCCCTGCCGCTCGCGCGTTTGAACCGCCCGCCGGCTCGACCTATAATCGCGATCCCGTTCGGCTGAGACAGCCGCGCGTCGGAACATCGGGGAAGTAGCTCAGCTGGGAGAGCGCTGCGTTCGCAATGCAGAGGTCGGGAGTTCGATCCTCCTCTTCTCCACCATATCAGTAAGTCAGAGGGCCGCGCATGTCGCGGCCCTCTGACTTACTGCGATGTCTTCTGCGTGTCGCACGTAATGCCTGCGGAGAGCGCAAGGGCGGATGCGCGCAGCACCACCTATGAACGCGTGAGTCCTGTCGACGGGGCGCCGGCCACCCCCTAGACTCCGGCGCAGCCATGAAAGCCGCCGCCTTGCTGCCCCTGGTCTGGATGTTCGGCCACTCCGTACCGTCGCGCACGGTCCGATGCTTCGGTTGTTGGATGGCGACGGTGCTGCTGGCGCCGTCTGTAGCGTGGGCGCAGTCCGCACCGGACACACTGGAACCCGTGGTCATCACTGGCACACGCACGGAGCGACGAGCCTTCGACCTGCCGATGTCGATCGACGTGGTATCCCGATCCCAGATCCAGGATGGCAAGGCACGCGTCAACATCTCCGAGGACCTGAACCGCGTTCCGGGAACGTTTGTACAGAACCGGGAGAACTTTGCGCAGGAACTGCAGATCACCATCCGCGGCTTCGGCGCCCGTTCGCAGTTCGGAACACGCGGCATCAAGCTGATCGCTGATGGCATTCCGGCGAGCACGCCCGATGGACAGGGCAGTCCGGGCGTGTTCGATCTCGGTTCGGCCGATCGTATCGAAGTGCTGCGCGGCCCCTTTTCCGCGCTCTACGGCAACCACTCCGGCGGCGTTGTGCAGGTGTTCAGTGAGAGTGGGACCACGCCGCCTACGCTGTCGGCGGATGTCGCATTCGGCAGCTACGGGTTCCAGCGCTACGGACTGAAGGGTGGCGCCGTCAGCGGTACGTTCAGCGGCATGGCGAGTGCGTCGTATTTCAGTGTCGATGGCTACCGCGAGCACAGTGCGGCGCGCAAGGCGCAGTTCAACACGAAGCTCGGCTATGACCTCGACGACAGCAACCGCCTGACGCTAGTTGCGACTGGATTCAATCAGCCCAGTGCGCAGGATCCGCTCGGCCTGACCCAAGCTCAGGTGCAGCAGGACCCGCGCCAGGCACAGCCGGTGGCGCTTGCGTTCAACACGCGGCGCTCACTCGACAACGTGCAGGGCGGGTTGATCTGGGATGCGGCGCTCAGTTCGGCGGACAGCCTGCGCGTCCTCGGCTATCTTGGCAGCCGCAACAACGAACAGTTCCTGGCGGTGCCGCTCGTCAACCAGCAGGCAGCAACCAGCTCCGGCGGCGTGTCGTCGCTCGACCGTCAGTTTGGCGGCGGTGCCGTGCGCTGGACGCGGCAACAGGAGTGGCTCGAAGGCCCGCTGACGTGGACCGCGGGGGCCGACTATGACACCTCGTCCGAGGCGCGCCAGGGATACATCAACAATCTTGGAGTGAGCGGAGCGCTCAAGCGGGACGAGGACAACGACGTCACCAACCTGGGCGCCTATCTGCAGGCCGAATGGCAGTTCCTGCCGCGCTGGTCGCTGTCGGCCGGTGTGCGTTACACGAAGGTCGAGTTCACATCCGCGGATCGCTACATCACGGCCGGCAACCCGGACGACAGCGGCTCGACCAGCTACGCCGAGTGGACTCCGACCGTGGGCCTGCTGTTCCGGGTCAACCCCACGTTCAATGTGTATGCGAGCTACGGCCGCGCCTTCGAGACGCCAACGGGGATCGAGCTCGCGTATCGGCCGGATGGTGCCAGCGGCCTGAACTTCTCCTTGCAGCCGACGCTCAGCGATCAGTTCGAGGTCGGAGCAAAAGTGCTCCTTGAACCATCCACGAGACTCAACCTGGCCGTGTTCAGCATCCAGACCAGCGGCGAGATCGTGACCGCCAGCAATCTCGGGGGACGGTCCTCGTTCCAGAACGCCGGTGACTCCTCACGGCTCGGCGCGGAACTGATGCTGGAGAGCACGCTGGGCTTCGGACTCACCACGCATGTGGCGCTGACGCTTCTCAATGCCCGCTTCGATAGCGCCTTCCGCAGCTGCGCGCCGCTGGCCGCTTTCTGCAATCCGGTGACAGGGGCCAATACGGCGGTGGTGCCGGCCGGCAACCGAGTACCGGGCGTACCCAACGCGACGCTCTTCGCGGATCTGGCCTATCGCAACCCGGCGCTCGGGCTCAGCGGTGCGTTCGAAGTCATCGCCAACGGGGCGGTCGCGGTCAACGACTTCAACTCGGCGTACGCCGCGGGCTACACGATCGCCAACCTTTGGGCCGGGCTCGAACAGGCGGCCGGCCGCTGGCGTTTCCGTGAGTTCGCGCGCCTCAACAACCTGTTTGGTCGCGAGTACATCGGTGCCGTCATCGTCGGTGACGCGAACGGCCGCTACTACGCGCCCGCGCCGACCCGCAATTTCCTGGTCGGCGCCTCGGCCACCTTTGCCTTCTAGCGGTCTTGTCCATACGCGTTCGGCTCGCGCCTTCGCGTGATCCGCTGAACCCGAGGGGCTTGCCCCGTTGCCGCGTGCAGGACCCCTGCCTAGACTCGCCGTTCGCACCACGACAGTGCGAAACGCACGACAACAATGCATCGGACAGGAGACAGGAATGACGAAGACGTGGAACGGAGTTGCGCTTGCGGTTGCAATGGCTGTCGGCAGCATTGCACCCGTGCATGCCCAGCAGAACATCGAGAAGCTCAAGCAGATGAAGGTCTCGGGCACCGACCTCAATATCCCGCCGGTGCCGCAGGAAGGCAAGAACGCAGACGCGATCCGCGCGAATCTCAAGCAGCGTCAAGCTGCCGCCCGGGTTCAAGATCGAACTCTTCGCCATCGTGCCCGATGCGCGTCATATGGCGGTCGCGCCAAGCACCAACATGCTGTTCGTCGGCACGCGCAAGACGACGGTGTGGGCGGTGACCGATCGCAACAGGGACTACGTGGCTGACGAGGTGAAGCCGTTCGCGCCGTCGCTCAAGTTCCAGGTCCCCAACGGCGTGTGCTGGACCAGGGACGGTTTCCTGATCGTCGCCGAGCACAACCGTGTGCTGAATTTCCCGGCCGCGGAGTTTTTCTATGAAGGTCCCGATGTCGCGGTGATCGAGGTCGTGCCGCAGGGCAATCTGGTCCCGGTCGAGGAGGAGTCGTACAACCACGGCGCGCGCACCTGCCGCGTCGGACCGGACGGCATGCTCTACATCACGCTGGGCCAGCCCTTCAACGTGCAGCCGGCCGGGAAGGTGGGGCTGTACGAGAAGCTCGGCATCGGCGGCATGGTCCGCATGAATCCGTTCGATGGCAGCAAGCGCGAGGTCTACGCGGTCGGCGTCCGCAATTCCGTCGGCATGGACATCAACCCGAAAGACAAGACGGTATGGTTCACGGACAACCAGACCGACGGCATGGGGGATGACACGCCGCCGGGCGAGCTGAACCGCATCACCAAAGCCGGCGAGCACTTCGGCTACCCGTTCATCCACGGCCGGAACACCAAGATCGCGGGTACGTCTGCGGCGCCCGACTTGAAGGACATGAAGGCGCCGGCGAACTGGACGCCACCGCAGATCGAATTCCCGGCGCACCAGGCGCAGCTCGGCATGACCTTCTACAACGGCAAGATGTTCCCGGCGAAGTACCAGGGAGGCATCTTCGTCGCGGCGCACGGCTCGTGGAACCGCACGACGCCAACCGGGGCGCTGGTCAACTTTGTTTCGCTGAAGGCTGACGGCACGGCCGACAAGTCCGAGGTGTTTGCCGAAGGCTGGCTTGACAGCGAGACCGGCACCTTCCGCGGCCGCCCGGTCGACGTCGCGGTGATGAAGGACGGATCGCTGCTGGTGTCCGACGACTTCGCCGGCGCGATCTATCGGATCTCCTACCAGCCGTAAGCGGATGCGCCACCGCCCCATCGCCGCCGCATGCACTGCGGCGGCGATTGTTTCAGCATTGGCCATGGTCGGCGGCAGCGCCGCGGCTCAGGACGTGGCGGCGGGTCGTCGCAAGGCGGTCGCGTGCCAGGCCTGCCACGGACTCGATGGCATCGCGAAGCTGCCCGACGCTCCCAACCTTGCCGGCCAGCCGGCGAACTACCTCGTGCGCGAGCTGAATGCGTACCGATCGGGGGCGCGGAAGAACGAGGTGATGTCGGTCGCCGCGAAGTCCTTGAACGACCAGGACATACGGGACCTTTCCGCGTACTACGCGGCCATCCAGATTGAGGTCAAGGCGATGCCGCAGTAATGCGGCATCGCCGTCATTGACCCGGGTGAAACCGGGATTTCCGGGCCGCAACTCCCGCCTGCGGTTATCCCGGGCGCCGGCCGCTCAGCCGCCCCGGCGCAGCAGCGAACTCACTTCGTTGACGTTTTCCATGATCCGACGGCGCACGATCTCGAACGCCTCGGCCTGTGAGCGCGCCGCGAGTTCGCCGAGCTCACGGATGTTTTCGAGTGCCATCGTGAAGGCATTCTTGGCGACCTCGTCCATCTGGCCCAGCCCCGGGCGCGCCCCGCCCTGTGACATGCCCTGCGCGATCGACTGCCATTCGGTGACGGCGCCCTTCAGCATCGCCGTCTGCCGCGCCACGACCGCCTGCAGGCCCTCGTAGGACTTCTTGTTGGCGGCCACCAGTGCCGCGAGGTCCTTGCGGCGGCCTTCGGCGATGGTGCTGGCCACGCCGGAAAGGTTGAGTCGCTCGAGCGTCTTGCCGAGTCCGCCCATCGACATGTCGAACATCTTCGTGGCAGCGGCGCTTGCTGGAGCAGCCTGCGTGCGGGCCGCGCGCTTGGTGGTCTTCTTTGCGGCGCGGGTCTTGCCTGCCGTCTTGCGGGTCTTCCTGGTTGCCATGATCGCTTTCCTCCTCGTGACAGTCGAACGATAGCAGCGCGCGTCGGCGCGCGGCGACTATTTCCGGCGCTCCTCGCGTACCAGCGTCAGTGCCAGTTCGAACGCCGCAGAGACGAACGCCAGCACGCGCGCGAATTGCGCATCGGTCAGCTGCCGTGCCTCGTCGCGCGCCCGGTAGATGTTGACGAACTCGCGCTCGCGCCCGGCGTGCGCTACCAGGCGACCGACGCCGAGGTCTTCGAGCGCCTTCCACGTCTCCGGGCTGTAGGAGCGCGTGAGCTTCATGACGAATGCCACGGGATCGCGCCGGCCGAGCACCGCCGCCAGGCGCAGGATGATCTCGAAGGGCAGGGCGATCTTGCCGCTTTCCGCCTGCTCGAGCAGGCTCGCGTCGCCCAGGTTGATCGCGCGCCCCAGTTCCTGGGCGGTCAGGCCGGCGGTCTCGCGCATGCTCTTGAGCAGGGCACCGGCGCGTTCGATCGTCGCGCGCCGGTTGGGACCTACCGAAGACTTTGCCAGCGCCAGCGACATGTCGGCGGCACTGCCGGCCAGCCCCCAGGCCGTTCCCGCCCACGACTTCACCTGGCGCGCGAGTGACATGACTGGCGGCTGGGATGCGGGAGCCCGTGTGCGCGCGCGACGTTGCGTGGTGGTCTTGCGTGGCTTGCGGGCGCTGGCTGTCATTGCGGCGATCCGGGTGTCGGTCTGGGTGCGGTCGAACTTCCTTGCACCGCGGCATCTTGAACGGCAGGGGCCGAGTGCGCAAGCTGCAGCGGGCGACGGAGCTACCCGTGAGGGCATCCCGGCGGAAGGCCGGACCTTGCCTCGCCCGAACGGTCGAACTTCGAAGTGCTGCGGCGCGAATAGCCGGGTCCGGGAGCCCGTAATCCATCCATCGTTCGGCCCTCTGGGCGCCGACACTCAAAGCTGCCACCGCGCGTCCTGGGTCGCCACTCGACCGGGCGCGGGCCTTCGACCCGTGGGGAATGCATGAGCCAGACCGCCGAGGATCTCGTCACCGCACTGAACACGCGCGACGTTCAGCGTCGTCTGCAGGAGTACCGGGCGCTGCTCGCCAACGATACGGTCGGCATCCTGGCGGTATGCGATGGCGAGGTCATGCAATGCAATTCGAGTGCCGCGCGCTTGTTCGGCTATGAGCCGGAGCGGCTGCTCGGACAGTCGGCGGCCATCTTTTTCGCCTCCGAAGAGGAATTCCAGGGGTTCGCCAACCGCATCGGCGACGCGCTGAACGCCGGCGGGTCGCCGTCGATGGAATGGCGCACGCGCCGCAGCGACGGGTCGACGTTCTGGGCACGTCTGCTCGTCAAGAGCATCACGCCGGGCGGGCCGGGTGGCGAAACGATCTGGATGGTCGAGGACATCACGGCGCGCAAGGCGACCGAGGCGGCACTGTCGCGGGTGCGGGAAGAACTCGAGCAGCGCGTACGCGCTGCACATGACGAACTCGCCTGGTCGAACGAGCGACTGGTCGCCGAAATGTACGAACGCAGCGAGGTCGAGGAACGCGCGCGTCGAATGGCGCTGTACGACGACGTCACGGCCCTGCCGAACCGCCGCCTGCTGGAGTCGAGGCTCGACGAAGCGGTGCGCAATCACCAGCTGTCCGGCGATCGGATGGCCGTGCTGGTGATCGACATTGATGATTTCACGAAGCTCAACGATGCGCTCGGGCACCGCGTCGGTGACGCGCTGCTGCAACAGGTCGCCGGTCGCCTGATCGAGACGGTGCGGACCTCGGACCTGGTGGCGCGCGTGGGTTCGGACGAGTTTGCCGTCGTGCTGGGCCGCTTGCGTCACACGGACGATGCTGAGCGCGTTGCGACCAAGCTTGAGCGAATTGCTGGCGGATCCCTACGAGGTGGATGCCGAGCAGGTCACGGCGACGGTCAGCATCGGCGTGGCGTGTTTCCCGAACGACGGTGCCGGCCCCGAGATGCTGCTGCGCAACGCCGATGCGGCGCTGTCGTACGCTAAATCGCGCGGCCGGGCGCATGTGCAGATGTTCGAGCCCCGGATGAATGCCGATCTGCTCAAGCGCCTGCAGCTCGAGGCGGCGCTGCGGCGCGCGATCGATCGCGACGAGTTCGAGGTGCACTACCAGCCGCGCATCAACCTATCCACCGGCCGCGTGATCGGCGCCGAAGCGCTGTTGCGCTGGCGTCATCCGGAGCAGGGCCTGCTCGAACCATCCGCCTTCATTGGCGTGGCGGAAGACAGCGGGCTGATCCAGCCCATCGGCGAGATCGTGCTGCGCGCCGCCTGTCACGCCGCGCGGGCCTGGACGGCCGCCGGACTGGGTGAACTCTTTGTCAGCGTCAACCTGTCGCCGCGCGAATTTCGCGGACGGACGCTGTTGCCGATGGTGAGCCAGGCACTGATCGACCATGGACTGGATGCCGAACGCCTCGAAGTGGAGATCACCGAAGCGAGCCTGATGCGGGACCTCGACAAGGCCGAGCAGGTGCTGGTGGGCCTGCAGACCATGGGTGTGCGCATTGCGCTCGATAATTTCGGCACCGGTTACTCGAGCCTTTCGAACCTGCGGCGTTTCCCGCTGAGTGTCCTGAAGATCGACGGTCGCTTTGTCCGTGCCGCGCCCGACGAGGCTGCTGACGCGCGCATCGTCACCGCGCTGGCAGGGCTCGCGGACGGACTCGGCCTGCATGTCGTGGCCGAGGGCGTGGAGACGGCCGAGCAGCTCGACTTTGTCAAGCATTGCGGCTGCCATGAAGCGCAGGGCTTCCACCTGAGCAAGGCACTGCCGCTGCTGCAGTTCGAACAGTTCGCGCGCCATCACAGTTAGCCGGCAAGGGCTGACCGACAGATCCTTCGCGAGAGGGGGCGGCGGCACGCCGCTAGACTGTTTCCTTCGTCCATAGGCGCCGAAGGAACTCCCATGAACAAGGAAATCGTCTCGACACCGGCCGCGCCGGCGGCGATCGGGCCATACTCGCAGGCCGTCAAGACCGGGCTGGTGGTCTTCACTTCGGGCCAGATCGGTCTCGATCCCAAGACCGGTGAACTTGTCAGCGCCGAGTTCGAACCACAGGTGCGCCAGGCATTCGCCAATCTGGACGCGGTCGCACGCGCGGCGGGCGGCACGCTGGGCCATGCGGTCAAGTTCTCGCTGTTCCTGACTGACCTGTCCAAGTTCGCGACGGTCAACCAGATCATGGGCGACGTCGTGCCGAAGCCTTACCCGGCACGCTCCACGGTCGGCGTCGCGAGCCTGCCGAAGGGGGCGCTGTTCGAAGTCGAGGCCGTGCTCGTCCTCTAGTGGCCTGTAACAGCCAATTCAGAACTGCCTTGCGCGCCGGCGCGACCGATTGCTTTGTCGCTCGCCTTGCGAATAGGCGACGGCTATTCGACGCGGCTCGCTTCGCGCACTCGGCTCGCTCGGGCACGCCTTTCAGTCCCGAATCGACGGTTACAGGCCACTAGGGCGGGCGGTTTCCTTGGCGCGCAATACCGCAGGTCGCAAGCCGGCCGCCCGTTCCGATTCCGGGGTCCGGGCGCGGCTGGCCGCGATCGGGCTGGCCACTGACTGGGATTTCGTCTTTCATCTGCCGCTGCGCTACGAAGATGAAACCACGATCGTCGCCATCGACGACTTGCGCGATGGCAACGAGGCCCAGATCGAGGCCTCCGTGACCGCCGCCGAAGTGGTCTTCCGCGGTCGGCGGCAATTGCGCATCACCGTGCAGGACGACAGCGGTGTGCTGGTGCTGCGCTTTCTGCACTTCTATCCGTCGCAGTTGAAGCAGATGACGGTGGGGCGGCGCATCCGCGCATTCGGTCTCGTGCGCGGCGGTCTCGCCGGAGTCGAGATGGTCCATCCCCGCGTGCGCACGGTGCAGGCGGGCGAGAGCCTGCCAGCAACGCTGACGCCCATTTATCCGACCACCGCCGGCGTGTCGCAGTCCTGGCTGCGCCAGCGCATCGCGCGGGCTCTGCGGTCAGTTGAATTGCGCGACCTGCTGTCGGACGATCGACTGGCGAAACTGCGCCTGCCAGCCGCTGCGACCCGCGGTGGAACGCCTGCACCATCCGCCGCCCGACGCCGACGCGCTGGCACTGGCCGAGCGAACGGACCCGGCCTGGCAGCGGCTCAAGTTCGATGAACTGGTGGCGCAGCAGATTGCCTTGCGCTTCGCGCGCTCCAGCCGCCGGAAGCAGCGCGCGCCAGCGCTTGCCGCGGACGGCCTGACGGCGCGCCTGATCGCCGCCCTGCCGTTCACGCTGACGCGCGCGCAGCAGAACGTCTGGCGCGAGATCGAAGTCGATCTCGCGCGCGAACAGCCGATGCAGCGGTTGGTGCAGGGCGACGTCGGCAGCGGCAAGACGGTGGTCGCAGCAATGGCCGCGGCGCGCGCGATCGAATCCGGCTGGCAGGCGGCGCTGATGGCTCCGACCGAGCTGCTGGCCGAGCAGCATTTCGGGCGCATCGTCGAGTGGCTCGAACCGTTGGGTGTCCGTACGACCTGGCTGGTCGGACGGCTGGCCAGTGCCGCCAAGCGCGAGGCTCATCTGCAGGTGGCCACCGGCGTGGCGCAGCTGGTGATCGGGACCCACGCCCTGATCCAGGAGGCGGTCAGCTTCGAGAAGCTGGGTCTCGCGATCGTCGATGAGCAGCACCGATTCGGCGTCGCCCAGCGGCTCGCGCTGCGCAATGCGGGCGAGGGTCTGGCGCCGCACATGCTGATGCTGTCAGCCACTCCGATACCGCGCACGCTTGCCATGAGCTACCTCGCCGACCTCGATGTCTCCGTCATCGATGAACTGCCGCCGGGTCGGCGCCCGGTAGTCACGAAACTGGTGTCCACGCAGCGACGCGACGAGGTGATCGACCGCATACGCGCGGATGTCGCGGCGGGACGCCAGGCCTACTGGGTGTGTCCGCTGATCGAGGCGAGTGACGCGGTCGAAGCCGCCGCGGCGACCGAGACTCACGCGCGCATCGTCGAACTGCTGCCCGAGCTGCGCATTGGACTGCTGCATGGGCAACTGGCGGCGTCCGAGAAGTCCGGTGTTATGCAGCGATTCGGCGCCGGGGACATCGATGTGCTCGTCGCCACGACGGTGATCGAGGTCGGAGTCGACGTTTCCAACGCCACACTGATGGTGATCGAGCACGCCGAGCGCTTCGGCCTCGCCCAGCTGCATCAGTTGCGGGGTCGAATCGGTCGTGGCGCCGAACAGAGCTATTGCATCCTTTTGTTCGAAGAGCCGCTGTCCGACGCCGCGCGCGAGCGGCTGAAGGTCGTATACGAGACCAGCGACGGCTTCGAGGTCGCACGGCGCGACCTTATGATGCGCGGTCCCGGCGAGTTTCTCGGCGCGCGGCAGTCCGGAGTGCCGCTGCTGCGCTTCGCCGACCTCGAGCGGGATGCCGCGCTGGTGGAGCGGGCGCGCGAGACCGCCGAAGCGCTGCTTGTGCAGGACGCGGAGGCTGCGCGCGAGCACGTGCGGCGCTGGTACGAAGGACGCTACGACTTCCTGGCCGCATGACGCGCAGTTACGATCCCCAAGCATGACCCTCACTGAACTCAAGTACATCGTGGCTGTGGCGCGCGAGCGCCACTTCGGGCGCGCCGCCGAGGCCTGCTTCGTCAGCCAGCCGACGCTGTCGGTCGCGATCAAGAAGCTCGAGGAAGAACTCGGCACGCAGATCTTCGAGCGCCGCACGAATGAGGTCACGATGACTTCGGCCGGTGAGCGCATCGTCGGCCAGGCCCAGAAGGTGCTCGACGAGGCGGGCCGCATCAAGGAGATCGCGCGTCAGGGCAGGGATCCGCTGGTCGGTCCGCTGCGGCTGGGCGTCATCTACACCATTGGACCCTATCTGTTGCCGGGTCTCGTGCGTCAATTGCTGAAGGACGCGCCCGAGATGCCGCTGCTCTTGACCGAGAATTTCACGGTCAAGCTGATGGAGCTGCTCAAAAATGGCGAAGTCGACGTCGCCATCATGGCGCTGCCGCTGCCCCAGATCGGCATGCTGCTGCAGCCGGTGTATGACGAACCCTTCATCGTCGCGATGCCGCGGCACCACGCGTGGGCCAAGCGCAAGAGCATCCCGAGCGAGGACCTGAAGAAGGAGACCATGCTCCTGCTGGGTACCGGGCATTGCTTTCGCGATCAGGTGCTCGAGGTCTGCCCGGAGCTGTCGCGCTTTTCCTCCTCGGCCGAAGGCATCCAGAAGACCTTCGAAGGCTCGTCGCTCGACACGATCCGCCACATGGTCGGCTCGGGCCTCGGCGTGACAGTGCTGCCAAGCACGTCGGTCCCCGAGAAGCCGGGCCGCGATTCCCTGCTCGAGTATGTTCCGTTCAAGGCGCCGGCGCCGGACCGACGCGTGGTGCTGGCCTGGCGCAAGTCGTTCACCCGCGCGCCGGCGATCGAGGCGCTGCGGCAAGCGATCCTGAAGTGCCCGCTGCATGGCGTGACCAAGCTGCCGGACGCAAAGGCCGAGACCTGGTAAGGACCGGACTATCGAGGCCCTAACTATTCCCGATTGGCCAGCGCGGCGGCCAGTCGCTACGATGTCATGAGCTACTCAACGGAGGTTGCAATGGCCAGGAAGGGCAAGACAGCGGCGGGCATGAACGGCGCGCCGACCATCGACATCGGCATTGCCGACAAGGACCGCGCGAAGATCGCCGACGGCCTGTCGCGCGTGCTCGCCGATACCTATTCGCTGTACCTGAAGACGCACAATTTCCACTGGAACGTCGAAGGTCCGATGTTCAACACACTGCACCTGATGTTCATGGACCAGTACACGGAACTGTGGACCGCACTCGACGCCATTGCCGAACGCATCCGTTCGCTGGGCTACCCGGCGCCCGGGACCAACAGCGAGTTCGCGCGACTGACGTCAATCGACGAGACGCCCGGCGTGCCGGACGCGCTGGACATGGTGCGACTGCTCGTCAGCGGCCACGAAGCCGTGGCGCGCACCGCGCGCAAGGTCTTCCCGGCCGTCGAAAAGGCCGGCGACGAGTCCACCGCAGACCTGCTCACGCAACGTCTGCAGATCCATGAGAAGACGGCGTGGATGTTGAGGAGCCTGCTGAAGTAGGCGGCCCGACGCGCGGGCACGGTCTGAAGGCTCACTACGAGGCGGGCCGTGTCTCCCGAGCAATTGCTGCGGACGTACTTTCGGGCCAAGGACGAAAACCGACCGTACTTGCTTGCCGACGTGTTCGCCAACGATGCTCGGCTGGAGGTGAACGATCGTTCCGGTCAGATCGGTTTTCCGGGCGTGACGGTCGGCCTGGACGGGATCGCAGACGTACTCGTTCGTCACTCCAATCAGACCTACGAGAACATCCGTTCCTACTACCTGGACCGGCCAAAGCACGCGGCCGAGGCATTCACCTGCGACTGGCTCGTCGGCATGACCGAGAAGGCGGCGCGGAATGTCCGGGTCGGATGCGGCCAGTATGAATGGACCTTTGCAGGCTATCCAGAGTTGCGAGTGACGAGGCTCGTGATCACGATCGAGCAGATGATGGTGCTCGCGCCGGCCTATGCCACCGAGGTCATGCGGTCACTGCGATGTTTGGACTACCCGTGGACCTTCGCTGACCAGGTGACGCGCGCTCTGTCACTGGACGAGTTCGGATCCGTGAAAGAGTACTTGGGCCGAAACACGGCCGCCTACTGACCGCGGATCGTTCACGCCAGTTGCAGGCATTAAGTGCTGCCGCCGGCTGCGCTCACACACGGTCATGCGTCGGCGATACCCGCAGAGAAGTCTGCAAGCTCACCGACAACCGCAACCGGCGGCGTAGTATCCACCGGTCAGCTTGCTGGCTGAAGATTCAATACAACAAGGCAACAAGGGGGAAGGGAATGATTCGTTCCAAGAAGGTGTGGTGGCGCGCCGCTGGACTCGTCGCTTTGGCGTTCTCGATGTTGGGCCTTGTGCAGGCAGCCTCGGCGAAGGGTGCGGATGAGGCTGCCCTGCGCGCACAGACTGCAAGTTGGGAGAAGGCCTACAACAGCGGTGATGCGAAAGGCGTGGCGGCGCAATATGCGGAGGATGCTCTGCTGCTTCCGCCGGGTGCGCCTGGCGTGCGGGGCCGTGCGGCGATCCTAGATTTTTTCACCAAGGACGTCGCTGCTTCGAAGGCGGCCGGGGTGGTCTTCGTCATTGATCCCAAGACGGACGTCGGTGTTTCGGGCGCCACGGGTTGGGAGTCAGGCACCTACAAGGTCACCGTGAAAGGCGCTGTCGTAGAGACCGGCAAGTTTCTCTCGGTCTCGCGCAAGAAGAACGGGAAGTGGCTCTACATCCGCGATACGTGGAACTCCGACGCGCCGCCAGCTCCTCCTGCGCCGCCGGCCGCGCCAGCATCACCACCGGCAGCGAAAAAATAGATTCAGTGTTTCAGGGGACGCGAGTAGGTCTTGCGGCAGGTCGCGCTGACAGGTCGAACACGCGAACGTCCACTACGCTGGTTCTATCTCTTGCGCCTTCCGAACTGGAACGGATTGCGCTCGTGTGGCACGAGGCCCTCGGGTCTCTACCGCGCGCTTCGCCCCTGCCATCCGTGGAAGCTCTCCTGCAGCGCCTCACGGGGGACCTTGCACGTTGCCACATCGCTGTGGCCCGCAACGACGCTCGGGAGATCGTCGCTTTTGTCGCCTACGATCCGGACCAACGCTGGTTGCGGCAGCTATTCGTACATCCTGCGTCGCAAGGGCGGGGCGTAGGGACGCAACTGCTTGCGACAGCAATGCGGGCCATGCCGGACGGTTGGTTGCGCACCGACGAAACGAACGAGCAGGCCCGGCGCTTCTACATCGCCCGAGGGCTCAGAGTGCGCACGATCGGCTCACATCCAGGCACTGGCGCGCCCACGGTCGAGTTTGTATGGCAGTGAGTCGATCGACGCCGCGTTGCACGCGTCAGTGAGTCAACTGCGAAGTTTCCAGACGCCGTCGCCGCTGCGGCAGGCGACCTTGGTGCCCCAGGATCGCTTGCCGTTTGCGCTGGCCTCAAGCTTGAACTCACGGCAGTCCGTTCCGACGTCCTTCACCGGCACCAGGGCGTAGTTCGTGCCGCCACTGACGCTGGTCCAGCGCACGGTCTGGCCTGAAGGCGCGAGTTCGAGCGTGTGGCCGATGCAGGCCTGGTCACTCTGGTCGAGCTGGCGCCCGACGCTGGCCCCGACAATCGCGCCGAGGGCCACACCCGCGATCGTGGCAACGGTGCGACCTGCGCCGTCGCCCACCTGCGAGCCGATGACACCACCCACGGCGGCCCCGGCCACACCGAGGATCACGTCCGTCTGGCAGTGGCCCGAGATCACCCCGTAGTCCTGCGGCCAGGATTTGCCGGTGTAGCCGACGTAGTTAGGGTCGTTCTTCTTGCGCCAGCCGTGGGCCTTGGCATGGGGCGGGGGATCGGCCCAGACCGGAGCGGCCAACGCGAGGGCGAGGACGGGAACCAGACGAGCGGCGAACGATGTCATGGCGGCACCGAAACAGTCGAGGTACCTTGATCTTCGGCAACTTTCCGCCGCCGCTTGATCCTTTGTCGTCCATCTTGCCGTCCAGCCTCACGTCCCTGCGGTATGCAGCTGCGCGCGAATCGCTTCGATGCGCTTCCGGTTCACGCCGAAGTCCTTGCGTCCGAGACGCGCCGCCGAGCGAACCTGTATGACGTTGGTCGCCGGATCGAGCCAGAACTCGGCGTCGTCGACAAAGTGCAACCAGCGCGTCATGAACTCGACGCGCACATAGTCGGCGCGGTCCTCGACGATCCGGGTGCCCGACCAGGCAGCGAGCAAGGTCCGCAAGCGGCTCATTGCGCCATTGCCGTTGCCGCCTGTCGCCAGCGGCGCGATCTGCGCGTACTGGGTGGCGAACTCGCCTTCAGGCCAGAGCGTGGCCTGGCTGCTGACGCTGTTGTCGGTGCGTGACGGCGGCTTGAGCTTGCCGTCGCGCACGCCGAGGTCGGTCGGAGCCTGGCCCGAGAGCCAGCCGAACTGGCCGGCCGCGAGGACCAGCAATGGCAGAAGAATGAAGATGAATCCCAGTACGGCGAGAACGCGCATCAGGACCTCACGAGGTGCGAAACGCTGCGATGAAATCACGATCGATGCGGTCTTTCCAGCGCCAGACCCAATCGCCCTGCCAGGCAAGGCCACTCCAGGAGGCAATGGCGTTTCTCGGCCCGGTGGCAAGCAGGTAGAGGGCACTGCGCTGGGGCGTGTAGCTGCGCAACGATCGGCCCTGTGCACGGCGTATCAGGTTCTCTGCGAGCGGAGGTCCGGCGCGCACGGCATAGATGCCTGACCGCGCTCGAGGTTCGCCGACGATCGACGCGATGTCGCCTGCGCCGAACACCGCCTCGTGCGAGACCGATCGCAGATGGCGGTCGATGGCGAGGAAGCCCTGTTCATCCAGCGCCAGGCCGGTGTCGCGCAGCCAGTGCGGCGGGCTAGCACCGCAGGCCATCAGCGTCAGGTCGCTCGTCAAAGGTGTGCTGCCTTGAAGCGCGACGTGGTCACTCGCGATGCGCGTGGCTATCGCGTCGATCACGCGCACGTTCTTGCGCATCAGGGCCGTGGCGACCAGCGAACGGGCACGAGGACTGTGCCCCGGCAGCAGCGCGCCGCCGGTGACAAGCTGGATCTGGGCACCATTGCCGGCAGCGTTCATCGCGTGCGCCGCCGCGAGTGCGACCTCGACGCCGCCGGCACCGGCCCCGATGACCGTGATCTTTGGCCGCTCGGCCTCCGCGAGTCGAGGCGCCAGCGCCGCCCAGGTGGCGACGAAATCGTGAGTCGGGCGCAGCGTGCGCGCAAAACGGTCGACCCCTTCGATCGCGTTGACGGCAATTGACGACCCCGTCGCCAGTGAAATGGAGTCGAAGGGTATGGCCGCACCTCGTTCGGTGAGCGCGTGTCGTTCCAGCAGGTCGAGGCCGTTGAGTCTGTCAGGTATCAGTTGCGCGCCTGCGGCGTTCGCCAGCGGCTGCAGCGGTATCGTCAGTTCGTCGAGCGTGTAGTGCCCGGCCATCCACCCTGGCAGCATGCCGCTGTAGAACTGCCGGTCGTACGGAGTCAGCAGCGTCACTTCGAGTCCGGGCACGCGACGGCGCGCGAGCTCACGCAGCACAAAGAGATGCGCGTGGCCGCCACCCGCCAGCAGAAGTCGCTTCAATCCTGCTCCAGTGTCATGTCGCCGAAATAGGCCAGCGCCGAGTCACCCGTATTGTCAGCGTCGGTGGCGAAGCCGACCGCTACGACTGGTGGCAGGCCGCCGTCGGCCTCGGTCCCGAACGCCCGCACGAAGTCGGCGCGAAGATCACGCCGCTCGTCGAACCAACGTCCCTGATCGCCGACTTTCCCTGAACGCAGTACCAGCATACGCACGCGGTCGGTATACACGTTTGGCAGCCAGGTGCCGGGTGCCAGCGTGCGATCCCACACATAGCAGATCGTCGCGGCAGGCAGGTCGAGCTTGAAGACCCGCCGTCCGAGTTCGATCTTCAAGCGGTCGAAGAACGCGAGGCGCGAGAGCGGCAGATCGAACAGGACGCAGACCTTGGCTGCGAGGTCGTCGCTGGACTTCACGGACAGATCCGAACGCGCCGGAAAGCGCTCGACCCGCCAGCTCCAGCGCAGGATAGGAGTCGCGTCGAGATCTGCCTTCAGCGGATGCAGCACGTTGGCATACGAGCCCTCGGCCTCGGCCTTCACGACGCGCCGGTCATCGAGCGTGACAACGCTGTACTGCGTATGGCGCGGGATCTTGGGCAGCGTGACCACCTGCCATGGCAGCGGGATGCGACCGTCGGGCGACGCTGACAGTGGGGCAAGCGGAGCGGTCTGCGCGTACGCAGTGCCGCACAGCGCCAGGGCGATGCACGCTGCTATCCGCTTCACGTCCAGACTCCGCGTTCGATCCAGCCCTGCTCCAGAGCGACGGCGATGTCGTCGGGCCGGTCGAGGTCGGGCAGCGCGCGCAACTCGGTGTGGCGCAGACCCAGCGAACGAATGCGCTCGCGCGTCGTCGCGAGGACGGCGTAGCCACCCCACGGCATCTCCGCGAAGATTTCGTGGCGCGGTTGCGCCATGCCGATCAACACGTAGCCGCCGTCGAGCGCGGGCTGCAGCACTACGTCGTAGTCGGCAAGCAAGGCGCCAGCGCGCTCGAGGTCTGCAATCGATTGCGCGGGGCAGTCGGTGCCGATGACGATGCCGCGGCGGTCGCACGCCTGTGCATGGCGTAGTGCGGCGAGCATGCGGTCACCGAGATCGCCGTCCGGCTGTGGCCGCACTTCGACGCCCAGCTCTCTCGTGAGACGCATCAGGGAGCCGTCCGCCACGCCGGCCAGCCACAGCACCACTTGCGCCTGACTCGCACAGGCGCGCCGCAGCGCGAGTTCGGTCAGGTGTGCCTGCAGCGCGGCGGCAGCTTCGGCACCTACGGCGGTTATCAGGCGCGTCTTGGCGCTGCCGGGGACGGCGGCGCGCGCCAGCACGGCGACCTGCAGCCTCTGCATCAGCGGACCTCCCGGTACTCGCGCGCCAGCGTGGCCGGATCGGCGCCGCGCCAATAGCGCCAGCGCAGCAACCACATCTGCAGGATCGTGCGCCAGACGCCGCGTTGTTCCCAGCGCCTTCCGGAAGTCGTGGCCCCGGCCAGCGCCGCCGGCCATGCGATCTGCCGGAGCGCGCCGCGTGAACTCGATGTCCTCCATCAGCGGCTGGTCCGGAAATCCGCCGATCGTCTCAAACAGCGCTCGCTCCACGAAGATCGCCTGGTCGCCTGTGCAGATACCCGTCAGGCGAGAGCGCCAGTTCATCAGTTCCGACACGATGCGCAGCAGCGCAGCACTCCCTTCGATCCGGACGTCGAAGCGTCCCCAGCGCGCGCCGCGTGCAATCGTCTCGGCGATGAGGCGGTCTGCGTCCGGGGGCAGGCGGGTGTCGGCATGGAGGAACAGCAGCACATCGGCGGCGGCGGCGACGTGCTGCGCGCCCGCGTTCAACTGACGCGCGCGGCCACGCTCCGCGAAGACCAGCTCGTCGGCGAATGGCCGGGCCTGGTCCGCCGTCCCGTCCGTGCTGCCGCCGTCGACGACGACGAAGCGCACGCCGCGTGCACGCATTGGCTGTAGCGCCGCAAGCATACGGCCGATGCCATCTGCTTCATTCAAAGCCGGAATGATGATCGCGAGGTGCATGTCAGTGGCCGGCCGTCCGAAGCCACTGACAGCCCCCTCGGGGGGCAGCGAGCCGAGGCGAGCGTGGGGCTCGTTTCATCCTAGCGCAGCTTGGGACGCTTGGGCAGCAAGGCCGGCATCGTTTCGGCGACGATGTCTGCCAGCTCCCGTGCGCCGATGACATTTACGCCGGGCGACATGCGTTCGACCGCCGTGAGGATCGCAAGTGCAGCCGTCTTCGGTCGTAGCGCCTGCACCTGTGCCGGCAGCATGATTTCCAGCACGCTGCGCCCAAGCGAGGTCACCATGCGCTGCAGCCACGGCGCTCTGGAGTCTTCGATCTCGTCGCGGGTCGGCCGCACGATGACCAGGGTTTCGAATCTCATCTCCACCAGCGCCAACTCCTGCTCGCTCGACACGCTGTGCGATGCCGCGTTGAGTTGCAGCAAGGCCGACAACGGAGCAATTACCACCAGTCGACGCACTTTGGCGTCCCGCGCGGCACGCGCGGCCGCGAGAAGCTGCTCGTTGCCGTAGCGCTGCAGCGGCGTATTGTGCGGAAGCGGCACGGCGTCATCGGTCACGCAGACATAGGCGTCGTCCGCGGTCACGGGCGAAGATCCGACGACCCAGGGATGA
Organism: uncultured beta proteobacterium; assembly: GCA_963810985.1. Lineage (GTDB taxonomy): Bacteria > Pseudomonadota > Gammaproteobacteria > Burkholderiales > Burkholderiaceae_F > JALORV01. Next base: position 142,899 of record CAWEPP010000010.1, read on the forward strand.
AATTTCGAGGCAGCCGAGACAATGGACTGCTTCACGGCGACGTGAATGAGCCGGTAATTGGGAGAGCCGACCAGCGCGGCGAGCAGCTCCTCGCCCAGCGCGCCGGTCATGCCGAGGGCAAGCGCGACGCGCTCGGCCCCGAGCACCGGCGTACGGAGGCGCGCTCCCGCCGCGAGCGTCGCATCCGGTGTCATGTCCGATATCGCCACGCGATGGTCATCGTCAGTGTGACGCTGTCGAGTAGGCCGGACGCTTGTCCTTGATTGCGGCGCCGAGCGTCGCAAGGACGCGACCGATGCCCGTGGCGCCGCGCCGCCAGGACTGGAATGCGGAAAGGAACGCCCACTGCCCCTGCGTGACGGTGCCGCGTTTCCAGGCGCCGGCCGCGTACTTGTTGGCTTCGGCGAGCGTCGGGTAGATGTGAATCGTGCCGAGAATCTGGTTCAACCCCAGTCCGTGTTTCATCGCCAGCACGTACTCGGCGATCAGGTCGCCGGCGTGTTCGCCGACGATCGTGACGCCGAGGATCCGATCGGTTCCCGGAGTCGTCAGCACCTTCACGAGCCCGTGGGCTTCCTCGTCGGCGATCGCGCGATCGAGGTCGTCGATGCCGTAGACAGTGGTGGTATGGGCAATGCCCTTTTCCTTCGCTTCGGTTTCATTCAGACCGACACGAGCAACCTCGGGTTCGGTGAACGTGGCCCACGGAATCACGCGGTAGTCGGCCTTGAATTTGCGAAACGTTCCAAAGAGCGCGTTGACCGCCGCGTACCACGCCTGGTGCGCCGCCGTGTGGGTGAACTGGTACGGTCCGGCCACGTCGCCGCACGCAAAGATGTTCGGGTAGATCGTCTGCAGGTAGTCGTCGGTCTCGACGGTGCGCGCCTTGGTGGTGCCGATGCCTAGCTCTTCGAGCCCATAGCCCTGCGTGTTGGCGATGCGGCCGACGGCGACCAGCACGGCGTCAAACGGGATGCGAACGTCCCGGCTCGCGTGCTCGGCGACCAGCACTTTCTCGCCGCCTTCGAGCAGGAACTGCTTGGCCTTGTGCTCCGTCAGTACGCGTATGCCCTCGGACTCGAACTTCCGTTTCACCGTTGCCGAAATCTCCGGATCCTCGCGCATCATGATCCGCGGCAGCATCTCGACCTGCGTCACCTGTGACCCGAAGCGCGCAAACGCCTGCGTCAGTTCGCAGCCGATCGGCCCGCCGCCCAGCACGACGAGTCGCCTCGGCAATGTGCGCAGGTTCCATACGGTGTCCGAAGTCAGGTAGCCGACCTCATCCAGGCCCGGAATCGGCGGCACGAAGGGGCGCGCGCCCGCGGCGATGACGATGCTCTTCGTCGTCAGGGTCTTCGGTCCCGCGCGTTGTCTGCACTTCGACGGTCCACGGCGACGTGATCTTCGCGGTGCCGTCGATGCATTCGACCCCGAGCCCTGTGTAGCGCTCGACCGAGTCGTGCGGTTCAATGGCAGAGATCACGCGCTGCACGCGTTCCATCACGTCGGCGAAGTCGAATGTCGCTCGCGCTTCGATACCGAACTCCCTGCTGCGCGCGATATGCGACAGCAGCTTGGCCGAGCGGATCAGTGCCTTGCTCGGCACACAGCCGGTGTTGAGGCAATCGCCGCCCATTTGGTGCTTCTCGATCAGCGCCGACCCTGGCCTTCGTGGCCGCAGCGATGTAGGCGGAGACCAGTCCTGCCGAACCGGCACCGATGACGACCATGTTGTAGTCGAAGCGTCGCGGGCCGTCGGTCCGCCCATCGTGCATAGACCTTGCGCGCCTTGAGGCGGTCGACGATCTTCTTCGCGATCAACGGGAACACACCGAGCAGCACGAACGAAGCCAGCAGTCCGGGCGACAGCACGCCGCGCAGCGACTCCACCTGCGCCAGCTGCGTGCCGACATTCACGTACACCGCGGTGCCCAGCAGCATGCCGATCTGGCTGACCCAGTAGAAGGTCGACGCTCGGATCTTCGTCAGGCCCATCAGCAGGTTAATGACGAAGAACGGGAAGAGCGGCACCAGCCGCAGCGCGAACAGATAGAACGGACCGTCGCGCTCGATTCCGGCGTTGATCGCCGCCAGTTGGTTGCCGAAGCGCCGTTGCACCGCTTCGCCCAGCACCAGACGTGCGGCGAGCATCGCCAGCGTCGCGCCGATGCTGGAGGCGAATGACACGACGATGAGACCGACCCAGAAGCCGAACAGCGCACCCCCCGCCAGCGTCAGCACGGCGGCACCTGGCAGGGAGAGCGCCGCGACCGCGACGTAAAGGGCGAAGTAGGCGGCGATCGTCGCAAATGGGTGCTTTGCATAAACCGCCGCAAACGATGCCTGCTGGCTCTTCAGGTATGCGAGATCGAAGTAGCGGCCGAGATCGAAGGCGAGGAAGAGTCCAATCGCCAGCGCGATCAGCACTACGATGACGAGTTTCCGGTTCATGCGAGGCTTTCGACGCAGCGCGCGGGTGGGCGAGGCGGATCCCGAATCGGTCGGGGCAGCGCGGGACACCACCTTATCGCGGGAACGGCAAACACTCCACGTGCCGGTCGAGGCACGCAACGACGCCGGTCAGGGCGGGCAGGTAACGGCAGCGCGCCCGAGCGCATGGTCGATCGCGAAATCCGGCCCCACGGCTATGCGCTTGCGGTAGGACACCGCCGCGGCCGATCCGGCTGGCCAGAGTACATCGAAGCGACGCAGCCATGCGGCGAGGTCGAACTCGACCCTCAGCGCATCGACGATGCACGGCCGTCCCTCGATCCATTCGTGCAGCCCATAGAGCCGCAGTGGCTCAAGCGCACGAGGCAGGGCGCGGGTCGCGATGCGCGTGATCACGCCGTGGGCCGTTCCTGCGAAATTCGCCATGCCGGCAGCGCCGTTATTGATGACGAAGCCACGCCTCGTCGCCTTCAAGGCCGGTGCGCACGTGTGGCTCGAAGCAAAGCCATCGACCGCGGCAAGTTCGAACGCCGCTTCGAGTGCGTCTTCCGACGTGTCTCCATGCAGCCGGTCATGCGCGAAACGCCAGCCGGCGAGCGACCAGGCGTCGCCATGCACGATGCCGATGCGCGCGCCGCCGACCTGCGCGACGGCGTGCATCGGCAGCGCGCCGAGCGACTCTCGGCTGCCCGCGACTTCCGCGGCGATGCCGCGCAGGCGTTCGAGGATCGCATTGCTGCGTGCGACGTCGGCGTCCGGAACCGATTCGGGATAGGCACAGCCACAGCCCGCTGCAGTGTCGTCCGAGGCGATTTCGGTCTCGACGTTGCCGCGCAGCGCGTGATGGGCGAGCACGCGTTGCTGGATCTCCGCAAATGCCGCGGGGTCGGCATCGAACCAGTGAAAGTCACCGTTGAACACCAGCGCCGGACCGATGGTCTCCTGCGCTGCGATACGCTCGATCGCATCCAGCGCGAGCGCATTGCCGTACAGGCCGCCGATGACGTACAGCACCTCAGTCCTGAGGTCGGCCGGCGCGCGCAAGCACACGCGGCGAGTAGCCGTACGTCGGTGGGCAGGTTCGCCCGGGACCGTCGGTGCGACCGCCGCGCTCGCGTTCAGCCAAGCGCACCACCGCAGCCTGAGCCTTGCCCCGCCGTGCAGCCGTAGCAGTGATCGGCGACGACGATCGGGTTGTCCGTCAGGTCCATCTCGAGCCAGTCGGTCAGGTGCAGCCGGCCATGGCCGAGGCGTCCCTGCGCGTCGCCTTCGCGCAGCGGCATGCCGAGCATCTGGTTGAAGTCGCAGTCGTAGAGGAAGCCTTGCCAGTCGACCGAAACGAGGTTGCGGCACATCACGTGCTCGAGGTTGGCGGACTGGTGGGCGGCGCGCAGCTTTGCCATGTAATCACGGAACTGACCCTTGCTGACCAGCGTCGAGCCGAAGCGCGCGATCGGCATGTTGGCAAGTGCCAGCAGGCGTGTGAACACGATGCCGAAGTTCGCGCCCAGCAGGCGGTGGTAGTCAGCTTCCAGCGCCCCCTGCGGAGGTGGCAGGCTCGGTCCCTGCGGGTTGTAAACGAGCGACAGCGGGAGGTGTTCATCATGACCGTAGCCGAGCGCGTTCAGCATCTGCAGCGCACGGATGCTCTTGTCGAACACGCCTTCGCCGCGCTGGCGGTCGACGTTTTCCTGCGAATAGCAGGGCAGGGACGCGACGATCTCGACCTGATGCTGCGCGAGGAATTCGGCGAGCCCCTCCTGACCGGGTTCGAACAGGATCGTCAGGTTGCAGCGGTCGATGACATGCACACGGCGAGCGCGGGCTTCACGGACCAGCTCACGAAAGTGAAGGTTCAGCTCCGGTGCACCGCCGGTCAGGTCGAGCGTCCGGATGTCCTTGGCCACCAGCACGTCGAGCACCGCGTCGATCGTCGCGCGGTCCATCTGTTCGGTCCGGTTCGGGCCGGCATTGACGTGGCAGTGCAGGCAGGTCTGGTTGCAGGTATAGCCCAGGTTGACCTGCAGGGTGTCAACCGCGCGGCGTCGCAGCGGCGGGAAATCTGTGGCCTTCAGCAGTGGCAGTGTGGCGTGCACTCGATACTCCGTGAAGGTGTCATGGCAATTCGTTCAGCGGCTGCGGGTCCGGAGGCGCGATGAATGACCCGGCACGTCGCCCGCTCCCGACGCGGCAACGGATCATTCCCCCAGGCGCCGCATGGCTGTCCGCAAAAGCTGCACCTGCTCCTTGAAGTGGGTGCAGCTGCCGCAGGCGAACAGGTGCATGCGCACGCGGAGCCGCTCGCCGAGCGGCAGCTCGCGGTCGAGCTCTTCTGACACCAGCCGATGGGCTTCCTTGCACGTGAGCCGAAACGGGAGTCCGCTCACCTCAGGCGCCTCGTCTTTCCTCGAACCAGTTGAGTTGCAGACACTCGCGCAGGCGCATCCGGGCCCGATACAGCATCACAAAGCAGTTGGTCGGCGTGATCCCGAGTTCCTTACAGATTTCGTCGGTGTCCTGTTCGAGCCACTCCCGGAGCATGAAAACCCGGCCCAGGCTCGATGGCAACTTGTCGACGCAGGCCTGCAGGATCCGCAGGAACTGGGTCTCGCCGAGCGCCGCTTCGGGGTTGCCCCAGGCCGGAACCGGATTCGCAAAATGACCGCTCGCCTGAAACAGTTCGTCGTAGGATTCGACCTCCGCCGCCTCCACCGCCGCTTCGACCGAGACCTCGCGGCTGCTGCGGCGGAACTGGTCGATGATCTTGTGCTTGAGGATGCCGACGACCCAGGTCTTCAATTGCGAGGTTCCGGCAAAATCCTGCGCGCCCTCCAGGGCGGCGATCAGCGTTTCCGAGACAACGTCTTCAGCCCAGGTGTCGTTGCGCAGCTGCAGCCGTGCGATCTTCAGCAGCGTGGGGCGAAGCTCGCCCAGAGCCGTGTTCAACGCCGTGTCATGCATGGGCACGTGCCAAATGAAGTCGAACGCGTTCGACCGCTCGATTGTCGCAAAGTGCCCGCGGGTCCGGCGCCAGCCCGCGCCGGCGTCCGCTCACGTGCGATGCCGCAGGCGGCGAATCAGGCTCGAGGTGTCCCAACGCTGCCCTCCCATGGCCTGCACGTCAGCGTAGAACTGGTCCACCAGGGCTGCGATTGGCAGCGGCGCGCCATTGGCGCGGGCCTCGTCCAGGCAGAGACCGAGGTCCTTGCGCATCCAGTCGACGGCGAAGCCGAAGTCGAACTTGTCGTCGATCATCGTCGGCCCACGGTTGTCCATCTGCCAGCTCTGCGCCGCGCCCTTGCCCAGCACCTGCAGCACGAGCTTCATGTCGAGGCCGGCAGCGAGGCCGAAGTTGATGCCTTCCGACAGGCCCTGGACCAGGCCGGCGATGCACAGCTGGTTGACCATCTTCGAGAGCTGTCCGGCGCCGGTCTCGCCAATGCGGGTCACCGCCTTCGCGAACGCCATCGCGACCGGCTGGGCGCGCTCGAACGGCGCCGCGTCACCGCCGCACATCACCGTCAGCGCACCGTTGACGGCCCCGGCCTGGCCGCCCGAGACAGGCGCGTCGATGAAGTGAATGCCGCGGCCGCGAGCCTCGGCATACAGTTCGCGCGCAACGCGGGCCGAGGCGGTCGTGTCATCGAACACGACCGCGTCCTTGCCCAGACCCGCGAACGCTCCGTCCGAACCGAGCATGACGCTGCGCAGGTCGTCGTCGTTGCCGACGCATGAGAAGACGATCTGCGCTTCGGTCGCGGCTTCACGCGGCGTCCGCGCGGCACGACCGCCAAACTCCTCGACCCACTGGTCGGCCTTCTTGACGGTACGGTTGTAGACGGCGACGTGATGGCCGGCGCGGGCGAGGTGTCCCGCCATCGGGTAGCCCATCACGCCGAGCCCAAGGAACGCGACGCGATGCTTCGGGACGGGGTCGTAGGTCTTGGTCGTCATTAGGGCGGCATCCGGTTGGACAGTAGAGCGCCCGATTCTACTGACGACGAGACTAGCCCTGCGTCCCCCGCTCGCCGCGGCCAGGGCGTCATTCGCGAAGCACGGCGGTCGCGGTGACTGCGAGTTGCTCGCGCTTACGTCGACACGTCCGCTTCGGCGAAGCGCGGCGCCATCAGTCCGGGTTCGGACGTGTCGTGCGCATGCTTGCGCGCGCGGATGTCGTTGACCATCTCGAGGGCGGTGCGGGTGCAGGGCGGAAGTTCAGCGGAGCTCGTGCCGAGCGGCGTGATGCGCTCGCCCCACTTGACGAGGTGCGAGCACAGCGTGAGGCCGCCACCGAAGCCCGGCATCAGCAGCAGCGAGCCGGGCTTTACGCGCCCTTCCTCGATGGCATCGACCAGCGCGACCGGCACCGTGGCGGCCGACATGTTGCCGTAGCGCTGCACCGTGAGGAACACTTTCTCCATCGGCAGGCCCGTGTGCTTGGCCACCGACTCGATGATGCGCAGGTTGGCCTGGTGCGGGATGACGAGGTCGATCTGGTCCGGCGTGACCCCGCACTTCGCCAACACCTTCTGCGAGGCGAGTGCCATGCCTTTGACCGCCTTCTTGAAGATCTCCTGGCCGTCGAAGTCCCACAGCGTGTCGCCGAACTGCACGCCGCGGTTTGCATAGGTACAGCCCATGCCGCGCACGCGCAAGATGTGGCGCGCGTCGGCATAGCAGCCGAGCTGTTCGCCGAGCAGGCCTTCCTCTTTATCGCTCGCCTGAAGCACAACGGCGGCGCAGCCGTCGCCGAACAGCACGGCGACGTTGCGGTTGGTCCAGTCCATATACGGCGAGATCAGCTCGACGCCGATCACCAGTGCATTACGTATGGCTCCGGTACGGATCATCGCGTTCGCGCTCGACAGTCCGTACAGGAAGCTCGTGCACGCCGTGTTGACATCCATCGACGCCGCGCTGTGGGCGCCGAGCTTGAACTGGACGCCAGAGGCGCTGTTCGGAACCTGCTCATCGTTGCTGCAGCTGCCGTAGACAATGAGGTCGAGGTCCTCGGCAGCCAGCCCGGCGCAGGCGAGCGCGTGCTGGCTTGCGACCGTGGCCATGTCGATCGCCCCGACGTGCGAGATGCGGCGCTCCTTCATACCGGTGCGCGAGATGATCCAGTCGTCGGTCGTATCGAGGAAGGTGGCGAGGTCCTGATTGGAGAGCACGGCCGGCGGCATGCACTTGCCCCAACCGGTGATGGCGGCGTACGTCATGAGGGTTCCTGTGTCTCCTGCCGGTCCGCTCGAGACGTCCCGGTCGATGAAGTCGGCATTCTCTCAAAATCGGCGTGGTGGGCGACGCGCACGCCAACGGACTCGCCTGCGCTCAAGAAACGATGATTTCCGCCCTCAAAGCAGGCCGGCTCAGTACCCCGCAGCGAGGCCATCGCGTCGCGAGTCACTGGCGGCAACATAGCCCTCGACGGCCGGATCGCCCAGTCGCCAGATGAATTGGCCCGAGCCGAAATCCATGTAGCTGTCATTGGCGCTGGTGACGCGATGCCCGCGTCGCCGCAGCTCGACGACGACCGGCTCCGGCATCGACCCTTCCACTTCGAGGTCGAGGCCAGCCATGACTTTCCAGCGCGGCGCATCGCAGGCCGCCTGTGGCTGCTGGCGCGCGAGCAGCATGCGCAGCAGCGTCTGCACGTGGCCCTGCGGCTGCATGTTGCCGCCCATGACGCCGAAGCTCATCTGGGGCATTCCGTCCTTCATCAGGAATCCCGGGATGATCGTATGGAAGGGGCGCTTGCCCGGCGCGACGACGTTGGCGCTGGCGGCATCCAGCGCGAAGCCGTGGCCCCGGTTCTGCAGCGAGATGCCGAAGCCCGGCACGACCACGCCCGAGCCGAAGCCCATGTAGTTCGACTGGATCAGCGAGACCATCATTCCGCTGGCGTCGGCGGTGGTGAGGTAGATCGTGCCCCCGCGCGGCGGAGTGCCAGCGGCGACTTCCTGGGCGCGCCGCGGGTCGATGTGGTGCGCCCGCTGAGCGAGATAGCCATCGTCGAGCAGCATCGCGGGCGTGACCGCCATGTTGCGCGGATCGGCGACATAGGCATAGGTGTCGGCGAACGCCAGCTTCATCGCCTCGATCGCCACGTGCTGCCAGTCGGCGCCGTCGACGGCAAGGTCGGCGAGCCGGGTGTGACGCAGCAGGCCGAGGCACGATAGCGCGGCTAGTGCCCTGGCCGTTCGGTGGAATCTCGTGCAGTTCGTGGCCGTGGAAGTGGGTGCTGATCGTGTCCACCCAGGCATGCTTCTGCGCGAACCCCCAGTAGCCGGCGAAATCCGCGGCCGTCAGCACGCCACCGGTGGCGCGCGCGTGGCGCTCGATCGCATCGGCGATCTCGCCCTGGTAGAACGCCGTGGCGCCGTGCTGGGCCAGCAGCTTGAAAGTGCGCGCGGCGCCCGCCAGCATGAAGAGTTCACCGATCTCCGGTGCGCGTCCCCTGGGCATGAAGTGCGCCGCGAAGCCGGGGCCGTCCTTCAGCAACGGTATGGCGCGCTGCCACTTGTCGTGCACGATGGCCGAGACCGCGAAGCCACGTTCCGCGTATTCGATCGCCGGCGCCAGCACGTCGGCAAACGGCAAGCGGCCGAGGCGTCCGTGCAGCAGTCCCCAGCCGGCGACGGCTCCGGGCACGGTGACCGTGTCCCAGCCGCGTACCGGCCGGTTCTTCGCGAGATCCTCGCCGTATTTGCGGCGGAAGTACTCGAGCGTCCACGCGGCCGGCGCGGTCCCGCTCGAGTTCAGCCCGAGCAGCTGCCTTGTGGCGGGGTCCCACACGATGGCGAAGTTGTCCGCGCCCAGCCCGTTGCTGCAAGGCTCGGTCATCGTGATGACCGCGGCGGCGGCGACCGCCGCATCGGCCGCATTGCCGCCGGCCTGCATGACACGCAACCCGGCCTGGGCCGCGAGCGGCTGGCTCGTTGCAACGATGTTGCGGGCGAAGACGGGGGTGCGGACCGTGGGGTACGGATTGTTCCAGTCGAACGTCATGGCAGCTTGCATCGATGCGTGGGGATTTGTGGTGGTCTATACCGTCGGTCGCACGGCCGAGGGCGAGGGGATCTGGCTCGGCTACCAGTTCAGTCACGCGGTGATCCGGCGTTCCCTGATCAGCCTCGCCCACTTCGCACTGTCATTGGCGACGACACGGGCGAAGTCGGCGGGTGAGCCGCCGGCGGCGTCATAGCCCAGCGTCTTCAGTCGTTCGCGAAACTCGGGCGACTTCAGTACGGCATTGATCTCGGCGTTCAGGCGCTGCACGACGTCGGGGGACAGGCCCTTTGGGCCGAACACGCCGAACCAGGTGATCGATTCGAAGCCGGGCACGCTGTCGGCCACCGTCGGCAACTCGGGCAGCAAGGGTGACCGCAGGGCCGAGGTCACCGCCAGCGCCCGTAGCTTGCCGTCCTTCAGGTGCGGCATGGCCGACGCGATGTTGTCGAACAGGATGTGGATCTGCCCCGTCATCATGTCCGGAATGACCAGCGCCGTGCCGCGGTATGGAATGTGAACGATGTAGGTCCCGGTCATCGACTTGAACAGCTCGCCGGTGAGATGGACGATGGTGCCGTTGCCACTCGAGCCATAGTTGTAGCCGCCGGGCGTGGCCTTCAGCACGGCGATGAGTTCCGTGACATTGGCTGCCTTGACATTGGGCGCAATGACCAGCACGTTCGCCGAGTTCGCGACATGCGCGATCGGCGTGAAGTCCGTCGCCGCGTTGTAGGGCATCTTCGGGTTCAGATTGGGACCGATCGAATGCGTCGAACTCGTGGCCATCTGGATCGTGTATCCGTCCGGCGCACTCTTCGCAACGATGTCGCTGCCTATGGTTCCGCCGGCGCCCGGACGGTTTTCGACCACGACGGGCTGCTTGAGCCGGTCCGACAGGTGACGCGCCAGCTCACGCGACAGGATGTCCGTGGCACCGGCCGGCGGGAAGGGAACGACGAGTCGCACGGGCTTGTTTGGGTAGCCCTGCGCCAGTGCTATTGCAGGAAGCGCCGCGAGACAGAGCGCGGCCAAAGGTGCGCGGAGTTTCATGCTGGAGTCCGTGGGGAACTTGCGGTGCTTGCCGGCCGACGGTGCCTCAATCTGCTTCCTGGAACGCTTCTTCGCGCTTGCGGCTGATCTGCGGCAGCGCCACGATGACGACGAGCGCCGCCGCCATCAGCAGCAAGGCCAGCGACAGCGGGCGGGTGAAGAATACTGTCGGATCACCACGCGACAGCAGCATCGCCCGGCGCAGGTTCTCTTCCATCATGGGGCCGAGGATGAAGCCGAGTATCAGTGGCGCCGGCTCGCAGCGCAGTTTGAAGAAGACATAGCCCAGCGCGCCGAAGCCCGCCGTGATCAGCACATCGAAGGAATTGTTGTTGATCGAATAGACCCCGATGCCACAGAAGACGAGGATGGCCGGATAAAGCAGCCTGTACGGGACCTTGAGTAACTGAACCCACATGCCGATCAGAGGCAGGTTCAGTATCACCAGCATCAGGTTGCCGATCCACATCGACGCGATCAGTCCCCAGAAAAGTGCAGGGTTGCTCGCCATCACTTGCGGCCCGGGCTGGATGTTGTGGATCGTCATCGCGCCGACCATCAAGGCCATCACCGCGTTCGGCGGAATCCCGAGCGTCAGCATCGGAATGAACGAGGTCTGCGCGCCGGCGTTGTTGGCGGACTCCGGCCCGGCGACACCGCGGACGTTGCCCTGACCGAACGGTGGATTGGGGTTGCGTGCGATCTTCTTTTCGACCGTGTAGGAGGCGAAGGACGCCAGCAATGCGCCGCCGCCGGGCAGCACGCCGAGGAGCGCGCCGAGTCCCGTTCCGCGCAGTACCGCGCCCCAGGAGTCCTTGAATTCCTGCTTGCTCGGCCACAACTTGCCCACCTTGTCGGTGAATACCTGGCGTTTCTCCTTGTGCTCGAGGTTGGCGATGATCTCCGCGAAACCGAATACACCCATCGCCACGCCGACGAACCCGATGCCGTCGGCGAGCTCCGGAATATCGAACGAAAACCGCGCCACGCCGGAATTCACGTCGGTGCCGACCAGGCCGAGCAGCAGGCCGAGAATGATCATGCAGATCGCCTTCAGCAGCGAACCGGAGGCGAGGACCACGGCGCCGATCAGGCCCAGCACCATCAGGGAGAAGTACTCGGCCGGCCCGAACTTGAAGGCCAGTTCGACCATGGGGGCGGCGAGTGCGGCGATGACGAGCGTGCCGACGGTGCCCGCGAAGAACGAGCCGAGTGCCGCGATCGCAAGCGCCGCGCCGGCGCGGCCGCGCCGGGCCATCTGGTAGCCATCGAGGCAGGTCACCACGGACGATGATTCGCCGGGAAGGTTGACCAGGATCGCGGTGGTGGAGCCGCCGTATTGCGCGCCGTAGTAGATGCCGGCCAGCATGATCAGCGCCGACGTCGGCTGTAGTGAATAGGTCGTGGGCAGCAGCATGGCCAGGGTCGCGACTGGGCCGATACCCGGCAGTACGCCGATCAGCGTGCCGATAACGCAGCCCGCGAACGCGTACATCAGATTCTGCAGGGACAGCGCCGTCGCAAAGCCCAGCATCAGGTTGTCGATCAGTTCCATCGCGACGCCTCAGCGTTCCATGAAGGCCGGGAAGACCGGCAGCGTCATGCTGAGACCGTAGATGAACACGACCCACACGAGCAATGCCAGTCCGACTGTCAATGGCAAGATCTCCCGCCACTTGAACTCGCCGCTGCCCAGGCTCGAGACGATGACCAGAGCCGCCAGGGCGACTAGCAGCCCGGCGGGTCGCAGCAGCAGGCCGAACAGAACGACCGCACCGAGCACCAGCAACAGTGGCTTGAAGTAGAAGCGGTCCACCTGGCTGTCGGGCGCTGCGACCGACAGGCCCTTGAAGGCTACGATCGCGCCGAGCAACGCCAGCAGGCCGCCGAGCACGGTCGGGAAGTACGCGGGGCCCATGCGCGCGGCTGTGCCCATGCCATATTGCTGGGCAAACCCCGCGGAAAACAGTCCGCACGCGATGAACAGCACGCCGGACCAGAAGTCCTTGGCGTTCTTGATTCTCATCCCGACTCTCCCGATCCGATGACCTCAGTCGACGCGTGCGCCGGAAAACTTGACGACTTTCCCGTATTTCGCGAGTTCGGCCTTGATCAGTTGCGCGAACTGCTCGGACGACATCGGTGCCGGCTCCGCACCCATGCGCCCGAGGCGTTCACGCATTTCAGGTGTGCGCAGCGCGGCAGTGAACGACTCGTTCAGCCGCGCGACGATCGGAGCCGGGGTGCCGGCCGGCGCAAAGACGCCAAACCAGGTCGAGACGTCGAAGCCCGGTACACCGCTTTCGGCCATCGTCGGAACGTCCGGCAGCGACGGCGCGCGCACCAGCGTCGTCACGGCGAAGGCCCTGAGCTTGCCGGCCTTGATCTGACCTGTTGCCGAAGCCAGGTTGTCGAACATGAAGTCCGTCTGGCCTGCCAGCAGCCCGAGTTGGGCCGGGCCGGCACCTGCATACGGAATGTGGACGGCCGACACCTTACCCTGCGACTTCAGCAGCTCGCCGGCCATGTGGCCGGCGCTGCCGTTGCCGCCCGAGGCGTAATTCAACTGGCCCGGATTACGGTGCAGGTAGTCAATGAGGTCGCGGGCCGACGTGATCTTCAACTGTGCCGCGCGTTCCGGCGTCATGACCAGCACGTTGGGAACGTGTGCGATCAGCGTGATCGGCACGAAGTCCTTCACCGGGTCATAGGGCAACTTGCTGAATAGCCAGGGATTGACGGCGTGCGTCGCGACCGCGCCGATAACCAGCGTGTAGCCGTCCGGCGCCGACTTGGCGACCTGGTCGACGCCGATGTTGCCGCCCGCGCCTGGCCGGTTCTCGACGACGACGACTCCGAGGCTTTGCTTGACCAGCTCGGCGAGCGCGCGCGCTGCCGTATCCAGCGGCCCGCCGGGCGGGTAGGGCACGACCAGCTTGATCGGGCGTGCGGGATAGGGTGCGTTCTGCGCGGACGGCGCAGCCGCGGCCGCAAGCAGGGCGAACAGCACGGCCACGTGCCATGCGCGACGATTCACCGACTGTCTCCCGATTCTGGTTTTCGTTATGAAGCCGAATTAGAACGGAAATCGGCGAGCCCGTGTCGCCGGCCTTTTCGAACAGCGGGAACGCCGTTGCGCTCACACAGGCTACTTCGGTATTGACGGGCGCTGTTGCGGCGGGAATCCGATGTCAGCGCCTGCGCGCCGGCCGGTCGAATCTGGGTGGTGCTCCGTCGCATCAGGCGGACGGCCGCTGCTCGAACCCGCGGCCGAGCGCATCGTCCTCTTCTTCCGAGGTTGCGGCGCGTTGCTCGACGGCGAAGACCTCGGCGCCGGCGGGTCCGTGCTGGGCCCACAGATGGAGCATCTCGACCTGTTCCGGCGCGCCGACCACGACGGCCTCGACGCTGCCGTCCATCCGGTTGCGCACCCAGCCCTCGACCTCCAGCGCCTTCGCCTGCCGGCACATGGCGTAGCGGAAGCCGACTCCGTGGACGCGACCACGGATCCGCAGGTGCAGCGCGGCGATCACACGATCCGCTCCGCCCGTAACCGTGCGATGGCGTCATCGCCCAGTTCGAGCCGTTGGCGCAGGATCTCGTCGGTGTGCTCACCCAACAGCGGTGGCGCGCGCTCGTAGGCGGCCGGAGTCGCGGACAGCTTGATCGGGTTGCCGACAAGAGGCACCTGGCCGCCCAGCGGGTGAGGCAGGTCGACGCGCAGTTCGCGCGCCGCCACCTGCGGGTCGGCCAGCGCATGCGCAATGTCGTTGATCGGGCCGCACGGCACGGTGGCCGCCTCGAGGGCCTCGATCCACCAGTCCATCGGCTGCTCACGGACGATGGCTTCGAGCAGGGGCACGAGCGTGGCGCGATGGCGGACACGGTCGGCATTGCGCGCGAAGCGCGGGTCGCGCGCCAGGTCAGGCCGGCCCGCCACTTCGCAGAACTTCACGAACTGCGTGTCGTTGCCGACGGCGACGATGATGTGGCCGTCGGAGGCCGCGAACACCTGGTACGGAACGATGTTGGCGTGCGCATTGCCGGCGCGTCCGGGGGCGCGGCCGCTGGTCAGGTAGTTCATGTTCATGTTGGCGAGCATCGCCAGCATCACGTCGTAGAGCGCCAGGTCGATGTACTGCCCGACGCCGGTCTGTTCACGATGGGACACAGCGGCCAGGATTGCGACGGTCGCGTACATCCCTGTCATCAGGTCGCTGACGGCAACGCCGGCCTTCTGCGGTCCGCCGCCCGGCAGGTCGTCACGTTCGCCGGTGATCGACATGAAGCCGCCGCTGCCCTGGATGATGAAGTCGTAGCCCGCCTTCTCACGGTGCGGACCGGTCTGCCCGAAGCCGGTGATCGAGCAGTAGATGAGGCGTGGATCGGCGCGTGACAGCGTCGCGTAGTCCAGGCCGTATCGCGCCAGCTGATCGACCTTGAAGTTCTCGACCACGATATCGCGACTGCGCGGCCAGCCGCCGCACGATGTCCTGCCCTTCCGGCCGGGTCAGGTCGACGGTGATCGAACGCTTGTTGCGGTTGGCGGCGAGGTAATAGGCGGCTTCGCGACGTGTCTTTCCCATTGGCGTCGCGTAGGTAGGGCGGGCCCCAGGCGCGCGTGTCGTCGCCGCTGCCGGGTCGTTCCACCTTGACGACGTCCGCACCGAGGTCGGCCAGCAGTTGGGTGCACCACGGCCCCGCGAGGACCCGGGTCAGGTCGAGAACACGCAGGTGGCCAAGGGCAGTGGGCATGGCGGTGCGAGGTTATCAGTGCAACGCGCCGCCGGCGAGACGTGTCCGGCGGGCGAGACCGGGGCTGGTTCTAGACTTGCCTCATGGCACGAACGCTATCCCCAAGCTTGTTCCGGCTCGTCATGAACCTGTGGCCGCCTTACCTCGGCGCCGGCATCCGCGTCGAACACATCGCGCCCGATTTCCGGTCGGTGACCGTCGCCCTGGTCCGACGCTGGTACAACCGCAATTACGTCGGGACGCACTTCGGCGGGTCGCTCTACGCGATGACCGATCCGTTCTTCGCCTTGATGGTGATCCACAACCTGTCATCGGACTACGTCGTGTGGGACAAGTCGGCCTCAATTGACTACCTGGCGCCTGGTCGCGGACGCGTGTGGGCCCGTTTCGAGCTGACCGAGGGCGATCTGGAGCACATAAGCAAAATGACGGAAGCCGGAGACAAACACCTGCACCTTTTTACGGTCGACGTCCGCGACGCCGATGGAATGGCGGTGGCGCGCGTCGAGAAGATCGTCTACGTGCGGCGCAAACGGAAGGCGACGTGAGCCACTTTCGTCCCTGGCCGTGGCCCCGTGTCCTCGCTCACCGCGGTGCCGGCGTGCTCGCACCCGAGAACACGTTGTCGGCCCTGCGTGTCGGGTTGGAACATGGATTTCGCGCGGTCGAGTTCGACGCGATGGTTCCGCGCGACGACGTGCCTGTGCTGATCCATGACGACACGCTCGAGCGCACGACGGACGCGACGGGCGCGGTGACGGACCGGACGGCGGCCGAACTGGCGAGGCTCGACGCCGGGCGCTGGCACTCGCCGGCCTTTGCCGGCGAGCCGGTGCCCAGTCTCGGTGAAGCGCTGGCCTACTGCCGCGCGCATTCGATCTGGCCCAACGTGGAGATCAAGCCCGCTCCCGGGCACGAAGCACGGACCGGAGAGCTCGTGGCGCGCGCGGTCGCGCAGGCCTATGCGGACACCGTGACGCCGGGCGGCGACGATCCGAGGCGGCTGGACTCCAGGGTGCCGCTGCTGTCCTCGTTTTCATTCGAGGCCATCCTCGCCGCACGCCGTGTCGCGCCCGACCTGCCGCGGGCCCTGCTGACCGATCAGATTCCGGATGATTGGCGCACGTTCCTCGATCAGACCGGAGCCGCGAGCGTCAACGCCGATCACACACAACTGACAAAGAGGCGTGCGCGCGAAGTCAAGCAGGCCGGGTACTGGCTCTTCTGTTACACCGTCAACGAGCCTGACCGCGCGCGGGAACTGTTTGCCTGGGGCGTGGACGCGTTCTGCACCGACCGCATCGACCTGATCGGCCCGGATTTCGCCGGCTAGCGGCGCGTCGGGTGTACGCGATCGGCCTTGCCGATCGCACGTGCACCCTCGGCGCAACGGCAAGTTTGTCGGCTCTGCTCCGGAGCGGCCGCGCGCGCCGCCGAAGGCCAACTTCAGGGCACTCCCCCGGGCCCCTCGCCGAGCGAGGGGTGCAGATCGTGCACTGCCAGGGAATCTGCCTTAGCGCGGCGGCTGGGTGTCGACGAAAGACGGGCGAGCGGCGAGCTTTTCGTTGAGCCGCGCGAGGTTGGGATACTGCCCGCGCCAGTCGATCGATCCAAAGCGGAAGTCGAGGTAACCCAGGGCGCAACCGACGGCAATGTCAGCCAGCGAGTAGGTGTGGCCGTTGCACCACGGCTTGTCGCCGAGACCGTGACTCATCGCCTTGATGCCGGCGTGCACCTTGCCCATTTGACGCTCAATCCATTTCGGGCTTTGCTGCTCGGCCGGGCGCTGTGTCTGCTCGAGTCGCGTGAGGATCAGCGCGTCGGTCACGCCATCGGCCAGTGCTTCCCAGGTCCGAACTTCGGCGCGTTCGCGGCCGGACGGTGGAATCAGCTTGGCGACCGGAGTCATGCCGTCCAGGTACTCGACGATCACGCGCGAGTCGAACACCGCACCGCCGTCTTCCATGATCAGGCACGGCACTTTGCCGAGCGGATTCGCCTCGAGGATGCGAGTATCGGGCGCCCAGACATCCTCGACTTCGAGCTGGTAGTCGATGCGCTTTTCGGCCATGACGATGCGCACTTTGCGCACGTACGGGCTGGTGAGGGAGCCCAGCAGGCGAATGTTCTTGGACACGCTTGACCGTTTCGATGACGAGCTGCGGTCAGTATATCGGCTGTGCCGAGGGCGTCGGCAAGCGCTCGGTTCACGGGTGGCTGAGTGATGCGCCTTTGATACACTGATTGCACTCTATCGGTGCGGCCCGCCTGCATTCACCGCGCTGCACGCCGCATTCCCGGACTTCCCGTGTCGCTCGAGCTCCTTGCCCTTACCGCCCTGTCGCCGCTGGACGGCCGCTATGGCCGGCAGACGGCCGAGCTCAGGGAAGTGTTCTCCGAATTTGCCTTCATGCGCGAGCGCCTGCGCGTTGAAGTGGAGTGGCTGCTCAACCTCTCGATGCTCGGCCTGGCGGAGCTGCCGCGCCTGCCGCGCGACGCCGAAGCCCGCCTGCGGCAGCTGGTCAGTGACTTCAGCATCGAGGACTGCACCGAGATCAAGGCGATCGAGGCCGAGACGAACCACGACGTCAAGGCCGTCGAGTACTTCATCAAGCGTCGTACGCAGGATCTTCCAGCCCTCTCGCACGCTTCCGAATTCATCCACTTCGGGTGCACGTCCGAGGACATCAACAACGTCGCGCATGCGCTGATGCTGGAGCGCGGCCGCTTCGTGCTGCAGGGTCGGTTGCGCAGCGTCCATGCGCAGTTGCGCGAATACGCGCACGGCTACGCGGAGCTGCCGATGCTCTCGCGCACGCATGGACAGCCGGCGAGCCCGACGACGGTCGGCAAGGAATTTGCCAATGTGACGGTGCGACTGGCGGCAGCGATCGACGCCATCGCGCGAGTCCCGCTGCTGGCAAAGATGAACGGCGCGGTGGGCAACTACAACGCGCACCTTGCGGCGTACCCGGCGGTGGACTGGGAGAACTTCTCGTGCAACGTCGTCGAGGGCCTCGGCCTGACCTTCAACCCGCACACGATCCAGATTGAACCGCACGACTACATGGCGGAGCTCTTCGACGCGATCGCGCGCGCCAACACGATATTGCTCGATCTCGATCGGGATCTCTGGGGCTACATCGCGCTGGGTTACTTCAGGCAGAAGTTGAGGGCAGGCGAGGTCGGCTCCTCGACGATGCCGCACAAGGTCAACCCGATCGACTTCGAGAACTCCGAGGGCAATCTCGGGCTGGCGAACGCGCTGTTGCGCCATCTTGCCGAGAAGCTGCCGGTGTCGCGCTGGCAGCGTGACCTCACGGACTCGACCGTGCTGCGCAACCTCGGCGTAGCTTTCGGCTACACGCTGGTCGGCATCGAGTCCTGCCTGCGCGGACTGCGCAAACTCGAGGTCAACGAAGAGCGCCTGCGCGCGGATCTCGACGAGGCCTGGGAAGTGCTGGCCGAGCCGGTGCAGACGGTCATGCGGCGCTACGGCGTGCCGAATCCCTACGAGCAGCTGAAGGCGCTCACGCGCGGCAAAGGCATCACGCGCGAGGCTCTGCACGAGTTCCTGAGCACGCTCGCAATCCCCGAATCGGCGCGCGCCGAACTCCTTGCGCTGACGCCGGCGAGCTACATCGGCAAGGCCGCTGATCTGGCGCGACGCGCCTGATGCCCGGGATTGCCCGCCCCGGCGCTGCGCCGGGGTCTCGGGAATAATCGAGCCATCCGTGCTGTCGGATCGACATCCGCCGTTCGTGCGACGAAGTGTTTGCCATGAGGAGAGTGCATGAAAAAGTCGTGTTTGCTTTTCAGCGTGGCTATCGCCGCAGTCGCGTCTCCCGCGCAGGCACAGTTTTCCAAGCCGGAGCGGGCGGTCCAGTACCGGCAGGCCGCATTCACCCTCATGAACAATCACATGGGGCGCATTTCCCAGGCCGTGCAGGGCAAGGTTCCGTACGACAAGGAGGCGGTCCTGCGCAGCGCCGAGATCATCGAGATCGTCGGCAAGCTGCCCTACGAGGGATTTACGCCGGGCAGCGACCTGATGGAGTCCAAGGCCAAGCCGTCGATCTGGAAGGAAGAGGCCAAGTTCAAGCAACTCGCGGCCGACATGCAGGCCGAGACAGTGAAGTTGACGGCGGCGGCCAGGACCGGGAACCTCGACAACGTGCGCAATGCGTTTCGCGCGACAGCGAAAAGCTGCGACAACTGTCACGACGTCTATCGCGAGAAGTGATCCCCCGGCGCGTCTACAGCATCACGCTGTAGGCCACCAGCGCAACCGACAATACGAACAGCAGCACGGCGCGCCAGCGCGTCGACGCGTCGTCAGCCGCCGGATCGGCGTTGATGAGACGCCGGTTGCCCGTCACCATGGCGCCGATGAGATTGTCCTTCCGCCGGATCGCATACCAGGCGATGGCGCCGAGATGCAGCATCACCAGCGCCAGCAGGACCCAATGGCCGCCGCGGTGCATGACGGACATCAGGCTGACGATGGCATCGGACACGAACACGGTCCACGGGCCTTCGGTGAAGTCGCCGTCCGACGAGACCAGGCCGGTGAGCACCAGTACCGCTGTCATGAACAGTTGCGCATAGACGGACAACGCGCCGAGCGGCGTGTGGCCGGCGTACGGTCGCGGCGATCCGAGGTATTCGAGCGCGGCTCGCAATGACAGGGGAAAACTCGAGAAGCGCGCATAGCGGTCGCCGGCGAAGCCCCATAGGAGTCGAAACACCAGCAGGGCGAGGACACCGTAGCCGAAGCGGAAGTGCCAGTCGAGCCAGGGCTGTCCACCCAACTGGCCGCTCGCCCAGGCGGCGATCACGAGCGTCGCGAGTGCCCAGTGAAACAGGCGCGTCGGCAGGTCCCAGACGCGGACCGAGTTGGAGGCTGGCGCGACCACGCGTCAGGGCACGACTTGCTGTTCCTCGTCCTTCTTGACCGGCTTCACAAGGTCCTCGCGCTTGACGCCCAGGTACATCGCGATGGCGGCGGCTACGAAAACCGACGAGTAGATGCCGAAGATGATGCCGATCGTCAGCGCCAGCGCGAAGTAGTGCAGCGCCGGACCACCGAAGATGTACATCGCCAGCGTCATGCACAGCGTCGAGCCGTGGGTGATGATCGTGCGGGAGATCGTGGCCGTGATCGCACTGTCGATCACCTCGACCGTCGTCATCTTGCGGAATTTCTTGAAGTGCTCGCGTACCCGGTCGAAGATGATCACCGACTCGTTGACCGAGTATCCGAGCACGGCGAGCACCGCGGCCAGCACCGGCAGGGAGAACTCCCAGCGGAAGATGGCGAACATGCCGATCACCAGCACCACGTCGTGCAGGTTGGCGACGATCGCAGCGACCGAAAACTTCCACTCGAAGCGGAAGGCGAGGTAGATCATGATGCCGATGACGACCATCAGCAGCGCAAGCAGCCCGTCATGGGCGAGTTCCTCGCCAACCGCCGGCCCGACGAACTCGACACGCTTGAGCTCGGCAGCCGGCTCCTGCGCCTTCAGCGTCTGCATCACGCGCTCGGCCTGCTGCCCGGACGAGGTGCCCTTTTCGAGCGGCAACCGGATCAGCACGTCGCGCGAGGTGCCGAAATTCTGGACCTGCGACTCGCCCCATCCCTTCTGCTCGATCGCGCCGCGGATCTGTTCGAGGTTCGCGGCCTGCGGGTAGCGCACTTCCATCACCGTGCCGCCGGTGAAGTCGACCGACAGGTTGAGGCCGCGCATGAGCAGGAAGGCGACTGCGATGCCGAACGAGATGAACGAAATCGCGTTCAGGATCAGCGAGTAGCGCATGAAGGGAATCGTGCGCTTGATACGGAAGAATTCCATGAATCTTCTCCTGCCTTCGGCCTACTTCGCTGCCGAGGCGGTCGGCCGCCAGATCTGGCCGATCGAGATCGACTGCAGCTTCCGGCGTGAACCGTACACAAGGTTGACGATCGCCCGGGAGATGAAGACCGCCGAGAAGATCGATGTCAGGATGCCGAGACAGTGCACGACGGCAAATCCGCGCACCGGACCGGAGCCGAACGTCAGCAGTGCGACACCCGCGATCAACGTCGTGACGTTGGAATCGAGAATCGTCGCAAAGGCCTTTTCGTAGCCTTCGCTGATCGCCTGCTGCGCATTGCGGCCGTTGCGCAGCTCCTCGCGTACACGCTCGTTGATCAGCACATTGGCATCGATCGCCATGCCCAGCGTCAGCGCGATGGCCGCGATGCCCGGCAACGTCAACGTGGCCTGCAGCAGGGACAGCAGCGCGATCAGCAGCATCACGTTGACGCTCAGCGACACCACGGAGATCAGCCCGAACACGCGGTAGTACAGGATCATGAACACGGCGATGGCGGCAAATCCGTACAGCGTCGAGCGGAAGCCGCGCTCGATGTTTTCCTTGCCCAGGCTCGGGCCGACCGTGCGTTCCTCGATGATCTCCATCGGTGCGGCGAGCGAGCCGGACCGGATCAGCAGCGCCAGGTCGGTTGTTTCCTGCACCGAGAAGTTGCCGGTGATCTGGAACTGGTTGCCGAACTCGCCCTGGATGCGTGCCACCGAAATGGCTTCGCCCTTACCCTTTTCGTAGAGCACGATCGCCATCAGCTTGCCGATGTTGTCGCGCGTGATCGCCCGCATCGCGCGTCCTCCGGCCTCGTCGAGCCGCACCGAAACCGCGGGCCGCTGCGTCTGGCCGTCGATCGTCGCGGAGGCGTTGTTGAGCTGGTTGCCGGTGACGACGACTTCGCGCTTGAGCGGAACCTGGGTCACTGTGCCGTCGGCTTTGCGCTCGGGCACCGTCAGGGCGCCTCCGCTGCCCGCGGCCATCGCCTCCTGATCGACCATGCGGATCTCGAGCGTCGCGGTGCGGCCGAGGAGCGACTTGGCGCGAGCCACGTCCTGCACGCCCGGCAACTGGACCACGATGCGGTCGGCCCCCTGCTGCTGGATGACGGGCTCGGCGACACCCAGTTCGTTGACCCGGTTGTGCAGCGTGGTGATGTTCTGCTTCAGCGCGTTGTCCTGGATTTCCTTCTGTGCTGCCGGTGTCAGCGTGGCGACAAGGGAAAGCTCCTGGCCGCTGCCTTCCTCGCGCAGGCTCAGTTCGCGCACCTGGGCCCGGATCAGATCCTCGGCGCGGGCACGCGTCTCCAGGTCGCGGAACTTGATTTCGATCTCGGTCGGCGACTTCGAGATGCCGGCGTGGCGGATGTTCTTTTCGCGCAGCAGCGTCCGTATGTCCGAGCTGAAGGTGTCGAGCCGCTTGTCAACGGCGGCACGCATGTCGACCTGCAGCAGGAAGTGAACGCCGCCGCGCAGATCGAGGCCAAGGTACATCGGCAGTGCGTGCAGGCTCTTGAGCCAGGTCGGTGTGTTCGAGATCAGGTTGAGCGCGACGACGTAGGGGGGATCCTCGAGGTTCGGGTTCAGCGCCCGCTGGATCGCATCCTTGGCCTGCAGCTGGACATCGGTGTCGCGGAACCGTGCGCGCACCGTGGAACTCAGGCCGGTCGGTGTCATAGAAGACACCATCGGTCTCGAGCTTGGCGTCCTTAAGGATCGACTCGATGCGCGACATCAGCGCGGGGTCGACCTTGATGGTCGGCTTGCCGGATGAAATCTGCACGGCCGGCGATTCGCCGAAGAAGTTCGGCACCGTGTAGATCGCGCCCAGCAGCAAGGCGACACCGATGATGAGGTACTTCCAGAGTGGGTAGCGGTTCATTGGCAATTCGACCTCGTGTACGCGCCGCTTTGCGGCGCACGTGCACTCGGTCGAGGTTGATTAGCGGGCCGGGCTTCGGGCGGCCGGGCGCCCGGCCCGATAACAACTGCACGGAGCGGGGTAACGGAGTCACGTAGAACAAGACGTTGCGCCTCGAGGGCCCGGCCAAGTCAGAGCGACTTGACCGTGCCCTTGGGCAGCAGGGTCTGCACGGCGGCGCGCTGCATCGAGACCTGAACGGGCTGGCCATTGACCGTTGCCACCTGCAGCGTGATGTACTGGTCGGCCATGTCGGAGATCTTGCCGACCATGCCGCCGGCGGTGACGACCTCGTCGCCCTTGTTGAGCGCTTCGACCATCGTCTTGTGTTCCTTCTGCCGCTTCACCTGCGGACGGATCAGCAGGAAATAGAAGACGATGAAGATCAGGACCATGAATCCGATCGACATCAGCGACGACTCGGCGCCGCCTGTCGCGGCCGGTGCGGTCTGGGCGTAAGCATTCGAAATGAAGAACATCGTGATTCCCTGCGCGTAGGTGTGGATGCGGGCGGCGCCACCGTGGCGCTCGACCAAACCGCGGGATTATAGAGGGGACGGCCGTCAGACGCCGCGTGCCCGGTCCCGGGAAAACTCCTGCCGGAAGGCCTCGAAGCGGCCATCCTCGATGGCCGTGCGGGCTTCGCGCATCAGCGAAAGGTAGTAGTGCAGGTTGTGAATCGTGTTCAGGCGTGCACCCAGGATCTCGTTGACCCGCTGCAGATGGTGCAGGTAGGCGCGACTGAAGTTGCGGCAGGTCGGGCAGGCGCAGGTCTCGTCCGCCGGCCCCGTTTCGTTCCGATAGCGGCTGTTGCGCAGCTTGAGGTCGCCGTGCCGGGTGAAGAGCCAGCCGTTACGCGCGTTGCGGGTCGGCATCACGCAATCGAACATGTCGATGCCGGCGGCGATGCCTTCGATGAGATCCTCCGGCGTGCCGACGCCCATCAGATAGCGCGGCCGGTCGGCCGGCAGGCGCGGCGCGGTGTGCCGCAGCACGCGCAGCATTTCCTCTTTGGGTTCGCCGACCGACAGTCCACCGATTGCGTATCCGTCGAAGCCGATGGCGGTGAGTCCGGCGAGTGATTCATCGCGCAGTTCCTCATACATGCCGCCCTGGACGATGCCGAAGAGCGCATTGCGTCGCCCCTTCGATTCGCCCAGTTGCGTGAAGGCGTCTTGGCTGCGCTGGGCCCAGCGCAGCGAGAGCCGCATCGAGGCGGCGGCCTCGGTGGGCGTGGCCGCCAGGCCATTGATTTCGTAGGGCGTGCATTCGTCGAACACCATCGCGATATCGCTGTCGAGCGCCGTCTGGATGCGCATCGACTCTTCAGGCGTCAGGAACAGGCGATCGCCATTGACGGGCGAGGCGAAGCGCACGCCTTCCTCGGAAATCCTGCGCAGCGATCCCAGCGAGAACACCTGGAAGCCGCCGGAGTCCGTGAGTATCGGCGCCTGCCACCCCATGAACCGGTGCAGGCCCCGTGCGCTTCGATCACGTCCAGCCCCGGCCGCAGCCAGAGATGGAAGGTATTGCCCAGCACGATCTGCGCGCCGGCCTCGGTGAGTTCCCACGGTGCCATCGCCTTCACCGTGCCGTATGTGCCAACCGGCATGAAGACCGGAGTTTCGACTGTGCCATGAGCCAGCGCGAGCCGGCCGCGACGGGCCGCGCCATCGGTCGCGAGCAATTTGAAGCCGGCCGTCATCGCGCGCGCTCCAGCAGCATCACATCGCCATAACTGAAGAAGCGGTATCGGTGCCGGATGGCATGCGCATACGCCGCCCGGATGCGTTCGGGACCGGCGAAGGCGCTGGCCAGCATCAGCAGCGTCGAGCGCGGCAGGTGAAAGTTGGTAATGAGCCGATCGACGACGCGGAACACGTAGCCCGGAGTGATGAAGAGCGACGTGTCGCGGCTGCCCGGCTGAACCGTGAACCCGGAATCCGCTGCGCTGGCCGCCGACTCCAGCGCGCGCAGGCTGGTGGTGCCGACCGCCACCACGTTCCGCCTCGCGCGCCGCGCCTCGTTGACGGCGCAGGCGGTGGCGGGCGGCACGTCGTACCACTCGCTGTGCATGCGATGGTCCGCAAGCCGCTGCACGCGCACCGGCTGAAACGTCCCTGCGCCGACATGCAGGGTCACACTGGCGATTTCGACGCCGCGCCGGCGCAGACGCTCGAGCAGTGCAGTGGTGAAATGCAGACCCGCCGTCGGCGCCGCCACGGCGCCGGGCTGCGTTGCGTAGACCGTCTGATAGCGCTCGACATCGACGGCGGTGTCCGTGTGCGAAATGTAGGGCGGCAGCGGTACATGACCGTGCTGTTCGAGCACCTGATGCACGTCGCGTTCGAAGCGCAGCAGGAAGAAGTCGTCGCGCCGGCCTTCGACCGTCGCCTGCACATCATCGCCAAATAGAAACTGCGCCCCGATGGCCGGCCGATGGCTGGTCCGAACCAGGGCCAGTGCCAGGTTCGGCTCGAGCACGCGCTCGATCAGGGCTTCGACTCTGCCACCGCTGGGCTTGCGGCCGAACAGTCGCGCCTTGATGACGCGCGTGTCGTTGAAGACCAGCAGGTCGCCCGGAGCGAGCAGTCCCTCGATCTCCGCAAAGACCAGATCGCGCAGCCCGTCCTCAGTGACATGCAGCAGCCGGCTGGCGGCGCGCTCCGGCAGCGGCTGCTGCGCAATGAGTTCGTCCGGAAGTTCGAAGTCGAAGTCGTCGAGCGTCAGCTCGCGGTCGACGATGGCTTGACCGGCCATACGACCTTTCGGCGCGCAAAGCGCGCATTGCACTTGTTCTGCGCGCGCACGCCCGGCCGCCCGAAGGGCGCGCGCCTGATCAATCCGCCGCGAGTGCACGTGCGACCGAAGGTCGCGTACACGAGCGGCGCAGTGGTGCCGGGAAAGGGAATCGAACCCTTACGGTATTGCTACCGCGGGATTTTGAGTCCCGTGCGTCTACCAGTTCCGCCATCCCGGCTGGGCGGCGAATTATCTATGAAAGGAAGCGGCGAACCAAACGCGCGCTCAGCGCGCGGCGGTCGGCAGGCTGCTTCGGCGCTCGCGCACCACGACGGTCCGGGCCAGCTTGTCGTGCCAGCCCTGCTTGCGGGCATCGAACGCGACCCAGAAGAGGCCGAGGCAGAGCGGGATGATGGCGATGTAGTAGGCGAAGTAACGGCCGATTAGTTGCCCGGTGGATGGCGGCCGGGCACTGTCGGCATCGACGATGCGCGCCCCGATGACCATCTTGCCGGGCGTGGCCTGCCGGTACAGCCAGAACACGATGACCGCCGCCGCCGGCAGCACCCAGTTCAGAAGTACGTCCGCAAGCCCGTGCACCGCATCGGTCTCGACGAAGTAGCTCGGACCGTAGAGCCAGTAGAGCAGCGGCATGATGATCGCCAGCAGCAGCACGCTGTCGATCAGCGCAGCGCCGACGCGAGCCCAGAAGCCGACGTACTCCAGCTCGGCCGGCCAGTTCTCAGGATCCGGCATCAGATCTCCAGGTTGTCGATCAGCCGGGTTGCGCCGAGTTTCGCGGCGGTCAGCACGACCAGCAGTTCGCCAGCCGCGACTTCCGCAGCCGTCGGTGCCACGAGATCGCGTCGACGGCGCACGGACACGTAGTCGACCTTCCAGCCGTTGGCGGACAGGACTCGCTGCGCATCGTGCTCGATGCGAGCGACTTCCGTCTCGCCACTGCGGAGGCGATCGCGTACTTCATTGAGCGTCGCGTACAGGCGAGGCGCCTCCTTGCGCTCGGGCTCGGAGAGAAAGCGGTTGCGCGAGGACAGGGCCAGGCCGTCCGGATCAGCGCACAGTCTCGTGCGGAAGGATCTCGGTCGGCAGCGCGAACTGCCGGCACATGTTGCGCACGATCATCAGCTGCTGGTAGTCCTTCTTGCCGAACACGGCCACGCGCGGCTGCACGCAGGTGAAGAGCTTCAGCACCACGGTCGAGACGCCGATGAAGAACCCGGGCCGGAACTCGCCCTCGAGGATGTCGCCGAGGTCATGCGGCGGCTGCACCCGGTAGTTCTGTGGCTCCGGGTACATCTCCTGCTCGTTCGGCGCGAACAGCACGTACACATCGGTTGTGCTTCTGCAGCTTGTCGATGTCGTCCTGCAGCGTGCGCGGATACTTGTCGAAGTCCTCGTTCGGACCGAACTGCAGCCGGTTGACGAAGATCGACGCGACGACCGGGTCGCCGTGCTGGTGCGCCATTGCCATCAGCGCGAGGTGTGCCGCGTGCAGGTTGCCCATCGTGGGCACGAACGCGATCCGGTTCTGGCCGCGCAGCTGATCCCGCAGATCTTCGATCGTGTGGACGACTTTCATCGGGGCCGGCCTGTCGAGGAGCACGCGGTGGCAAGGCCGCGGATTGTAGAGCTTGGCCGGCTTTAGTAGCCGTGCTCGGGCGCCGGGAAGCTGCGTTCCTTCACCGCGGCGACGTAGGCCGCAACGGCCGCGCCGATGTCGGGCTGGCCGAGCATGAAGTTGCGCACGAAGCGCGGCTTCTTGCCCCGGATAGACGTCGAGCATGTCGTGCAGCACCAGCACCTGGCCCGACACTGCCGTGCCGGCGCCAATGCCGATAGTCGCGCATCGACACCGCCTGCGTGACGCGATCGGCCAGCGCCGAGGGCACGAGCTCGAGCACCAGCATGGCGGCGCCGGCCGCGTCGAGTGCGCGGGCGTCGGCGAGCAGGCGCTCGGCCTCGCCTTCACTGCGGCCCTGGATTCGATAGCCGCCGAGCGCGTGCACCGACTGTGGCGTCAGCCCGAGATGCGCGCAAACCGGAATCCCGCGTTCCACCAGGAACGCGACCGTCGGTGCCAGCCACGCGCCGCCCTCGAGCTTCACCATCTTGGCGCCCGCCTGCATCAGTCGCACGGCGCTGTCGAAGGCCGGCTCCGGCCCGCCCTGGTAGCTGCCGAATGGCATGTCGGCCATCAGCCACGCCGCGCTGAGCCCGCGCGCCACGCAGCGCGTGTGATACGCGACCTCATCGAGCGTCACCGGCAGCGTCGAGTCGAGGCCCTGGACCACCATGCCGAGCGAATCGCCGACCAGCACGCAGTCCACGCCCTGCGCGTCGAGCAGCGCGCGCGAAGCTCGCGTCGTAACAGGTCAGCATCGCGATCGGCTCTCCGTTCGTGCGCATTTCGCGCAGTCGCGGCAGCGTGACCGGCTTGCGCGAACCGGGGGTGGGCGCCTGCGGATGGGTGCTCATGCCGCGAGATTGAAGTATTCGCGGCGTCCGCGCAACTTGCCGATGCGATCGAGCAGCAGCCGGAAGTCGGTGTCGCTGTCGATGGGGTTGAGATGCTCGGTGTTGACGGTCAGCACCGGCGCAGCCTCGTACTGGTGAAAGAAGCGCGTGTAGCTCTCTGCCAGCGCCGCGAGATAGTCCTCGTCGACCCTGGCTTCGATCGGATTGGCGCGCCGGGCCACGCGCTCAGCCAGTATTTCGGGACGGGCCTGAAGGTAGATGACGAGGTCGGGCGCCGTGGTCTGCGGCCGCAGCTGTGCCAGGATCTGCTCATACAGGCGCAGCTCGTCGTCGGCCAGCGTCAGGCGCGCGAAGAGTGGGTCCTTGTCGAGCAGGAAGTCGGCAAAGAGCAGCGACTGGAACAGATCGAGCTGGCGCACCTCGGCCAGCTGCTGAACCCGCTGGAACAGGAAGAAGAGCTGGGTCGGCAGCGCAAAGCGCTTGCGGTCGGTGTAGAAGCGTTCGAGGAAAGGATTGGCTTCCGGCCGTTCCAGCAGCGTGTGAGCCTGGTAATGCTCGGCCAGCTTGCGCGCAAGCGATGTCTTGCCGGCGCCGATCGGGCCTTCGATCGCGACATAGCGGTAGCGTCCGGCGATCACGATGGCCCGCGGAAGATGAAGTAGACGGCGCCGATGAGGCACAGGCCCGCCCACAGGTAATCGAGGCGCGGCGCCTCGTTCATATAGAAGACGGCGAACGGCACGAACACCGACAGCGTGATCACTTCCTGCAGGATCTTGAGCTGCGCGAGCGAGTATTCCGTGTAGCCGATGCGATTGGCCGGCACCTGCAGCAGGTACTCGAAGAGCGCGACGCCCCAGCTGACGAAGGCCGCGATCCACCACGGCTTGTCGTTCAGGTCCTTGAGGTGTGCGTACCAGGCAAACGTCATGAAGACGTTCGAGCCGATCAGCAGGAGCGTGGTCTGCGCGACAACCGGCAGTCCGGACATCGGGTGGCCCCGGCGTCAGGGCGCGGCGGGCGCTTCGTGCGGCTCGATCTTCTGGTCTTCGACCGAGTCCATGAACGAGGATGCCAGGCCCTGCCCGGGAATCCGGATCTCTGGCGCCAGGTCGAGCAGCGGCCGCAGCACGAAGGCGCGCAGATGCAGGCGCGGGTGCGGCAGCGTGAGCGGCGTGCTCTGGATGATCATGTCGCCGAGCAGCAGCAGGTCGAGGTCGACGTTGCGCGGCGCGTTCTTCTTCAGGCCGCGGCGCTTGCGCCCCAGCATCAGCTCGATGTCCAGCAGGTGCAGCAGCAGCGCATAGGGTTCGAGCGAGGTTTCCACCTTCGCCACGGCATTCAGGTAGTCGGGGCCGGGCGCATCGATGGGTGCCGAGCGGTAAAACGGCGACACCGAGACGAACTCGGTCTGCTCGATCGAGCGCAGCGACTCGATGGCCGAGTTCAGGGCCTCGACGACGTCGCCCTGATTCGACCCCAGCCCGATGTATGCGATTCGCTTCACTGTTGCCAGTTACGCCATTTCCGTGTCGGTTGCAGCACCTGCCGACGGCCCCCGACCGCCTTTGCCACGTGACCGACGTCGCCGCTTGCGTCCGGCAGCTTCCGGGGCCGCACTGCGCTCTGCCTCTTCAACCAGTCGCTCGCGTTCTTCGTCCTTCGCCAGCGAGAACCGGGTCCACCAGTCGGCCAGCTCGGCCGGGATCTCGTCAGCGGCGGCGCGCAGAAGCAGGAAATCATAACCGGCGCGAAAGCGCAGGTGCTCCAGAAGGCGGTACGCCGAACGACCGGCGCGTCGCTCGAAACGTGGCTGCAGCCCCCAGATTTCCCGCATGTCGGAGACGAACCGGCGCTGGACCGACAGCTTCTCGGTCTGGGCATCCAGCGTGTCGTCGATCGCCGCGTTGAGCGCGGGGATGCGATGCTCATCCTTGGCCGTACGCGCATTCCACTTCACGAGCACGTCGTGCCAGAGCAGCGTGGCGAACAGGAAACCGGGCGAGATCGACTTGCCGGCCAGCACACGCTCGTCGGTGCGCGCCAGCGCCTGCAGCACAAAGCGCTCTCCGGCAGGCTGCTCGAGGATCACGTCGAGCAGTGGCAGCAGGCCATGGTGCAGGCCCTCCATGCGCAGGCGCGTGATGCAGGCGACCGAGTGACCACTGGTCAGCAGCTTCAGCATCTCGTCAAACAGCCGCGCTGTCGGGACGTTCTCGATCAGTCCGGCCAGACGAGGGATCGGTTCGCGCGTTGCTTCGTCGATCTCGAAGCCGAGCTTGGCTGCGAAGCGGACCGCGCGCAGCATGCGCACCGGATCCTCGCGATAGCGCGTCTCGGGGTCGCCGATCATGCGCAGCCGCTTGCGGCGCAGATCCTTCACGCCGTCGTGGTAGTCGATCACCTCGCGCGTCGTCGGATCGTAGTAGAGCGCGTTCACCGTGAAGTCGCGGCGGGTTGCATCTTCGTGCTGCTCCCCGAAGAGGTTGTCGGCCAGCACGCGGCCGTGCGCGTCGGTCTGACGGTCGGGATTGTCCAGCGCGCGGAAGGTCGAGACTTCGATCGTCTCCTGCCCGAACATCACATGTACCAGGCGGAAGCGCCGGCCGATGATGATCGCGCGCCGGAAGTGCGACTTGACCTGCTCGGGCGTGGCATCGGTCGCGATATCGAAGTCCTTCGGTGCGACGCCGAGCAGCAGATCGCGCACGGCGCCGCCGACGAGGTAGGCGCGGAAACCGGCCTTCTGCAACGTCTCGCAGACGCGTAGTGCCGAGCGCGCCACCAGTTCCTGGTTGATGCCGTGTACGTCGGCGCCGACGCGCTTCGGCTCGCGCGGCTTGCGCGGCTTGCGCGTAAAGAGCGTCGTCACGCGCTCGATGACGCGCTTGATCATGCGGCGCCCGGTGCTTGGCTGGGTTCGAGCCTAGGCATGCGCGGTCTCGAACAGTTGCAGCATGGGCCAGCCGCGCTCGCGTGCGACCGCGAGCAGGCGCGGATCGCCGTTGGTGACGACCGGGAAGTTGACTTTCTCGAGCAGCGGCAGATCGTTGATCGAGTCGCTGTAAAAAGTGGTCGATGTGTCTTCAAAGGTGTGGCCACGTGCGGCGAGCCACTCCTCGACCTTCCGGACCTTGCCGTCCTGGTAGGTGTGAGTGCCGACGTAGCCGCCGGTGAAGCGGCCCTCCTGCTCCTCGGGCTCGACCGCCAGCACATGATCGATCCCGAATTCGCGCGCGATCGGCGTCACGACATAGGCGTTGGTGCCGGTCACGAGCGCGAGTTCGTCGCCGCGGGCGCGGTGCTGTTCGACCAACGCGCGTGCCTGCTCCCGGACGGCCGGGCCTACGTGGCTCTGCATGAACTCATGATGCCAGTCGTCGAGCGTGGCACGCGGGAACGCGGCGAGCAGCTCCATCTGGAAGCGCACGTAGGCATCGACGTCGAAGGTTCCGGCGCGGTATTGCTCGGCAAACTGGCGGATGCGGGATCCGTATTCAGCAGAGTCGAGTCCGCCGCGCCGCACGACGTGGTGGGACCAGGTGTCCGCGCTGTCGATCGGCAGCAGCGTGTGGTCGAGGTCGAAGAGCGCAAGATGCATCGCAGGGATTTTACGCACGCAAGTTACGCCGCCGACTGCGCCCACTCGCGCACCAGCGGCACGGTGATTGCGCGCTTGGCGGCCAAGGCGTAGGCATCGAGCGCGTCCAGCACGGCCATCAATGTGCGCATGTCGCGCGGCATGTGAGTCAGCACGTAAGCCAGAACCTCGGGCGGCAATGCGATGCCGCGGGCAGCCGCATGAGCCCGCAGCGCATCTTCCTTCTCGGCATCGGAGAGCTCGTGCAGCTGATAGACGAGCCCCCAGCCAAGCCGGGTCCTGACGTCGTCGCGCAGCGCTAGCTGGGCGGGTGGGCGATCCCCGGCCGTCACGATGGCCGCCGTCGGCGCCGCCCGGACCTCGTTGAGCAGGACGAACAGGTGGTGCTGGCCGGTTTCTGAGAGACGATCGACGTCGTCGATCAGATAGAACCGAACTGACGGGTCGAACTCGATCGGGGCGTCGGTCGCGCTGCACGAGCGGCTGGGTCCCTGCGCGGCGATGGCCTGCAGCAGATGCGACCGGCCGCTCCCGAGACTGCCCCAGAGATAGACGAAGCGTTGGCCCGACCCGGCTGCTGTCGCGCGCAGGGCGGCGACCGCCTCCGCGTTGCGGCCCACGACGAAACTGTCGAACGAGGGCCGCGGCGGCTGCAGCAGATCGAGTGCCAGCTGTTGCGGTCGTTGAGTCATGGTATTGAAGCGCGGTGCACCGGCCCGCACCTTACAATCCGGGCCATCGCTGTCCACGCGCGGCGCGCAAGTCTACCGGCCCGGCTATGCGCCCCAAGCCATGAATCCTCTCGATTACAAGCAGGCGGGCGTCGACTACGCCAGCATCGACCCGCTGAAGATCCTGGCGCAGCGAGCGGCGGCCTCGACCGCCGGCAACCTGGCGCGGCACGGCCTGCACGAAGTCGCAGCGTCACGTGGCGAGTCGGCCTACGTGGTCGACTGTGGCGAGTTCTACCTGGCCTCGATCACCGAGTGCCTTGGCACCAAGGCGCTGGTCGCCGACGCGATGCGCGCGATCACAGGGCGCAGCTACTACGACCAGATCGCCCAGGACACGTTGGCGATGGCATTGAACGACATCATCACGGTGGGGGCAACCCCGATATCGGTGCATGCCTACTGGGCGAGCGGCAGCAGCGAGTGGTTTGCGGACGCCGAGCGCGCACGTGACCTGGTCGAAGGATGGCGCGCGGCGTGCGATCGCAGCGGCGTCGCATGGGGCGGCGGCGAGACCCCGGCACTGGCGGGAGTGGTGGAGTCCGGTCGCATCGACCTGGCGGCCTCATGCGTCGGTCTGATCCGCCCGAAGTCACGCCTCACGCTCGGTGAGCGGCTGGGCGCGGGCGATGCGATCGTGCTGCTGGCCTCGAGCGGCATCCACGCCAACGGGGTTTCGCTGGCGCGCAAGCTGGCCGAGCGCCTGCCGGAGGGCTTTCGCACCCGGCTCGCGGACGGGTCAACGTACGGCGAGGCACTGCTCGCGCCAACGCTGCTCTACTCACCGGTGACTGAAGCGCTGGCGACAGCGGGAATCGTTCCGCACTACAGCGCCAACATCACCGGGCACGGATGGCGCAAGCTGATGCGGCACCCGGGCGAGTTCACCTACCGGATCCATACCCTGCCGCCCGTGCCGCCTGTGCTGGCCTTCATCACAGAGCAGGCTGGTCTGCCGCCGCGCGAGTCCTACGGCAACTTCAACATGGGCGCAGGCTTTGCCCTGTTCGTGGCGGCGAGCGAGGCCGAGCGCTGTGTCGAGGCGGCGCGCGCGTGTGGAGTCGGGGCCTGGAATGCCGGTGTGGTGCTTGCCGGCGCCAAGCAGGTCGTCATCGAGCCTTTGAACCTGACGTTCGCGGCCGACGAGTTGCACGTGCGGGTCTGAATCGCTGCCTCCACTTCCTAGAGAGTGGTGCGCGCCAGTGACTCGGGCATGGCGCGCGGCGGAACGGGCAACGCCCGCTCCACGTCGGATGCCATCAGCAACGCGTGGTCAGGCGCCGCCGACGGTGCACCGGCCCGAAGCTCGGTGTCGGCAGACACGTTCGTGACCGTCGTGTGGTCCGCGAAATTCCAGATCAATGGGGCCAGGGTGATCACAACGACCACCAGGTAGCGTTTCCTGGGTCCTGCGGCAATTCTGGAAGGGTGTTTCATCATGTCCTCCGCCAGCTGCATTGAAAGCGTTGCAGCTCGACGTGAGTGTGACTCCGCGCTTCAGCGACTGGCAGAGTGAAATTCACGCGCTGGCAGGGCACAAAGCGCTGCCGCAACTGTCGGAAATTCACGCAACCTCCAGGCAGGTGCCGGAGTCCGCGACATGGAAGGTGCCCGCGTATGATCCGCGCCCTTGCGAGTGCACTTGTTCGGCGCTCCACGGAGGCATCGTTGAATTCCCTCTTTGAGAACATCTCGCTCAGGCTGTCCAAAGAGTGGCGGTCGCGCAACCTGCCGCGCCATGGGCACTCGTATCGCTGCCAGTGCGGGCGGCCGGTCTTCTTCCTCAACAGCAAGTGCCTCGCCTGCGGGGCCGCGCTTGGCTATGAACCGGGCATCGCCGAGGTACGGACCCTGCTACCGGTGGGTGACGGGCTGTGGCAACTTGCCGGGCAGACCGACTCGCCGCGCAACTACCGGCGCTGCGCCAACTTCGAATCTCCCGCCGGTTGCAACTGGTTGGTGAGCGCCGAGGGGCCGACGCCGCACTGCGAGTCGTGCCGCCTGAACCGCACGATCCCCGACCTAAACGACGCCGACAACCCGCGCTACTGGCGCGCGATCGAAAATGCGAAGCGCCGGCTGGTGGCACAACTGCTGTCGCTGGGCTTGCCGGTGAGGTCGAAGGTCGAAGAGGATCCCGCGCACGGGGTTGCGTTCGACCTGCTGCGCTCACCCGCCGAAGGCCCGCGCGTGCTGACCGGCCATGCGAACGGCCTGATCACGCTCAACGTCCGGAGGCGGACGACGCGCAGCGCGAGCAGATCCGGCACGCGATGCGCGAGCCGTACCGCACGCTGCTCGGACATTTCCGCCATGAGATCGGCCACTACTACTGGGATCGGCTGATCGTCGGAACGCACTGGCATCGAACCGTTTCGACAGCGTCTTCGGCGACGAGCGGGCCGACTACGAGGCGGCGCTGAAGCGCACACTACGAGAATGGCCCGCCGGCCGACTGGCCGAACCGCTTCATCAGCTCGTACGCGTCCACGCATCCCTGGGAGGACTGGGCGGAGACCTGGGCGCATTACCTGCATATCTACGACAGCCTCGATACGGCGCTGGGATTTGGGCTGGCGGCAGACGACGTCGAGCTGCAGCTCGAGCCGTTCAGCCTGGTGGACCTCTACGATCCGCAGCATCCGGACGCCACGCGCTTTCTGGACCTGCTGAATTCCTCCCTGGAACTGATCACCGTGCTCAACGAACTGGCGCGCAGCCTCGGTCAACCGGACATCTACCCGTTCGTGCTCTCACGCCCGGTGGTCCGCAAGCTGCATTTCATCCAGCTGGTCGTGACCGATGTGTTGCAGCGTGGGGCGGTGCAATAGCACTCCCGTCAGGGAAGTTCGCGGGTGCCAGTACCGCCGGCGAGGTGCCGTGCTGCCGCCGTGCGCGGACGGATCAGATTTCGTTTAGCGCGAGGAGGCCAGTGCGGCGAGTCGGCCTTCGACCACGCGCGGGGCATCGTCACGCATCGGATCGAGGACGAGCTGCGGTGCGAGCGACCGCAGCCAGGTGAACTGGCGCTTGGCCAGCTGGCGGGTGGCGGCGATCGCTGCCGCGCGGAACGCTTCGCGGGTGACGCCACCGTCCAGATAGGTCCACGCCTGTCGGTAACCGACGCTGCGCATCGACGGCAGCTCCGGTGTCAGGTCACCGCGTGCGCGCAGGCGCTCGACCTCGGCAAGAAGGCCCGCCTCGAGCATGGCGTCGAAGCGTTCCTCGATCCGGCGGTGAAGTAGGGACCGATCGGGCGGCATCAGCGCGATGATCTCCGTCGTCAGCGTCGGCGGTTCGCTGCGCGCAAGCAGGGCCGACATCGGCGTTCCGGTCACGCTGACGATCTCCAGCGCACGCTGAATGCGCTGCGAGTCGTTCGGCTTCAGGCGCGCGGCTGTCTCCGGGTCCAGCGTGGCGAGTCGCGCATGCAGTGCGGGCCAGCCCAGCTCGCCTGCCTCCGCACTGAATGCGGCCCTCAAGGCTGCGTCGGCCGAGGGGAGTTCCGAGAGCCCTTCACGCAGCGCCTTGGCGTACAGCATCGTGCCGCCGACCAGGAGCGGAAGTTTTCCGCGCGACCGGATATCGGCGATCGCAGCCGTGGCATCGCGCACGAAGTCGGCGGCCGAGTAGGGCTGGGACGGATCGCGCAGGTCCAGCAGATGGTGGGCAACGGCCGCACGCTCTGCGGCGCTCGGCTTCGCGGTGCCGATATCGAGGCCGCGGTAGACCTGCGCCGAGTCGACGCTGACGATCTCGACCGGATGGCGCAGCGCCAACTCGAGCGCCAGGGCGCTCTTGCCGCTGCCGGTCGGGCCCAGCAGCATCAGTGCATCAGCCATGAAGCGCGAGTTCGCCTATGGCGCAAGGATGCGGCAAGTCGGAGTGCGGACTGTTCACGGTTGGCAAATGTACGGGTCCGCCGACTCACTTCCCACGTCAGGTCCTGCAGCCCTCGTAAGGGTAGCCTTTGCCTGCATGCAAGGGAGAAGTGACATGAGCGTCGAACCCGAAAGTCGTGAGTAACTGTGGGAGAACCAGTTCAGCGAAGTGGACCGCGAGATCTCAAAGATGGCGTCACTGTGTGGCATCGACATCCTGGACCGCACCCAGCTTAAGCGCGCACTGGAAGACGATGCCAGCGTTTGCACGCATGACAACGCGCTGGCCTTCGAAAAAAACCGCACACGCTGTTGAAGGCGCATTACCTGTTGCGCAGCCGTGCCGCTGATCGCATTGGCGAAATGGAGGCGCAGGAGGCAAGCGAGCGCGCCGTGGCCGCGCTGATGAAGAAGTTTGCCGCCGTCGGCAAGCACTGAGCAGCGCCGGCTAGCGTCCGCGCTGGAACAGTCGGTCGAGATCCGCCACCGTCAGTTGCGTCCACGTTGGCCGGCCATGGTTGCACTGGTCGGCGCGTTCCGTGGCCTCCATCTCGCGCAGCAGCGCGTTCATTTCGTCCAATGTCAGGCGGCGGTTCGCCCGCACGGCGCCGTGGCAGGCCAGCGTGGCCAGCAGTTCGTTCCGGTGCTCGGTCAGCACGCGCGAGGCTCCGAACTCGCGCACGTCCCGCAGCAGGTCGCGCGCCAGCGCCGCGCCGTCCGCCTGGGCCAGCAGGGCAGGGACCGCACGCAATGCGAGCTGAGTTGGTGAGACCGCGGCAAGATCGACGCCGAGCTGCGACAGCAGCGCGGATTCTTCCTGCGCTGTGACGATGTCGAGCGGTGAAGCACTGAACACCTGCGGAATCAGCAACCGCTGCTGCGGAATCGTGCGGGCATCGAGCTGCTGCTTCAGCTTCTCGTAGACGATACGCTCGTGCGCGGCGTGCATGTCGACGATGACGAGTCCGCACTCGTTCTGGGCCAGCACATAGATGCCGGCGAGCTGCGCGATCGCGATGCCGAGCGGCATGTCGCCGGCCATCGGCGCCGGTGCGTCTGTCGCCGGCGCGAGAGCCGGACGCTCGGCGAGCACGGCCAGATAGTCGGCGATCGACTGCTCGACGCCCAGCGAGCGCTGCTGTGCGGTCGTCGCCCAAGTGAAAGATGGCCGGGGCGCGGTCTCGACGGTCGGCGGTATCGCCGCTGTCGTCGGCTCGGCCAGCGCCGCTTGCACCGCGTGGAGGACAAACTGGTGCACCGCCGAGGAATCCCGGAACCGTACCTCGATCTTGGTCGGGTGCACGTTGACGTCTACCCGCCGCGGATCCAGCGTCAGATGCAGGCAGTACATCGGCTGGCTGGCGCCATGCAGTACATCGGCGTAGGCCGCACGCACGGCGTGGGCGAGAACCCGATCGCGCACGTAGCGGCCGTTGACGAAGAAGTACTGGGCATCGGCCCTGGTCCGGCTCGCGGTCGGATGTCCGGCCCAGCCGTGCAGCCGGATGCCGGGGGCGAGGGCGTCGACTTCGCGCTGCGCGGACGGAAATTCTTCCGGCAGCAATTTGAATGCCCGCTCGCGCGGCGACTGCGCCGCCAGCGCAAGCACGGTCCGCCCCTGGTGCACGACGTTGAACGCAACCTGCGGATGCGCAGCCGCGAGGCGTTCCACCTGCGTGAGGCAGTGCGCCAGCTCGGTCGCCTCCGAGCGTAGGAACTTGCGGCGCGCCGGCGTCTTGTGAAAGAGATCCGCGACCTCGATCCGGGACCCGATGACGGCGGCGGCGGGCTCCAGCGCGCCCGTTGAATCGATGGTCCAGCCGCTGCTCTCGTTGACGGTGCGAGAAGTGATGGTGACATCGGCGACCGAAGCGATCGATGCCAGCGCCTCGCCGCGGAAGCCCAGGGACTCAACGGCTTCCAGGTCGTCGAGATTCGCGATCTTGCTGGTGGCATGGCGCGCCAGGGCGAGCGCGAGTTCTTCACGCGGGATGCCACGGCCGTCGTCGCTGACGACCACGCGCTTGATGCCGCCCGCTTCGAGACGTACGTCGATGCGCGTCGCGCCGGCGTCGAGGCTGTTCTCGATCAGTTCCTTGACGACCGATGCGGGCCGCTCGACCACTTCGCCGGCGGCGATCTGGCTGATCAGGTCGTCGTCCAGCAGGCGGATCGGCGCGGCGGCGGAGTGCGAATTCATGGTGCCGATTATAGGAAGCGCGCGCGGGATGCCTCGGATCGACGCCATACCCCGTCGCGTATGATCCGCGCGCCTCTAAGACTCCCTGGCTGCCGGTCCGAAATCGCGATGGAAGGTATCAACTGGCTCGACCTGTTCAACGCGATGGATCGCTTCCTCGTGACGATCGTCGAGCGCAACGTGTTGCTGGTCTACGTGATGCTCTTCGCGATCTACTTCTCGGAGACCGGCCTTGTGTTCATGGCATTCCTGCCGGGCGACTCGCTGCTCTTCGTCGCGGGCGCGGTGTCAGCGTTGCCGCAGGTCCAGACCAAGGGACTTAACGTCTATCTGCTGATGTTGGTCGTCACGGTCGGGGCCGTGCTCGGCAACACGCTGAACTACTACATTGGAGCCTGGCTGGGCAAGAAGGTCTACGACGGCACGATCCGCTGGATCGACCAGACGGCGCTCCGGAAGACGCATGACTTCTACGAGCGGCACGGCGGCAAGACCGTCATGATCGCGCGCTTCGTTCCGGTGGTGCGGTCGTTCGCGCCGCTGGTGGCCGGCGCATCGGGCATGGACATGCGCAAGTTCCAGCTTTACAGCGTTCTCGGCGCCGTGATCTGGGTGGTCTCGCTGGTCTATGGGGGCTATCTCTTCGGCAACATCCCGATCATCAGGGACAACCTCGGCACCATTCTGATCGTCGGTATCGCCGCGGCCGCGGGACCGATGCTGTTGGCGGCGCTGGTGAAAATGGTGCGTGATCGCCGCGCTGCCTGACGCGTTACGGGCTCAGGTCAGCGGGTTGCGTGCCAGCGGCGGATTCTTCGCGAAGTAACGCTTGATTCCGATAAGGATCGCGCGCGCCATCTGCTCCTGGTAACCATCATCGCGCAGGCGCGCTTCCTCGTCGGGATTGGAAATGAAAGCCGTCTCGACCAGGATCGACGGAATGTCGGGTGCCTTCAGCACCGCGAAGCCGGCCTGCTCGACGCGCGGCTTGTGCAGCCGGTTGACGCGCTCGAGTTCGCGCAGCACGGAGTTGCCGAGCTTGAGGCTGTCGTTGATCTGCGCAGTGGTGGAGAGGTCGAGCAGAACGCGCGCGAGCTGCCTGTCGTGCGAGGCGAGGTTGATGCCGCCCACCAGGTCGGCCTCATTCTCGCGCCGCGCCATCCACGCGGCGGTGCTGCTCGACGCGCCATGCTCCGACAGGGCGAACACCGATGAGCCGCGCGCATCCGGCCTGATCCAGGCGTCGGCGTGTATCGAGACGAAGAGATCCGCCTGCACCGCGCGCGCCTTGGCGACGCGCGTGCCCAGCGGCACGAAGTAGTCGCCATCGCGTGTCAGCGCCACGCGCATGCCGCTGTCGGCGACGATCTGCTCACGCAGGCGCCGCGCGATCGCGAGCGTCACTGCCTTTTCGTAGGTGCCACCCTTGCCGACCGCGCCCGGGTCTTCGCCGCCATGACCCGGATCGATCGCCACCGTCAGGATGCGCTGCACGTCGGCATCCGCGCCGCGCCGCGTCGGCCGCGACGTCCGTGCGATCACCTGAGATTCGTCCGCAACGCGTGGCGCCGTGCCGAAGTCGGAGTCGCGTGGCGTCGCCTGCTCGCGCAGTAGCGCCATCAGTGGATCGGGCGGATTCACCGGATAGAAGTCCAGCACCAGCCGGTGCTGGTACGGGCCGACTGGCTCGAGCGAAAAGATCTGCGGTTTGATGTCTTCCTTGAGTTCGACGACCAGGCGCACGACCTTCGGCCGGAACTGGCCGACCCGGATCACGCCGATGTACGGATCGTTCGGCTCGACCTTGGCGACCAGTTCCTTGAATGCAGGCGTCAGGTCCATGCCTTCGATATCCACGACCATGCGCAGCGGCGGTGTGTCGCGGATGACGAAGTGCGTGAATTTCAGCGGCGCGTCGTGCTCTATGGCGACGCGCGTGTAGTCGCGGGCGGGCCAGACGCGGACGCCGAGCAGTGTGGCACCGCGCGCGATATGTATCGGTGTCAGCGCGAGCACGAGCGTGCCGCCGGCGGCCCCGATCAGGCGGCGGCGGTCGTGTCGAACTCCTTTAACGCGCTGTCCAGGCATGCATGCCCCAGTGTGCTGGCCGCGGTCATCGTTGCGCGACGACCGTCACCTTCTACTTCCAATGTGATCGCAAGGTCGGCGGCGGGCAGGCGTTCGCCGGCCTTCTCGGGCCACTCGATCGCGCAGATCCGGCCCGGACCGAAGTGATCACGAAAGCCCGCCGTCGAAAATTCGGACGGATCGGCAAATCGATAAAAATCAAAGTGATAGAAGTCTAAGCTCGAAACGCTCTGAACTTCAAGCCCCGTCTGGCACCCGGTGCTTGATCGGCGGAACTCCAGGTCATACGGCTCCAACACGGTGAAGGTCGGGCTGCGCACCGGACCTTCGACGCCTGACGCACGTAGCCAGCCGCGTACCAGTGCGGTCTTGCCGCTGCCGAGGTCGCCACTGAGGTTGACCTGCAAACCTGCCTGCCGGATTGAATGCTCATGCTCACGGCACGCAGCCGAGAGCGCGCGCCCTAGTCGATCCGTGTCGGCGGGCGTTGCCAATGTGCGTGTGTCAGGCGCGAGGATCGCAGAATGCGGCACCTAGAATGTCTCGCATGAAACCGGATCCGGCCGAGCATACCGTCGCCTCTGTCGACGCCGTTGCGCTTGTCGATCAGATCCGCGCCTGGAGCACGGAACTCGGCTTTGCGCAGGTCGGCATCGCGGACCTCGATGTCGCCGAAGCGTCGGAGCGCCTGCGCACTTGGCTCGCCGCGGGTTACCACGGCGACATGGACTACATGTCGCGGCACGCAGAGCTACGCGCCGATCCGGCACGGCTCCTGCCCGGCGCCTGCAGAGTCATCAGCGTTCGCATGGACTACCTACCGCTTGGGGCGTCACCGGAATGGGCCGCGCGCGAACTGCGCCGTCTCGATGAAGCGGGCGCGGCCGTGGTGTCGCTCTACGCGCGCGGCCGCGACTATCACAAGGTGCTGCGCGGTCGGCTTCAATCGCTGGCCCAACGCATCGAGCAGGCTGTGGGCACGTTTGGCTACCGCGTGGCGACGGACTCCGCTCCGGTGCTCGAGGTGGAACTGGCGCGCAAGGCAGGGATCGGCTGGCGCGGCAAGCACACGCTGCTGCTGTCGCAGGACGCCGGCTCGATGTTCTTCCTCGGCGAGATCCTGACTGACCTGCCCTTGCCCGCGGATGCGCCGATCACTGATCGTTGCGGCACCTGCGCGCGCTGCATCGACATCTGCCCGACGCGCGCAATCACTGGGCCGTACCAGCTCGATGCGCGCCGCTGCATCTCGTACCTGACGATCGAGCATGCGGGATCCATTCCCGAGGAGCTGCGGCCGCTGATCGGCAATCGCATCTACGGCTGCGACGATTGCCAGCTGGTCTGCCCGTGGAACAAGTTTGCGCAGCGCTCGGCACTGGCCGACTTCGATGCCCGCCATGGGCTTGACGATGCAACGCTGGTTGAACTGTTTGCCTGGAGCGCCAGCGACTTCGATGCGCATACCACCGGTTCGGCGATCCGCCGCATCGGTCACGAGCGCTGGCTGCGCAACGTGGCGGTCGCGCTCGGCAATGCACCGACATCGGAGCCGATCATCGGGGCACTGAGCTCACGCCGGAGCGATGCCAGTGCTCTGGTGCGCGAGCATGTCGAGTGGGCACTGGCGCGGCATGGCGCCGTGATGGTCAAGGCGGCGCCATGCTGATCCAGATCGGCAGCGTCAGCATCGCCAGCAGCGTCTGCACCGTGATTGCATAGGCGACCGGCGTTGCATGCCCGCCCATGCGTGCGGCGAGGATGTAGGCGCTCGAGGCGGTCGGCAAGGCCGTGAACAGCACCACAACGAGCGCCGGCACGCCCGCGAGCCCGAGCATGTGTATGAACCACAGGCCGAGGGCCGGCATCACCAGCAGCTTGACCGCGACCAGGTAGCTCATCGTCGGGCGTTCCTCGTGCACGGATGCGAAGGTCAGGCCGGCGCCGATGCACAGCAGCCCGAGCGCCAGGCTCGCGGTGCCCAGGCGCGACAGGAAGGTGCCGAGCAGCACCGGCAACTCGAACCCGAGCAAATTGGCGATCAGTCCCGACACGGTCGCCAGGATCAGCGGATTCACCGCCATTTCGCGCAGTACGCCGGTCTGCCGGTGCCGTGCCAGTGCAAAGACGGCGAAGGCATTGGCGAGCGGCACGCAGATCGCGATGATCAGCGCCATCAGCGCAACGCCGCGCGGACCGGCCAGTGACTGCGCGAGCGCCAGGCCGACGTACGAGTTGTAGCGGAACGCCGTCTGCACGCAGCTGGCAAAGAACGCGGGTGCCGGCCTGAACAGCCAGCGCGCCGCAAAGCCCAGTGCGACCGCCGCCAGGAAGGCGCCGACCGCGGCCGCCAGCATGCGACCCTCGCTGGCGAACGTGAACTTGGCGTTGACGATCGACGTGAACAGCAGCGGCGGGAAGAGGGCGTAGTAGACGAGCCTCTCGGCACCGTCCCAGAAGCTGCGCGTGAATCCCAGGCGCCGCGCAAGGATCGCGCCCATCAGGATCAGCCCGAAATCGGGCAGCATCAGCAGTGCGTTGTTCACGCCGGGCCTTCCGGGTTCAAGATTGCTGCCTGTGGTCGAGCCCCGTATAATCGCGCGCTCACTTCAAGGCTGCTGTAGCTCAGTTGGTAGAGCAACTGATTCGTAATCAGTAGGTCGGACGTTCGAGTCGTCTCAGCAGCACCAACGACGCAAAGATCTTCATACATGCGCGTCATGCCGACGGCCCTCCGGGGCCGTTTGCCTTTTGTGCGTGCAGTGTCGCGAGCGCTCGTGCCACGGTCGGGTACAGCAGCCTCACTCGCAGCTCGTTTCGCAGGCGTCGATTTGACAGCCGGCGCGACTCCGTCATGAACGAATACATCATCGGCGACACCGCCGCCTTCAGCGCCGCGCGCGGCAGGCGGGGCGGGCGCGGCAGGCCGGTGGCGTCTGCGACGGTATCGAAGTACTCGCCCATCCTGAGAGCGCTGTCGTCGACTGCGTTGTAGACGCGCGCGGCACGGCCGCGGAACAGGGCCGCGATCGCGATGCGGGCGAGGTCGTCGGCGTGGATGTGATTGCTGTAGACATCATCGTCCTCCACCAGCGCGGGCAGGTTCTGCCGCAGGCGGTCGAGCGGCAGGCGATCGTGGGCGTAGATGCCGGGTACGCGCAGCACCGCGGCGTGCAGCCGCCCGCGCATGACGCGTTCGGCATCGATACGCCGGACGGCGCGGTCGTTGGCGGGTCTCAGGCGTGCCGTCTCGTCGATTTGTCGTCCACTGTGGTCGCCGTAGACGCCGGTCGTGCTGACGTAGACAGCCCGCTGTGCGACTCCGGCCTGCACGGCCACGAGGTGCCGGGTGCGGGTGTCGTGGCCGCCGTCGTTGGTCGGCGGCGCGAGGTGCATGAGCCGCGGTGCCAGGCCGTGCAGTCGACCAAGCGAGTGCCGCCGATCGAGATCGCCGACAAGCGGAACGACTCCGGCAGTGCGCAGCGTTGCCGCCCGTGCGGGTGTCGATGTCA
Organism: uncultured beta proteobacterium; assembly: GCA_963810985.1. GTDB lineage: Bacteria > Pseudomonadota > Gammaproteobacteria > Burkholderiales > Burkholderiaceae_F > JALORV01. The sequence goes on from CAWEPP010000010.1 coordinate 187,205, forward strand.
GCGCGATGAGCCTAAAACGCGCTGCGAGGCGTGAGACAATTCGCAGCCCGACATCGCCGCAGCCAATGATCAGCAGACGCGGTCGACCCAGTTTCCGTCTTCCGACGCTCGCGTGCGGCGGCGGCACGGGCCGATTGAATTCCATCGCGCGATTCTATGAGCTTCAAGGTCACGGTCCGCCCGAGCGGACGCTCGTTCACTGTCGAAAACGACGAAACCGTGCTGGCCGCAGCGCTGCGGCAGGGCGTCGGTATCGCCTACGGCTGCAAGAACGGCGCGTGCGGCACCTGCCGCGGCAAGCTGCTTGAAGGCCAACTCGTGCACGGGGCGCACTCGACTTCCGCGCTGTCTGCAGCGGACGAGGCCAAGGGGCTGGCGCTGTTCTGCTGCTCGCGTCCGCACACGGACGTCGTCATCGAGGCGCGCGAGCTGACGGGTTTTGGCGACATCCCGATCAAGAAAATGCCGGCGCGTATCGCGCGCATCGAGCGCGTGACACCCGATGTCGCGATCGTGGCGCTGCAGTTGCCGGCGGCCGAGCGGCTGCAGTACCTCGCGGGCCAGTACCTCGACTTCATTCTGCGCGATGGCACGCGCCGCCAGTATTCGATCGCCACACCGCCGCATACCGACGAGCAACTGCAGTTCCACGTCCGCCACATGCCCGGCGGCGTGTTCACGGACAACCTCTTCGGCACCGGGCCGCAGCCGATGAAGGAGCGCGACATCCTGCGCGTCGAAGGGCCGATGGGCACCTTCTTCCTGCGCGAGGACAATCCGCGGCCGATCATCCTGCTCGCCAGTGGCACCGGATTCGCGCCGATCAAGGCGATAGCCGAACACATCTTCGCGGAGGGCATCAACCGCGAGGATTCCGGCAAGGTCTTCCGCCCCGTCGTTCTGTACTGGGGCGCACGCACGCGAAGCGACTTGTATCTGGATGCCTTGCCGGCACGCTGGGCGACCGAGCAGCCGAACTTCCGCTATGTGCCGGTGCTGTCAGAGGCGCGGCCGGACGATGCGTGGACCGGCCGCACCGGCTTCGTTCATCGCGCGGTGATGGAGGATTTCCCCGATCTTTCCCGCCATCAGGTGTATGCGTGCGGCGTACCGTTGATGGTCAATGCCGCCCGCAGCGACTTCGCCGCGCTCTGTGGCCTGCCGGAGGATCAGTTCTTCGCCGATTCATTTACGTCGCAGGCCGACCTGGTGCAGGCCTGAAACACACTCGGTGTTTGACTGTAGCGAAAGCTCGGGTACACTTTTCGCCATGAAGACTTTCAACCTTGCCCGACGCGAGCGACGTGATGCGGAATTCCGCAGGGGAGCGCGCGCGCAGAGTTGACGACCGGACCACCGGTGGATCCCGAAAAGGCCGCGAACTCCGCGGCCTTTTTGTTTTCTGACGAGGAGCGAACGAATGAAGATCGACACCTTCGAGACCGATGCCCTGATGGACGTCGCGGCCCGTCCGCCGCTGGTGTTCGTCGAGGGCCGAGGCTCCTGGCTCATCGATCATCGAGGCAAGCGCTACCTCGACTTCGTGCAGGGCTGGGCGGTCAACTCGCTGGGGCACTGTCCGGCGCTGATACAGGAAGCGCTCGCACACCAGGCGCGGCGGCTCGTCAGCCCCAGCCCGGCGTTCTTCAATGCGCCTGCGCTCGAATTGTCGACCCGGCTCGCGGAACTCTCCGGGCTTGGACGCGTGTTCCTGTGCTCCAGCGGCGCCGAAGCCAACGAGGGCGCGATCAAGCTGGCGCGCAAATGGGGCCAGCTCCATCGTGACGGTGCGTTCGAGATCATCACGTTCAGCGAAGGCTTTCACGGGCGCACTCTGGCCACGATGGCGGCCAGCGGGAAGCCGGGCTGGGACCGGTTGTTCGAGCCCAAGGTGCCGGGCTTTCCGAAGGCCACGTTGAATGAGCTGTCTTCGGTCGAGGCGTTGATTTCCGAGCGCACGGTGGCCGTAATGCTGGAGCCGATCCAGGGCGAAGCCGGCGTGGTACCGGCCGACGACGACTTCCTGCGCGCGTTGCGGGCGCTGTGTGACGCACGAGGATTGCTACTGATACTTGATGAGGTGCAGACGGGCGTCGGCCGCACCGGTGCGCTGTTCGCGTTCGAGCAGGCCGGCGTGGTGCCCGACATCGTGACCCTCGGCAAGGGACTGGGCGGCGGTGTCCCTCTGGCCGCGCTGCTGGCGCGCGACACCGTGGCGGCCGCGTTCGCCCACGGCGACCAGGGCGGCACATATTGCGGCAACCCGCTGATGGCGGCAGTCGGCAATGCGGTGCTTGCGACCGTTGCTGAACCCAACTTCCTGTCCGGCGTGCGCCAGCGCGCGCAGCACCTCGAGGCGCAACTCGACACGCTGATCGCACGCCACCACCTCGCAGGCCGGCGCGGTCGGGGATTGCTGCAGGCGCTCGACCTCGGGCGGCCAATCGGCGCCGAGCTGGTCGAGCAGGCGCGCGAACTCAGGCCCGAGGGACTCCTGCTGAACAGTCCACGGCCGAACCTGCTGCGCCTGATGCCGGCGCTGAATGTCGGCATCGACGAGATCGGACGGATGGCGGAACTCCTGGACGGCCTGCTGGAAGCGCAGCCATGAACGCGCTGACGATCACCTTCGATCCCGCGCGGCTCGACCGCGAACGCGTCTATGCCTGGCTCAGCCGTGAGGCCTACTGGTCGCTCGGCATCCGCCGCGAAGTCTTCGATCGCGCCGTCGATCACTCGTTCGTCGCATCGGCGTTTATCGGTGACGAACAGGTGGCCTTTGCGCGGGTCGTGACCGATCGCGCGACCTTCGCCTGGCTGTGTGACGTGTTCGTCGCGCAGCCGGCGCGCGGGCGGGGCCTGGCGACGCAGCTGATCAAGGCGATCGTCGCGCATCCCGAGTTGCAGGGTCTGCGGCGCTGGGCACTGCGCACGCGGGATGCGCATGCGCTGTACCGGCGCTTCGGGTTCACCGAGCCGGCCGACCCGCAGCGCTCGATGGAGAGGCACAATCCGCACGTTTACGCGAATCCGGCTGACGGGTCCGCCCAACCCAGAGACCTGCCATGAACACACCGACCGTCTTCATCGATGGCGAACACGGCACCACCGGCCTGCAGATCCGCGCGCGTTTGCAGGAGCGCCGCGACCTGCAGCTCTTGAGCCTGCCACCGGAGTCGCGCAAGGACAACGCCGCCAAGCGGGAGATCGTCAATCGCGCCGACTGCGTCATTCTCTGCCTGCCGGACGAGGCAGCGCGCGAGACCGTCGCGCTGATCGAGAACGATCGCACGCGAGTCATCGACGCCAGCACGGCACACCGCACGGCGCCGGGCTGGGTCTACGGCTTTCCGGAACTGACACGCACCCAGCGCGCGGCGATCTCCTCGGCACGGCGGGTCTCCAATCCCGGCTGCTACCCGACGGGTTTCCTGGCGCTGGTGCGCCCGCTGCGCGAGCGTGGTCTGCTGCCGGAGGACTTTCCAGTCACCGTGCACGCGGTGTCGGGCTATTCCGGTGGCGGACGCAAGATGATCGAGTCCTTCGAGCAACCGACGCCGGGCGCACGGCCGCAGGCCTATGGCGACTACGGCCTGACGCTGAAGCACAAGCACGTTGGCGAGATGCAGCAGCATGGCCTGCTGGCGCACACGCCGCTGTTCTCCCCATCGGTGGGCTACTTCCGGCAAGGCATGCTGGTGCACGTGCCGCTGCAGACAGCCGCCCTGCCGCGCGCCGTGACCGGCGCCGAACTGCATGCCGTCTACGCGGAGCATTACGCCGGCGAGGCCTTCATCGGCGTGCGGCCGTTGAACGACACGGCGGCGCTGCGCGACGGAGCTTTCCTCGAACCTGAGGGGCTCAACGCGACCAACCGGCTCGAGGTCTTCGTCTTTGCGAACGACGCGGCGCGCCAGGCACTGCTGGTTGCGCGCCTCGACAACCTGGGGAAGGGAGCGAGCGGCGCCGCAGTGCAGAACCTCAACCTGATGCTGGGCCTGCCCGAAGCCGCCTCACTGACCTGATGCTCTACACGCCGACGCATTTCGCCGTTCAGGATCGCACGCTGGCCGCGGCGCTTGTGCGGGCGCATCCATTTGCGACGCTGATCACGCAGGGCAGCGACGAGCCGGTCGTTTCTCACGTGCCGCTGCTGCTGCTCGATGAGGGCGACACCTGGCACCTGCTCGGACATGTCGCCCGAGCGAACCCGCACTGGGAGCTGTGGAACGAACGCCAGCGCATCCTGGCGATCTTTCATGGCGGCGATGCCTACGTCTCGCCGGCGCTCTACTCGACGCGCAAGGCGGTGCCGACCTGGAACTATGCGATCGTGCATGCGCACGGCGTCGTCGAACTCTGGCACGACAGCGAACGCAAGGAGCAGGTGCTGAAGGCGCTGATCGATCGCCACGACCCGGCGTACCGGAGCCAGTGGGATGAACTCGACAGCGCGTTCCGCGAAGGCATGAAGGGCGGCATCGTCGCCTTCACCATTGCAGTCGAACGCATCGAGGCCAAGTTCAAGCTGAGCCAGAACCGGCCGGAGGCGGATCGCGCACGTGTGCTGGAAGCGATGCAGGCCGGCGGCGACAAAGGGCAGGCACTGGCGCGCTGGACCGCGAAGATCACCGGAGGCGGCGAATGAGTCGCACACGCGTGTTGGAGGTCGAGCACACGACGACCTACCACTACGCGCGTCCTGTCCGCTTTGATCAGCACCGCGTGATGTTCCGTCCACGCTCGGGACACGACATCCACGTGCTGAACGCTGGCGTCGACCTCAACGTGCCGTCGCGGGTCGACTGGGTGCAGGACACGCAGTCCAACTGGGTGACGCTGATCACGCCGACGGACTTGTCCGACGAACTGCGTATCCACTGCCGATTCAGCATCTCGCACGGTGGCGTCCGTGGCATCAACGAACTTCCGCTCGCCCCGCGCGCTCGATGCTGGCCGTTCGATTACACGACGGACGAGCGACGCGATCTCGGCGCGATGCTCGAACGCCACTATCCCGACCCAGATGGGCGGCTCTTCGAGTGGTGCCGCCCGTTCCTCGCGCCCGCCGTGCGACCGGATACGCGCGAACTGCTCACCTCGATTGCGACCGCGATCCGGTCGGGCTTCCGCTACGAGTCGCGCGAAGTGCCGGGCACGCAGACGCCGGACGAAACGCTGCGTCGCGGTGCGGGCTCCTGCCGCGACTTCGCGCTCCTGATGATGGAGGTGGCGCGGCGACTCGGCATGGCGGCGCGCTTCGTCTCGGGGTATCTCTACGATCCGTCGGTCGACGACGCTGGCGATGCCGGTGTCACCGGTGCAGGTGCCACTCACGCGTGGCTGCACATCTACCTGCCCGGCGCCGGATGGGTTCCGTTTGACCCCACCAATGCCTTGTTCGGTGGTTCCAGCCTTATCCGCGTCGCTTATGCACGCGATGCTGACCTGGCAGCGCCCGTGTCGGGACGCTGGTTCGGCGATCCGAGTGACTTCCTCGGCATGGAAGTCAGCGTGAAAGTGCGCAGTGCGGGCGCCGTCTGAAGGCGAGGATGTTTCGGGTGCGCGGCCGCCGTTGGTGGATCGGGGCGGACGCCGGGGTGTTCGCACCTGGCCGCGCGGAGTCGATGCGCTGCCGACAACTGTCCACGTAATCGTCCGTGATACCGACGTCTGCTGGGACAGATCGGGTCACGCCCCCGTTCGGCCTGAGCGCCCGAAGAACAGCGTGATCATCCTGTCGGACCCCAGTGCCCGGTCAAGTTCTCGCAGCATGCAGTAGTTGAATATCAGGACCAGCAGGACGATCTGGATGCCAAGGAAGTGTGGCCAGACCATTGTGGCAAGCAGCCTCTCGTTGGCCGCCTCGAATCCGCCGGCCTGCTTCCAGAAGTCGACGAGACGCTCAAGGTAGTGAATGAAAGTCGCGATGACAAAATAGATGGACGTCTTCCAGGCGACGTTGTACGCGAGCGGCCTGCCAGGAAAGCGGTTGATCGCCGGCAAGAGATCGGCCAGCAGGGCGGCCTTTCCCAGTATCAACGAGCCCATCACGATCTGCGCCGAGGAACTGACCGGAAGCCCGGTGCCTTGCACCATCAGCGCGCGGACGAGGGCGACGATATGCAACGCGATGAAGAAGTAAACCGTGGGTGGCAACAGAGCAAGGAATTCTTCCTTGATCTTTGCGGAGAGTTTGCTCACGTTGATCCAGTCTTCAAGTCGGCATACGGCAGCATAAGGGTGTTTCCCAACCCGATAGAGAGTGTTGGCACCCTGCAGAGCCTTCGCGCGCGGCAATGGCTTCGGTTACGCTCCTCCCATGAAGACAATTCTTACAGTACTGATGTTGAGCCTCGTGGTCGCAGGTCCGGCCCGAGCCGAGCAAGTGGGCGGTCTGTCGTGGAGCGCCCCAGCCGAGTGGAAGGCGCAGGGCGAGCGTCCAATGCGCGCGGCGACCTACATCATTGCCCCGGCCAAGGGCGACTCGGAATCCGCCGAACTGGCTGTCTTTTACTTCGGCGAGAGCAGCGGCGGCGGGGTCGACGCGAACGTGAAGCGTTGGATCGACCAGTTCCAGAGGGCGGATGGCAGCTCCGCGGCGAAGGACGCGAAGGTGAAGAAGGAGACGATCGCCGGGCTTCCAGCCACAGCGGTCGACGTCAGGGGCACCTATCTGGGCGGCTCGATGATGGGCCCATCCACGTCGAAGCCTGGCTTCCGGCTGCTCGGCGCCATTGTCGAAGGGCCCGGCGGCAACGTGTTCTTCAAGCTGACCGGTCCCGAGAAAACGGTTTCGAGCGCGGAGAAGTCGTTCCGGAAAATGCTCGATGGGCTGAAGAAGAAGTAGCCACGTCCAGCGCTTCCCGCGTGTTCAAGGCGGCGCATCGTCGAATATTCACGCACAAATGTGATTGATACGCTGGCCGCACCGGCCTAGGATTTCGGAACCGGCAATCCCGCCGGCATTGGTGAAGGTTCAGAGATGAGCGACGCGATCGGCACACTCGAGTCCAGGGAGCGACCCCAGTTCGCTTTCGTGGATTTGTGTCGGCAGGCTGCTGTGCCTGTCGAGACCGCGTCGCTGGCCGGCGCGCGGCCAAGCCGTTCCATGCAGGCCCATGATCCGGGCGGAGGTCCAGGCAGATAGCTGGACCTGGCTGCATCCAAGCCCGGATCGCGTCGAACGCCTCCGGGCTTTTTGTTGGCTGCAGCCATCCGCAAGGAGAGTGTCATGAAACGCAAGCATGAGGCGAAGAACGACTTCTTCTATGCCTTCGTGATGTTCGCGATGTTCGCGGTGGTGGTCTTCAACGTCGCCGCGGAGTTCCTTGATCGCCATCCCGAGGCATTCTTCGTGGACACGAACGAGGCCGTTGAGCCTCGCGTGATGGCCGCGAACGCCGACGCGCATGCCGCCATGGCAGTGCGCGCGGCGTAGGAGTCATGATGATGACCGGAGCCCGACCAGACGGTGACCAACGGCCACCGTCTGGTCGGAGCGCCGAAACCCCTGTCACCCGTCGGGACAATTCGTCAGCCCGCGCGCATTGAATCGGTAAGTCCTGGTCCGTGATTTCGTGTCATTGATATATGTGATCGTCAATCTTCACTCCGACGGTGCAGTTTCACGAAACAGTGGTTGCGAAGTTCCCATGCGTCCGCTTAATCTCGCGATCCCGCTGAAATCGTCGTCGAAGTGTTGGCGGCGCTGCCGGAACGCGGGATCCCAATAACTCAAATTGATCGCACGGAGGAATTCGCATGTTACGAACTTTTGCGGCCGCGCTGGCGCTGATGCTTTTGCCCAGTCTGGCGGCCGCGCAAACCCGCTGCAGTCAGGTGCTGGCACAGCTGAATGGACTGTTGGTCGATGCCGTCTGCGTCGAGAGCCCCGATCTGACGACGACCAATCCTGCAACGACGCCCGCGAATAACTCGATCCCTACTCTTCCGGCATTCGCGTTTACGCCGCAGACCGACCGCGCCACGATTGCCCCGAGCGAGGCAAAGCGGCCGCCAATCACCAGGGTCGTTCCCGGGCTGCAGATCAATGCGCGCTTCGCAAATGATCCGACTAACCAGGGCCGATTCCTGCTGCGCCTGCCGAACGACTGGAACGGCAAGCTCGTCGTCGCCGGTGCGTCGGGCACGCGCAGCGAGTTCAATGGCGACTTTGCCTGGAGCGACTACGTCATTCAGAAGGGCTACGCCTACGCGTCGCAGAACAAGGGTGTGCTGAATCTGCAGTTCTCGGTCCCGACGGATCCCCTTGCGTGCCGGCTGAATCCGTCATCACCACTGTGGGTACGTTTCTACGACAACGAGGCTGGGCAGCCCTTCACGCGTTGGCGTGAATTCATGATCGCAGCAGCGAAGGTCGCGCGGGTCGGCGTCAAGGCACACTACGGTCACTGGCCGCGTTACACCTACGCTGTCGGCACGTCCAACGGTGGCTACCAGGTCCGGCGCGCGGTTGAGACCGCACCCGACCTGTTCGACGGCGGGGTCGACTGGGAAGGCACGTACGTCGACGAGCGTGATCCGAACCTGCTGAATGACCTGCCGAAGGCGGTCCTGAACTGGCCCGACTACTTCGCATCAGGATTCCTGTCGACGAGCACGGCCGCCAAGAACATCGTCTCGGCAGGCTATCCGCCGGACATCGTCAACAGCCCGACCATTTCCTTCTGGCAGAACCACTCGAACTCATTCTGGGAAGTCACGCAGTGCCAGTGGCAGAAGCGGCTCGACCCGAAGTTCGACACCTACGCCAACAACGGCACCGCCACCTACAACTACTACGCGCGCCTGTCGGAATCCGATGTCGGAGCGAACATGGCTGCATTTGCGACGACCGGCAAGATCCAGCGTCCGCTGATCACGGTGGCGGGAACGATGGATGCGCTGCTGCCGATCAATCATCATGCGCGCGCTTATGCGCGGCGTGTCGAGGCCCAGCAGGATGACCACCCTGGCAAGGGCCATGGCAATGCCTGGGGGCGGTGGAACAGGGAGCCGCAGTATCGCCTGTATGAGGTGCAGAACGGCAACCACATCGAGACCTACCAGGACACGTTCCCGCAGCTCGAACTGATCATGCCGCATGCGCAGCACGCCTTCGATCTGCTGGTGCGTCACGTCGAGCAACGCACGCCTCTGCCACCCGATCAGTGCATCGACCGCGGCGGCAAGATCGTCGATGCGCCCGCCGCCAGCGGCAAGTGCGCACAATTGTTCAAGCCCTGATTCATCCGGACTGAATCAGAACGGCCCGGCTGTTGCCGGGCCGTTTTCTTTGGTGCTCAGGGCGCGGCTTGGGACATGCTGCCGTCAGCATCCGGGGAGAAGCGTTCCTGTATGGCGACGAGTTGGTCGTCCGATGTCGCCACGATCCACAGGCGTGCAGCTTCCACGACATATCGGTTGTGATCCTTGAACGGCCCCATGGCGCCGACGGTCTTCCAGAGCACTGGACCCGCCCGGCTCTTCTTGCCGGACGGTGTGCCCACCAGGATGCAGTACGGGCCGAGTGGCAGCGATACGAATGGCTGCACCGGCTTCGCCTGTACGCGCCAGTCGATGAAGGGCGCTTCGCTGATCAGCAGCGGCGCTGGCAGGCCGTGAAATACGGTGAAGTCGTAGAGCGCCAGCTGCGCGCGCAAGCCGACGTACCGGTTGCGGATGTCACGGGTGACGGCAGCGCGGATTTCGTCTTCGAACATCGGTTCGAGCGCATAGGTCGCAAGTGCCTGTTGTGCAGATTGCTGATAGGCGCACACGAGGCCAAGTTCCACGCAGTCCTGCACCGCGCGCTGAACGTCCGACACCGGTCCGGCTTCTTCGGGCTTGCCCAGCTGGGCCGCGCGCAAGAACTTGGCCAGTGCACCCTCGTGGATCGCCGGCCCCGCCCCGGCGGCCGCGCCATCGGCATCTGTCCCGAGCGGCACGTAGAAGATGCTCTCTGCTGCGAAGCGCGCCTTCTTGCCGTCGTCGAATTTGATCTCGCCGTCTCTGCAGTCGAGATAACGCGTGCCGACGCGACCATGCTCCCAGACCCAGTTCTTGAGCAGGGGTCGTAACGGATGCAGGACTTCGGTCTCAGCCATCGGTCTCTCGTGCTCCTTGCCGTATGGAGGTGCAGCGCATGGAGTCTCACGCGGGCTTCGGTGCGTGCACCGGCAATTCGCCTGGCGAGCGGCGCGAACCTGCTCGTTCCCGTCGAAGACGGCGCGACCACACGTGTCAGGCGGCTTCGCCGAGATAGGCTTCGCGCACCTTCGGGTCCGTGAGCAAAGAGTGTGCGTCCCCGCTCAGCGTGATCAGGCCCGAGTCCATCACGTACGCGCGGTGCGCGGCTTCGAGCGCCAGGCGCGCATTCTGCTCGACCAGCAGCATCGGCACCTTGCGTGCTGCCACGGTGCGTATCACCTCGAAGATCTTCTCGACCATGATCGGCGACAGGCCCATCGAAGGCTCATCCAGCAGCAGCAGCTTGGGTTGGCTCATCAGCGCGCGCGCCATGGCGAGCATCTGCTGTTCACCGCCCGAGAGGGTGCCGGCGAGCTGCTTCGACCGCTCCTTGAGCCGCGGGAAGATCGCGAACATCTCATCGATATCGCGACGGATGCCATCGGTATCGTTGCGCACGAACGCACCCATCTGCAGGTTCTCGGTCACCGTCATGCGCGCGAACACGCCGCGCCCCTCCGGGACCATGGCGAGACCCTGCGCCAGTAGCTGGTAGGACGCCTGTCCGCGCGACGAACGGCCCATGTATTCGATCTCACCGGCCCAGGCTTGCGTGCCGGTGATCGCCTTGAGTGTCGAAGTCTTGCCCGCCCCGTTGGCGCCGATCAACGTGACCAGCTCGCCCGCCCGCACTTCGAGGTCCACCCCCTTGACGGCCTGAATGCCTCCGTAGGCAACCTTCAGACCTGCGACGCGAAGGACGACATCAGACATGCGACATTCCGGCCATGCGCGCTCCCTCCCTCTCGTGGGGGAGGGCAGGTGAGGGGGTCCCGGAGTCGCCCAAGCGGGCGGAGCGCGCAGCGTGCAAACCGCCATAGGCGACTTTGAGGCCTGCCACACGAAGGACGACGTCGGCCATGGTCGCTTAGGCAACCTTGGTGGCCACGGCCTTGTGGCCGCCACCGAGATACGCCTCGATCACCGCGGCGTTGCTCTGCACCTCGGCCGGCGCGCCGACGGCGATCATCTTGCCGTAGTCGAGTACCGTCACTCGATCGCACAGACCCATCACCAGCTTCACGTCATGTTCGATCAGGAGGATCGTGATGCCATCGCGGCTGATGGCTACGAGCAGCCCGCGCAGGGCGAGCTTCTCCGTCGCGTTCATGCCGGCCGCGGGCTCGTCCAGTGCGAGCAGCTTGGGTTCGGTCGCCAGCGCGCGTGCGATCTCGAGTCGGCGCTGGTCGCCGTACGACAGCGTGCGTGCCTGAAAGTCGGCGTATTTGCGGATGCCGACGTATTCCAGCAGTTCGAGCGAACGCGCCTTGATGCCGCGCTCCTCCTCGATAGTGCGGCGGGTCCGCAGGATTGCGCCGAGCGCGGTCGCATGCGTGCGCACGTGACGGCCGACCATCACGTTCTCGAGCGCCGTCATGTCGGGGAAAAGGCGGATGTTCTGGAACGTGCGGGCGATGCCGGCCTGGGCGACGCGATGGACCTCGGTCGGCGAGTACGGCTTGCCATCGAGTTCGAAGGTGCCAGAGTCCGGCGTGTACAGGCCCGTGATGACGTTGAAGAAGGTTGTCTTGCCGGCGCCATTCGGTCCGATCAGGCCGTAGATCTCGCCGCGCGTGATCTCGATGCCGACGTCCGACAGCGCCTGCAGGCCGCCGAAGCGCTTGTTTACGCCTGTGACACGTAGCACGACGTCGGCCATCTCAGTGCCCGCCCGGCCGCCCCGAAGGGCACTGAGCGCCCCCTTGGGGGGCAGCGAACAGAGGTGAGCGTGGGGGTCATCATTTCCCGCCCGGCCGCCCCGAAGGGCACTGAGGCCTTGCAGGCCGCGGCGTTGCGGGACGCAACGCCTCCTCGTCCCGTCCTTGCCGGCGCGGGCCGGCAAGGAGGCGCGGTTCTCGGCCCCCTCGGGGGCAGCGAACAAAGTGAGCCTGTGGGGCCGTCATTTCAGGCTCCGCGTGCCGCGGCGCGGCTGGACGGGTTCACGCCGTGTTCGGGCGCAGGCCACAGGCCCTTGGGCCGATACAGCATGATCAGCACCATCGCGAGGCCATAGAGCATCATGCGCAGCACTTCGGCATCGACGATCACATGGCCGAACAGGAAGGTCTGCACCGGCGTGACGGTGTGGCGCAACACTTCAGGGAAGATCGACAGCAGCACGGCACCAAGCACGACACCCGGGATGTGCCCGAGTCCGCCCAGCACGACCATCGCCAGCACGATGATCGACTCGTTCAGCGTGAACGATTCCGGCGACACGAAGCCCTGGAACGCCGAGAACATCGCACCCGAGACCCCGCCAAAGGTGGCGCCGAGCGAGAACGCGAGCAGCTTGACGTTGCGCACGTTGATGCCCATCGCCTTGGCAGCGATCTCGTCCTCGCGTATCGCCATCCAGGCGCGGCCGAGGCGAGAGTCCTGCAGCCGCACGCAGACGACGATCGCTATCAGCGTCAGCGCCAGGAACAGGTAGTAATACAGGTGCACCGAGGGCACGGTGATGCCGAGGAAATGCTGGGTCTTGGCGAGGCTGACACTGCCGAACGAGATCGGGTCGATCAGCGTGATGCCCTGTGGACCGTTGGTGATGTTGACTGGCGCGTTCAGGTTGTTGATGAAGATACGGATGATCTCGCCAAAGCCGAGTGTGACGATTGCCAGGTAATCCCCGCGCAGTTTCAGCACAGGCGCACCGAGCAGGATGCCGAACATCGCTGCCAGGCCCGCGCCAAACGGGATCACGAACCAGATGGAGTTGTGCAGCCCGCCCGGGAACATCTGCGCGATCCACGGAAAGGTCGAGGTCAGGTGCGGCGAAGCGAGCAGGGCGTACATGTACGCGCCGACGGCGTAGAACGCGATATAGCCCAGGTCCAGCAGGCCGGCGAAGCCGACGACGATGTTGAGTCCCAGCGCCAGCAGCACGTAAAGGCAGGCAAAGGCCAGTGCGCGTACCCACGCGTTGCCCAGCAGGCCGGCCGCGAACGGCAGCACCAGCAGCGCAATAGCGATGATGGCTGTCGCGATCCAGACCGCATTCCGGTTCTGCGACAGGCGGGGCAGCAGCGAACCCATGGCTAGGCCCGGTCCGCCACGCGTTCGCCGAGCAGGCCGGACGGTCGGAAGATCAGCACCATCACCAGGATCAGGAAGGCGAAGACGTCCTGGTAGTGGCTGCCCAGCACGCCGCCCGTCAGTTGCCCGATATAGCCGGCTCCGAGGGCTTCGATCAGTCCGAGCAGCAGGCCACCGAGCATCGCGCCCGGGATGTTGCCGATGCCGCCGAGCACCGCGGCCGTGAACGCCTTCAGGCCCGGCAGGAATCCCATGTAGAAGTGCGCGACGCCGTAGGTCGCGGCGAGCATCACGCCGGCGAGCGCGGCCAGTGCGGCACCGATCGCGAACGTCGCGGCGATGACGAAGTTCGGATTGACGCCCATCAGTCCCGCGACCCGCGGATTCTCTGCGGTCGCACGCATCGCCCGGCCGAGCTTGGTGCGGTTGACCAGCAGCATCAAACCAATCATCACCAACGCGGACAAGGCGATCACGAGAAGCTTGGTCACCGTCACGGTGGCGCCGCCGAACTCAATCGGGGCGGTCGGCAGCAGCTGCGGGAACGTCATGTAACTGCGGCCCCAGACCAGCATTGCGATCGTCTGGATGACGATCGAGACGCCGATGGCCGTGATCAGCGGCGCCAGTCGGGGCGCGTTGCGCAGCGGCCGGTAGGCGACGCGCTCGATGACGAGGCTCAGCACAACACAGACAGGAATCGCGGCCAGCAGCCCGGCGCAGATCAGCACCCAGCCCGGCAGCCCCGGAAACAGTGTCTGCAGCAGCAGGACGGCAGACAGTGCAGTCAGTGCGCCGACGGTCAGCACGTCGCCATGGGCGAAGTTGATCAGGTTCAGGATCCCGTAGACCATCGTGTAGCCGAGTGCGATCAGCGAATACATGCTGCCGAGCACGAGGCCATTGAGGATCTGCTGGATAAAGGTGTCCATGGGCCTCTTGGGGCGGCGCCGTCACGCCGGGTCCGACGCGACGGCGCATCGTAGCAAGGCGCCGGGCGCGTGCCGCGAAGACAAAAAAAGACGGCACCCGAAGGTGCCGTCCGGGATGGTGCGAAGGGCTTAGCGAACGGTCGAGATGTACTCGAGCTTGTCGCCCGAGACCTTGAACATGGAAATGGCGCCGCCCTTGATGTCGCCCTTTTCGTCGAAGGCGATCGTGCCGGTCAGGCCTGGATAGTTCGTCGCAGGCATCACACCCGTGATTGCCGCGCGGTCAGCCTTGCCGGCGCGCTTGACCGCGTCGACGATCGTGTACACGGCGTCATAGGAGTACGGCGAGTAGATCTGCACTTCCTGGTTGAACGTCGCCTTGAACTTCGCCTTGAACTCCTCGCCCTTGGCCAGCTTCTCGACCGCCTCGCCGGCCATCGAGCAGTGCAGCACCGGGGCCGCATCGCCAGCCAGCTTGATGAACTCCGGCGAGCACACGCCGTCACCGGCCAGCAGTACCGACTTGATGCCGAGCTGCTTCATCTGCTTGGCGAGCGGGCCAGCGGTGGCGTCCATTCCGCCGTACATGATCACGTCGGGCTTGGTGGCCTTGATCTTGGTCAGGATGGCATTGAAGTCGGTCGTCTTGTCGGTCGCGAACTCGCGTGCGACGATCTTGATGCCCTTTTCCTTGCCGACCTTTTCGACCACGTCGGCCAGGCCCTGGCCATAGGCCGTGCGATCGTCCACGATCGCCATCGTCTTGGCCTTCAGTGCGTCATGCGCGTAGTTGGCGAGCACGCCGCCCTGCTGGTTGTCGTTGGCGACGACGCGGAATGTGGTCTTGAAACCCTGCTCGGTCAGCTTCGGGTTCGTGGCCGACGGCGAGATCTGGGTCATGTTGGCGTCGGAGTAGATCTTCGACGCGGGAATCGATGTGCCGGAGTTCAGGTGGCCGACGACGGCGACGGCGCCGGAGTCGACGATCTTCTGGGCGGCGAGCGTGCCTTCCTTCGGGTCGGCCTTGTCGTCTTCACCGAGGATAACGACCTCGTAGACCTGATCGCCGATCTTGACGCCGCCGGCGGCATTGATCTCCTTGGCGGCGAGCTGGGCGCCGAGTTCGTTGTCCTTGCCCAGGTGCGCGATGCCGCCTGTCAGCGGGGCAACGTGGCCGATCTTCAGTTGTAACTTGGCGGGAGCGGCCGCTGCGGCCGCCTTGGGGGCCTCGGTCTTGGCCGGTTCTTCTTTTTTGCCGCAGGCGGCAAGCGCGACCGCGGCGGCAATCGCCAGCGGCACGAGCGTAATGATGCGTCGATTCATGACCTTTTCTCCTCTATGAGTGTCGGTCGAAAGTTGATTGATTCTGGGAAGTTTTGCCCGGTGATTCGTCGCTGCGGCACCAGACAACACGGTAGGGGTTTCGCCGACGAAACCGCGAAATTGTACAGACGCAATCGTGTCCCGCAAGGCGTCCAGGGCATCGCGTTGGGGAGAAGTTGCGCCGGAGATGCGGGAGCCAGGAAAGGCAGCCTCCGTAGAATCGGTCGCAATCTGGGCTTTCCGGGTCGGCAGCGTGCGTGTTCTTGTCCTCGGCGCCGGTGTGGTCGGCGTATCCAGCGCCTGGTTCCTGCGCGCAGCAGGTCACGAGGTCGTCGTCGTGGATCGGCAGCCGGGGCCGGCACTCGAAACCAGCTTCGCCAACGGCGGGCAGATCTCTGCCAGCCACGCCGAGCCCTGGGCCAATCCGGCGGCGCCGCGCAGGATACTGGGCTGGCTCGGGCGGGCCGATGCGCCGCTGCTCTATCGTCCGCGGGCGGAATGGCTGCAGTGGCTGTGGGTCGCCGCGTTCCTGCGCGAGTGCCCGCTCAGCGGAGCGCCGCCAACATCCGTTCGATCCTCGCGCTGGCGCTGCACAGTCGCGGGGTGGTCAAGCGCCTGCGACGCCAGCTGCGGCTCGAGTACGACTGCGTAGAACGCGGCATCCTGCACCTCTACACCGACCGGCGCGAGTTCGAGGCCTCGCTGGCGCCGGCGGCATTGATGCGCGCCCTGGGCTGCAACCGGCGCTCGCTCACACCGCAGCAGGCCATCGAACTCGAGCCCGCCCTGGCTCGGTCCGCGACCGCCTCGTTGGCGCGGACTACTGTGCCGAGGACGAGTCCGGCGACGCGCACCTGTTCACGCAGCAACTGGCGGCGCGCTGCGCCGACACGCGGCGTGCAGTTCCTGTTCGGCACGACGATCGATTCATTGCGCGTCGAGCACGGACAGGCCCGGGGCGCCGCGGTCCGGGCCAGCGACGGGTCGAGGCGGGAGCTGCCGGCCGACGCGCTGGTTGTCTGCCTGGGCGTGCATTCGGCATCGCTGCTGCGGCCGCTCGGCCTGCGCTTGCTGATCTACCCGGGCAAGGGCTACTCGGCGACGTTCGACATCGTCGCGCCCGAGCGGGCGCCGAGCGTGAGCCTGACCGATGACGAGTACAAGCTGGTGTTCTCGCGGCTGGGCCGGCGCCTGCGGGTTGCCGGCACCGCCGAGATAGCCGGCTGGAGCCTTGATCTCAATGAGAGACGTTGCGCGGCGTTGACGCGTCGCACGCAGGAGCTCTTTCCCGCGGCCTGCGACTACACGCAACCGACGTACTGGGCCGGACTGCGTCCGGTGACGCCGTCCAACATTCCGTACCTCGGCGCTACGCGAGTGCGCGGGCTGTTCCTGAACACGGGGCACGGCACGCTCGGCTGGACGCTGGGTCCAGGCAATGGGGAACTGATCGCGCAGGTGGTCAGCGGTCGGGCGCCGAGTGTTGCGTTGCCCTCCGGACTCTGAGCGGGCCAACGCCGACACCGATGGAAAAGCGAACGGGGCGCACGTGCGCCCCGTTGGCAGCGTGCTCAGGAACCTATTGCGACAGGACCCACTTCGCCAGGGACATCGCTTCCTGTTCGTTGACCTGCGGATTGGCGGGCATGGGCACCTGGCCCCAGACGCCAACGCCGCCCTCGCGGATCTTCTTGGCCAGCTTGGCAAAAGCATCCTTGTCGCCCTTGTACTTGGCGGCGACATCCTTGTAGGACGGCCCGACCAGCTTCTTGTCGGTCGCGTGGCAGGCCAGGCAGTTCTTCTGCTTGGCGAGTTCCGCCTGGGCGAACACCGGGCCGCTGGCAACGGCTAGGCCAAGGACGGCAAGTGCGAGGGCATGCTTCATGGAGTCTCCATATCGGTCTGGGGAGGGGTGGCGAAAGCGCCAGTCATTGGGTTGAAAGCCTGAAGATTCTAACGGCTTGCCCGCTTTTGCGTTGACTGCCGGCCTTCAGCCCGGAGGCGCAGGCGACTATAGTCGGCGCATCGTTCTGCGGGAGACTCCGCATGTGGCTGCTGTGGGTCGGCGTTGCGCTCATCATCCTCAAGGTGCTCGAGATCAGCGTCTTCGCCACCCTGTCGTGGTGGTGGATCACCTTGCCGTTCGTCCTGGCGCTGATCTGGTTCGAGGTTTTCGAGCAGCGGCTGGGACTCGACAAGAAGAAGGCGTTCGACGAGATGGAGGCGCACAAGAAGAAGCGCATCAAGGACGCGCTGGAAGCCAACCGGAGCCGGCGCAGCCGGTGATCGCTCCTCGTGTACGCGAGCCCGTCGGGCTCGCACGTGCACTCGTCGCGGCACGGCTTGCGCTTCGCTTCAGCCGCTCAAGGCTGACTGGTCGGCTGCGCTTCGGAGCGGCCGGGCGCTCCGCCGAAGTACAAACCCACGCACTCCACCCCGCGACACACCCCGCAGTGCCAGGATCGCCTTTCCCTCCTCGCCAGGCGAGGAGGGCGCAGGGAGGAGTGTCAACCCCCTTCCGCTGGGCGGGAGGGCAGGGTAGGTGCCGTGCCGTTGAGCTCGGCGGAGCGCGCGGCCGCTCCGAAGCGCAGCCGACAAGTCAGTCTTGAGCGGTTCGCTCGCAGAGCGAACCGTACCGGTCCGAGTGCACGTGCGACGCGCGCAGCGCGTCGCGTACACGAGGGCCGCCGCTAAAACAGCTTTTCGTCCGTGATCGCGCCCTTGCTCGCCGTTGAGGCGAGCTTCGCGAACTTGGCGAGTACGCCTTTCGTGTATCGCGGCACCGGCTGCTTCCAGGCGGCGCGCCGGCGCGCAATCTCGTCGTCGGCGACGTTCAGTTGCAGCAGCAGCTTGCGGGCGTCGATCGTGACGGAGTCGCCTTCCTTGATCAGCGCGATCGTTCCGCCGACGTAGGCCTCCGGCGCGACGTGCCCAACGACCATGCCCCAGGTGCCGCCGGAGAAGCGACCATCGGTGATGAGTCCGACGCTCTCGCCCAGGCCCTTGCCGATCAGCGCCGAGGTAGGCGACAGCATCTCGCGCATGCCCGGCCCTCCCTTGGGACCCTCGTAGCGGATCACCAGCACATCGCCGGGCTTGATGCGGTCGGCCAGGATGGCCTCCATCGCGGCGTCCTCGGAGTCGAACACGCGCGCCGGGCCGGTGATCACGGGATTCTTGAGGCCGGTGATCTTGGCGACGCAGCCCTCCGGCGACAGATTGCCCTTGAGAATGGCGAGGTGTCCTTGCGCGTAGAGCGGCTTGGAAAACGGCCGGATCACGTCCTGGTCCGCGCGTGGCTCCGCGGGCACGTCGGCGAGCATCTCAGCCATCGACTTGCCGGTGATGGTCATGCAGTCGCCGTGCAGCAGTCCGTTGGCAAGCAGGATCTTCAGCACCTGCGGCACGCCGCCCGCCACATGCAGGTCGGTCGCCACGTACTTGCCCGACGGCTTCAGGTCGCATAGCACCGGCACTTTGAGGCGGATGCGCTCGAAGTCGTCGATCGTCCACGGGATGCCGGCCGCGTGCGCGATCGCCAGGTAGTGCAGCACCGCGTTGGTGCTGCCGCCGACGGCCATGATCAGGCTGACAGCATTTTCGATCGACTCGCGCGTGATGATGTCGCTCGGCCGCAGATTCTTCTTCACCGCGTCGACGAGCACGCGGGCCGCCTCGCGCGTGCTGGCGACCTTTTCATCGTCCGGGTTCGCTTGTGTCGATGAATACAGCAGGCTCATGCCGAGCGCCTCGAACGAGGAACTCATCGTGTTCGCGGTGTACATGCCGCCGCAGGAGCCGGAACCCGGGATGCAGCGCCGCTCGATCTCCTTGAAGTCGGTTTCGTTCAGTCGTCCCGCCGTGAACTCGCCGACAGCCTCGAACGCCGAGACGATCGTCAGGTCCTTGTCCTTGTAGCTGCCCGGCTTCACGGTGCCGCCGTAGACGTAAATCGCCGGCACGTTGCAGCGCGCGATGCCCATCATGCCGCCCGGCATGTTCTTGTCGCAGCCGCCGATGACGATGACGCCGTCCATCCACTGGCCGTTGACACAGGTCTCGACGCAGTCGGCGATCACCTCGCGCGACACCAGCGAGTACTTCATGCCTTCGGTGCCCATGCCGATGCCGTCGGAAATCGTCGGCGTACCGAACACCTGCGAGTTGGACTTGCAAGCGGCGATCTCCTCGCACGCGGCGTCGGCCAGCTTCTGCAGGCCGGAATTGCACGGCGTGATCGTCGAGTGGCCGTTGGCCACGCCGATCATCGGTTTGTCGAAGTCCTCGTCCTTGTAGCCCATCGCGTAGTACATCGCGCGGTTGGCGGAGCGGGCCACGCCCTGGGTGACGTGCTTCGAACGTTCGTTGTGCGGCATGGCGGAGTCTTGCGGAAGGGTGAAGGGGTTCGGGCAATAATAGGCCAACGACTGGCGCGAACCTCTCCGCGGGAATCGCTCCGTGCCTTACGTCCACAACCTGAGCCCTGTCGCCTTC
Organism: uncultured beta proteobacterium; assembly: GCA_963810985.1. Classification (GTDB taxonomy): domain Bacteria; phylum Pseudomonadota; class Gammaproteobacteria; order Burkholderiales; family Burkholderiaceae_F; genus JALORV01. Next base: position 207,241 of record CAWEPP010000010.1, read on the forward strand.
GAGATCGGCCCGCTGACGATCCGCTGGTACGGGCTGATGTACCTCCTCGGCTTTGCGCTCTTCCTCGTGCTGGGCAAGCTGCGTGCGCGCGAGCCGTGGCGCGGCATGAGCGCGCAGGATGTCGACGATCTGCTCTTCTACGGCATGATCGGTGTCATCGTCGGCGGCCGGCTTGGTCACGTCATCTTTTACGGTCCACTGTCGTACTACCTCTCGCATCCGCTCGAGATCTTCGCCGTGTGGAAGGGCGGCATGGCCTCGCACGGCGGCATCCTCGGCGTGATCCTCGCGATGGCGTGGTTCGCGAAGGTTCGCGGCAAGTCCTTTCTGACGGTGGCGGATTTCCTGGTGCCGCTGGTGCCGCTGGGTCTTGCCGCCGGGCGCATTGGCAATTTCATCAACGGCGAACTGTGGGGGCGGATTGCGGACCCGTCGCTGCCGTGGGCCATGGTTTTCCCGCAGGCGGGTGACAAGCTGCCGCGCCATCCGTCGCAGCTGTATCAGTTCGCGTTGGAGGGGCTGCTGCTCTTCGCCATCCTGTGGATCTACTCGCGCCGCCCGCGCCCGGCAGGCACGGCAGGCAGTCTGTTCCTCATCGGTTACGGCGTGCTGCGCATCGTCGGCGAGGTTTTCCGTGAACCCGAGGCGCTGTACGGCGCGATGCCGTTGGGCCTTTCCGCCGGTCAGTGGCTGTCGGTTCCGATGGTGCTGATCGGCATCGCCTGCTTCGTGGTGCTGCAGCGGCGCGGAATTGCGCCGCCAACGGCCGCAAGACGCTAGAGTTACGGGCCCGCTTGCGGGACGTGCATCCACCGCATGCGCCGACAGAGCGCAGCGCCATTCACTGCCAAGGAGACTCCAGTGCAACTTCGTGCCCTGCTTTTAGCCGCGCTTGCAGCCGGCGTGCTGGCCGCAGTCCCGGCCCAGGCCCAGAACTGGCCGACCAAGCCGATCACGCTGATCGTTCCGTTCCCGCCGGGGGGCGGGACCGATGCTTTTGCGCGACCACTGTCAGCACAATTGTCGAAGCAACTCGGCCGGCAGGTGATCATCGACAACCGCGGCGGTGCGGGCGGCACGGTCGGTGCTTCGATCGCGGCCAAGGCTGCGCCGGACGGCTACACCTTCTTCGTTGGTGCCGTTCACCACGCGATCGCGCCGAGTTTCTACCCGAACCTCACCTACAACATCGAGACCGACCTCGTTCCGCTGACGGTGATTGCCTACCCGCCGCAGGTCATCGTGATCAATCCCGCTCGCGTGAAGGCCGACGACTTCAGTGCGTTGATGGCGCTGCTACGCCAGAACCCGGGAAAGCTCAACTACGCATCCGCCGGCAATGGCACCTCGCACCACCTGGCGGGCGAACTCTTCAAGCAGCAGAGCAAGACCTACGTCCTTCATATTCCCTACCGCGGCGCCGGTCCGGCCTTGCAGGACCTGATCATCGGCAATGTCGACATGATGTTCGATGGCCTAGGCTCCTCGGCGCAACACATCCGATCCGGACGGATCAAGGCGCTGGCGGTCGCGGCACCGAAGCGCTCGCCGGCATTCCCCAATGTGCCCACGACGGCCGAGGTCGGCATGCCCGACTATGTCGTATCGACCTGGTACGGCATCTGGGGCGTGAAAGGGACGCCGCAACCCATTCTCGATCGCATGCACGCCGAAGTGGTCAAGGCGGTCAACTCGCCTGAGCTCAAGGACATCTGGGCCGGCAACGGCTCAGATACAGCGACGATGACACAGCAGGATTTCGCTAAGTTCCTCAACAGCGAGATCAAGCGCTGGGCGGCCGTTACCAAGAGTTCCGGGGCCAAGCTCGACTGATTGGAGTGCATGTGGGTTCGGGATCAGTACTCGTCGCTGCGACAGGCGAAGTCGCCACGGTCACGCTCGATTCGCCCGGCAAGCTCAACGCCATCAGCGAATCGATGTGGCAGGCGCTGGCGCGCACGTTCGTCGCGCTGGCTGAGGCGACGGATGTGCGCGTCGTCGTCGTGCGGGGTGCGGGACACAATTTCGCCGCCGGTGCCGACATCGACGAGTTCGAACGAGTCCGCGGCGACGCGGCCAGCGGCCGCCGTTACCACCTCGAAACGATCGCCAATGCACTCGCGGCGATCGAGGCGTGTCCGGTGCCGGTGGTGGCGGCGATCGAGGGTGTGTGCGTCGGCGGCGGGCTCGAGGTGGCGGTCGCGTGTGACCTGCGCATCGCGGCCGACAACGCACGGATCGGCGCGCCCGTGGGCCGCATCGGCTTTCCGTTCGCACTGCCGGAACTCGTGCCGCTGCTGCGCCTGGTAGGTCCGGGCGTGGCCTGCCGAGCTGCTGCTGGAGGGCCGCCTCTTCGATGCAGAGGAGGCCGCGGCTCGCGGCCTGATCACGCGCGTGGTGCCGGTCGAGCGTTTCGAGCAGGAGGTGCACGACTGTCTCGTGCGCGTGGCCGCCGGCTCGCCGCGAGCGGCCCGCGACAACAAGACTCACATCCGGCGGCTCTCCGCCAGTGGCGGCCGCTACACCGAGCAGGAGCTCGATGCGAGCTTCGGCTTTCTCGAGTCGGAGGACTATCGGGAGGGGGTCGCTGCCTTCGTGGCCAAGCGGCCGCCGCGATTCACCGGTCGCTAGCGCGGGTACGCTCTGCCCCCGGAATCACGGATCGACAAGTTCCCGCCGTACACGAACACCATGGAAAACGCCAACTTCTACGCGCTGGTCGAGCGTCGCTTCCCGGCCGATCTGGACTCGGAAAGCATCGAGACGGCGGACGGACTGATCTATAGCTGGCGCGACCTGCACCATGCGAGCGGGCGCATTGCCAACTGGCTGGTTTCGCTGCGCCTGCCCGCGGGCGCGCGTGTCGCGGTGCAGGTGGAGAAGTCTCCGGAATGCCTGATGCTGTACCTCGCGACGTTGCGGGCCGGCCTGGTCTATCTGCCGCTCAACACGGCGTATCAGCAGGCGGAGATCGAGTACTTCCTGTCGGACGCGCAACCGGACGTCGTCGTCTGCACGCCGGCCCGCCGGACCGAGATCGAGCCGATCGCCAGGCGTACAAAGTGCCGCCACTTGCACACCCTGGGTGAGAAGCGTGACGGTTCACTGCTGGAGGCGGCTGCGCCTCACCCCGACGCGTTCGAAGTGCGACCGAGCGCACCGGACGATCTCGCCGCGATTCTCTACACCTCGGGCACGACCGGCCGCAGCAAGGGAGCGATGCTGTCGCATCGCAATCTGGCCGCCAATGCGCTGACGCTGGACGAGTTCTGGGGCTTCGCGGCCGAGCGCGCCGCGGGGCGGCAGGATGTGCTGCTGCATGCGCTGCCGCTGTTTCATGTACACGGGCTCTTCGTGGCGTCGCATGCCGCGCTGCTGGCGGGCGCCAAGACGTTGCTGCTGCCGAAGTTCGACGCCGCCCAGGTGCTGGAGCGGCTGCCGCGCTCGACGGTGTTCATGGGCGTGCCGACGTACTACACGCGGCTGCTCGCCGAAGCGACTTTCGATCGGGCACGTTGCACGAAGATGCGCCTCTTCATCTCGGGCTCGGCACCGTTGCTCTCCGAGACCCACCGCGAGTTCGAGCAGCGTACCGGTCACCGCATTCTCGAGCGCTACGGCATGTCCGAAACGGTGATGCTGGTGTCGAACCCGTACTTCGCCGCCCAGGGCGCGCGCGTCGCGGGCACGGTCGGGCAAGCGCTGCCGGGTGTCGGCGTGCGGATCGTGCGTGACGACAACGCGCCGTGTCCGGTCGGTGAGGTCGGCAACGTCCAGGTCCGCGGTCCCAACGTCTTTGCGGGTTACTGGCGCATGCCGGAGAAGACCGCCGAGGAGTTCACGGCCGACGGCTGGTTCAGGACCGGCGATGTGGGCCATTTCGGCGGCCAGGGTGTGCCTGACCACTACCTGACGCTGGTCGGACGCTCCAAGGACCTGATCATCTCCGGCGGCTACAACGTCTACCCGAAGGAGATCGAGGGCTACATCGACGAGATGCCGAACGTGGTCGAGTCGGCGGTGATCGGGCTGCCGCACCCTGACTTCGGCGAGGCAGTTGCGGCGGTCGTGGTTCCGCGCAAGGCGGGCGCGGTCGACGCCTCCGGCATCGTCGACGGGCTCAGGGGAAAGATCGCCAACTACAAGGTGCCGAAGCGGGTATTCATGGTCGAGGACCTGCCGCGCAACACGATGGGCAAGGTGCAGAAGAACGTGCTGCGCGAGCGCTACAAGAACACGTTCACGCCGCAAAGGCGAACTGCGGCCTGAGTTCGGCGCGGCGTCCGGATTCGCGCCCCGGCATCGCCAGCACTGCCTCGACGAAACCGGTCTTGCCATTGGTGTAGGCGTCGCGGTCGAAGCGGAAGCGCGCGGCCAGGCGCCGCTTGAGTTCGGCATAGCGGGCAGCGAGCCAGGTGTCGGCACGCAGGCTGTCGCGGAACCTCAGGTAGCGTTTCCAGTACAGGCCATTTAACTCGACGACGTGCACATGATGGGTACGCACGCCGCGCACGACGCGCTTGAAGAAGCGGCGGTCCGGCAGCACGCGTTCGTATTCGGGGATGTACTCGTAACCATAGATGCTGAGCCGATCGCAGTGGCGCTCGAACTCGTTGAGGGAATGCACGCCTACCAGCATGTCGATGACCGGCTTGGCCGCCAGGCCCGGGACGGCTGTGCTACCGATGTGCTCGATCGCGGGTGCCAGGTCGGCGAGCGCGATGTGGATCAACTGGGACTCGATGCGAAAACGTGCCGGCCAGGCGGGGTCGTAGGTTGTCACGATGATCTGGTCGGTCATGTCGGGTCTCCTTGATCGGGCCGGGTATCGATCCGCCCGGGTTGGATTTGTGAGTTCACTGTACGGGGGCCGAAGGGCGCGGGCAGCAGCGTCTTACACCGCGCCCGTGCCGCAAATTCGACAGCCGGGCCCCTTCAGGGCGTCAACCGGGCCGGGGATGCGAGCAGGAGTTCGATCGACGCCAGGGCGACTTCCTCGGGCATCGGGGCCTGGTACAGCGTGACGAACGCGACTGCAGACGCCGCGCCGATCAACGCCATCGCGAGAGGCACGCGGATACCAAACCTGCGGCCGGCGGGCGTGGACGCGCGGGGTGTACGTGAAGCGGCAGAGCTTTCGGGTCGCATGGCGGCCTCCGTGTCCGCTCGCGAAGGCGAGGTATCACCACGGTAGGGCCCGGCGAGGACAGCCGCAGCCGATGCTGCAGCAGTCCAGACAGTGAATATTCACGGGCGCGGGCGCGCCCGCTGCTTACCAGCGCGCGGGGGGCTTGCGATGGATGGTGATGGTGCGGTTTTCGATCGTCACGTAGCCGCCGATCGTCAGGTCCTTGAAGATCCGGCTGATCATGTCGCGTGATGCACCGACGCGGTCGGCGATGTCCTGCTGGGTCATCTTCTCGGGCACCACCAGCTTGCCGCCATCCTCCTTGGCAAGCGAGAGCAGCAGGCGTGCGACCCGGCCATAGACGTCCATCAGCGCGAGGTTCTTCACGTTGTCGGTGGCGATGCGGGCGCGGTCGATCAGCGTGGCGATCAGCGCCATCGCGATGTCCGGATTGGCACTGATCGCATTGCGCAGTTCATCGCGGGTCACGACGGAACATGTGATCGGCTCGAGCGTCATCACGGAGGCCGAGCGGGGCCGGCCGTCGAGCGCCATTTCGCCGACGTAGTCGCCCGGGCCGTAGATATCCAGGACCATCTCCCGCCCGTCGTCGTCCGAGACATAGACCTTCACCCGGCCGGTGAGGATCACGTACAGGCTGTCACCCCGGTCCCCTTCGTTGATGATGACCGCATTCTTGGGGAAGGCGCGCACCTGCCCGCGGGTCGCGAGCTCGCGCACCATCGGATCGCCGATTTCGCTGATCGCCTGTTCACTCGCCGTCATGTGAGCTCCGCCAACGCCAATGCGCGCCTCATTATGCGGCGCGCCGAAGGCGACGGGAAGGCGGAGTCCGCCGCCCAGTCACGGCCCTGCCGCCATCGGGTCAAAGGGCGGCGATGCCCTTGTAGGCCATATAGCCTGCCAGCACGAAGAGCAGGCTGGCGAAGATGCGCTTCAACGGCTTGGTGTCCAGCGAATGGGCGACCTTGGCGCCGAACGGGGCCGTCAGCATGCTGGCCGCGGCGATCGTGACGAGCGCCGGCAGGTAGACGAACCCGAAGGTTCCCTTGGGGAGTCCCGGTGCGCCCTGGCCGGCCAGGATGTAGCCGATCGTGCCGGCGGCGGCGATCGGGAAGCCCAGCGCTGCCGACGTCGCAACCGCGTTGTGGATCCTGACGTTGCTCCACACCATGAAGGGAATCGAGATGAACCCGCCGCCGGCGCCGACCAGGCTCGAAATGAAGCCGATCGCCGGAGCCGACGCCGAACATGCCCGCGCCCTTGGGCAGTTCGCGCGACGGCTTGGGCTTGCGGTCGCGCAGCATCTGGAGGGCGGAGAAACCGACGAAGACCGCAAACACCATCGACAGCCAGAAGGTCGGCAGCCGTCCGGCGATCTGGGCGCCGATCAGGGAGCCGACCAGGATCCCCGGCGCCAGGAGCATGACGACCGGCCACAGCACCGCGCCGCGCTTGTGGTGGGCCCGCACCGACGACAGCGACGTGAACAGGATCGTCGCCAGCGAGGTGGCAATCGCCATGTGCACGATGTGCTCGAGCGGGTACTGGCGCCAGGTGAAGAGCAGCGTCAGGAAGGGCACCAGCAGCATGCCGCCGCCGATCCCCAGCAGGCCCGCCGCGAATCCGGTCGCCGTCCCGAGGACCAGCAGGGCGATGATCAGGCCGATGTCCATCAGTGCCGTTCCTTCAGCAGGACGTCGCGGATGAACGTCCACTCGTCCGCGCTGACCGGTGTGATCGACAGGCGGTTGCCACGGCGCAGGACAGCCATGTCAGCCAGTTGCGTATGGGCGCGCAGTTCGGCGAGCGGGATGAGCCGCGTCTTGCGTCGCGCCTTGATGTCGACCAGCACCCAGCGCGGCTGCTTCGCGGCGAGAGGCCGCGTCGTAGTACTTGCTGCGACGTTCGAACTGGGTTGGGTCCGGGTAGGACGTGCTTGCCACCTCGGCGAGTCCGGCGATGCCGGGCTCGGCGCAGCTGGAGTGGTAGAACAGCACGCCGTCGCCGGGCTTCATTCCGTCGCGCATGAAATTGCGAGCCTGGTAGTTGCGCACGCCGGTCCACGGCACGGTGCGCCTGGGCGCGGCCAGCGCGTCGTCGATCGAGCACTCGTCGGGCTCCGACTTCATCAGCCAGTAGTTCATGCTGCCGTCGCGCGCGCACGCGGCGCGGGTCGAGTCCGGGAGCGAGATGAGAGATGCGCTGGTGACCGGTCGCTGTGACGTTTCATTGTTGTTGTCGCCGTGCGACTGTCGACGCAGGCGCCGCCTGAGAGCCAATGGCGTCGATGGCTCTGGCGCACTCGAGTGCGCCAGCATTGTCAGATTCCCCGCCTGTGCCGCCCGGCCTGATGTCCTGAACCATCGGTCCAGGGTGGTCGCTCGCCGCGTCGTTTAGGTTCAGCAAACGCGTGCCGATCGCACCACGACGCGAGCCCAGCAACCTAGCGCAAAGCGCATAGGTTCAAGGAACTAAAAGGCCTTTGCGCGAACACCGCAGGGAAAACCTTGCGTGACCGCCCTTCAATCTCATCTACGGCGGTCACTTCAAATTCATTCTAGCGCTTGGCCGACGACGCAAGCGAGCCGCGTCGTCAGAACAGCTTCTCTTGTGGCAGCAGGGCCTCGTCACAGCTGTGCAGCATATCCCGCACGCGCCGGCGCAGTTCGCCGACCTCGACCCCGTCCGCGCTCCTGGCCGAAAACAATTCGTGCGCGATCTGCAGTGCGGCCATCACCGCGACGCGATCAGCGCCCATTACCTTGCCGGCCGAGCGTATCGCCTGCATCTTGCCATCGACATACGACGCGCATTTCAGCAGCGCATCCTTTTCTTCCGGAGTACAGGCCAGCCGGTACTCACGCTCGAGAATCGTGACGGTCAGGTGTTCCATGGCGCTTCCGTGGCATCCGAGGTGAGGGGCAAGCGCTCCATTAACAGATCGATGCGCCGTCCGGCTTCATCAATGCGTGCCCGCATCCCGTCCAGTTCCACGGTCGAGGACGTCAGTTGCGCGCGCAGCTGCTGGTTTTCAGTCCGCAGCGATTGCACTAGGCGCCCCAACTCCGCAAGTTTTGCGGCGAGCAGATCAAAGTCTTCAAGCATTGAATAATCGTATCACCGCGCACCGAGGGTGATCCGTCGGTGTGCGGCGTCACGGTCGGGGAATCCTCGGCTAGACTGCTACGCGTTGATGGTGCCGAAGGTCACGCCTTCGGTGAAACGGGAAACAGAAGGCCGGCGCTGTATCGGCTGGTCCAACCTGTGCTGCCCCCGCAACGGTAAGCAGGCGCGTACTGCGCACGCTTCGCATGTGCCACTGCATCGGCGCTGACCGATGTGGGAAGGCGCGGAGCTCAGCCTGCAGCCCGGAGACCGGCCATCGACAGGAGGACGAGCCGCGGGGTGCCGGCCAGCCGGGCCGCGACCTGCGTGCCTTGCTCACCACACTCCCGTTCGTTCGCGTTCGCACGATTACCGGCGGAGGGCCGGGCGACGGGAATGAACATGTCGAAATCGCCGGCGCACAGACGGTCGCCCTGCGCTCGTATCGTGCATTGCCTGCTTGGTTCCGGTCACTGTTTTCGCTCAGGCCGCTTCCGAGCTGCCGCGCACCGTCGTGACCCCGTCACGCACCACGCAAACGATTGCCGAAGCACTGCCTGCCACATCCGTCATCACGCGTGAGGATATCGACCGCTGGCAGTCGGAGGATCTTGTTTCGGCTCTGAGCCGGGAAACGGGTGTGCAGTTTGCGTTGCCCGGAGGGCGCGGTTCGGCAGCGTCGCTGTTTCTGCGCGGCGCCGGTACATCGCAGGTTCTGGTCCTGGTTGATGGTGTCAGGCTCAACGCCGGCGCGAGTGGCGGCGCGGCGCTCGGCGGCATTGCCCTCGATGCGATTGATCGCATCGAGATCGTGCGCGGCAATCTTTCGAGCGTCTATGGTTCCTCGGCGATCGGTGGAGTCGTCCAGATCTTCACGCGCAAAGGCGCCGAGCGTGGCCTTACAGTTAGCGCCGAGGCGGGCCAGGGACGCACGCTCGACGGCCACGCCAGCGGAGGCTTCGACGCCGGGCCGGTCAGGCTGGGCGGCGCGATCGGCGGCGGAACGACCAAGGCATTCTCGGCTATCAACGTCGACCGCGTGACTCCCGGTCCGTTCGCGCCGGGCGCCAATCCGGATCTCGACGGCAACCAGTACCTCTCCGCCTCGCTGGGTGCGACCTACCGCCGTGGCGAGACGCTCGTCTCGGCCAACGCGTGGCTCAACCGCAGCGCGACGGACTTCGACAGCACAGCGGACGGGCCGGCCGCGACACACGTGGAGAAGTCACAGCTCGGCGCGCTGAACGTTCTCGCGCGCACGCCGATCACCGAGAAGTGGGCATCCCAGCTGGCGATCGGCGCCAGCCGTGATCGCGCCACGAATACCGCGAGCGACCCTGCTTCGTTCAACAACGGCGAATTCACCTCGGACAACTCGGCGTTCACGTGGAGCAACGACATTCGACTGGACGATTCAATCACGACCCAGGTCGGGGCCGAGTACCTGCGGCAGAGCGGTGAATCGACGTCCTATGACGCGACCTTCTCCGGCGGCAAGCAGCGCTACCAGCGCGCGGTGGGCAGTGGCTGGGTCGGCATCAACGGTGACCGCGGGCCGCACCAGCTGCAGGCCAATGTCCGATACGACCAGTACTCGGACACCGGAAACGCGACCAGCGGACTGCTGGCCTATGGCTACCGGCTCGACCCGGAGTGGCGTCTCACGGCCCAGCTTTCCAATGCATTCCGGGCGCCGAGCTTCAACGATCTCTATTTTCCGTACTTCGGCAATCCGGATCTCGAGCCCGAGCGCTCGGTGAGCGGTGAACTCGGCGTGCAGTACGTTTCATCCGCGGCGTCGCTGCGCGCCGCGCTGTACCGGACCGACACTCGCGACCTCATTGCCTACGATCCAGCGACGATGCGGGCCGCGAACATCGACGAGGCGCGCGTCACCGGATTCGAACTCGGCGGCGACTGGCGCAGTGGCGACTGGCGCCTCGGCGCCAACGGAACCGTGCTGCGCGCGGTCAACGACCAAACCGGTGAGCGTCTGTTGCGGCGCGCCCCCTGGCTCGTCAACCTTGCTCTGGGCTACGGCCCGGGGCCGTGGAGCGTAGGTTTCGAGGTGGCGGTCGTCGGACCGCGCGATGACCTCGACATCAACACGTTCCAGCGGGTGCAGCTGGCGAGCTACACACTGGTGCGCCTGGTCGGTGCCTGGCATGTATCCGGCAACATCATCTTGCGTGCCCGTATCGAAAACCTGTTCGATGCCGCCTACGAATCGGTGAGCGGCTACAACACGGCTCCGCGCGCGGCCATTGTCGGGATCAACCTGCGCTACTGATGGCACGCGCTTCCCCTCGCCTGACATTGTGCGTGCTGCTGGGCCTGGCGCTGGTCAGCCTCGCCTTTGCTCTGTGCGCCGGCAGCGTGGCGATTCCGCTGCCGGATGTCTGGGCCTCGCTGTGGGGTGGCGCGGGTCCGGGCACCGACATCGTGCGCGGGCTGCGCGCGCCGCGCGCGCTCGCCGGGTTCGCCGTCGGCGCCGCGCTCGCTCTGTCCGGAGCACTGCTGCAGGCGCTGCTGCGCAACCCACTGGCCGATCCCTATGTGCTCGGCATCTCGGGTGGTGCGGCCGTAGCCGCGCTGCTCGCGCTGGCGCTCGGCCTGCCTGCGCTCGCGGTGCAGGCGGCGGCCATCGCCGGCGCGTTGCTGACGCTGATGCTGCTCTTCCTGCTCGCGCGACGGGCGCTCTATTCCACATCGGCGGCGCTGGGCGATCAGGCCACGGGTGCCGTGCTGCTCACGGGAGTCATGCTCGCATCGTTTGCCGCCGCGCTGATGAGCCTGGTTCTTACCCTGGCGCCCGATGGCCGGCTGCGCACGATGGTCTTCTGGCTGCTCGGGGATCTCGCCGGCGCGACCCACGTGGTACCCGCACTCTTCATCCTCGCGCTGGTTGGAATGTTGCTCGCACTGGCGCGATCCGATGCACGTGCACTGAACCTGATGATGCGCGGTGACCTGCAGGCGTTCACGCAAGGCGTGCGCGTGGTGGCTATCCGGCGCCGGCTGATCCTGATTGCGGCCGTGGCGACTGCCAGCGCAGTGACGCTGGGAGGGGCGGTCGGCTTCGTCGGCTTCGTCGCGCCCCACCTCGTACGGATGGTGGCCGGCAACGACCAGCGGGTGGTGCTGCCCGCCTCGATGCTGCTCGGCGGAGCGCTCGTCGTGACGGCGGATACCATCGCCCGCACGGCCTTTGCGCCGCTGCAGCTTCCGGTGGGCGTTCTGACCGCCCTGATCGGCGTGCCGGTCTTCCTCTGGTTCCTCGGGCGACGGTGATGAATGACACGGAGCTGCTCGCTGTGCGCGGCCTGTCGCTGCGTACGCCCCAGCGATGCCTCGTCGATGCGCTCGACCTGACGGTGCGGCGTGGCGAGCGCTGGGCCGTGCTGGGACCCAACGGCGCCGGCAAGTCGACGCTGCTGGCGGCCATTGCCGGGGCACGGCACGGCGACGGCGGCGAGATCCTGCTCGGCCAGAGGGCGGTGTCGGGCCTGCGCGCGGACGAGCTGGCGCGCGATCGCGCGTTGCTGACCGATCGCTGGATCGACCCGTTTGCGAGCTCGGTGCTCGACACCGTGCTGACGGCACGCTTCATCTTCCGGGACGAGGATCGTGGCGAGGCCGTGGCCCGCCGCTGGCTCGAGCGCCTCGACTGCGCGCTGCTTGCCGATCGCGACGTGCGTCTGCTGTCGCGCGGCGAGCGGCAGCGTGTCGCCATCGCAACCGCACTCGCCCAGGACACGCCACTGGTACTGCTCGATGAGCCGACGGCGCACCAGGATCCACGCCACCAGGCGATGGTCGTGCGCGAGCTCGCCGCGCTGCCCGAGCGCGGCCTGATCGTCACGCTGCACGATCTGAACGCGGCGGCGCGACTTGCCACCCATGTCCTGCTGCTCTGGGGCGACGGCCGAACCGTGTCTGGACCCGCCGCGGAAATGCTGACGCCACAGGCGCTGACGGACCTCTTCGCCACGCCGGTCTCGCGTGTCGAGGTGGAAGGCGAGGCCGTCTTTCACGTTCATCAAGGCTCGCCGAGCGAGGCGTAGGCCGCGGTGATTTGATTCGGTTTTAAACTCTCCGCATGCCCATCGTTCTGATCGCAAATCCCAAGGGTGGCGTCGGCAAGAGCACGGCAGCAACGAACCTTGCCGGGTACTTCGCGCGTAGCGGGCACACCACGATGCTCGGCGATCTCGATCGGCAACAGTCGGCGCTCGCATGGCTCAGGATCCGGCCGGCGACGCTGCCGCACATAGAGTCATGGGATCGCAGCGACGAGAAGGTTGCCCGTCCGCCGAAAGGCGTCACACATGTCGTGCTCGACTCGCCCGCCGGCATCCACGGTCACGCATTGAAGGACGCGTTGAAGGTCGCCGACCGCCTGGTCATCCCGCTGCAGCCGTCGCTCTTCGACATCTATGCGACACAGGCCTTCCTCGCGCGACTTGCCGAGCGTGGGCTGATGAAGGAGGGCGGTCGAGTCGGCGTGCTCGGCATGCGCGTCGATGCGCGCACGCGCGCGGCCGAACAGCTGCAGCGTTTTGTCGAGGATCTCGGGATTGCCGGTGCTCGGGTTCCTGCGCGACACGCAGAACTACGTGCAGCTGGCTGCGCACGGGCTCACGCTGTGGGACGTCGCGCCGAGCCGGGTGGCGAAGGATGTCGAGCAGTGGCAGTCGCTGCTCGAATGGGTCGAGCGCTAGTGGCCTGTAACAGTCGTTTCGGGAGGGAAAGGCGTGGCTGCGCGAGTCGAGTGCGCGAAGCGAGCCGCGTCGAATAGCCAGTGCCTATTCGCAAGGCGAGCGACAAAGCAATCGGCCGCGCAGCCGCGCAAGGCACTTTCGAAATGGCTGTTACAGGCCACTGGCCGCTACTTGGCCTTGACGGCGAATTGGTGCGTCGCCACTTTCGAGGACTTGCTTTCGCCCTTGGCGTAGAGCGGCACCATCAGCGACACTCGATCGGTCAGTGGAACCTTGAACTCAAGTTCGCCGACGTAGGTTCCGCTGCCGCCTTCCACCGGCGTCAGCTTGTCGATAATCAGCGTGCCCTTGGCGTCCTGCGCCACAAGGCCGATCAGGCCGCCTTGAGCGGGCGCCGTGTACGAAGCGCTGAGCGCGATCTTCACCGTGTCGCCGGCCTTCAGCGCATCCACTTCAGGCTTGATCGAGATGATCTTGATTTCGCGATCGGTGACGGGAGCCGCAGGTGCGGCCTTGTCGGCCGGCTGCGCCGATGGCGGCGGGGTCGCGTCCTTCTTGCCGCAACCGGCCAGGGCGACGAGCGTGGAGGTTGCGATCGCGGTCGCGATCCGCAGCAGCTTCGGAGTGCAGGATTCGATCATCATTGGTCTCAGCGGGTCCCAAGCGTCCAATTTACTTGATCGTCGCTGCCCGGGTCCGTTCAATTGCCGCGCAGAGAGCGGCGATTTCGTCGGCCAGGCGTGGCCCATGCCGGTTGATCCGGTCGGCATCCAGCGTCACGAACTGCTGATGTCGCGTCGCAGCCAGGGTCGGAAAGCGCTGCCACTCTGTTAATGCCTGGCTCGCACGGCCGCCCGGCTCGGCGGTGATGATGACCTGGGGATCAGCCGCGACCACGGCCTCGGTCGATACCTGCGGCGCGACCGGCAGCAGGCTCGCGAACACGTTGCGTCCGCCGCACAGTTCGATGGCTTCGTTGATCACATGCCGTCCTGAGAGCGTCATCAGCGGAGCGGCCCAGACCTGGTAGAACACGCGCACCGGGGCCCTTGCGGAATACTGATTCCGCAGCGCCTCGACCTTGGCGTTGAACTGCGCCGCGGCCGACGCGCCTTCGCGTCCGGTCAATACGCCGAGTCGCTCCAGCGATCGCGCCACGTCGCCGAGCGTGCGCGGTTCACTGACGAAGACCGGAATGCCCAGGCGCTCGACCGAGGCGATCGTGGCCGGCGGAAAGCCACTGCCCCAGATGATCACCAGATCGGGGTGAAGCGTCGCGATGCGCTCGAGATCGAGGCTGTGCGCCCGCCCCACGCGCGGGATCGCCGCGGCCGCAGGCGGGTAGTCGGCATGTTCAGTCGTGCCGACGATGCGGTCGCCCGCGCCGATCGCGAACAACTGCTCGGTGATGTGCGGCGCCAGGCTGACGATGCGGGTCGCCGGCCGTGCCAGCGTGACCGTCGCGCCGGTGTCGTCGACAACGGCAACGGCCGGCTGTGCGCTGCTGACCTGCAAGAATGTAAGCAGCGCGGCCAGGAGGGCGGTCAGTGCGGCCCGGCGTGGCCTCACGGCTTGGAAGCAGTGGCCGTCGCCGCGGGCTCGGTGATGAAACCGATCTTCGTCAGCCCGGCCTGCTGGGCGGCGGACAGGACGAAAGCGATGCGCTCGTAGCGGGTCGCCTTGTCTGCGCGCAGGTGGACTTCGGGCGGCGTTGTTTCGGCGCCGGCCTTCGCCAGCCGCGTGCGCAGCGCGTCGTCCGCCAGCGGTTCCGCGTCCCAGAAGACCTGGCCCGTGCCGTCGATCGCAAGCTTGATGGTCGACACCTCGGCGGGTGTCGACGGTGCAGCCTCATTCGGAAGATCGAGCCGGATGCCATAGGTCAGCAGCGGCGCAGTGATGATGAAGATGACCAGCAGCACAAGCATCACGTCGACCAGCGGCGTGACATTGATCTCGGACATTCGCGGCGGCGACGCGTCGTGCCGCTCGAAGCCGCCGAAAGGCATCAGGACTGTCCTGTCACGCGCGAGCCGGTGGTC
The DNA here is from genome assembly GCA_963810985.1 of uncultured beta proteobacterium. GTDB lineage: Bacteria > Pseudomonadota > Gammaproteobacteria > Burkholderiales > Burkholderiaceae_F > JALORV01. The sequence continues at coordinate 222,258 of CAWEPP010000010.1, forward strand.
AGCGTCGCATGCAGATCATGGGCAAAGCCGTCGAGCTGACCGAGCACCATGCGGTTGGCGCGCGTGTAGGCATTGAAGGCCAGCACGGCTGGTATCGCAACTGCCAGGCCGAAGGCCGTCATGATCAGCGCTTCCCCGACCGGACCGGCCACCTTGTCGATCGCGATCTGGGCGGTCGAGGCAATGTTGAGCAGCGCGTGATAGATGCCCCAGACCGTACCGAACAGTCCGATGAAGGGAGCCGTGCTGCCGACCGACGCGAGGATCGTGAGGCCCGAGTCGAGCCGGCCTGCCGCTTCGTTGATGCGCTGTCGAAGGGCGCGCGTGATCAGCTCCGAGCGGTCGATCTGCGAGGCGAGACTGTTCTCCGCGGCCGGGTGACTGGCGGCGTTCGCAGCGCCGACGGCCAGTGGCACGAAGATGCTGTCGACGTCGATCGGCTTGAGCTTGGCGATCGCCACGTCGATCGTCGGCGCTTCCCAGAACTGGTCGAGTTCCTTCGAGGCGCGCCGCATGCGCCACCAGCCCCACGCCTTCCAGAAGATCAGGAACCAGCTCACGATCGACATGCCGCACAGCAGATAGGCCGTGAGGCGAATGACGGCGTCGGCCTGCTGCCAGAAGTGACCGAGTCCGAGCGAACCGGCATCCATCAGGCGAAACCCAGCACGTCGAACATGTCGTACAGGCCCGTGGTCTTGTCGCCAAGGAAGCGGGCAGCGCGCAGGCTGCCGGTGGCATACGACTGGCGGCTCCCCGCGCTATGCGTGATCTCGATTCGCTCGCCGGCGCCGGCAAACATCACCGTGTGGTCGCCGACGATGTCGCCGCCGCGGATGGTCGCGAATCCGATCGAGCCCGAACGGCGCTCGCCGGTGTGGCCTTCGCGCGCGTAGACCGCCAGCTCGGAAAGCGGACGGCCGAGCGCTGCGGCGACGACCTCGCCCATCTTCAGCGCCGTGCCCGACGGTGCATCGACCTTGTGACGGTGATGCGCCTCGATGATCTCGATGTCATAGCCGTCGCCGAGCATGCGGGCGGCGAGTTCGACCAGCTTGAAGGTCGCGTTGACGCCGACGCTCATGTTGGGCGCGAACACGATCGCGATGCGCCTGCGCAGCGGCCTCGATCGCGCGCTTGCCCGCGCTCGTCGAAGCCGGTCGTGCCGATCACCATCTTCACGCCGCGGGCGACGCAGGCATCCAGGTGCTTCAAAGTCGCCTCGGGGCGCGTGAAATCGATCAGCACGTCGCACCCCGCCAGGGCGGCCAGGTCGGCGCTGACGCGGACTCCCGTCGCCCGCCCCATGGCCTCGCCACAGTCGCGCCCAAGCAGCGGGCTGTCGGCGCGATCGAGCGCGGCGGCGAGGGTGAGGTCGGAATGGCCGAGTGTGGCCTCGATCAGCATCTGACCCATGCGGCCCGAGGCACCGGCGATCGCAAGCTTCATCGGCATTGGCAGCCGTCCGGGCGGTGCCTGGTCAGTTCGAGCCGGTGCCCGGTGCCGGCGTCGAAACATCCGGCATCGGGATCTCCGGCTGGCGGTTCACGCGCGCGACCCGCTTGATGTTCGGGCCCAGGATCAGCGCGTCGATGTCGTCTTCGCTGGGCATCGGGTCGTTCTCGAAACGCTCCAGCCGGTTGTCCTTGAAGAACAGCGTCAGCCTTCGATTCTGGACCGGCCCGCGGCGCGGGTTGAGGTAATAGACGTAGTCGATGCGGTCCTTGCGGAATTCGCTCGTCATCAGCGGCGTGCCGAGCATGAATCGAACCTGGTCGCGCGTCATGCCGATCCGCAACTGGTCGACCATTTCCTGGGAGATGATGTTGCCCTGGTGCACGTCGGGGCGGTAGGGGTGCAGGAACGGAGGTGCCCAGGACGCGGCGGACGCGATGCCGGAGCCGACGCTCGCGCTCACGCTGTACAGCGACTCGCAACCCGCCAGCAGGAAGGTCATGGCGCACGCGGCCAGGCAACGCGCAGGCATCAGTCGGATCAGCGGGTGAGAGGGAGTGGACACGGAAGCCGTATGATACCCACGAGAGTTTCCTCCAGCTTTTTCCCACCAGCGCGGCGCGCGCCCCATGCCGAATCGCCCGTCCAACAATTCGAGCGACCTCAAGAACATCGGCCTGAAGGCCACGGTGCCGCGCATGAAGGTGCTCGAGATCTTCCAGCGCAACACCGCGGAGCGGGGCCTCCGGCACATGAGTGCGGAGGACGTCTACAAGGCGCTGATCGCGGAACATATCGATGTCGGCCTCGCCACCGTCTACCGCGTGCTCACCCAGTTCGAACAGGCGGGACTGCTGTCGCGCAACCACTTCGAGGCCGGGCGCGCGATGTTCGAGCTCAACGAAGGCTCGCATCACGACCACCTCGTGTGCCTGACCTGCGGTCACGTCGAGGAGTTCGTCGACGCCGACATCGAAGCCCGGCAGCACCGCGTCGCCGCTGAACGCGGCTTCAAGCTGCAGGACCATGCGCTCGCGCTGTACGGCGAGTGCACGAAGCCCGACTGTCAGTTCCGTCGCAAGGAATAACTCCGGCCGCGCGATCCGGACGGGTCCGACGCCGCGCCCGGATCAGAGGTCGATCCGCAGCTGTGTGGTCGGATCGAACCAGTGCACGGCTTCCGCGCTGAACCCGAATTGCGCCATCGCGCCAGGGGCGGGACTCGCCTGCGGACCGGTGCGCACGATCAGACCCGTGCCGGCGACCTTGCCATGGACCAGGTGCTCGGCACCGAGGACTTCCACGGTTTCGACCTGCATCGCCAGATTGCTGCCGCCCAGGAGCAGGTTTTCCGGGCGCACGCCGAGGACCAGTTCGCGGCCGCCGAGTGCGCCATAGGCGGCGGGCAGTTCGATCCGCGAGTTGTCGGCGGCAACGAACGCGCGGCCGTCCGGCGAAACACGACCCGGGAACAGGTTCATCGGCGGCGAGCCGATGAAACTCGCGACAAACGTCGTCGCGGGGCGCGAATAGACCGCGTCCGGCGTCCCGACCTGCTCAGCGCGGCCGGCGTTCATCACGATCATCCGCTGCGCGAGCGTCATGGCCTCGACCTGGTCGTGCGTGACGTACAGGCTGGTCGTGCGCAAGCGGCGGTGCAGCTTCTGGATTTCGAGTCGCGTCTGCACCCGCAGCTTGGCATCGAGGTTCGACAGCGGCTCGTCGAACAGGAACGCCGCCGGCTCGCGCACGATCGCGCGTCCCATCGCCACGCGCTGGCGCTGCCCGCCTGAGAGCTGCCGCGGCTTGCGCGCCAGGAATCCGTCAAGCTCGAGGATGGCGGCGGCCTCGTTGACCCGGCGGTCGATCTCGGCCTTCGGCAGCTTGCGGATCTTCAGGCCGTACGCCATGTTGTCGTAGACGCTCATGTGCGGGTAGAGCGCGTAGTTCTGGAACACCATCGCGCAGTCGCGATCCTTGGGTTCCAGGTCGTTGACGACGCGGCCGCCGATGCTGATCGTGCCGCCGGTGATCTCCTCGAGGCCGGCGACCATGCGCAACAGCGTCGACTTGCCGCAGCCGGACGGGCCGACCAGCACGACGAACTCGCCGTCTTCGACCGACAACGTGATGCCGTGCACCACCTGGTTGGTGCCGTAACTCTTGCGCACATCGTTGAACTCGATCTTCGCCATTGCTGTTTTTCTATTTCTCGGTTTCGATCAGGCCCTTGAGGAACCATCGTTGCATCAGCACTACGATGATCGCCGGCGGGATCATCGCGAGGATCGCGGTGGCCATCACCAGGTTCCACTCGTTGGCGGCGTCGCCGCCGCCGATCATCCGCTTGATGCCGATGACGATCGGGTACATGTCCTCGCTGGTCGTGATCAACAGCGGCCACAGGTACTGGTTCCAGCCGTAGATGAACTGAATCACGAACATCGCCGCGATGTTGGTGACCGAGAGCGGCACGAGGATCGTGAAGAAGAAGCGCATCGGACCGGCGCCGTCGATGCGCGCCGCCTCGGCGAGTTCGTCCGGGACCGTGAGGAAGAACTGGCGGAACAGGAAGGTCGCGGTTGCCGAGGCGATCAACGGCATGATCAGGCCCGGGAAGGTGTTCAGCAGGCCGAGGTCGGACATCACCTCGTAGGTCGGCGTGATGCGCACCTCGACCGGCAACATCAGCGTGACGAAGATCATCCAGAAGAAGAAGTACTTCAGCGGGAAGCGGAAGTAGACGATCGCGAAAGCCGACAGCAGCGAGATGATGATCTTGCCGACCGCGATGCCGACGGCCATCGTCAGGCTGACGAACATCATGCGGCCGACCGGCGCACGCGACCCGACGTCGCCGCCTTCGAACAGCACCTTGCGGTAGTTTTCGATCAGCAGGTTGCCCGGAAGGAGCGACATCGGCGCCGCCTCGACCGCCTCGGCGGTCTGTGTAGACGCGACGAACGCGAGGTAGACCGGAAACGCGACCAGCGCGATCCCCGCGATCACGACCGCGTAGGACAGCACATCGAGCCAGCGGCGCTTTTCAACCATCAGCAGGGCCCGCCCGGCCGCCCGAAGGGCACTGAACGCCCCCTTGGGGGGCAGCGAACGAAATGAGCGTGGGGGTCATCAATAGTTCACTTTCCGTTCGATGAAGCGAAACTGTGCGACGGTCAGTGTGACGACGATCGCCATCAGCACGACCGACTGCGCGGCCGAACCGCCGAAGTCCAGCGCCTTGAAGCCGTCGTGATAGAGCTTGTAGACGAGGATCGACGTCTCCTGCCCCGGCCCGCCCTGCGTGACGGCGTCGACGATCGCGAAGGTGTCGAAGAAGGCATAGACGATGTTCACGACCAGAAGAAAGAACGTGGTCGGCGACAGCAGCGGAAACACGATGGTCCAGAAGCGTCGTCCGGGTCCCGCACCGTCGATCGCTGCGGCCTCGATCAGCGACTTGGGAATCGCCTGCAGACCGGCCAGGAAGAAGACGAAGTTGTAGCTGATCTGCTTCCATACGGCCGCCATCACAAGCAGCAGCAGTGCCTGGCGACCGTTCAAGAGGAAGTCCCAGTGCACGCCGGCCCTGGTGAGCCAGTGAGCGACGACGCCCAGCGTCGGATTGAACATGAAGAGCCACAGCACGCCAGCGATGGCGGGCGCGACCGCATACGGCCAGATCAGCAACGTCTTGAACGTCGTGGCTCCACGCAGCAGGCGATCCGCGAACACCGCCAGCACGAGCGAGATCGCGAGTCCGAAGCCGGCAACCAGCACCGAAAAGACCGCGGTGACCTGGAACGATGCGAGATATCCTGGGTCATTGAACAGCGTGCGGAAATTCTCCAGGCCGACGAATTCGACGCTGGCCCCGAACGCGTCCTGCATCAGCACGCTCTGGTAGAGCGCCTGTCCGGCCGGCCAGAAGAAGAAGATGATCGTGATCGCGAGTTGCGGCGCGAGCAACGCATACGGCAGCCAGCGGCTGCGGAAGTAGGCGCGCTTTTCCAACGGCGCGGGACGCGTTCGTGTTTGGCCGGCCGCATCGGCGGCCGGCCGGATCGCTGCTACTTGCTGGTCTTTTCGAAGCGCTCGAGCTGCTCGTTGCCCCGCTTGATGGCGTCCGCCAGGCCCTGCTGCACGGTCTTCTTGCCCGACCAGATGTTCTCCATCTCCTCGTCGTTGATCGTGCGGATCTGCACGAAGTTGCCGAGGCGGATGCCACGCGACTTGTCGGTCGTCTTGACGATCATCTGCTGCACCGACACGTCGGTGCCCGGGTTCTTGTCATAGAAGCCGGACTTCTTCGTCAGTTCGTACGCCGCCATCGTGATCGGCAAGTAGCCGGTCTCCTGGTGGCTCTTGGCCTGGATCTCGGGCTTCGACAGGTAGTTGAAGAAATCCGCGACGCACTTGTACTCGTTCGGCTTCTTGCCCGACATGACCCACAGGCTGGCGCCGCCAATGACGGTGTTCTGCGGCGCCCCCGCGACGTCGGGGTAGTACGGCAGCGTGGAGATGCCGAAGTCGAACTTGGCGTTCTTCTTGATGTTGCCGTAGGCCGACGATGATGCCGTGCTCATGATGCATTCACCGGAGTAGAACGGCGCGTCGCCCGCATTGCCGCGGCCCTTGTAGACGAACAGGCCCTGCTTGGCCATGTTCGAAAGGTTCTCGATGTGCCGCACGTGCAGCGGCGTGTCGAAGGCCAGCCGTGCCGTGGGCCCGCCGAAGCCGTTGTTCTTGCTCGCGAACTCGGTGTTGTGCCAGGTCGAGAAGCTTTCGAGCTGGGTCCAGCTCTGCCAGCTGGTCGTCAACGGACACTTCTCGCCGCTGGCCTTGAGCTTTGCGGCGGCGAGCACGACTTCGGGCCAGGTCTTGGGCGGCTTGTTCGGATCTAGGCCCGCTTTCCTGAAGGCGTCCTTGTTGTAATAGAAGACGGTGGTGGAACTGTTCAATGGGTAGGACATCATCTGTCCGCTCGGTGCGGTGTAGTAACCCGTCACGGCTGGTACGTAGGCCTTCGGATCGAACTTGTAGCCGGCCTTGTCCATAACCTCCCCGACTGGCACGACCGCGCCCTTCGATCCCATCATCGTCGCGGTGCCGACCTCGAACACCTGCAGGATGTGGGGCGCGTTGCCGGCGCGGTACGCGGCGATCGCCGCGGTCATCGAGACGTCGTACGCGCCCTTGTAGGTCGGCGTCACCTTGCACTGCTGCTGGCTGGCATTGAAGCCACTCGCCAGGCCGTTGACCCAGTCCCCGAGTGCGCCGGGCATCGAGTGCCACCACTGCACTTCGGTCTGCGCCAGTGCGCCCGTCGCGCCCAGCGCGAGCATGACGGCGGTTGCACTTTTCGCGAAAGTCTTGCGGAACATGGGTCTCCTCCGGGTGGTTCGAATTCTGATGGAATGGCGTGACGCGGCTGTTACGATAGCCCGCCTCTGGTTCCCGGGCAAAGTGCCTGCGTGCCCATGATCTCCGCCGGTCGCCTGCCCCTCTACGCCAGCCTGGTCCGGCTCGACAAGCCGGTCGGGACGCTGCTCCTGCTTTGGCCCACGCTGACCGCACTGTGGATCGCCTCGGCGGGAGTGCCGAGTGCCCTGCTGCTGGCGGTTTTCGTGCTCGGAACCTTCCTGATGCGTTCAGCCGGGTGTGCCATCAACGACGCGGCCGACTATCGCTTCGACGGCTATGTGAAGCGCACGGCCAACCGGGTCGTCGCCCGCGGCGACGTCAGCCCGCTCGAGGCCGTGGCGGTGGCAGCGGCGTTGTGCGCGATGGCGGCTTTGCTGCTGCTGTTCCTGAACGAGACCGCGATGCGGCTGGCGTTGATCGCGGCGGCCGTCGCCGGGACCTACCCCTTGGCGAAGCGCTTCTTTCCGATACCCCAGCTCTATCTGGGGGTCGCGTTCTCGTTCGGCATCCCGATGGCGTTTTCGGCGGTGCTGGGCGAGGTGCCACGGCTCGGCTGGATTCTGTTCGTTGCCAACATGTTCTGGGTCGTGGCCTACGACACCGAGTACGCCATGGTCGACCGCGACGACGACCTGAAGCTCGGCATTCGCTCGTCGGCCGTCTTTTTCGGGCGCTGGGACGTGGCGGCGGTGATGTTCTGCTACGGGGGCTTTTTCTCCCTGATGCTGCTGGTTGGGCAGGGCATTCATGCGCAGTGGCCGTATTACGTCGGCTGGGCCATCGGTGTCGCGTGCGCTATCTATCACCATGGATTGATCCGCACACGGACGCGCGACGGCTGCTTTGCCGCCTTCCGCCACAACAACTGGGTCGGACTGGCTCTTTTCGCCGGCACGGTGGCCCACTACCTGTCGAGAGGCTAGTCGACGTCGAATTGCGCGCCCAGTTCAGAGGCGCGGTCGCGGGCGGCATGCAGGGCTCGCACGATCCTATGACGAACGTCGTGCTCATTCAAGCTCGCAAGCGCTGCCGCGGTGGTGCCACCCTTGGAAGTCACCCGCTCGCGCAACACCGCAACCGGCACATCCGACTGTCGTGCAAGCAGTGTCGCCCCCGCGAAGGTCTCGATCGCGAACACACGCGCCTGCGCCTCGCTGAATCCCATTTCGAGCGCCGCGTCCTGCAGCGCTTCGATGAAGTAGAAGACGTACGCCGGCCCGCTCCCGGAAATCGCAGTCACGGGATCGAGCATCGCTTCATCGTCGAGCCAGATCACCGTTCCGACCGAGCGCAGGATGCGGTCGGCCTCGGCCCGCTGGTCGGTCGAGACGCCGGGCAGAGCTACGGCGCCTGTGATGCCCGCGCGTATCAATGCCGGAGTGTTGGGCATGGCACGCACGATGCGTTCGTGCCCCAGCCAGCGCGCCAGCGTGCGCGCGCGTACCCCCGCGGCGATCGAGATGACCAGCGGGCTGCCCAGCCAGCGCGCCACCGCGGAAACGGCCTCCTTCATGCTCTGCGGCTTGACAGCGAGCACGACGACATCGGCATCGCGCAGCCAGTCGCCTGCGGAGTCATGAGCCGAGACGCCGAAGTCGCGCGTCAGTTCCGCACGCTTGCCTGCGTCGGGCTCCAGCACATGCAGCGTGCGAGTGGCAAGTCCGCTCGCGCGCATGCCGCCGAGCATGGCGTGCGCCATATTTCCGCCGCCGATGAATGACACGTTCATGCTGTCCCCTTTGGCCTGCGGGCTGGCGCGTTGCGCCACCCCTCGCGCCTGTAGGCGCAAGTGGCGTCGGCCGAGCACCATGCCGCAGGGCATGTTGCTTGTTCGGCCTCCATCCCCCCGAGGGGGCTGGGGGCCGCGGCTCCAAGCCGACGTGCGTCGGCTTGAACGGCCCGAAGAGCGGTCGCGTCCGGCGACCGCGCGGCCTGCAAGGCTGGGCGCCTTCGGAGCGGCCGTGTGGCGCTCACGCTGCTTTCCTTTCGCGCTCGCCGAAAATTGCCGTCCCGATGCGCACCATCGTCGATCCCGCGGCGACCGCTGCTTCCAGGTCCGCCGACATGCCCATCGAAAGTGTGTCGCAACGCGGGTGCGCGCGCCGCAAGGCGTCGAACAGGCCCTTCATCGCCTGCAACGGCTGCAACTGGCGCGCCGGGTCGGGATCCGGCTTCGGGATGGCCATCAGGCCACGCAGCGCGATGTTGGGCAGCACGGCGACCTGCGCGGCCAGCGTTGCGACGTCAGCCGCCGCCACACCACCCTTGGTCGCTTCACCGCTGATGTTGACCTGCAACAGCACATTGAGCGGTCCCTGCGAGGCCGGGCGCTGCTGGGACAGGCGCTGCGCGACCTTCAGGCGGTCGACCGACTGCACCCAATCGAACTGTTCGGCGATGTCACGCGTCTTGTTGCTCTGGATCGGACCGATGTAGTGCCAGTGCAGGGCCAGCTGGGGCGCAAGCTCCCGCACACGCGCGATCTTGGCGATGGCTTCCTGCACGTAGTTCTCGCCGAAGTCGCTTTGCCCGCCGGAGGCCACGGCGATTACCGCTTCGGCAGGGAAGGTCTTGCTGACGGCGACCAGTGCGACCTCCTGTGGGGCTCGTCCGGCGGCTCGCGCGGCTTGGGTAATGCGCTCGTTAACCATCCGCAAATTGGCTTGCACGGTCTCTTGCAAACTGGACATAATCGACTTCAAAGCTGCTAGAGACTTATTTTCACTGGCTTTTTTGCTGTTCCGCCGGCGCTGGCCCAGCCTACGCTAGCCGCTTCGAAGCCCGTGCCCACTTCGGGCCCCGCCGACGTACGCCCAGGAGCACACGCGTTCCGCCATGGATATCTCAGAACTGCTCGCATTCTCCGTCAAAAACAAGGCCTCGGACCTGCACCTGTCGGCCGGTCTGCCGCCGATGATCCGGGTGCATGGCGACGTGCGGCGCATCAACCTGCCGCCGCTGGAGCACAAGGACGTGCACGGCATGATCTACGACATCATGAACGACGCGCAGCGCAAGCAGTACGACGAGAACCTGGAGACCGACTTCTCGTTCGACCTGCCGGGCCTGGCGCGCTTCCGGGTCAATGCCTTCAACCAGGATCGTGGAGCGGCCGCCGTGTTGCGGACGATTCCCTCGCGCGTGCTGTCGCTCGAAGAACTGCAATGTCCACGCATCTTTGCCGATTTCTCGCTGAAGCCGCGTGGGCTGGTGCTGGTGACTGGGCCGACGGGCTCGGGCAAGTCGACCACGCTGGCGGCGATGGTCGACCATGTGAACAACAACCTGTACGGCCACATCCTGACGATCGAAGACCCGATCGAATTCGTGCATGAGAGCCGGAAGTCAGTCGATCAACCAGCGCGAGGTCGGCCCGCACACGTTGTCGTTTTCGAATGCCCTGCGCTCGGCGCTGCGGGAAGACCCGGACGTGGTGCTGGTCGGCGAATTGCGCGACCTGGAGACGATCCGGCTGGCGCTGACTGCGGCCGAAACCGGCCACCTGGTGTTCGGCACGCTGCACACCTCGTCCGCCGCCAAGACCATCGACCGCGTAGTCGACGTGTTCCCGGCCGCCGAGAAGGAGATGGTGCGCGCGATGCTGTCGGAATCGGTCGTCGCGGTGATTTCGCAGACGCTGCTCAAGGTCAAGGACGGCAACGGCCGCGTGGCGGCGCACGAGATCATGGTCGGCACACCGGCCATCCGCAACCTGATCCGCGAGAACAAGGTGGCACAGATGTACTCGATGATCCAGACGGGACAGCAGCACGGCATGCAGACACTCGACCAGACAATGCTGGAACTGGTTCGACGCAATGTCGTCTCGATCGCCGAGGCGCGGCAGTACGCGAAGACGCCCGAGACCTTCGTGGGGTAGCGCGCAAAAGTGAAAACCTACTTTTGCGCGATCGAACAGAAAAAATCGCTGGCGGAGCCAGACGATTTTTTTCATCACCGAATCAGTAAGAGGCGGTAAGCGACCATGGAACGCGACCAGGCAACACGATTCGTTCACGACCTTCTGCGGCTGCTGCATAGCAAGAAGGGCTCCGACCTCTTTCTCACCGCCGACTTTCCTCCCGCATTCAAGATCGACGGGCGCGTACTGCCGGTGTCGAACCAGCCGCTGACGTCGCAGCACACGGGCGAACTCGTGCGCGCGATCATGAACGACCGCCAGGCGGCGGAGTTCGAGAAGACCAAGGAGTGCAACTTCGCGATCAACCCGACTGGCATCGGGCGCTTCCGCGTTTCCGCCTTCGTGCAGCAGGGCAAGGTCGGCATCGTGTTCCGGACGATCGCGGACCACATCCCGACTACCGACGAACTCAACCTGCCGCACCTGATCAACGATCTCGCGATGGCCAAGCGCGGCATCATCCTCGTCGTCGGCGCAACGGGGTCGGGCAAGTCGACGTCGCTTGCGGCGATGGTTGGCTACCGCAACGAGAATTCGAACGGCCACATCATCACGATCGAGGACCCGATCGAATACGTCCACCCGCACAAGAACTGCATCATCACGCAGCGCGAAGTCGGCGTGGACTGCGACAGCTGGCAGATCGCTCTGAAGAACACGCTGCGCCAGGCGCCTGACGTGATCCTGATCGGCGAAGTGCGCGAACGCGAGACGATGGAACACGCAATCGCCTTTGCCGAAACGGGCCACCTGGTGATGTGCACCCTGCACGCCAATTCGACCAACCAGGCGCTCGACCGGATCATCAACTTCTTCCCTGAAGAGAAGCGCCAGCAGCTGCTGATGGATCTCTCGCTGAACCTGCGCGCGATGCTTTCGCAGCGCCTGATCCCGTTCAAGGACCGCAAAGGCCGCATCCCGGCGGTCGAGATCATGATCAACAACCCGCTGATCGCCGACCTGGTGTTCAAGGGCGAGGTGCACGAGATCAGGGAAGTGATGAAGCGCGCCCGCGAGCAGGGCATGCAGACCTTCGACCAGTCGCTGTTCGATCTGCACGAACGCGAGCAGATCTCCTACGAAGACGCGCTGCGCAACGCCGACTCCGTCAACGACCTGCGGCTGCAGATCAAGCTCAACAGCAAGCTCTCGGGCGGCGTCGCGGGTATTCACAAAGGGATCGAACACCTCGGGCTGGCCGGGTAACTCGGCTGCGAACAGGCCAACGGGGCGCATGGCGCCCCGTTTTCATTGGGTGCACACCCCGCCGCTACACTGCCTGCATTCCGTTTCGAGGAGCCGGCCATGACGACCGTCTACGACTTCAGTGCCAACACCATCGACGGCAAGCCGCGCAAGCTGGCTGACTACAAAGGCAAGGTGCTGCTGGTCGTCAACACCGCCAGCCAATGCGGCTTCACGCCGCAGTACAAGGGACTCGAGGCGCTGTACAAGAAATACAGGGACAGGGGCTTCGCGGTACTTGGGTTCCCGAGCAACCAGTTTGGGCAGCAGGAGCCGGGACCGGAATCGGAAATCGCCGAGTTTTGCGAAATGAACTTCGGCGTGACTTTCCCACTGTTCTCGAAGGTGGACGTAAACGGCGACGCCGCCCACCCACTCTTCAAGTACCTGACGACCACCAAGAAGGGCCTGCTCGGCAGCGAGGCGATCAAGTGGAACTTCACCAAGTTCCTGGTCGACAAGGATGGCAACGTCGTCGAGCGCTATGCGCCGACGACGAAGCCGGAGGATCTGGAGAAGGATGTCGAGAAAGCCTTGGCGGACTGAAGGCCGTCCTCAGCGATAAGGAGGCGGCGTCCGACGATCCGGCGCCAGGCCGTTGCTGAGCGCGACGGGGCGCTCCGGCAACGGGATCGGACGTTGTGCTCGTAGCACCGGCACAAACAGGCCCGGTGGCAAGTTCGGCCGCGCCCCCGTAGCCAACCACTCCTGTGCGATCCAGCGAGTTGCCTGGGGCGCCGCTGCACTGGTGCCGTTGATACGAGCGGCCGAACCAGTGCGCGAACCCGATGCGAGAACGCCGCGCAGCACGTCGGATTCTTCGCCGCATTCCAGCCAGTTCGGACCCTGTGCTCCGCCCCCAGTCATCCGCGTGCCGTGGGATGAATGCAACGACGGGTAGAAGTCTGATGCCCGGTAAGCCCCGATGATCCGCATATTCGCACCGGTTGCTATGCCGCTCAATGTGCCGATCCGTCTGATGTAGCTCGTCGCACCGGGATCGTAGTCGTACTCACGCCCACTGGCCATGAGGCGATCGTACGCCTTGTCCTCGAAGGAAGACTGCCGTCCCTTCGCGCGGCGACCTGCAAGCGCGACCGAGCGCTTGATCCATGCGTCGATACCTTTGACGGCGTTGCTCGACTTGATCGTCACGTGCCAGACGCCCGAGGGCACAGCAGCGGATGCCCACCCTCCGGCTGGATCTGGCGCCGTTCGGGCTATCGCCAAAGATACGCGGGCGCGGTTTTGGCCCGGGATGGTACCGGCCGGGGTGTACGTGCCCCAATAAAAGGCGTTGCCGAAACCATCTTGCACAACATCAACGGCCTGGTTGGTACCAACGTTCAGCCGCCGCAACTGGGCCGTGGGTGAAGGTGGCTTGAGTTCAACCGTGAACTGGCCGTTGTAGTTCGGTGGTAGCCAGATCTCCATCAAGCTCGGCGAGAGGCTGCCCGGCTGGAGACGCCAATTCAAGACCTTCCCCCGGTTTGCTCGCAAATTTGCGGTTGCGTGGGTACGCGTCTGCCTGAAGTTGCCAGCGGCCAGCACGATCTCGAGCGGGGTCGGTGAGACATCAGCTGCGGCGTAGATCTGTTCCATGAACTGCTCCAGATCTCCGGAGCCGTCGTGCGGACCTTCGTGCTGGCCGTAACTGAGGTTAACGACGACGGGCAATCGTTCATATGGGAGACGCAGTTTTTCGGCACGATCAATCGCATAAATGAGGCCCCACGCCGCATGCACCGAGAGGGTTGCGCCGGCTGGGTCGCCAACCGCACCCTCGGGCAAGTCGACTGCGATGACGGGATGCTTTGTCGGATCGAGCTTGGAAACCGCAAGGTCCAGCACTTGCGTGCCATGGGTGCGGCGCCGCCCCAAAGGCTTGTAGCCATCAATGGAATAGGTGAGGCCGCCGAACTTGCGATAGACCCACTCTTCGTCCGCACCCACCAATCGTCCGGCGTCGACCGCCGCCTTGATCGACGCTTTAGTCAGCTCGAATCCGGGGGTCGCGCCCATCGTCAGGCTCGGAGGAGGCAGGATCGTCCCGAGAAAATTCTGCTGCCACAGATTTTCGATCCGTGGCTGATTGCCGTTGAAGAACCGGCTGTTGGCAAAGGCAATGCCCTGATCGATAACCGCGACGACGACCCGCATCGGCTTCTGCGCCTCGCCCGGGGCCGGTACCGGCGAGTTGCCGCTCGTGGCCGATTCCGTGAAGTAATCGATCGGCGGACCCAGCTGCGCGCTGACGATCACCCTGGTCCAAGGCTCAGACCTGACCACACGACGCACCCGCACGATGTCGTCGGGTCTATCGCGCTTGATAAGCAGTATGCAATAGCTGAAGTCTTTCGCCGTCTTCAGGAAGGCGGGTAGGTCGTCAAAGAGTTCAGGGACGACGATGTCCTTCGGTGACTCGATTTCCGGCTCGAGCCATTTCAGGGTGGCGAATACTTCCAGTGGCGTGCTGTGCGCGATGCGGGGTAGCGCATCAATCCGGAAGCGGACCAGCAGCGGCAACCAGGTGCCTGCTCGAAGGTATGCGAACCGGGTTTCAATGGCCCACTCGAGTTCGGACTGCGCCGGTCGAGGAGGACCATGGCTTGGCGGTATATCGCTTGTTAAATCAGGCATATCACGTCCATTCCAAGCGTGCTTGCGCCCACAGCCAATTGAGGTTCGGCGATATGGAGACGGGAGCAGTAATGGGGCCTCCGCCCAGGTTTACCGGTTTGGCATAGGAGGTCGCCGGCTGACGAGTGCCCGTCGAAAAATCGTAGAGTTCAAGGCCGGTGAAATCTGTTCCTTTTGGCACCGTGCCGTTGGGCGGCGCAGTCGAGGCTGCCGTGTTCAACGTCGATACGTCGATCTCCCATGCTTCGACGTTTGCCGGCGCGTTGGCTGCTCCGAGTCTGGCCAGGATGTAGTCGGCAATGCCGAGGCCGAGCAACTGTCCGGCAAGGCTGTCGATGGGGTAGTGCACACCGGCAACCGTGCGATTGATCGCGATGCGCGCTGCCTGGCGCAGCAGCAACTCGCGGAGCTGCTGCTTTGCGGCGGCTGCACCCGCACCCAAAGTCCCCGAGACGAGTTCGTACAACACGCGGGCCACAACAAAGCACTCGGTGCAGTGGCCGCTCGGAAATGATCCGTGAGCCGGCGTCTGGATCATCGGCTGTATTTGTGGCGAGATCTCATGGGGCCGCAGCACCGCGAACGCGTTCTTGAAGTTCATTTCCGCGTATTTCGCCAGTCTCAGCACCAAGCCGATCAACTCGAGCGTCTTCCGGTGTCGCGCCGGGTAAAGCGGGACGACGGTTCCCCAGAATGCATACGGGGGTGTCATCTGTGACACGATCTCGCGCGCCCGATCAACACGCAGATCAGCATAGCCATTGACCAAATCGATCTGGTCTACAAGCACCGGCATGCTCGGAGCCTGCATGCGCACCAACGGGGTCCAGTTGCCCGCTGGAATTGGCGCGCCGGCCGCCACGTTGAGTGCCGCCGGCGCCGTCGATATCGGGGCTGTCGTTCCGGTCGCAACCTGTGCCACTTCCAGGGACCAGAGCGTCGCCCACTGTGTGCCACCACCCGCCGGCGGCGGGTCAACGCCAAAACACAATCGCGACAACAATTCGGAATCAAAGACGAAGCGCCTGACCCGCGCATCCCAGAGATTCAGGTGTTTCTGGGCGTTTGGGCCTCCGACGTCGCGCGGGGGAAGTGTCCAGGCAACGCCTCCGGCTCCGCCGGCCCATGTTCCGACGATGCCGTCGCGGTGAGTGAGCAGGGCACCTGTTACCGCGGAGCCGCGAGCAACGCGGGCCAGCGAATTCGCGTCGTTGGCGTCGTTGGCGTCATTGGCGTCATTGGCGTCATTGCCGTTCGCATCGTTCGCATCGTTCGCATCTAGTAGGCTCATGGCTCCCCTTTCAGTGGTCTTTCTCAGGATGGTGCGCCGGCCTCCAAGAGGGCCGTGGCGATGCGCTTCCCAAACTCGTAGCCAGCACTCGGCGAACGCTCAAGGTAAGTTGACACGCGAAATGCGGGATCGAGCTTCATGTGTTGCTTCACATAGTCGCGCGCCTGTTCGACGAGCCCCAATTGCCAAGATGCAGTCACCAAGACCCGAAGTGTGGATGCGTGGGTGCGGTTCAGGCTCAGGGAGCGCTTTGCCAGTGAGAGCGACTTTTCGTACTGACCGGTGGAAAGCAGGGCCGATGCCGCGTGAGCCTCGAAGTAGAACTGGAGTGGATCGAGTGGAGAGAGCTTCAGCGCGTGCCGCGTGAGACGTACCGCTTCCTTGCCCTCGTCGCGGAGGGCATGAAGTGTCCCCTTCAAGAGCCAGGCCAGCGAGTCGTTGGGGTTCGACTGTAGTGCTTGAGCATAGAACTGTTCCGCGACATCTAGCCGTTTAAGGATCCAAGTGTTCACCTGGCCTTCGACTGTCATGGCGAGCGACGAAGTGGCGTCGCGGTCGAGCGCGCGCTTGGTATTGTCGAGTGCGGCCTTGCCATCGGCCTGCGAGTCCACCGACCATCCTTGCGTAACCCTCAGCACGTGCCACTTCGCCATCCACGCGTAAGGCGAGGCAAGTCGCGGCGTGCGATCGATTAGCACCTGCAGAAGCAGTTGCGAACGCTGGAATGCGAGCGGCGAGATCCGGTGCATAAGGGCGATGCTACTCAGGAGCAGTGTGTGATTCTGCAGGCTCTGCGGCGCCTTGCCCTGCGAGCGCTGCAACTCACGCACCATCATCGCGGCGCAGGCTTCGTTGACGAGGTGTCCGGCAAGCGGATCGTCACCCGACACGATGCCGTAGACGCTGCCCTTGAGCGACTTTGTCCAAACCACCTGCATCGTGCGCGTTTCTGCCATTTCGGCCTTCAGCGTGACGCGGTCGTTGTCCACATGATATGAACCTGACACGACATAGTCGGCCCGCAGGTAGGCGCTAACGTCGTCGAGTTTGACCTCGCGCCCCTGGAAGGCAGTCGTCGAAAGGCGCGAGATCACATTAACCTCGGGCGAGTGCGACAGAGCCGAAATGATTTCGTCTGCCAGCAGTTGCCCAAGCACGTCGTCGGTGGGAACGCAGCGCGCGCGGGCGGAACGGAATCACGGCGATCGTCGCGCGCAGGTCTTCAGCCAAGTTGCCGCGCTCGATCACCGGTTGCTCGCCCGGCGCACCGACCCGAAAGGCTCGTACCGGCTGCTGGACGTGCTTTACATAGCACTCGCCCAAATCCTCGATGTCGGCATCGAGCGCAGGCGTCAGCTGGTCGCGGACATCGGCCGAGACGACGATCTCGTCCGGTCCTGCGAGCGTCGTCAGACGAGCCGCCAGATTGACGCCATGCCCGTAGATGTCGTGCTCGTCGACTACAAGCGGGCTGACATGGATTCCTATGCGGAGGTGCAACCGGCGTTCGGGCGCGACATCGGCATTCGCTCGTGCGGCAGCTTCCTGCATTTCGAAGGCCATGCCAACTGCAGTGGCCACGCGCGGAAATTCGAGCATCAGACCCGTCGCCGAGACTCTTGACCAGGCGACCGTCCTGCCCGGGCAGCAACTGATGCACTACGTAGTCGACGAAGGCACGCCAGCGCTGCACGGTGCCCGCCTCATCCTCCTGCATCAACCGCACCGACTCGACGACGTCGACGACGAGGACCGTTCGCACGACGCGTGTGACCTCATCTACAGCGGGCAGAATTTCGGGGATCACGTTCTCTTTCCGCGGCTCGATCTCAGCCACTCGGCCCCATTGGGCTGAGCGGCGGTCTTCTTTCGACAGTGGCAGCGTTTCCAGAAGCACAGTGTTCCCCACGCGATCGGCACTCACCGATTCTGGTGGCGGTTCGCTTGGCGCTCAATGTGGGCATTCTGCAAACGCCGACGTGCGTACGCAGCATTGCACCGCCGGCAAATTCACACAAGACTGTGTATGGGGACTTCGGGTACACCGAAGCTCGGCCTCGCCGGCAGCTAGGAAAGGACGCCCCCACGCGGCCGGTAGCGCCCCCCTACCACCTCGAACCGGAAGAACCGGCATTCCAGCGCCCCGTTGTAGAGCACAGGCTTGCGCGTTTCGGCGAGCCGCATCTGGCGCGGCAACTGGCGGTCGGAGGTCAGGAACCAGGCGTGCCAGCCGGGGAAGGCGGCCTTCAGCCGGTCGCCGACTTCGCCCATCATCTTGGGCACGGTCGACGAGCGCGGAGCGCTCTGCTCACCGTAAGGAGGGTTGGAGATGATCATGCCGTGCTCGGCCGGCGGCTCCACGGTGCGGGCGTCGCCGCCATCCAGGCGCAGCCGGCCGTCTCCCAAGAACGCGTCAAGGCCGGCGAGCCTGGCGTTGGCGCGCGCCTGCTCGATGACACGCGTCGAGATGTCGGAGCCGACGATCAGTGCAGTCGCGGCGTCGTCGACTGCCGCTGCCGCTCGTTCCTTCAGGCGACGCCACGCCGCGTGGTCGAAGTTTCCGAGGCGCTCGAACGCAAAGGATCGGTTCAACCCCGGTGCGCGCCGGGTCGCGATCGTCGCCGCTTCGATGACGATCGTGCCGCTCCCGCAGAACGGGTCAAGCAGCGGGACATCCGGCGTCCAGCCGGCGAGCGCGAGCAGGCCGGCCGCAAGGTTTTCCTTCAACGGGGCCTCGCCCTTGTCGGCGCGCCACCCGCGCTTGAAGAGGGGTTCGCCGGAAAGGTCGATATAGAGCGTCACCGTGCGCTCATCAAGGTAGGCGAAGACGCGCACATCCGGGTCCTGGCGATCGATCGACGGTCGCGCCCCGCTCAACACACGAAGCCGATCGACGATGCCGTCCTTGATGCGCAGCATCGCAAATTCCAGACTCTTGAGCGGTGAGCGCGCGGCGGTCACGTCGACGCGCAGCGTCTGCTGCGCCGACATCAGGTCCTGCCAGCGCACCTCCTGCGTTGCGTCATACAGATGCTGTTCATTCATGTACCCGCGACGGCCGACCTGCCACAGGACACGGCTGGCGATGCGCGAGTGCAGGTTGGCTGCGTAGCCGAGTTCGCGCGTACCGCTGAACGCCACACCGCCGCTTTCTTCGCGTGTCTCGCGCGCGCCAAGGGCGTCAAGCTCGTCGGCCAGTGCGGCCTCGAGTCCACCGGGGCAGACCGCGAAGTAAGGTTGCAGGCGCGACGTCATGGGCAACCCGTCGGTTCGACTGGCGCTGTCGCGCCGCGCGTCAGGCGCGGACGAGCGCCCGATCGAGGAAGTCGAGGCGGTCCTGGCCCCAGAACAGCTCGTCGTTCAGCACGTAAGTGGGCGCGCCAAAGACCCCGCGGGAAATCGCTTCCTGCGAATGCATGATGAACAGCGCTGCAATTTCGGCCGAAGCCGCGTGCGCCATCAGGGCATCGACATCGAGCGCGCGCGCGGTGAGGATCTCACGCAACGTGGCCGGCGCGGAAATGTCGCGGTCCTCCGCCCACACGGCGCGCAGACAATCGCCGGCGATGTCGAGCGCGGGCTCGCTGCCGAGGCGCGCGAGCACGGCCAGGATCAAAGTGGCCGCCGGTTCCGACGGCACCGGAAAGAATTTCGGCTCCAGATTGAGCGGTAGGCCGAGGAACTTGCGCCAGCGCTTCAGTTCCATCATTCGATACGCTCGCCGCTGGGGCGGGCGATCCTTCAGAGGCAGGCCGCCGGACACCGGAAACACCTTGCCCAGGTCCATCACGCGCAGGTTGATCTGCGCGCCGCGCTGGCGACAGATCTGGCGAAACTTCTCGTGCCCCATGTAGGTGAAGGGGGACACCGGGGTCATGTAGTAGTCGACAGTGGCAGACATGGCTCGCTCAGAAGGGCTTGCCGGCCGCGAGCGCAACGATCGCGACCCGCATCAGCACCGGAAATTCATTGAACCAGCGGAACCATACAGGCGAACGCGTGTTGCCGCCGCCTGCAAAGCGCTGATACTGGATGGCACAGTAGGCGTGATAGACGAAGAGGCCAAGCACCAAACCCAGCTTGGCAGGGCTCCAGCCGTCATTCTCGTCCTTCCGTAGCCGCCCCACAACACCAGCCCGAGATCCACGGGCAGGAAAGCGAGTCCGGTAATGAGGCGGAGAGCACCCGGCGTAGGCGTTCATCCGTCTGAGGTTGGCGCGTGAGTTCAGGCGCGAACTTCGCCGTGGCCGAAGACCACATATTTCAGCGACGTCAGGCCTTCGAGTCCCACGGGGCCGCGGGCATGCAGCTTGTCGTTGCTGATGCCGATCTCCGCCCCCAGCCCGTATTCGAAACCGTCGGCGAACCGGGTGGAGGCATTGACCATGACCGAGGCCGAGTCCACTTCGCGCAGGAATCGCATCGCGGCGCCGTAATCGTCGGTGACGATCGCATCGGTGTGCTTGCTGCCATAGTGATTGATGTGTGCGATCGCTTCATCGAGCCCCGTGACGACGCGGACTGAGAGGACGGGTGCGAGGTATTCGGTGAACCAGTCGTCTTCGGTGGCTTCGGTGCACCCGACGCCGGCGGCCTCCAGCAACGTGCGGCTGGCCACATCACCACGCAGCTCCACGCCCTTGTCCTCGTAGATCCGGCCGAGTTGCGGCAGCACGCGCGGTGCGATCGCCGCCGCCACCAGCAGTGTCTCCATCGTGTTGCACGTGCCGTAGCGCTGGGTCTTGGCGTTGTCAGCGATGCGCACCGCCATCTCAGGATTGGCTGCGGCGTCGATGTAGACGTGGCAGATGCCATCGAGGTGCTTGATCATCGGCACCTTGCTTTCGAGCATCAGGCGCTCGATCAGTCCCTTGCCACCACGTGGAACGATGATGTCGACGTTCTCCGGCATCGTGACCAGCAGTCCGACGGCCGCCCGGTCGGTGGTATCGATCAGCTGCACTGCCTCCGCGGGCAGGCCGGCGGCAGCGAGCGCTTCTCCGATCAAGTGTGCCAGCCGCCGGTTGCTTTCGATGGCCTCCGAGCCGCCGCGCAGGATCGTCGCGTTGCCGCTCTTCAGGCACAGCGTGGCGGCATCAACCGTAACGTTGGGTCGGCTCTCGTAGATGATGCCGATCACGCCAAGCGGCACGCGCATGCGGCCGACGCGAATGCCGCTCGGCTGCGGCCGGACGTCGAGGATCTCGCCGATCGGATCCGGCAACTGCGCGACCTGCTCCACGCCGGTGGCCATCTGCTCGACCGACTTCTCGCTCATCGTCAGGCGATCGATCATCGCGGCCGCGAGCCCATGGGCGCTGGCACGCGCCACGTCGCGTGCGTTGGCCGCGAGCAGCTCGTCACGCCCGGCGCGCAACCTGCGCGCGAGGTCGGTGAGGGTGCCGTTGCGCTGCGCCGTGCTTGAAACCGCCATTGCTGCCGAGACTTCGCGGGCCGTGCGGCCGACCTGGCGCATGTAGGCGCCGAGATCGCCCGCGAACTCGGTGGTCACGCGATCGCGCGGGCCGGGCGAGGGGTCGTTGGGAGCGTTCACGGTAAGGGTGCGGGCGATCGATCAATGCGCCAGTTCGAGCGCGAGTTCGGTCAATTCTAGCCATGGGTCGCTGTCGGCCTTCGGTGCACGCAGACCCTTGGCGAGGCGATCAACGGCCGCCGCGCGTGCGATCGCCTGTCCGAGCCGGTCGACGTCGATACGCCCCAGGGCGCGCTCGGCCAGCCTCTCGCGCGGGCCCCACAGGCGGTTTTCGCGGGCGGCCATCGAATACGGTCGTCCCGCGTCGACCTGCGCCTTCACTCGGATCAGCGTGCGCAGTTCCTCGGTGATCGCCCACAGCACGAGCGGGATCGCTTCGCCCTCGGCGCGCAGGCCGGCCATGGTCTTCTGCACGCGCGGTGCGTCACCGGCCAGCATGGCCAGCGGCAACTGGAAGACGTCGTAGCGAGCTACGTTCAACACGCTGTCCGCTACCTGCTCAAGCGACAGTTCTCCGGCCGGATAGAGCAGGCCGAGCTTCACGATCTCCTGATGGGCCGCGAGCAGGTTGCCTTCGACACGTTCGGCGATGAACACCAGCGCCTCTTCGGTGGCCGATTGCTGCTGGCGCGTCAGTCGCTCGCCGATCCAGCGCGGCAGCCGCGCGCGCTCCACCGAGTCGATCTCGAGCAATATGCCGGCACGGTCCAGCGCGCTCACCCAACGTGTCTCTCGCGCCTTGCGGTCGAGACGTGGCAGGGCGATCAACGTCAGCGTGTCTTCTGCCACGCTCTTCGTGTAGTCCTCGAGCGCTGCCGCGCCTGCGACGCCCGGCTTTCCGGTCGGCAGGCGTAACTCGACGATGCGGCGCTCGGCAAAGAGGGACAGCCCCTGGGTCGCCTGAGTCAGCCGTGACCAGTCGAAGCGTGCATCGGCCTGCAGCACTTCGCGTTCGCTGTATCCGAGCGCACGCGCCGTGGCGCGGATTGCATCCTGTGCTTCCTGTGCGAGCAGAGCCTCGTCGCTGGCAACCGTGACGAGCGCCGGCATGCGGCGCTCGCGCTCGGCGCGGGCGAGCAGAGCGGGCAGACCCTCGGCCTTGATCTGCATGGCTCAGTCGGCGCCGGGCCGCTCCCAAGCCGACTTAACGCCCCCTCGGGGGGCAGCGAACGAAGTGAGCGTGGGGGTCGTCATATCAGCCCGCCTCGGGCCGAACCGCGGCGAGCCGGTTCACCATCTGCCGCACCAGATCGCTCTGCATGTCGCGATAGAGCAGGCTTTCCTCCGATTCCTTGGCGAGCAGGTCGGACTCGTTGAACGTGATGTCGCGGCGTGCCAAGAGGTCAGTTGGCCCCAGCAATTCGCCGGCGTTCTTGTCGGTCACGCGAAAGCGTACGCGCAGCCGCAGCTGGTACTCGGTTGCGCGACCCTGCGCATTGATCGCCAGCACTTCGCGCTCGCGCGTCTCACCCAGCAGTTCGAAGACGGCTTGCGCATCCTTTCGATCGCTGACGACCTCGGCATTGGTCGATGAGCGCAGCAGTCGTGACATCTCGGCGCCTATGGACGAGTTGACCGGCAAGGCGAGATAGATCTTCTCGATCGGAAGCGTCTGCGAGCCGCGCAGTTTGAAGCCACAGGCCGCCAGCGGCGCACTCGCGAGAGCGACCAGCAGGCGGCGTCTCATCAGACGACCACGTTGACCAGTTTGCCCGGAACGACGATCACGCGCTTGACCGCCTTGCCGGCGACAATCTTCTGCACGTTGACGTCGCCGATCGCGGCCTGCTCGATAGTGGCCTGGTCCGCGGCCGCGGGCACACAGATCGATGCGCGCAGCTTGCCGTTGACCTGCACTACGAGTTCGATCTCGTCCATGACGAGCGCCGCTTCGTCAGCCTGCGGCCAGGGTGCGTCGATGATCTCGCTGCCGAACTGTGCTGCGTATCCGAGTTCGTTCCACAGCGCGTGCGTCATGTGCGGCGCGACCGGATACAGCGCGCGCAGCAGGATGCCGACGCCTTCATTCAGTAGAGCGGATTCTGCCGGCGTGCTGCCGAGCTTCGCGTCCTCGAGCGCGTTGAGCATTTTCATCGCCGCCGAGACCACGGTGTTGTACTGCATGCGCGCGTAGTCGAAGTCGGCCTGCTTCAGGTTCGCATGAATGTCCCGGCGCAGGCCCTTCTGGGCCGTCGTCAGGGCGTCGACGTCGAGCTTCGCTTGCGACTTCAGTGCGTCCTGCCGCTCGCTGCAGAAGTTCCAGAGCCGGCGCAGGAAGCGGTACGTGCCTTCGGCGCCCGAGTTGCTCCACGCGGCGCTCTGGTCCGGAGGGCCGGCGAACATGACGAACGCGCGCGCGGTGTCGGCGCCGAACTTGGCGATGATGTCGCGCGGCTCGACGACGTTGTTCTTGCTCTTCGACATCTTCTCGGTGCCGCCGTACGCCACCGGCTGGCCGTCCTCGCGGGCCGTGACTTTCGCCGGCCGGCCCTTGTCGTCGTACTCGATGTCGATTTCCGCCGGGTAGAACCAGCGCTTCTTGCCGGCCGCATCCTCGCGGTAATAGCAGTCGTGCGTCAGCATGCCCTGAGTGAACAGCCGGCTGAACGGTTCGTCGAACTTCACCAGCCCGAGGTCGCGCATCACCTTGGTCCAGAAGCGCGCGTACAGCAGGTGCAGCACCGCGTGCTCGATGCCGCCGATGTACTGGTCCATCGGCATCCAGTAGTCGTTGCGGCTGTCGACCATTGCATTCGCGCTGTCCGGCGAGCAGTAGCGCATGTAGTACCAGGCCGAGTCGACGAACGTATCCATCGTGTCGGTCTCGCGCCGCGCCGGCTTGCCGCAGTTCGGGCAGGTGCACTTCAGGAACGGTTCGTACTTCGCGAGCGGGCTGCCGCTGCCGTCTGGGACGAGGTTCTCGGGCAGCACGACCGGCAGGTCCTCCTCGGGCACCGGCACCGTGCCGCACGCCTCGCAGTGGATGATCGGGATCGGCGTGCCCCAGTAGCGCTGGCGCGAGATGCCCCAGTCGCGCAGGCGGTACTGCACCTGTTTGTCGCCCAGGCCCTTCGCGTTCAGGTCGGCCGCGATCGCATCGGTCGCCGACTCGTAGCCGAGACTGTCGTACTTGCCAGAATTGACGCAGACGCCGCGCGCCTTGTCGGCGTACCACTCCTGCCAGCCGTCGAGCGAGAACGACTCGCCCGGCACCGCGATGACCTGTTTGATCGGCAAGCCATACTTCTTCGCGAACGCGAAGTCGCGCTCATCGTGTGCCGGCACGCCCATCACCGCGCCTTCGCCGTAGCCCATCAGCACGTAGTTGCCGATCCACACGGGAACATCGGCGCCGGTCAGCGGATGCGTGACCGAAAAGCCGGTGGCCACGCCTTTCTTCTCCATCGTCGCGAGGTCGGCCTCGGCGAAACTGCCTTTCTTGCACTCATCGATAAAGGCTGCGATGTCCGGGCGGCCCTGCGCGAGGCGCGCGGCGAGCGAATGCTCGGCCGCGATCGCCATGAACGTGACACCCATGATCGTGTCGGCGCGCGTCGTGAATACGCGCAGCAGCTTCTTTTCGCCGTCGAGTTCGTATGGAAAACCGAAGTTGACGCCAACGCTCTTGCCGATCCAGTTCTCCTGCATGGCCTTGACCTGCGGCGGCCAGTCGACCTTGGCCAGATCGGCGAGCAGCTCTTCGGCGTACTGCGTGATGCCGAGGTAGTAGCCCGGGATTTCGCGCTTCTCGACGATGGCGTTGGAGCGCCAGCCACGGCCGTCGACAACCTGCTCGTTGGCGAGCACGGTCTGGTCGACCGGGTCCCAGTTGACGATCTGCGTCTTGCGATAGGCGATGCCCTTTTCGAGCATCTTCAGGAACATCCACTGGTTCCACTTGTAGTAATCGGGCTTGCAGGTGGCGACCTCGCGCGACCAGTCGAAGGCGAGGCCGAGCGGCTTCATCTGCGCCTTCATCTCGGCGATGTTGCCGTACGTCCACTCGGCGGGCGCGACCTTCTTGTCGATCGCCGCGTTCTCGGCAGGCAGGCCGAACGCGTCCCAGCCCATCGGTGTCATCACGTTGTACCCGCGCATCCGCAGGATGCGGTACAGGACGTCGTTCAGCGTGTAGTTGCGCACGTGCCCCATGTGCAGCTTGCCGCTGGGGTAGGGCAGCATCGAGCAGACGTAGAACTTGGGCTTCGGCTGGCCCTTCGCGTCCTTCACGTGTTCGACCGCGCGGTAGGCCTGGATGCGGTCCCAGTGGGACTGCGCCGCTGCTTCGACGGCCTGCGGGTCGTACTTCGGTTCCATTGCTGCTCTAAGTATTTGATTCAAGAGAGCGATTATAGGGGCCGCTACACTCGCGCCCGACCATGAACCTGCTGCAGAATCTCAACGAGCAACAGCTCGCCGCCGTTACCCTTCCGAGCCAGTCCGCCCTCATCCTCGCCGGCGCCGGCAGCGGCAAGACGCGCGTGCTGACCACGCGCATCGCCTGGCTGATCCAGACCGGCCAGCTCTCGCCGCAAGGCGTGCTGGCGGTGACCTTCACCAACAAGGCGGCGAAGGAAATGCTGACGCGGCTCGCCGCGATGCTGCCGATCAACGTGCGCGGCATGTGGATCGGCACCTTTCACGGCCTGTGCAATCGCATGCTGCGTGCGCATCACCGCGATGCCGGCCTGCCGGCCACGTTCCAGATCCTCGACTCTGCGGATCAGCTCGGCGCAATCAAGCGGCTGCTGAAAGCCGGTAACGTCGATGACGAGCGTTATCCGCCGCGCAACCTGCAGCAGTTCATCAACGGCGCCAAGGAGGCCGGGCTGCGCGCCAAGGACGTGGAAGTCAACGACGACTACAACCGCAAGTTCGTCGAGCTCTACGCGCTCTACGACGCGCAGTGCAACCGCGAGGGTGTCTGTGACTTCGCCGAGCTGCTGTTGCGCTGCTACGAACTGCTCGATCGCAACGAGATCCTGCGGCAGCACTACCAGGGCCGCTTTCGCCACATCCTGGTCGACGAGTTCCAGGACACCAACAAGCTGCAGTACGCGTGGCTGAAGCAGCTTGCCGGCGCGAGCAACTCGATCTTTGCGGTCGGCGACGACGACCAGTCGATCTACGCGTTCCGTGGCGCCAATGTCGGCAACATGGCCGACTTCGAGCGCGAGTTCCGGGTGCGGAACCTCATCAAGCTCGAGCAGAACTACCGCTCGGTTGGCCACATCCTGAACGCCGCGAATGCGCTGATCGCCAACAATGCGCGCCGGCTCGGCAAGGAGCTGTGGACCGAGGCGGGCGAGGGCGATCCGGTCCGCATTTACGAGGCGCAGACCGACGGCTATGAGGCCGCTTGGCTGGTCGAAGAGGTCAAGGGTCTGATCGCCGAGGGTCATCTGCGTTCGGAAATCGCAGTGCTTTACCGCTCGAACGCGCAGTCGCGCGTGCTCGAGCATGCGCTGTTCAACGCGGCGATTCCCTACCGCGTCTACGGTGGCCTGCGTTTCTTCGAGCGCGCCGAGATCAAGCACGCGCTCGCCTACCTGCGCCTGATCGAGAATCCGGCCGACGACACGGCTTTCCTGCGTGTCGTCAATTTCCCGCCGCGCGGTATCGGTGCGCGCACGCTGGAACAGCTGGCCGATGCGGCGCGGCCCGGCAACCTGAGCCTCTACGCTGCCGTCGGCAGCATGGGCGGCAAGGGCGGCGCCAACCTCGCGGCGTTCGTCAAGCTGGTCGAGGCGCTGCGCTTCGAAACGGCGCAGTTGTCGCTGGCCGAGATCGTCGACGTGGTGATCCAGCGCAGCGGCCTGATCCCGCACTACCAGAATGAGAAGGAAGGCCAGGAGCGGATCGAGAACCTGAACGAACTGGTCAATGCCGCTGCGGCCTTCGTGTCCGAGGAGGGCTACACGCAGGATGCGCCCGCCACGCAGGCGAACGCGGAAGACAGCGCCACGCAGATCCCGTCGCCGCTCGCCGCGTTCCTCTCGCACGCTTCGCTCGAGGCGGGCGACAACCAGGCCGAAGCGGGGCAGGACGCGCTGCAACTGATGACGGTGCACGCGGCCAAAGGCCTCGAGTTTCACGCCGTGTTCATCACCGGCCTCGAAGAGGGGTTGTTCCCGCACGAAAACAGCCTCACGGAGCAGGATGGCCTGGAGGAAGAACGGCGACTGATGTATGTCGCGATCACGCGCGCGCGTCGGCGGCTGTACGTCAGTCTGGCGCAGAGCCGGCTGCTGCACGGGCAGACGCGCTACGGATTGAGGTCGCGCTTCCTCGACGAGTTGCCGGAGGCCGCGGTCAAGTGGCTGACGCCGCGCGTGGCTGTGGCCGCCGGCGGCCGCTTCGGTCAGTGGCACGACGCGGGCGTGAGGCCTTCATCGCCGACGGCGCCACCGCCGCGCAGCGCGCTCGTCGCACGGTGTCAGGGTCGGGCAGACAGTGCGTCACGCGCGCTTTGGCGAGGGCGTGGTCATCAACCTCGAGGGCGGCGGCGACGACGCTCGCGCGCAGGTCAACTTCGGACCACAGGGCATCAAATGGCTGGCACTCGCGGTGGCCAAGCTGATGCCGGCATAACCCTTCGCCGCTCGTGTACGCAACGCCCGGCGTAGCCGGGCCTTGCACGTGCACTCGCGACGGACTAGTTAGTCGGCTGCGCTCCGGAGCGGCGGCGCGCTCCGCCGAAGTGCAAGCCCGCGCACTCCACCCCGCGTCGCACCCTGCAGTGCCAGAATTTTCTTTCCCTCCTCGCCGGGCGAGGAGGGCGCAGGGAGGAGTGCCTCACCCCCTCTCGCCTGGCGAGAGGGATGGGGAGAGTGCTGTGCAGTTAGTGTTCGGCGGAGCGCGCGGCCGCTCCGGAGCGCAGCCGACCAATCAGTGTTGAGCGTTCACGCAGTGCGCGTGCCGCGACGAGTGCACGTGCGACCGCGCAGCGGTCGCGTACACGAGGAGCGCCTACGGCATCGGCGGCTCGAGCACCGCGCGGTAGATCGGGTACTGCGTCGAATAGGCAACGCAGGTCAGCAGCAGCGCAATCGGTGCCATCAGCATCGAACCCAGCTGCGGTGATACGCCGAGCAGGCTCATCAGCATGGAAAAGAGCCACGACACGGCCACGACCAGGCCGCTGAACGCCAGTCCGAGCACGAGGAACGGCCAGCGGTTGCGCCAGCAGGCGAAGAGCGAGAAGAACAGCGCCTTTGCCACCGGCTGCCGATGCCAGGCCACGAGTTGCGGCGCGAACCAGGTCAGCATCAGGATCGGCACGTAGACCAGCGTTGCCACGGTGATGGCGTCCCATGGCACGTTCGCCGCGACGGTCGCTGCGTCCACCTGGCCCTCGACGACCTTCCAGTTGGCGAGTTCATCGCGTGCGAAGAGCGTCGTCACCAGCACCAGCACGAGGATGAGGCCGGCGTGGATCACACCGAGCGAAAGCAGGGCATTGCGCTGTGGCCCCTTGAAGCCGTCGATCAGCAGGGACGGCAGGGGCATGACATTGCGCTCGGCATCGCGTCCGGCGGCCGTGATGCCGAGGGTGCCGAAGGGGACAAGGATGGCAGCCAGCGGCAGGCCGATCAGCGGGATGTTCGCGATCACCATCAGGACCATCGAATACAGGACGACCAGCGCCGTAAACGCGAAAGCCTGCCGCCGCAACAGGGCCAGGCCTTCGCGCAACCAGGTCCAGCCAGTCGCGGCCGATACGGTTCTCACTTGCATGGCCCGATTCTATCGGCGCGCATTCATGCCGCTGCGCCGGCCCACGGCAACGTGGCGTCTTCGATCCGGTGCGCGAGGATGCGTTCGAAGTGGGTTGGATCGTGCGGCGTCAGCACCTCGGCCGGTCGTGGCAGGTAGTAGTCGTACAGGCGCGAGATCCAGAACCGCAGCGCCGCGGCGCGCAGCACGGTGCGCCAGCACTCGTGCTCTTCTTCGGTGAGCGGCCGCACGGCGTGATACGCGTCGATCAGCGCCTGCGCGCGCGGAGCATCGAAGGCGCCGGTGGCGAGGTCGATGCACCAGTCGTTCATCGTGACCGCCAGATCGAAGAGCCAGACCGAGCAGCCGGCGAAGTAGAAGTCGATCAGTCCGCCGATCGCGTCGCCCGCGGTGCCCTCGACAATCAGCACGTTGTCGCGGAAGAGATCGGCGTGGATCGGTCCCGCGGGCAGGCGCTCGAAGCGCGCGCTGCGGAAGAAGCTGTCCTGGTAGATCAGCTCATCGGCCAGGCGGTGAAAGACGTCGTCGGGGATATGCGGCTCCAGCTTGGGCACCGACTCCTTCCACCAGCCGATTCCGCGCAGGTGCGGCTGAAACAGCGGGAAGTCCGCGCCGGCCTGGTGCAACTTTGCAAGCACGTCGCCAACGAGCGCGCAGTGGGCCGGCGTCGGCTGCACAACGGCCTGGCCGCTGAGCCGGGTGACGATGGCGGAGGGTTTGCCCCGGATCTCGGACAGCAGCGCGCCACTGCGGTTTTCCTGCGGCGCCGGTACCGGCAGTCCACGGCGCGCAAGGTGCCGCATCAGTTCGAGGTAGAAGGGAAGTTGCTTGAAGGTCAGACGCTCGAACACTGTCAGGACGAATCGGCCCTGGGTCGTCGTCAGGAAATAGTTGGTGTTCTCGATGCCGGCGGCGATGCCCTGCAGGTCAACCAGTTCGCCCAATGTGAACTGCGACAGGAAACTCGCGGCTTCGGCGCGTGTGAGCGCAGTGAAAACGGCCATCGAGGAAGGAGGAAGGGCCGGCGACCTAGCGGGGCGTTGAGGACGAGGGCGGAGGCGGCGGCAACGTGGACGCGGGGCGTTCTTCCGATCCTCCGAACTCGAAGGTAAAGAAATTGGGCACCGACAGTCCCGGCGCGGTTCCGGTGGCTGACAGCGGCTGGCGTCCCTCGCGGGTGGTCATCGTGTAGGTGTGACCCGTCAGTGCCGGCGTGACCCGGATTTCGGTCGTCCGGTTCGGCAGACGCACCTGCTCGATGACGGTCTGCCGCTCTTCCGCCGGTTGCAGCGCGCGCGCATCGTCTGCCGTCGGCAGCAACTCATCGCGGGTTGGTGCCGACCCTGTCGTAGTCGGCGTGTTGTGCTGTCCAGGGCCTGGCGTTCGGCCGGCGAGCAGCTCGATGCGCGACCGCGGAACCGCGGACACTGCGGGCGGCGCTCGCCGCCGGTGCCGACGGCTTCGCGTCGGCCTGTGCGTAGGCGGCAGACAATGGCGAACCCAGCACGATGAGCGCGCAGGCGAGCCCAAGTCCGTGGCGGTTACGTGTCATCTCTTTTGCGTTACCCATGGCTGCAGTTTACCCGGGCAGCGATATCGGCCTGGCCTCTGCGGGACTGCGGGAGTCGACATCACAGATACAGCAACTGCTCGCGTTCGCTCGCCGTCTGCGCGAAGCCGCGTGCGTCGTAGAAGTCGAAGAGCGCGTTCACGACGGCGTCGCTGTCGTCGACGACGCGCATCATCTCGAGGTCGGTGTCATTGATCATGCCTTCCGCCGCCAGCGTCTCCCGCATCCAGGCGAGCAGACCGTTCCAGAACGTCGAGCCGACCAGCACGACCGGCATCCTCCGGCCTTTGCCGGTCTGCATCAGCGTCAGTGCCTCGCTGAGTTCGTCGAGCGTGCCAAAGCCGCCCGGCATCACGACATAGGCCGCCGCATACTTGACGAATGCCACCTTTCGCGCAAAGAAGTGCCTGAACCGCAGCGAGATGTCCTGGTAGGCGTTGCCGGACTGTTCGAAGGGCAGTTCGATGTTCAGCCCGACCGACGGCGATGCCCCTTCGAACGCCCCCTTGTTCGCGGCCTCCATGATTCCCGGGCCGCCGCCGCTGATGACCGCGAATCCCGCATCCGAGAGCTTGCGTGCGATCTCGACCGTCAGTTCGTACTGCGGGGTGCCGGGACGCGTGCGGGCGCTGCCGAAAATCGACACGGCAGGGCGGATCTCCGACAGCCGCTCGGTCGCCTCGACGAACTCTGAAATAATGCCCCATAGCTGCCATGACTCCCGTGCCTTCTGGCTGGTGGCGCGCTCGGGCATCGTGACTGCGCGCAGGCTGGGTATGTTCTTGCGGTGGTCGAGCACTCTGAATCCTCCATGAAAACGTTGTTGTTGCTCGACGGATCGAGCTATCTGTACCGCGCCTTCCACGCGCTGCCCGACCTGCGTACGGCGGCGGGTGAGCCGACGGGGGCGTTGCGCGGCTTCATTTCAATGCTGCGCACGCTGCGGCAGCAGGTTCCGGCCGACTACCTCGCGTGCGTCTTCGATGCCAAGGGTAAGACCTTTCGCGACGACCTTTACGCCGAATACAAGGCGAATCGGGCCGCCATGCCGGAGGATCTGGTGGCGCAGATCGCCCCGATCCATGCCGCCACGCGGGCGCTCGGGTGGCCGGTGATCGAGATCGAGGGCATCGAGGCGGACGATGTCATCGGCACCCTGGCGCGCTACGCAGCGCAACATGGACTGCGCACGGTGATCTCGACCGGCGACAAGGATCTCGCGCAACTGGTGGACGAACACACGACGCTCGTCAACACGATGAGCGGCGAGACGCTCGACGTTCCCGGCGTGGAGGGCAAATTCGGCGTGCCGCCGACGCGCATCGTCGACTACCTCACGCTCGTCGGGGACAGCGTCGACAACGTGCCCGGCGTGGAGAAGGTCGGGCCCAAGACCGCGGCCAAGTGGCTGCAGACCTACGGCTCGCTCGATGCAGTCGTCGAGCGCGCGGCCGACATCGGCGGCGTCGTGGGTGAAAACCTGCGCAAGGCGCTGCCGTGGCTGCCGACCGCGCGGACGCTGGTCACCGTCAGGACCGACTGCGATCTCGCGCCGCACGTGCCGGACCTTGCTGCGCTTGCCATGCGCGATGAGGACCCCGCCAAGCTGAGGGAACTCTACGGCCGTTACGAGTTCAAGTCGTGGTTGCGCGAAGTCGGCCAGTCGGTCGCGGTCGATCCATCGACGGAGTCCGCACCGGCGATGCAGGCGGGCACTGACACGCCCCGACCGGAGTACGAAACCGTTTTGACGCGCGGTCAGCTCGATGCCTGGCTGCAGCGCATCGGCGCCGCTGAACTGACCTGCGTCGACACCGAGACGACGTCGCTAGATCCGATGGCGGCGCGCCTGGTCGGCCTGTCGTTGTCGGTCGATCCGCTGCGAGGCCTGCTACATCCCGCTCGCGCACAGCTACGCCGGCGTGCCGGACCAGCTCCCCTTCGACGCGACGCTCGAAGCGCTGCGTCCGTGGCTGGAGAGCCCGCACCATCGCAAGGTGGGGCAGCACCTGAAGTACGACATGCATGTGTTCGCCAACCATGGCGTGCGGCTCGCTGGCGTCGCGCACGACACGCTGCTCGAGTCCTACGTGCTGGAAGCGCATCGCAGCCACGACATGGACTCGCTGGCTGAACGCCACCTGGGGCGCAAGACCATCACCTTCACCGAGGTGTGCGGCAAGGGGGCGAATCAACTGCGGTTCGACGAGGTCGCGCTCGATCGCGCGACCGAGTACGCCGCCGAGGATGCTGAGGTCACGCTGGCGTTGCATCGCGCGCTGTGGCCGCATATCGAGCCGAACGAAGGGCTGCGTTCGATTTACCAGGACATCGAGCTACCGGTGGCACAGGTCCTGTTCGAGATGGAGCGCACCGGCGTGCTGATCGATCGTGCGAAGCTGCAGGCGCAGAGCGGTGAACTCGCCCGTCGGATCGCCGAACTCGAGCGGCAGGCCGCCGAACTCGCCGGGCAGCCTTTCAACCTCGGCAGCCCGAAGCAGATCGGCGAGATCCTGTTCGGTCAACTGAAACTGCCCGTCGTCAAGAAAACGGCGAGCGGCGCACCTTCGACCGACGAGGAAGTCCTGGAGAAGCTCGCCGAGGACTACCCGCTGCCGAAGGTGCTGCTCGAGCACCGTGGGCTGGCGAAGCTCAAGTCGACGTATTGCGACAAGCTGCCGGCGAGTGCCGATGCCAACGGGCGCGTGCACACCACCTATGGCCAGGCGATTGCGGTGACCGGGCGCTTGTCGTCGTCGGACCCCAACTTGCAGAACATCCCGATCCGCACCGCCGAGGGCCGCCGGATCCGCGAGGCCTTCATCGCGCCGCCGGGACACCTGATCGTCTCGGCGGACTACTCGCAGATCGAGCTGCGCATCATGGCGCACATTTCGGAGGATGCCGGGCTGCTCGATGCATTCTCGAAGGGCGAGGACATCCATCGCGCCACGGCGTCCGAGGTCTTCGGCGTTCCG
Source organism: uncultured beta proteobacterium (assembly GCA_963810985.1). Taxonomy (GTDB): domain Bacteria; phylum Pseudomonadota; class Gammaproteobacteria; order Burkholderiales; family Burkholderiaceae_F; genus JALORV01. The sequence continues at coordinate 256,014 of CAWEPP010000010.1, forward strand.
GTGGCGGAGGTGACGAGCGAGCAGCGGCGCTACGCAAAGGTCATCAATTTCGGGCTGATCTACGGCATGAGTGCATTCGGCCTCGCCGGCAACCTCGGCATCGAGCGCGAGGCCGCCAGGAGCTACATCGATCGCTACTTCATGCGCTATCCCGGCGTGGCGAAGTACATGGAACACACGCGGGCGCTCGCCAAGCGGCAGGGCTACGTCGAGACGGTTTTCGGTCGTCGGCTGTGGCTGCCGGAGATCAACTCGCCGAACGGTCCGCGGCGCGGCGCTTCGGAACGGGCGGCGATCAACGCGCCGATGCAGGGCACAGCGGCCGATCTGATCAAGCTCGCGATGATCGCGGTATCGCGCTGGATCGCCGGCGAGGCACTGGGCACGCGGCTCGTCATGCAGGTGCACGACGAACTCGTGCTCGAAGTGCCGGCGTCGGAAGTCGAGCTCGTGCGCGAACGCGTGCCGGCACTGATGTCAGAGGTGGCGCAGCTGCGCGTGCCCCTGGTGGCCGACGTCGGCGTCGGCAACAACTGGGACGAAGCACACTGAAACCGTGTGGATCGGGCCGGCCGGCGCGACGATCACTTCAGCAGATATCCGATCGGACGCCAGGTGCCGTCCTGGTGCACGAGCGTCACCAGTTCGTCGGCCGCAGGGTTCTTTTCGAAGTCGCTGATGTAATGGACGGTGACGTAGTCGCCGTCGGGCGCGCCCGGCAACGAATTGCGGTACGCGGTGCCGTCGAGCTTGCGCGCCTTGAACTTGCCGTACTCCGCGCGGTTCTTTGGAATGCCGTCGACCCACTGCTGGCGCGTGACCTTCTGGTGAAACAGCGATGAGCATTCGTCCCAGGCCTTGCCGTATTCGGCTTTGTCGATCAGCTTGAGCCATTCCGTAGCGATCTTCGCAGCGGCTTCCTGCTTGGCCTCGGCTACCGGGTCGGACATCGTTGCTGCCGCCGGTGCGGTCGGCGCTTCCGGCGCAGCCTTGGGCTCGGCGGGAGGCTTCAACTGCGCCTGTGCGGTGCCTGCCACGCAGAGTGCGAGCACGAGGATGGAGCGAAGGTTCATGGGTGTCCTTGAATCAAGCGGCGGCGCGGCGCCGGGTCAGCTCGGCGTGTAGGCCAGCCGGACGTAGATCGGCGCAAACGGCGTTGCCTGCGTGATTTCGATCAGGGATTCGCGCGCAAGTTCCAGCAACGCGAGGAAGTGCACGATCGCCACCTGCGGACCACGGCCAGGCTCGAACAGGTCGGCGAACTCGACGAAGCGGGTGTTCTGCAGGCGCCGCAGGATGAAGCTCATGTGCTCGCGCACCGACAGTTCCTCGCGCGCGATGCGGTGGTGCGCGTGCAGCCGTGCGCGCGTGATGACATCGGCCCATGCCTGGCGCAGTTCCACGACATTGACCTCGGGAAAGCGCTTCTCGAGCGTCTGCTCGATCGTGACGACAGCGCGGACGAAGTCGCGGCCGACGCGCGGCAGTGCATCGAGCTGCTGCGCGGCGAGCTTGATGCGCTCGTACTCGAGCAGGCGCCGCACGAGTTCGGCGCGCGGGTCCTCGACGTCTTCCCCGGTGTCGGCCTTGCGCAGCGGCAGCAGCATGCGTGACTTGATCTCGATCAGCAGCGCGGCCATCAGCAGGTATTCGCCGGCGAGTTCGAGGTTCTTCTCGCGGATCTGGTCGATGTAGGCCAGGTACTGCACCGTCAGCGGCGCCATCGGAATGTCGAGCACATTGAAGTGCTGCTTGCGGATCAGGTAGAGCAGCAGGTCGAGCGGCCCCTCGAAGGCCTCGAGGAACACTTCGAGCGCATCCGGAGGGATGTACAGATCCTCCGGCAGCTTGAAGAGCGGCTCACCATAAAGCTTGGCGAAGGCCACTCCGTCGATGATGTCCGGAGTCGAATCGGGCGTGGCCACAGCGAGCGCTTCCTCGCCATCGACCTGCGGCGCATGGCCGGCCGCATGTTGTCCGGTCGGGTTCAACTACTTGACCTTCGGCTGATAGACGTAGGCGGGCTGCGGGACACGGGATTCGCGAAACCGCCGATACAGGTCGGGATCGAGAAACTTGTCCCACCAGATCGCCCGCCCTTCGTATTGGCCCGGCTCGATTGCCGGATCCTGGCGCTTGAGCTCCCGCAGGAAGCGGGTGATTTCCGACTCGTAGTTGCCTGCCATTCGAGGAGCGATTTTTCGTTTGTATTCTTCGAGCACGGAAGTTTACGCGAGCGGGAGAGGCGGAATGGGATGGGCCTGGGAGTGGCGCTTCAACGATGGCGCCGAGACGCGCATGTTCATCGTGATCTTCAATGCAGCGGGGCAGGTGGCGTCGACCGCTATCGAGGAAGACCCGCGCCGCACGGGCGGTCGCTGTTACGTGCGCGAATCACGGGGGCACCCGGCTCAAGTCTTCTTACGATGCACGGCTGTCACGATGCCGCGCAGGATTTCCAGCGGCCGCGGCGGACAGCCCGGCACGGCGACGTCGACCGGAATGATGTTGGCGACCTTGCCGCAGCTTGCATAGCTCTCGCCGAAGATGCCGCCGCTGCAGCCGCAGTCGCCGATTGCCACCACCAGCTTCGGCTCAGGCACGGCCTCATACGTGCGTTGCAGCGCGACGCGCATGTTGCGCGCTACCGGGCCGGTGACCAGCAGCATGTCGGCGTGACGCGGACTCGCGACAAAGTGCATCCCGCGACCTTCCAGGTTGTAGTAGGGATTGTTCAGTGCATTGATCTCGAGTTCGCAGCCGTTGCAGGAACCGGCGTCGACTTGGCGGATCGTCAGAGCGCGACCGAGCAGTGCCAGGAGGTCGGTCTGGATTTGCTCGCCGTCCACGCGCCATGCGTCGTTGGGTTCGGGCATCGGCTCGGTGCAGATGCCGGCCCTGAGGATCTGTCTCACCAGCAATAGCATCAGCGGTCGACTCCGGAATAGCTCAGGTTGAACGACTTGTTGATCAGCGGGAAGTCGGGAACGATGTTTCCGATCACCGCATGTTCGAGCACCGGCCAGTTCTGCCACGACGGATCGTGACAATGGCAGCGGCGCAGCAGGCCGTTCGAACCGACCTCGACGGCGACCAGCACGTCGCCGCGCCAGCCTTCCACCCATCCGACGCCCTGCGCGCCGTCCTCGGTCACGGCCGGCAGCGCGCAGCGCACGTCGCCCGCCGGGAGCCGTTGCACGATGGTTTCGATCAGTCGCAGCGACTCAAAGAGTTCGTCGAATCGGACCGCGACCCGGGCTGCAACGTCACCGCGCCGGTCTGATGCGGCCTTTACGTCCAGCGCATCATAGGGTGCCCAGCGGACATCGACGCGCAGGTCGCGTTCCTGTCCGCTGGCGCGTCCGGCGAGGCCGCGCAGGCCGAGTTGCGCCGCGAGTTCCGGCGTGACCACGCCCGTGTTCAGGAAGCGATCCTGCAATCCGGGGTGCTCGTCATAGATCGTGCGCAGTGTCGCGACCTCACGCGCCAGGTCGCTGCGTTGGCGCCGGAAAAGTTCGAGATCGCCGGCGTCAGGGTCGATGCGCGTGCCGCCGGGGGCGATGCAATCCATCATCAGCCGGTGGCCGAATGCTTCGTCATTGGCCCGCAACCACTGTTCGCGCAATCTGGAAAAGTGAGAGAGCCCGACGGCGAGCGCGGCGTCGTTGCCGAGTGCACCGAGGTCGCCAAGGTGGTTGCCGACGCGCTCGCGTTCCAGCAGCAGGGCGCGCAGCCATGTCGCCCGCGCGGGCACGGTCACACCGATGGCCGATTCGACCGCCATCGAATACGCCCAGGCATAGGCGACCGTCGAGTCACCCGACACGCGCCCGGCGAGGCGTACCGCTTCGTCGAGCGGCATGGCTTCGAAGCGCTTGTCGATGCCCTTGTGAACGTAACCCAGGTGCTCCTCGAGCCGCAGTACCTTCTCGCCGACTACCGAGAAACGGAAGTGTCCCGGTTCGATGATGCCGGCATGCACCGGTCCCACCGGGATCTCATGCACGCCGTCGCCGGTCACGGGAACGAAGGCATAGGGATCGTGGACCGGTTCGAAGAAGCTTGCCCCATCGGCATCGCGCCGCAGCGGGAAGAAGTCTGCCGGCCAGGCGCCGTGACGCAGCCACGGACGATCGTCGTCATCGCCCACGGCGCGGGTGCCGAGCAGGTCGTATGTCGCGCGCTCCATCCGCGTTGCAGCCGGGAACTCGGCGCTGATGGACGGGTACTCGTAGGGAGTCGTACGGAGGGGAAGGCGCAGGCACAGCAACTGATCGCCGCGCGAGTACGCGGCCATGACGAACAGGCCGTCACCCAGATCTCGCCGGTCCGAGCCCCACAATGAGACGAGCGTGGCACCTTCACGCGCCAGCGCCTGCGCCGCTGCGCGCCACTGCGCGGTGTCCACGGTCGCCCAGCTCGCCGGCACCGCTCCACCCGCTGGTTCGAACGTGAGCTCACCGGATTCGGTTCGCAGTCGGGTCATCGTTCAGCTTCCCGCGACCAGACGCGCCGCCTGCTGATACCAGCCTTCGAGGTACGGCGGGATGTACAGGCCCAGCAACAGCGCAAGGCCGAGGTGCACGAAGACGGGGATCAGCGCCGGCGGATGCGCCAGTGGCTTCACGGTGGTCTCGCCGAACACCATCGGCTGCACCTTGGACAGCACCGCGGCAAAGGCAACGCCGAGTGCCAGCAGCAGGAACGGCGTGGTCCACGGGAACTCGCGCATCGCGGTGGTCAGTATCAGGAACTCGCTGGCGAAGACGCCGAACGGCGGCATGCCGAGGATCGCGAGCGAACCGATCATCAGGCCCCAGCCGACAGTGGGATTCACGCGGATCAGTCCGCGGATCTGGTCCATCAACTGAGTGCCTGCTTTCTGCGCGGCGTGACCGACCGTGAAGAAGATGGCGGACTTCACCAGCGAGTGCACCGTCATGTGCAGCAGCCCGGCAAAACTGGCGATCGGGCCGCCCATGCCGAATGCGAACGTGATCAGCCCCATGTGCTCGATCGACGAGTAGGCAAACATGCGCTTGATGTCACGCTGGCGCGAGATGAAGAACGCCGCCAGCACTACCGAAAGCAGGCCGAAGCCCATCATCAGGTCGCCGGCGAAGCGGGTGCCGAGCGCGCCGTCGGTCAGCACCTTGCAGCGCAGGACGGCATAGAGCGCAACGTTCAGCAGCAGGCCCGACAGCACGGCGGAGATCGGTGTCGGGCCCTCGGCATGTGCATCGGGCAGCCAGTTGTGCAGTGGCGCGAGCCCGACCTTGGTGCCATAGCCGACCAGCAGAAACACGAAGGCCAACGAAATCACGGTGGGCTCCAGTTGCCCTTTCGCCGCATCCAGGTAGGTCCACAGCAGCCCGCCGCCTTCCGCGCCGACGACGCGCTCAGCCGCGAGGTAGAGCAGGATCGTGCCGAACAGCGCCTGCGCGATGCCGACGCCGCACAGGATGAAGTACTTCCATGCGGCCTCGAGGCTTGCCGGCGTGCGGTACACGGCCACCAGCAGCACGGTGGCCAGTGTGGCCGCTTCCATGGCGACCCACAGCAGGCCCATGTTGTTGGTGGTCAGCGCCAGCAGCATGGTGAAGCTGAACAACTGATACATGCTGTGGAAGAGTCGCATGCGCGGCGGCGTCATCTTGCCGTGGTCGCGTTCGATTCGCATGTAGGGACGCGCAAAGAGCGCGGTCGTGAACGCCACGAGAGCGGTCAGCGCTACCAGAAAGACGTTCAGCGAGTCGACGAAGAACTGCTCGTGCAGAACGAGGATCGGGCCGTCGGCGATGATCTGCGATCGTCAACACCACCGAGGCGATGAAAGTGGCCAGGCTGAAGGCCACGTTGACTTCGGACGCGCGATCCTGGTGGCCGATCAGGCCGAGCACGGCGGCGCCGGCGAGCGGGATTGCGAGGATGGCGAGCAGCGCTTCCATCACTCTTCCTTCAGCTTTTCCAGATGCCGGATGTCGAGGCTGTCGAACTGCTCGCGGATCTGGAACATGAACACGCCGAGGATGATCAGCGCCACCAGTACGTCGAGCGCGATGCCGAGCTCGACCACCATCGGCATGCCGTAGGTGGCGCTGGTCGCCGCGAAGAACAGTGCGTTTTCCATCGCGAGGAAGCCGATCACCTGCGGAATCGCCTTGGTGCGGGTGATCATCATCAGGAACGACAGCAGCACGCAGGCGAGCGCGATGCCGAGCGTGCCGCGCGCGACCGACTGCGACAGTCCGGAGATGGGCAACGCGAGGTTAAAGGAGAAGATGACCAGCACGATGCCGAGCAGCATCGTCGTGGGAATGTTGATCAGGGTCTCGACATCCCAACGCACGTTCAGCCGCTCGATCATCCGATGCAGCAGCCAGGGCATCACGAAGACCTTGAGCACCAGTGTGATGCCGGCGGACCAGTACAGGTGTGGCTGGCCGGTGAAGTAGGCCATGGTTGTCGTCGAAGCCGCCAGCACGAGGCCCTGCAGCGTGAACAGGTGTATCAGCGACAGCACACGACGCTGCGCCAGCAGCCCGAACGACAGCAGCAGCAGCACCGCTGCAAAGAGGTTGATCAGCTGCGTTACCAGGCTTGGCATCTTCTAGGCACCCAGGAGGAAGTGCACGAGGATGCCGATCACTGCCAGCAGGAAGGCGCCGGCGAGAAATTCGGGCACGCGGAAGATCCGCATCTTGGCGGACAAGGTCTCGATCAGCGCCAGCGCTGCACCGCCGATTGCAAGCTTCAGGATCAGCGCCGGTGCCGCCAGCAGCATGCCGAGCGGATCATGTCCGTGTGCAATGCCCCAGGGAAAGAAGATCGCAAGCCCGATGCTCGAGTAGGCGAAGAGCTTCAGGCTCGCGGCCCACTCGAGCAGCGCTAGATGACGGCCCGAGTACTCGAGGATCATCGCCTCGTGGATCATCGTCAGTTCGAGGTGCGTGGCCGGATTGTCGACCGGCACGCGTGCGTTTTCGGCCAGCGACACCATCGCGAACGCCACACCGGCGAAGGCGAGGCTGGGGTAAATCGCGAACTCCTGGTTGGCGATCGTCTCGACGATATTGGCGAGCGACGTCGACTGCGTCAGGAACGCCGCGGTGAACAGCACCATCAGCAGCGCCGGCTCAGCAAGAAAGCCGACCAGCATCTCGCGGCGCGCGCCGAGCGTGCCGAACGCGGTGCCGATGTCCATCGCGGCCAGCGCGATGAAGACCCGTGCCAGCGCGAAGAGTCCCACCAGCGCGATCGCGTCGGCCGCCGGAGCGAGCAGCAGGTCCGTCGACAGGCTGGGCACGATGCTGCATGCCAGGACCATCGCGCCGAAGATGATGTAGGGCGCGATGCGGAACAGCGGGCTCGCGTTCTCGGCGACGACCGATTCCTTCCAGAAGAGCTTGTGCAACGTGCGGTACGGCAGCAGCAGCGGCGGCGCGCTCTTGTTCTGCAGCCAGGCGCGGCACTGGTTCACCCATCCGGTGAGCAAGGGCGCGCCGAGCACCGCGAGCAGGATCGCGAGCACCTGGGCCATGACGCTGTAGACGGTCATCGGAACACCAGCACCAGCATCACGAGCAGCGTGACGAAGCTGTACATCAGGTAGGTCGAGATCCGGCCCTGCTGCAGCAGTCCGACAAGGCGTGACGTCGCCTCGGTCAGACGCGCTACCGGCAAATACAGCCAATGCCAGAAGTGATCGCCCGCGGCGAGGTGGTAGTAGGGCTGCTTGTCGAACGGAGTCGGCAGGTGCCGCTCGATGCGGAAGAACGGTTCGAACACCTGGCGAATCGGCTGCCCGAAGCCCTCGGCGGTGTCCTGCATGCGCGCAGTCTGCAGCGGGTAGCCGCAGTCCCACGGCGCGGCGCGCCGCACGCGACCGTGGTAGAGCCAGCGTACGAGCACGAATGCGAGTGCGAAGCTCGTGGCCATCAATAGCAGGAACAGCAACGGGCTGTAGCTGGCGCGGTCCGGGTCGACCGGAGCGAGGATGAGCCATCCGTGGGCCGCCACCTGCGGACCAATGCCGTCGCCGACCAGGGTCCGTGTGACCGGGTCGATCAGCGCAATGACCTGAGCGGGGAACAGGCCGAGTGCGACACATCCGATCGCCAGCCACACGAGTCCCGCCCGCTCCCACGAGACTGCGTCATGCGATGCCGCGAGCCGCGCCTCGCGCGGCTGGCCCAGGAAGATCACGCCGAAGAACTTCACCATCACATAGCCGCCAATTGCTGCGACCAGCGCGATACCCGCCGCGACGACGGGCACGAGGTTGTTGACGAACGTGCTCGGAGGCCGAGCGTGAAGAGGAAACTCTGCAGCAGCAGCCACTCGGACACGAAGCCGTTCAGCGGCGGCAGGCCGGCCGCGGCCAGCGCGCCCGCGAGCGCGAGCCAGCCGACCCATGGCATGTAGCGCAACAGGCCGCCGAGCTTGCCAAGGTTGCGCTCGCCCGTGGCGTGCAGCACGGCGCCGGTGCCGAGGAAGAGCAGGCTCTTGAAGAATGCGTGGTTGAGCGCGTGGTAGAGCACGGCAGTCAGCGCGAGAGCCGCCATTGGAGCCATGCCGTAACTGACAAAGAGTAGTGCCAGTCCGATGCCGACGACGAGCAAGCCGATGTTCTCGATCGATGAGTAGGCCAGCAGGCGCTTCATGTCCGTCTGGATCGCCGCGAACACCACGCCGAAAAGCGCTGTCATCAGCCCGATCGCCAGTGCCAGCACGCCCCACCACCAGAGCTGCGTCTGCAGCACCTCGAAGCCGATGCGCAGCAGGCCATAGATGGCGGTCTTCAGCATGACGCCGCTCATCAGCGCCGACACGGGCGAGGGCGCGGCCGGATGCGCTTCGGGCAGCCAGATGTGCAGCGGCACGATGCCCGCCTTGGCGCCGAAGCCGAAGAAGGCCAGCAGGAACGCGACCGAGGCCCAGAACGGCGTCAGCTGCTGGGCGCGCATGTTGGCGAAGGTGTAGTCGCCGGTGTTGGCCTGCAGCACGCCGAAGCAGAGCAGGATCGCCAGCGCGCCGATGTGCGCGATCAGCAGGTACAGGTAGCCGGCGCGGCGGATTTCAGGGATGACATGGTTGGCCGTCACCAGGAAGAACGACGACAGCGCCATCAGCTCCCACATCACCATGAAGACATAGGCGTCGTCCGCCAGCAGGACCATCGCCATGCTGGCGAGGAACAGGTGATAGAGCAGGCACAGCAACCCCGGTGGCGTGCCTTCACCCTTGCGGAAGTAGCCCGACGCAAACGCCGAGATGCCGGCGCGGTGCTGCCGAGCATCAGCAGGAAGAAAGCCGAAAGCGCGTCGAGCCGCAGGTGAAACGGCAGGCCGGGCAGGCCCAGCGGCAGGACGGCGATCTCGGCGCGCCGGCCACGGCGATCGCGGCGCACACGGCAACGGTAATGCTGACCAGCGCGCCCAGTGGAAACAGGATGCGCGCAACGACGTAGAAGCCGTGCGGCCGCACCATGCCCGCCGCGCCGATGGCGATCCACGCAGTGATCGCGGCCAGCAGCCAGTCGATGGCCAGCCAGTCGGCCGGGGCAGTCACGGCCTGTACGTCCGGCGCGGGTTGCCCGCCTGCTTCGACGCGACGATCAGCCAATGCGGCAGCGGACGGCCGCCCGAGTGGTCGATGATGTACTCGCGGATCAGCTGCCGCACGACCTGCGACGGAGTCAAGTCCTGTTCCGCGCAGATCTGCTCGAACATCGCCTTCTTGCGCGGATCGAGCAGCAGCGTCAGGC
>CAWEPP010000011.1:0-209544 GCA_963810985.1 uncultured beta proteobacterium
ACGGGCCGAAGTGCGAGTAGTGCTTGTTGCCTTTCGCCTCGGCCTCCTTCATGTTGGCGCGCATTTCCATCCGGTTGTAGCGATGGAACGAGTCGCCTTCGACGATCTGCGCCTTGAGGCCGTCACGCCGGAAGATGTGCTGGAAGCTCTGCATCACCGTGGTGGTGCCGGCGCCGGACGAGCCCGTCACGGCAATGATCGGATGCTTCTTGGACAACGCGAGTTCTCCCTCGATGACTTTGTTGCTGTCGACCCGTCTCAGGTCAGCGCTTCCGGCCGGTACAGCGACCGCTCGTTGAAAAGCGGCGAGCTGTAGGGCTTGTCGGTTCCGGCGTCGTACTCGGCGTGATAGCGCTCGATGCGCTCCACCTCGTTCTTCGAGCCGAACACCAGGCCGATGCGCTGATGCAACGACTCGGGCTGCACGTCGAGCACCGAAGTGCGGCCATTGCTGGCGCGACCGCCGGCCTGTTCCATGACAAAGCCGATCGGGTTCGCCTCGTACAGCAGTCGCAGGCGGCCAGGTTTGCTCAAATCTTTGGAGTCGCGCGGATACATGAACACGCCGCCACGCATCAGGATGCGGTGCGCCTCGGCCACCATGCTGGCGATCCAGCGCATGTTGAAGTCCTTCGCGCGCGGCCCGGTCTTGCCGGCCAGGCACTCGTCGACGTAGCGCTTGATCGGCGGCTCCCAGAAGCGGCTGTTGCTGGTGTTGATCGCGAACTCCTGCGTGTCCACCGGGACGCGGATGTCCGGATGCGTCAGCTTGAACTCGCCAAGGCTGGGATCGAGCGTGAAGCCCACCACGCCGCTGCCGACTGTCAGCACCAGCATCGTCACCGGGCCGTAGATCGCGTAGCCGGCCGCGACCTGCGCCGTACCCGGCTGCAGGAAGTCCGCTTCGATCGCATCGCGCCCCGAGTCCACTACGCCCTGCGGAGCGCGCAGGATCGAGAAGATGCTGCCAACCGAGACGTTGACATCGATGTTGCTGGAGCCGTCGAGCGGGTCGAACACCAGCAGGTACTTGCCGCGGGTGTAGGTCGACGGGATCTGGTACGGCCCGTCCATTTCCTCCGAACCCATGCCGGCCAGATGACCCGACCATTCGGTCGTGCGGATGAAGATTTCATTGCTGACGATATCGAGCGGCTTCTGTACTTCGCCCTGCACATTGACCTGCGCGTGCGACTGCGCCGCGGCGACGAGTTGACGGCTCATTGGATCGCCCAGCTCGCCGAAGGCCACGGCGCGCGCGATCGCCTTGGTCGCGAGCGCGACGTCGAGAATCAGCGCGTTGAGCGCGCCGCTCGCCTGCGGAAAGCGGCGGCGCTGTTCGATCAGGTACTGCGTCAGCGTCCGTCGATTGGAAAGGGGCATGGCGTTCTCACTCGCGTTCAGGTGGCAGCCTGGAACACCCGGCTCGCCAGGATGTCTTCCGGCGCGAGGGTGGTCAGGTCGGTTTCGGTGAGGGCGCGGTTGCGCTCGGCGAACAGGCGCGAGGCGGCACGCAGGCGCGCACGTTCCAGCGCGTTGCGCACGCTGCGCGCGTTGGCGAAGTGCGGCTGCTGCATGCGGCGCGCGAGATACTGCTCGAAGGCCGCGCGCGCGCCGTCGCCAAAGCGATAGTGCTGCGCCGCCAGCATCTTCTCGGCGATCTGCATCAGTTCGGCCTCGCCATAGTCCGGGAAGTCGATGTGGTGCGCGATGCGCGAACTCAGGCCGGGGTTGGACTTGAAGAACGTGTCCATCCGGTCCTTGTAGCCGGCGAGGATCACGACCAGGTCGTCGCGATGGTTCTCCATCACCTGCAGCAGGATCTCGATCGCCTCCTGTCCGTAGTCGCGCTCGTTCTCCGGGCGATACAGGTAATACGCCTCGTCGATGAAGAGCACTCCGCCCATCGCACGCTTCAGCACTTCCTTGGTCTTCGGCGCCGTGTGGCCGATGTACTGGCCGACCAGATCATCGCGCGTGACGCTGACGACATGGCCCTTGCGCACGTAGCCCAGGCGATGAAGGATCTGCGCCATCTTCAGCGCGACGGTCGTCTTGCCGGTGCCCGGATTGCCGGTGAAGCTCATGTGCAGCGAGGGCGTGGCGGCCTCCAGGCCGAGCTGGGCGCGCGCCTTCGACACGACGAGGAACGCAGCGATGTCCTCGATGCGCTTCTTCACCGGCGCAAGCCCGACCAGCTCGCGGTCGAGTTCCTGCAGCACCTCCTGCACGTTGGTGTCGCGCAGGATGGCCTGCAGGTCGACGGTCGGCGTCACGGCAGCGTTCACGTTCAATTCACTCGTAGCGTGAACCGGCCGGCCTGGCGGTCGAATACGCTCGCGTCGTGTAGCGCACCATGCGGCCGGCCGCTTCCTGACGTTCGAGCCCGAAGCCCGGTTCGTCCTTTGGCCGATTCACGATGAACGACAGGCACATCGACTCCACGCCACGCGTGTTGTCAAACGCGTTGACCTTGATGTAGTGGCTCGGGTGCGCCTTGCGGCAAGCCTTGACTTCGAAGAGCACCGCTGCGCCATCCTTGACCGTGAACATCGGCATGCCCCACATGTCCCAGTAGACGTTACGGGGGTGCGGATCGTCGGTGTACTCGACCGACAGCGCCCAGCCCCTGGACAGGGCATAGTCGACTTGCGCGCGGATCTCGTCGTCGGTGAGGTCGGGCAGGAACGAAAAAGTGCCTTGCGTGATGCGCATGATCGTTGTCCTTAGCTGGCGGTCGGGGTGACAGCGAAATCCGGCGTGTCGGTCGACGTGTAGTTGAAGCTCACGTCCTTCCACGTCTCGAGCGCCTGCTTCAGCGGCGTACACCACTTGGCGGCGGCGCCGAGTATCTCGGGGCCTTCGTTGGCGATGTCGCGGCCTTCGTTGCGCGCCTTGACCATTGTTTCTAGCGCGACGCGGTTCGCGATCGCGCCCGCCTGGATGCCGGCCGGATGCCCGATCGTGCCGCCGCCAAATTGCAGCACGACGTCATCGCCGAAAAGGTCAAGCAACTGGTGCATCTGGCCAGCGTGGATGCCTCCGGAAGCGACCGGCATCACCTTCTTGAGATCGGCCCAGTCCTGGTCGAAGAACAATCCACGCTGCAGATCGGTCTTGGTGTAGGTGTCGCGGCAGACGTTGTAATAACCCTGCACTGTCATCGGGTCGCCTTCCAGCTTGCCGACCGCAGTACCGGCGTGCAGGTGGTCCACGCCCGCGAGTCGCAACCACTTGGCGATCACGCGGAAGCTGACGCCGTGATTTTTCTGGCGCGTGTACGTGCCATGCCCTGCGCGGTGCATGTGCAGGATCATGTCGTTCTTGCGGCACCAGTTCGAGATCGACTGGATCGCGGTCCAGCCGATCACAAGGTCGATCATCAGGATGTTCGAGCCGAGTTCCTTCGCGAACTCCGCGCGCTCGTACATGTCCTCCATCGTCGCCGCGGTGATGTTTAGGTAGTGGCCCTTGATCTCGCCCGAGTTCGCCTGCGAGCGGTTGACCGCCTCCATGCAGAACAGGAACCGGTCGCGCCAGTGCATGAAGGGCTGCGAGTTGATGTTCTCGTCGTCCTTCGTGAAGTCGAGGCCGCCGGTGAGCGCCTCGTAGACGACGCGGCCATAGTTCTTGCCCGACAGGCCTAGCTTGGGCTTCATCGTCGCGCCCAGCAGCGGCCGGCCGTACTTATCCAGCCGCTCGCGCTCGACGATGATCCCGGTCGGCGGACCCTTGAAGGTCTTGACGTACGCGGCCGGAATGCGGATGTCCTCGAGGCGCGCCGCCTTCAGCGGCTTGAAGCTGAAGACATTGCCGATCAGGCTCGCCGTCATGTTGGCGATCGAGCCCTCTTCGAAAAGAATCAGGTCGTACGCGATGTAGACGAAGTACTGGCCCGGCTGGTTCGGCACCGGGTCGACCCGGTAGGCCTTCGCCTGGTACGAGTCGTGCGCGGTCAGGAGGTCGGTCCAGACCACGGTCCAGGTCGCGGTTGACGACTCGCCGGCCACCGCCGCTGCGGCCTCCTCGGGGTCGACACCATCCTGCGGCGTGATGCGGAACAGGCAGATGACATCCGTTGCGCTGGGCTCGTAGTCCGGACGCCAGTAGCCCATCTGCTTGTATTTGAGGACGCCACCCTTGTAGCGCTCCTTGACGTCTGTGATGTGTCCTTCGACCGGCTTGTTCATAGCCCTCGCCCTCTGGGTTTTGTGACGCCGCAATGGCGCTCACACGATGGGCCGCACTGTAGGTAGCCCGACTCCTAAGGTACAGTCACAATTATTGAGGGGTGAGTTAAGGATTTCTTATGAAGAGCGTCACACTGCGCCAACTGAGGGTGTTTTCCGCGGTCGCGCGTCACCTGAGCTTTGGCAAGGCCGCCGAGGAACTGCACCTGACGCCTCCGGCAATCTCCATGCAGATCAAAGAGTTGGAGGAACAGGTCGGACTCCCATTGTTCGACCGTGGCGGCCGCAGCGTCGCGCTGACCGTCACCGGCGAGTACCTGCTGGTCTACGTCCGCAAGATCCTGGCGACGCTGAAGGACGCCGAGGACGCTGTTGCACGCCTGAGCGGGTTGAAGACGGGCCGCCTGACCATCGGCATGGTAAGTACAGCCAAATACTTCGTACCGCGGCTAATGGCTCGCTTTCGCGCTGAACATCCAGGAATCGAGGTTCGCCTGGCGATTGGCGGCAACCGCGAGCAGCTGGTCGCACTGCTGCAGGCCAACGAAGTTGACCTCGCCATCATGGGTCGGCCACCGCGCGAACTGGCCACGCGGGCCGAGCCGTTTGCGGTCCATCCCCATGTGATCGTGACGCCCCCGGACCATCCGCTGGTGAAAGCCGGCCATGCGCCCGCGGCCGCGCTCGCCGACTATGAGTTCCTGATCCGCGAAGAGGGATCGGGCACACGGGCAGCCATGGAGAAATTCTTCGCCGACCACCGGCTGGCGCCTCGTGTGGCGATGGAGATGACGAGCAACGAGACGATCAAGCAGGCGGTCATGGCTGGCATGGGCATCTCGTTCCTGTCGCTGCACACGATCGGACTCGAGCTGAAGGCCGGCCTGATCGCGGTCCCCGACATCGAGGACCTGCCCCTCGCCAAGCGCTGGTACATCGTCAACACGCTCGCGAAAACGCTGTCCCCAGCGGCCGAGGCGTTTCGCTACTTCATGCTGGAGGAGGCCGAACGCTATCTGGCGCAGGAATACGGGGCACCAATGGCCGTCGATGCGCGCGAACCGGCGTGACTTTCGTGAAATCAGCGGACCGGACGGCCCGCGCAGCTGCTCAGCGGGGGAAGTACATCTTCTTGCGGTCGAGCTCGTAGCTCCACGGCAGTCCGTCGATCTTCCAGCCGTTGACGTTGCGCCGACCCTTGGCAGACAGTTCGCCTTCGAACCCATTAAGCACGGTGTAGACCTTGGTGTAACCGAGCGACTCCAGCAGGTCGGCCGCGCGCGACGAACGCTCGCCTGCGCGGCAGATCAGCAGGATCGTGTCGTCCTTGCCGAGGCCCTTGGCCTTCAGTCGCCGCTCGACTTCCGGCGCGAAGTCGCTGAATGGCTCGAGCTTGTAGAAGGCGCGGTTTTCGTCCCAGTCGGTCATGAACTCCTGGAACTCGACATACGGCACCAGCGCGTCAACCCCTTCGGCCATGCCCAGGAATTGGGCCTCGGCGCGCGTGCGCACGTCTAGGAACAGCACCTTGCCGTTCTGCGACTTGATGAAGGCTGGAGCCTGCTTCGGCAGGACATAGAGTCCCAGCTTCGAGCGCTGCTCCTCCGGCACCTTGGTGGGATCCAGCTTCTGCGCCACAGCCAGGCTGGCGACTAATGCAAGTACGCACAACAGTATCGATCGCAACAACCGCATCGTGAACTCCTGAATTCGCGCCTTCATTGAAAGCGACGCATGATTCAATTGTCGCGCTTTTCGTCCGACAACTGGCCGCCATAGACTCAATTCGCAACACCCCGAACCGAGGAAACATATGACATCACTAGATCGCCGCGGTGCGCTGCAGACCGCGGCTGCCATGACCGTCGGCGCCGTGGCCGGATGCGCCAGTCCAGGCTCCGCCAGCACCAGTCCCAGGACTCCGTTCACAGTGCCGGATACCTACATTCACGTCGCGGGCTCGGACCAGATGTTTCCCGTGCGCCGCATCTACTGCATCGGCCGGAATTACGCGGCCCACGCGCGCGAAATGGGCTCAGACCCGACGCGCGAGCCGCCGTTCTTTTTCCAGAAGCCCACCGACGCCATCCAGAACGTTGCGCCGGGGACCGTAGCTGACCATCCGTACCCGACCCTGACGAAGAACTACCACTATGAGGTCGAACTCGTCGCTGCCCTCAACCGTGGCGGACGCAACATTCCGGTGGAGCAGGCGCTGGCCTGCGTGTACGCCTACGCGGTCGGGCTCGACATGACGCGCCGTGACCTCCAGCGTGCGATGGGGGACGAGAAGAAGCCGTGGGAAATCGGCAAGAGCTTCGACATGTCGGCACCGATCGGACCGCTGCACCTGGCGACCCAGACCGGCCCGCTGGTCAAGGGAGCAATCTGGCTCAAGGTGAACGGCCAGATCAAACAGAACGCGAATCTGGATCACATGATCTGGAACGTCGCCGAGCAGGTGAGCCGGCTGTCAGCGGCCTTCGAACTCAGGCCGGGCGACATCATCTACTCCGGCACGCCGGAGAACGTCGGACCGGTCGTGCGCGGTGACGTCATCGAGTGTCACATCGACGGACTGCCGAACCTGAGCGTGCGCATCGTGTAGTTGACTGCGGCGTCAGTGGAACCTTGAGGACCCTGGCGCCGCACTTCAGCCTTGAGGGTGGCGTATCGTCGCGCGCGATGCAGGCCACGCCTTCACGCCTTTCTGCCTACGCACTGCTTACCGGCTCGATGGCGCTCGTCGGCACCTACGTCGCGCTGTCGAAGCCGCTGACCGCGGCCATTCCGGTCTTCCTGCTCGCCTTCCTGCGCTTCGCGATCGCGGCCGTCGCCATGGTGCCGTGGACGCCGCGTGCGCGCGATGAGGCGGCGCTGTCGCGCACTGAGCACGGCCTCTTCTTCGTGATGTCGTTCTTCGGAAATTTCCTGTTTTCAATCTGCATGCTGTACGGGGTCTCGCTGACGACCGCGACGGCGGCCGGCGTCATCCTGGCCACGCTGCCGGCCGTCGTGGCCTTACTGTCGTGGCTTCTGCTGCGCGAGAAGCTGACGGCACGCGTACTCATCGCCGTCTCGCTCGCCGTTGGTGGTATCGGTCTGCTGCAGTTCGCACGGCCTGACGAAGGTTCGTCACGCGGCGCCGCGTTTCTGGGCAATCTGCTGATGTTCGGCGCCGTTGTCTGCGAGGCAACCTATGTGATCGTCGCGAAGCGCCTGGCCGCAACCCGCGCGCCGTTGCGTGTCTCGGCACTCATAAATCTGTGGGGCCTTGTGCTGATCACGCCGTTCGGCCTCTGGCAACTTGCACGCTACGACCTGGGCGCGATTACGACACCGCTGTGGATCCTGCTCGTCTTCTATTCGCTCGCCGCCAGCCTGTTCGCGGTGTGGATGTGGGTTGCGGGACTCAAACACGTGCCAGCGAACCAGGCCGGGGTCTTCACTGTCGCGCTCCCCATCGCGGCGACTGCGGTCGGAGTGTTCATCCTCGGCGAACCGTTCACCGCGATCCATGCAATCGCGCTGGTGATGGCGGCGACCGGAGTCGTGCTGATCACCTCGGCGCCACGCCCCTCGACTTAGGGCCAAGGTCCGACCGGCGGCCTGGACCGCGGGATGAATGACCGGCCGTTCGGCCTCCCCTGCGCGCGCGATCACGCACGTCCGCGATTCCGACCGGCGGCCGCGCATTTCGCGCCTGCCGTTCCGTATCTTTGGGGCATGACTGCGGATCACCTCAGAATCGCCGAGAGCCTGTCGCCCCATGTGCGGATGGCCGTCACGGTGCTGGCCATCAATGCCAAGGCGCGGCTGAAAGAGCAACGCAGGCCGCACGCCGAACGCCGCCCTCCGCTGATCGCCGTACTGTTGAGTCCGTATGCCGTGGCGCGCGCGGCCGCCACGGCCGTGATCATGCGTCACGTGAACGCGCCTGTGCAGCGCGTCGACTGGACGCGGCTGTACTCACCCTATGCGCACGAGACTGAACTGAACGTCGAGCGCCTGTTCGACGCCGCCGAACACGCCGGTGTATTCCTGCTGTTCGACGAGGCGGACGCGCTGTTCGGCCCGCATGGTCGCCCGATTGATTTGTCTGACAGCGCGCACGAAGCGAGCACGGCGGCACTGCTCGGGCGCATGGCCCGCTTTGACGGACCGGTGTGCTTTACCGCGAGTCATCGGCGCCACCTGCACCCGCGCGTGCTGGCTGCCGCCGAGCCGGTCATCGACCTGACGGCAACCGCATTAGCCTGAGCCGTCATCTGCGGGCGATGCGAGAAACGGCCGCAGGAGCCGGCCGGTCGGAACGCGTGCGCCCAGGCGCGCCAGCAGCAGGAAAACACCAACAAGCTTGCGGTGCAGGAACATCGTGTGTGATGGCGGCATACGCAGCAGGCCGCGCTTGAACGCGAGATCGATGCCCAGCTCGCGCGCGCGGCGCGGAAGGTCTGACGCGCCATAGTCGTATACGTCCTCCGAGCGCAGGGGTTCGCACACGAGTTCAAGGACATCCAGTGCCGCGTCAACCACGTCCTGCGGGGCGTCAGTTGCGATGTAGCCGATGCGTCGCGCCTCGCGTTCGATGGCGGGTCGGTCGCCGGCGACGATCGCGCGCGTGATGCGGCGAAAGCGTTCTGAATAGGCGCGGCTGAACTGCTGGGTCGCGCCGAAGTCGAGCAGTACCAGCCGCGCGGTCGCCGGCTGGTACAGATAGTTGGCGAAATTCGGGTCGGTCTGCATGACGCGAAATTCGAAGAGCTCGCGGAACAACAGCTTCTGCAGCGTCGTGCCGAGCGCATCCCGCACGGTCTGCGGCGTCCCGTCCAGTGTTTCGAGCGGCTCGCCCTCCATGTAATCCATCGCCATGACGCGCGCCGTCGTGAGATCCCAGTGCACCCGAGGCAGCACGATCTGTGGATCGTCGGCCACCAGCCGACTGTACTGTTCAAGGAAGCTCGCCTCCGCCAGGTAGTCGGCCTCCTGCGCGAGCTGGCGCTTCGCCTCACGCGCAATCTCCTCGACATCGACTCCGAGCGGCAACAGCTGCGCCAGGCGCAGCAGCGTCGCGACGTTGTCGACATCGCTGGTTATCGAGCGCGCGACGCCCGGGTATTGCACCTTCAGCGCGAGCTCGCGGCCATCGACCGTGCGCGCCCGATGCACCTGGCCGATCGAGGCTGACGCAATTGGCGTCTCGTCGAAGCGCGCGAAGCGCCGCTCCCAGCCGCTGCCGTAGGCGCGTCCCAGCACACGCCTCAATTGTGTGACCGGCATCGGCGCCGCTTGCGATCGCAATGATTCAAGCGCTTGCGAAAGCTCTGGCGGCAGCAGGCCTTCGCTCTCGAGCGAGATCAACTGGCCGAGCTTCATCGCCGCACCCCGCAGGTTCGCGAGGCGTTCGACCAGCCGGCGCGCCGTCGCCACGGAAAACATCGGCTCGGTCTCATTTCCCTTGCCCAGGCGCCGCAGTCCCTGCACCGCACCTCCGACCGCCAACTCGCCCGCCGCCAGGCCGAGGCGTGCGAGCCGGCCGAGCCGGCTCTGTGGCACGCGCGATGCCGGAGGCGCTTTCCTCGTCATCGCGCGCCTCCATGCAGTCCGAGCCAACGCACCACACGGGGGCGCTTTGCCGGCCGTACGAGTGCATTCCACCCGCACCTGGTGCGGCGAGCCTGCGAAAAGCTCACGTCGCGCACCGAAAGTGGATGGCACAGAACTTGTATTGCATTGCGGTGCGGCGAATGTGCGCTGCTACAGGAGAGAGGAATGGACCGCAGACAATTCATCCAGGCCGGGGGCGCTGCCGCCCTCAGCTTTAGTTCTATTTCGACCGCGTTCGGACAGGACAAGACACCGATCAAGGTCGGCGTCCTGCATTCGCTGTCCGGCACGATGGCAATTTCCGAGACGGCGCTGAAGGAAACGGCACTGATGACCTTCGCGGAAATCAATGCCGCGGGTGGCGTGATGGGACGTCCGATCGAGCCCGTCGTCGTCGATCCGGCGTCGAACTGGCCGCTGTTCGCCGAGAAGGCGCGACAACTTATCACGCAGGACAAGGTCGTTGCCACGTTCGGTTGCTGGACGTCGGTGTCGCGCAAATCGGTGCTGCCGGTGTTCAAGGAACTCAACTCGATTCTGTACTACCCGGTGCAGTATGAAGGCGAAGAGCTCGAGAAGAACGTCTTCTACACCGGCGCCGCTCCGAACCAGCAGGCGATTCCTGCGACCGAGTACCTGATGAGCAAGGAAGGTGGGGCCGCCAAGCGCTTCTTCCTGCTCGGCACGGATTACGTCTACCCGCGTACGACCAACAAGATCCTGCGCGCTTTCCTCAAGAGCAAGGGTGTCGCGGAGAAGGACATCGAAGAGGTTTACACACCCTTCGGTCACAGTGACTACCAGACGATCGTCGCCAATATCAAGAAATTTGCGGCAGGCGGCAAGACCTGTGTCATCTCGACCATCAACGGCGACTCGAACGTGCCGTTCTACAAGGAACTCGGCAATGCCGGATTGAAGGCGAAGGACGTGCCCGTCGTGGCGTTCTCGGTCGGTGAAGAAGAGTTGCGCGGTGTCGACACCAAGCCGCTGGTCGGTCACCTCGCGGCGTGGAACTACTTCATGTCGCTGAAGAATCCGCAGAACGATGCCTTCATCAAGATGTACAAGGAATGGGCCGTCAAGCAGAAGCTGCCCAATGCCGACAAGGTCGTGACCAACGATCCGATGGAAGCGACCTATGTCGGCATCCACATGTGGAAGCAGGCGGTCGAGAAGGCCAAGTCCGTCGAGGCCGACAAGGTCATCGCGGCGATGGCTGGACAGAAGTTCAACGCGCCATGCGGCTTCGAGATCAAGATGGACGAGACCAATCACCACCTGTGGAAGCCGGTGATGATCGGCGAGATCCGCCCCGACGGACAGTTCAACGTCGTGTGGAAGACGAAGGGCCCGGTGCGCGCACAGCCGTGGAGCCCCTTCATCCCGGGCAACGAGAAGAAGCCCAACTCTCCCGTCTGAGAAAGCGGCAGGCGCGCAGGACACCGATCCCTGGAACGGCGGTGTTCTGCGCGCTTCACCGCGACCTTCCATGCTGCTCCGTTTCCTGCGCGCGCTCGCCTGCGTGCTGGCGCTCCTCGCGGCGCCGGCATGGGCGGCGCTCGATCCGTCTCTGGTGGCTCAACTTGGCGCCGAGGATTCGGATGCGCGCGTCGAGGCGATCCGCAAGCTGGTCGCGACCGAGGACCCACGTGTCATCGACATCCTCAAGGCACTCGACAGTGACGCCCTCGCACTGACCGACAACGGCAAGCGCGCCGTCATCGTGGCGAGCGGCCGCCTGACGGACGCCGCCACCGGCCAGGCGGCCGGGGCCGCTCCCGCGAACCTCGAGACGATCGTCATCAACAACCGCATCCGTGGCGAGGTGGGCGCCGCGCTGGCCGCGCTCCGTCTGGGAAGCAGCGACCGCGCCGAACGACTGGCTGCTGCCAAGGAGCTGCAGGGATCAGACAACGAGGACGCACTGCCGATCATCGAGCGCGCGATCGCGAAGGAAGCTGACCCCGAGATCAGATCAATCCTGCTGCTAGCCGGTGCATCGCTGGCACTGAAGAGCAGCGAGCCCGAACTTCGCGCCAAGGCGGCGCGTGCGCTGGCGGCCAGCGACGATCCGCAGGTGCGGCAACTGCTGGCGACGATGCTGTCGAAACAGAAAGACGGCAGCTACACCGAAGCGGACGAAAAAGTGCGCGACGCCGCACAGGCCTCGCTCGCCGAGATCAATGCACGCCTGCGCACGACCGAGATCGGACTGGCTCTCTTCTCCGGCGTGAGCCTCGGCTCGATCCTGCTGCTGGCGGCACTGGGACTCGCGATCACCTATGGCCTGATGGGCATCATCAACATGGCGCACGGCGAGTTCCTGATGATTGGCGCCTATGCGACCTATGTCGTGCAAGGAATCTTCCGCGCCCACTTCCCGGACGCGTTCGACTGGTACGTGGTCGCTGCGCTGCCTGTCGCGTTCCTGGCCACCGCCGCGATCGGCATGGCGCTCGAGCGCGGCGTGCTGCGCTGGCTCTACGGACGTCCGCTCGAAACCCTGTTGACCACCTGGGGCGTGAGCCTGCTGCTGATCCAGGCCAGTCGCATGATCTTCGGCGCGCAGAACGTCGAGGTCGAGAATCCGAGCTGGCTGTCCGGCGGCATCGTTCTCGGCGGCGGCTACGTGCTGCCATTCAATCGCATGGTCATCGTGCTGTTCGCGCTCGCCGTGCTGGCCGCCGTGTGGCTGGTCATCAATCGAACACGCATGGGGCTTTTCGTGCGCGGCGTGACGCAGAACCGCGCGATGGCGAGCTGCACCGGCGTGCCGACCAACCGCGTCGACATGCTGACCTTTGGCCTCGGTTCCGGTGTGGCCGGACTCGGCGGTGTCGCGCTGTCGCAGATCGGCAATGTCGGGCCCGATCTTGGGCAGAGCTACATCGTCGACAGCTTCATGGTCGTGGTGCTCGGTGGCGTCGGCCAGCTCGCCGGCACCGTGATCGCGGCCTTCGGACTCGGCTCGATCGCCAAGTTCCTCGAACCGTGGTCGGGCGCCGTGCTGGCAAAGATCATGGTGCTGGTGTTCATCATTCTTTTCATACAGAAGCGGCCGCAGGGGTTGTTCGCCTTGAAGGGGCGTAGTGCTGAGGTGTAGGACTCCCGGTGAAACAGCACACTCTCCTTCGCCGCACGCCCCTGGGTCTCACAAAGAACGAGAGGGCTGGGCATGCCCCCTCGTGCTCCCCCAGCCAAGGAGAGCTTGAGCAGCGTTGCGATGCAGCCTTCCATAGCGCGCTCCGCGCGCGACGCGACCGCTCGAGGCCAACATGACGCGGCTCTTTCCGCTGCGCGTCTGGACCGCGATCCTCGCTGTGACGGCGGTACTGCTCGTTGTCATCCCGGTACTGCATCTCGCCGTCCCCGAGACCAGCCCGTTTCATGTTTCCAGCTTCTGGATCACGCTGCTCGGCAAGTTCATGTGCTACGCCGTCGTCGCGCTGGCGATGGACCTGATCTGGGGCTACACCGGCATCCTGTCGCTCGGCCAGGGTCTGTTCTTCGCGCTCGGAGGCTACGCCTTCGGCATGTACCTGATGCGGCAGATCGGCCGCGACGGTGTGTACCAGAGCGATCTGCCGGACTTCATGGTGTTCCTCGACTGGAAGGAACTGCCCTGGTACTGGGGGCTCAGCGATTCGTTCCTCTGGACGCTGGTCCTGATCGTTGCCGTGCCGGGCATCGTCGCTCTCATCTTCGGCTTCTTCGCGTTCCGCTCGCGCATCAAGGGCGTGTACTTCTCGATCATCACGCAGGCGCTGACCTACGCCGCGATGCTTGCCTTCTTCCGCAATGACATGGGATTCGGCGGCAATAACGGCTTCACCGATTTCAAGCGCATCTTCGGGTTTCCGATCGCTGCGCCGGAAACGCGCACTACGCTCTACGTGCTCTCGGGGCTGGTGCTGCTGGGATCGCTGCTGCTGGCGCGCTGGATCGTCGCGAGCAAGTTCGGTCGCGTGCTCACGGCCATTCGCGACCAGGAGTCGCGCCTGATGTTCCTCGGTTACCGCACGCTGTACTTCAAGCTTTTCATCTGGACCGCGGCGGCCGTGATGAGCGGCATCGCCGGCGCGCTCTACGTGCCGCAGGTCGGCATCATCAATCCGAGCGAAATGAGCCCGGCCAACTCGATCGAGATCGCCATCTGGGCGGCCGTCGGCGGACGCGGGACGTTGTTTGGTCCGATCCTCGGCGCCTTCGCGGTCAACGGCGCGAAGACCTGGTTCACGGTCGCCTATCCGGAACTCTGGCTCTACTTCCTCGGCCTGCTGTTCGTGCTCGTGACTCTGCTGCTGCCGCGCGGCCTGATGGGGCTCGCTGATTCGCTCCGGCTGCGGCGCCGGAGTCCGGCGTCCGGCGCAACGGCGCTCGGTGTCAAGGCCCAGGAGGCTCGCTCGTGAGCGAGCCCGCCGTACACGCACTGTCCGGGGGTGGTGATGTGACCGGCTACGGTCACCTGCTGAAACCTGACGAGGTCGACACCTCGCACGGCCCCATCCTGTACCTCGATGACATCACGGTCAGCTTCGACGGCTTCAAGGCGCTGAACAGGCTTTCGCTCACCATCGAGCGCGGTGAGCTGCGCTGTGTCATCGGTCCCAACGGCGCGGGCAAGACGACGATGATGGATGTCATCACCGGCAAGACGCGTCCGGATGCCGGCACCGCCTTCTTCGGTCAGACCTTCGATCTGGCCCGCCTGCCCGAGACCGAGATCGCACGCCTCGGCATCGGCCGCAAGTTCCAGAAACCCACGGTCTTCGAGAACCACACCGTGTTCGAGAACCTCGAACTGGCGATGAAGACCGACAAGCGCGTCAAGCCCACGCTGCTCGCAGAACTCACTCCGGCGCAGCAGGAACTGATCGCCCGCACGTTGAAGACGATCCGCCTGGAAGGCAGCGAGCAGCGACGCGCCGGGGCGTTGTCGCACGGGCAGAAGCAGTGGCTGGAGATTGGCATGCTGCTGGTGCAGGAGCCCGAACTCATCCTCCTCGACGAACCGGTCGCCGGCATGACCGACGCCGAGACCGACCGCACCGCCGAGCTGATCCTCGAACTCGAAGGCAGCCACTCGATCATGGTCGTCGAGCACGACATGGATTTCGTCAACCGCATCGCGCGCAAGGTGACGGTGCTGCACGAAGGCAACGTGCTGGCCGAAGGGCCGATGAACGTGGTGCAGAACGACGAGCGAGTAATCGAGGTGTACCTTGGGCGCTGAAGCGTTCGGCGGCGCGACGCGCGGTGACTGTTTGATGCGCTACCCGCGGAGATTCTCACAGCCTTTGACGACCGACCGCTCACGGCGCGGGGCCGGTTACTTTCTTTGCTTCGCCAAAGAAAGTAACCAAAGAAAGGCGACCGCACGATGCCGACCTACGCTTCGCTCCGGCTTCCCTTGCGCTGCTGGGCACCAGCGGGCCGTGCGCGAAACTCGCTCCCTGCGGTCACTCAGACACGCGCCCGGCACGGCCCCGCTGCTGCCCCACACCGCTGCGGCGTCATCGAGCGGATTTACCCCGTCGCGGTGCCAGCACGGCGACGCTTCGAGGGTTCTGCCCTCGAGGCCGCCGAGCAGCACAGGGCGGGCCGGGGCCTTCGGCCATCGACTGTCCGAAGCACGTGGCTCGGCGCGCCGCGCTGAGATCGTGCGAGTTTCGATGGCCGCCGGACCGTCCGAGCAGCGCAGGGCACCCCGCAGGGGCGGTTTCGTGGGCGCGGCTTTCTTTGGTTACTTTCTTTGCCAAGACAAAGAAAGTAACGGGCCACGCGGCCCTGAAGCGCGCCTCGGAGTCAAAGATGCACAGGCCGCGCGCAGCGCGAAGAAGAAGTGCGCAGCATGCTGACCATCGACTCCCTCAACCAGTACTACGGTGGCAGCCACATCCTGCGCGACGTCTCACTCGAAGTGCGCGCCGCGGCCTGCACGGTACTACTCGGCCGCAACGGCGTCGGCAAGACGACGCTGCTGAAGACCATCATGGGTCTGGTCATCGCACGCAGCGGTTCGATGCGTTTCGACGGGCAGGACCTCATGCGCCTGCCGCCGTACCAGCGGGTCCGCGCCGGCATCGGCTACGTGCCGCAGGGTCGTGAGATCTTCAACCGACTGACGGTCGAAGAGAACCTGATGATGGGTCTCGCTCCCCTGTCAGGCGCCGCCGCGCGCCGCGTGCCCGAGCACATCTTCGAACTCTTCCCCGTACTGAAGCAGATGCTGAAGCGGCGTGGCGGTGATCTCTCGGGCGGGCAGCAGCAGCAGCTTGCCATCGGGCGGGCACTCGCGGCCGACCCCAAGCTGCTGATCCTCGACGAGCCGACGGAGGGCATCCAGCCGTCGATCATCAAGGAAATCGGCGCCGTGATCCGCAAACTGGTGACGGAGAAGAAGATGGCGGTGCTGCTGGTCGAGCAGTACTACGATTTTGCCGAATCGCTGGCTGATTCGTATGCCGTGATGTCGCGTGGCCAGATCACGCATCGCGGCAGCGGCCACCAGATGAAAGAGGAGAATGTCGTCGGATTGCTGGCGATCTGAACGCCGCCGGCGCACAGGGTCCCCATGTTCGACGGTCAAGACGCTGCCTGGCACGCGAAGCTCGCACTGCGCTTCCATCGCAGCGAGGCTCGCACGCTGTGCACGAACCGCCATCGCGGTCCGCTGCGGATGCAGAAGTCGCTCTATCCCGAAGGCGACGCGATCTGCCATGCGGTCATCATTCATCCTCCGGGTGGCGTCGCCGGCGGCGATGCGCTCGAAGTGAACGTCGCCGTGGAATCCGGTGCCCATGCGCTGGTGACTACGCCAGGCGCGGCCAAGTGGTACAAGGCCAACGGGCGTGCGGCCTCTCAGCAGGTGAGCCTGGGTGTCAGTGGCGTCCTCGAGTGGCTGCCGCAGGAGAGCATCGTTTTCGATGCCGCCGACGTCCGCTCCACGATCGAAATTGATCTCGGCGCCGATGCAGCAATGATCGGCTGGGACATCGTTGCGCTGGGACGCCGTGCCGCCGGCGAACGCTTCGAGCGGGGCCACTTCGCGCAATCGATACGTCTGCGCATCGGCGGCGTCCTGGCCTGGCATGAGCGCAGCCGCATCGCGGGCGGCGACCCGCTGCTTGACTCTCCGGTCGGCCTCGATGGGCATCACGTCTTCGGCTGCCTGTGGGCGGCGGGCGCTGCCCTCGAAACCTTGGATCTCGACGCGCTGCGCGCGGAGCTGGGCGCGACGGGCGACACCGCCCCGCTCACGCGGCTCGCACCACGACTGCTGGTCGCGCGCACGCTGGCGACCAGCACCGGCGCCGCCCGCGCGGCACTCGCTACTGTCTGGGGCGCCCTGCGGCCACGACTCTGCGGCCTGCCTGCGCGACCTCCACGGCTGTGGGCTACCTGAGCACTGGGAACGACGATGGAACTCTCTCCACGCGAGAAGGACAAGCTCCTGCTCTTTACGGCCGGGCTGGTGGCCGAACGTCGCAAGGCACGCGGGCTGAAGCTCAACTATCCGGAGGCCGTGGCCTACATCAGCGCCGCGATCCTCGAAGGCGCGCGCGACGGCAGGACGGTTGCCGAGCTGATGCACTTCGGCACCACGCTGCTGACGCGCGCCGACGTGATGGACGGCGTGCCGGAGATGATTCCGGACATCCAGGTCGAGGCGACCTTCCCGGATGGCACCAAGCTTGTGACCGTGCACCAACCCATAGGCTGAGGGGGCCTCGCCATGCTGAGCGTGAAACGGCGTGACGCGGCGGCGCTGCTGTCGCAGCGTGACGCGCTGATCGACCTGCTGATCGATGCCGTGGAAAACGGCTCTTCGGTCGGCTTCGTGCTGCCACTGGCGCGTGAGGAGGCCGGCCGTTACTGGGATGCACTCGTGCCTTCAGTCACCGAGGGCAGCCGGCTGCTCTGGACCGCCCTGGACGGCGCCGGCCTGGTCGGCACCGTGCAACTCGAACTCGCAACGAAGAGGAATGGATTGAATCGGGCCGAAGTTCAGAAACTGCTGGTGCACTCGCGCGCGCGCCGCGGCGGCGTGGGGCGTGCGTTGATGCAGGCGCTCGAGGCCACCGCTTTCGAACTGCAACGCGGCCTGCTCCACCTGGACACCGAGGCCCGTTCCGGTGCCGAGGACTTCTATCGCGCGCTCGGCTACACCTGCATCGGCGGCCTGCCCGAATACGCCTGCAGTCCGCAAGGCGAGTGGCGCGCCAACGCGATCTACTACAAGACTCTTTTTTCGCGAGGAGCAACGTGACGACTTCCGCAGTGATTCCCGGCGAATTGCTCGCCGCCACCGGTGAGATCGAACTGAACGCCGGCCGCAAGACCGTGCGCGTGACAGTGGCCAATGCGGGCGACCGGCCGATCCAGGTCGGCTCCCACTTTCATTTCTTCGAGACCAACGAGGCGCTGCACTTCGATCGCGTCGCCGCGCGCGGCTTTCGCTTGAACATCGCCGCCGGGACGGCGGTGCGCTTCGAGCCCGGACAGGAACGTGAGGTGGAACTGGTGGCGCTCGCTGGCGATCGCATCGTCTACGGATTCAACGCAAAAGTGATGGGTCGGCTCGACACGAAGCCGCCGAAGGCAGCGGTTCCCGGGAAGCCCACCCTGAAGAAGACGGCGCGAAAGACCGCAAAGAAAGGGAGCCGCGCATGAAGATCGGGCGTCAGGCCTATGCGGAGATGTTCGGCCCCACGGTCGGCGACCGCGTGCGGCTCGCCGATACCGCGCTCGTCGCGCAGGTGGAAAAGGACTACACGGTCTACGGCGAGGAAGTGAAGTTCGGCGGCGGCAAGGTGATTCGCGACGGCATGGGGCAGTCGCAGCGCATGGCGCAGCGACTGCGCCGACACCGTCATCACCAACGCGCTGATCATCGACCACTGGGGCATCGTCAAGGCCGACATCGCGCTCAAGGGCGGGCGCATCAGCGGCATCGGCAAGGCGGGCAATCCGGACATCCAGCCGGGCGTCACCATCGTCATCGGGCCGGGCACGGAGATCATCGCCGGCGAAGGCATGATCGTCACAGCCGGCGGCATCGACTCACACATCCACTTCATCTGCCCGCAGCAGATCGACGACGCGCTGACGAGCGGAATCACGACGATGATCGGCGGCGGCACCGGCCCCGCGACGGGCACGTTCGCCACCACGGTCACTCCCGGTCCATGGCACATGGAGCGCATGCTGCAGGCGGCCGATGCGTTTCCGATGAACCTCGGCTTCCTCGGCAAGGGCAATGCTTCGCTCGTGCCGCCATTGCTGGAACAGATCGAAGCCGGCGCGATCGGGCTGAAGCTCCACGAGGACTGGGGCACCACGCCCGCGGCGATCGACGCTGCGCTCAATGCCGCCGACCGGACCGACACGCAGGTGGCGATCCATACCGACACGCTGAACGAAGCCGGCTTCGTCGAAGCCTCGATAAAGGCGTTCAAGGGCCGCGTGATCCACACGTATCACACCGAAGGCGCTGGCGGCGGCCATGCGCCGGACATCATCAAGGTGTGCGGCGAGCTGAACGTGCTGCCATCGTCGACCAATCCGACGCGGCCCTACACGGTCAACACGCTCGACGAGCATCTCGACATGCTGATGGTGTGCCATCACCTCGATGCCAGCATCGCCGAGGACATCGCGTTTGCCGAGAGCCGCATTCGCAAGGAAACGATTGCTGCCGAGGACATCCTGCACGACATCGGCGCGTTCTCGATGATCAGCTCGGATTCGCAGGCGATGGGCCGTGTCGGCGAGGTCATTACGCGCACCTGGCAGACCGCGCACAAGATGAAGACACAGCGCGGATCGCTCGCGGAGAAAGGATTTTCCGACCCCTCGACGCACGACAACGCGCGCATCAGGCGCTACGTCGCCAAATACACGATCAATCCCGCGATCGCGCATGGCATCGCGCACGAGGTGGGCAGCGTCGAGGTCGGCAAGTGGGCCGACCTCGTGCTGTGGAAGCCCGCGTTCTTCGGCGTCAAGCCGTTCCTGATCCTCAAGGGCGGCACGATTGCCGCCGCCGCGATGGGCGACCCCAATGCGTCGATCCCGACACCGCAGCCGGTGCACTACCGGCCGCAGTTCGGCGCGTTCGGCGGCTCGCTGGCCAAGAGTTCACTGACGTTCGTGTCGCAGGCGGCGTTGAAGAAGCCGCGTGCCGGAGAAGTATGGCCTGCAGAAGACCGCGGTCGCGGTCAGGGGCATCCGCAAGCTTTCCAAGCGCGACATGGTGCACAACGCGCTGACACCCAAGGTGACCGTGGACCCGGAGACTTACCAGGTGCATGCCGACGGCGTGCTGCTCGACTGCGAGCCGGCGATCGAGCTGCCGCTGGCGCAGCGCTACTTCCTGTTCTGAACTTCAATCGATGCTCCGCCTGACACACCTGCTCGATCGTCCGCTCGCCGCGCCGGGGGCGGACCGCGCCGTGCTGCTGCGTCTCGCCTATGGCGAGCGCGTGAAGAGCCGGCTCGCCACGATGAGCGTGGACGGGCAGGCCGTGGCGATCCTGCTCCCGCGCGGCAGCGTAATGCGCGATGGCTCGCTACTCGCGGGCGACGATGGCGCACTGGCACGCGTCGAGGCCGCCCCGGAACCGGTGACCCGCGTGACCGCCGACACAACGCTGGACGCTGCTGCGCGCCGTGTACCACCTGGCCAACCGACATGTGCCCGCGCAACTCGCTGTTGACCACGCGCTGATCGAGCGCGATCCGGTGCTGGAAGCCATGCTGCGCGGACTCGGCGCGCGCGTCGAGCACATCGACGCGCCATTCGATCCGGAAGGCGGCGCCTATCACGGTGAGCATCATCACGGTCCGTCGCATCGAGAAGAGGTCGACGCGGTCTCGGCCACGATCGGCGAGCAGCTGTCGATCGCCGCTCACGCGCAGCGCAAGGCATGAAGCGCGACAACGCCAGCCTGAACAGCAGCGCGGGCCTGCGACCTCTGCTCGCGCTGTTGCACCTCGCAAGTCCGGCGCTGCCGGTCGGCGGCTTCGCCTATTCGCAGGGCCTCGAATCGGCGATCAGTGATGGACTCGTGCACGATGCTGTCACGGCGCAACGCTGGATCGGCGACATGCTGGCGCTCGTCCTGGCGCGCTTCGAGGCCCCGGTATGGCTGCGGATCTATGACGCCGCGCTGACGCAAGATGAGCAGGCTTTGCTGCAATGGAACGAGGAACTGCTCGCCACCCGCGAGACAGCCGAACTGCGCGCCGAGTCGCTGCAGATGGGTGCTTCGATGCTGCGCGTCTACACGCCGCTGAACCTCACCGTCCCGCCGCTACCGGACGCGACCTACACGGCCGCCTTCGCCACCGCCTGCGCGCAGCTGGGCATCGATCGCCTGGACGGTCTGGCAGCGTACCTGTGGGCGTGGACCGAAAGCCAGGTGCTGGTCGCCGTGAAAACCGTGCCGCTCGGGCAGCAGTCGGGCCAGGCGATGCTGTTCGCACTCCACGGCACCGTGCAACGGGCTGTCGAGAATGCTGCGACGCTCACTGATGACGACCTCGGCACGGTCGCCATCGGCTTCGCGCTGCGTTCGGCACATCACGAGACCCAATACTCCCGGCTGTTCCGCTCCTGAGCCCGACGATGACGACAATCTCCTTAGCAAGCGAACCGCCGCGCGTGAAGACCGGGCGTCCTGCCGGCCCGCTGCGCGTCGGCGTCGGCGGGCCCGTGGGCTCCGGCAAGACGACATTGGTCGAAGTGCTGTGCAAGCGCATGCGCGACCGCTACCGCCTCGCCGTCATCACCAATGACATCTACACGAAGGAGGACGAGCGCCTGCTGGTGACCGCCGAGGCGCTGACACCGGACCGCATCATGGGCGTGGAGACCGGCGGCTGCCCCCACACCGCGATCCGCGAGGACGCCTCGATCAATCTCGAGGCGGTCGACCGCATGTGCCGCCGCTTTCCGGATCTCGAACTGATCTTCATCGAGTCCGGCGGCGACAACCTCGCCGCGACCTTCAGCCCGGAACTCTCCGACCTGACGATCTACGTCATCGACGTCGCCGGCGGCGAGAAGATCCCGCGCAAGGGCGGGCCCGGCATCACCAAGAGCGACCTGCTGGTCATCAACAAGATCGACCTCGCACCGCATGTCGGCGCCAACCTCGACGTGATGCGGCACGACACCGAACGCATGCGCGCGGCGCGGCCCTACGTGATGACCAACCTGAAGTCCGGCGTAGGCGTCGACCGGGTGATCGCATTCATCGAACAGCAGGGGCTGCTGATCGCCTGAGCGCGCACCCGGTCTCGACGCGGGTTGGCGGTGATCAATGACGTCGGTTGCCCGCCGATCTAGACTGCCGCTCCATGTTTCATCCCGCCCAGGCGCCGGCCCGGCACACGTTCTTCGAGGACGTGCAGGCCCTTGTCACGGCGACGCTGTTCGTTGCGCTCGGGGTCGGCATGTACGGGCACGCGGGCCTGCTGACAGGTGGTACGGCCGGTATCGCATTCCTCGTGCATTACGTCACCGGCTGGCGCTTCGGCCCGGTTTTCTTCGTGCTCAACCTGCCATTCGCCTGGTTCGCCGTGCGCACCATGGGCTGGCGCTTCACCATCAAGACTTTTGCTCGCGGTCGCGCTGCTGTCGGTCTTTACGGAAGCGCTGCCGCTCGTGTTGCGATTCGACTGGCTGCAACCGATCTACGCCGCCGTGATGGGCGGTTTTCTCATAGGCGTTGGGCTGCTGATGCTGTTTCGCCATCAGGCCAGCCTCGGTGGATTGAACGTACTCGTGCTGTGGCTGCAGCAACGTTATGGCTGGCGAGCCGGGGCCGTGCAGATGGGCATCGACTGCCTTATCGTCGTGGCGGCGCTCGCGATCGTCGATCCCGTGCTGGTCGCGATTTCCGTCATCGGAGCCGTGGCCTTGAACCTCGTGGTCGCGGTCAATCACAAGCCGGGCAGATATCTCGGTATGTGATGCAGCCCTCCTGGAGGAGGATTCAGCTATCATCGGCCATTACGGCCGATCATGCTTCGACCCGATGGCGGACCTTGGGCAGCAACGCTAAGCTCGCCGAATGCAGCATCGCTACCGGTCTGACGAGCCATCGGGCAGTTCCCGCGCCGCCAACCGGGTGCCCGGGTACGGCCGATTGCCGGCAACAGGCAGACAATCGAGGGTCGCCCGATAGCGGACAGCAACCCCGCACACCATGAAGATCTTCGTCTCGTACAGCCCTGCGGATAACGAGTTGGTGGCCGCGATCGTTTCCCTTCTGTGCGCGAACAACAGCTCGCTCACCTGCTGCGACGCAGACTCGATACGCGCGAGTGGCCGATGGCGCGAGGAATTGGGAACCGCAATTTCCGAGGCGAATGTGGTTTTGGTGTTCTGGTGCCACCACTCCCAAACGTCGTATGAAGTGCGGAAGGAGTTCGCGCTTGCGCTCGAACAAGGCAAGGACATCCTGCCCTTGCTATTGGATGGAACTCCATTGCCCAGCAAGCTTGCCAACCGCCGCACCATCGACTTCGGTGACCGGGTCAGCGTGATACACGGGGGACTGCCCGGCCAGGAAGAGCCAGGGGACCTGGCAGGGCGGGTAGAAGCGGATCGCCTGATAGCCAAAGACCTGTCAAGACAGTACGAGGAGCTGCTGGTGATGAGCCTCGCGAGGGAAATCGAAACGGAGTTGGCCTCCAGGCTGGGACCAAAATGAGGCTCTCTGGCTGGAACGGTGGGCGTCACGAGTCCGGGCCGTGGGGCCCTGGCGGTTCAGTGGCCTGATCCGCCAGGCAACCCGTCACTGCGACTTCGCACTCCCGGACTTCGGCTGAGACTCTAGTAGCCCATCCTCATGGACGTGTCGTCCTCGTCTTCAACGTCGACCTTGGCTGACGGCGGCAACTTCGCGATGATCTCTTCGATCATGCGAACGTGCTCGGCCTCTTCGTCCCGCAACTCCTCGAACAGCGCCTTGACGTCCGGCTGTGTCACGCTGCGCAGCGCCCTGTCGTAGAACGCGAAAGCTTTCTTCTCGGAGTGCAAAGCCACCTGGTAGGCCTTGAACTCGGACATGTCCCAGCGGGTCGAGCCGACGTCGGGGGCCTCCACATCAAAGATGTCGTCGAGCCTGACTCTTGCCGGCTCATTGCCAAACAGTGCACGCCGGCGTTCGGCGAGCTCATCACCGTGTTTCTTTTCGTTCTCGGCCATCGACTGGAACACCGACCCGGCATCGTTGGAAAAGCCGCGTCCGATCTGTCGGGCGAACAGGGTGTACCGCTCGAACGCCTCGACCTCGATCAGGCTGGCCAGATCGAGCGTGTCCATCAGTGTGAGCTTGGAAAAATCGACTTTCGCTGGCATACATCCCCCCGTCTCTAGTGCTGCGCGCCCCGTCAGCCGAGCGTGAGCCTGTTCAGTGAATTGGAAATTCACTCCGCTAATCCTGCCAAACAGGACGGTATCACTACGCCGAACCTTCGGCCGGAGGGTTCGCCGCCGTCACGGCATCGCCGCGCCGACCGCCTGGCGGATCGGAATGCCGGTCGGGTCGAAATCCTGCAGACAGAAGACGTTGATCCCGAAGTAGTCGGGCGTGACACGCTTGCGATGAAACGGATAGATGCCGCAGACGCGGCAAAAGTAGTGGCGCGCGGTCTGGGTATGAAACCGATACTCGGTGAGCGAGTTCTCGCCTGCGAGCAGCGCGAACTGGCTTTCATGAACCTTCACCATCAGCGCATTCTTGCGCCGGCAGATGGAGCAGTCACACAGGGTGAGCTCGGGAAAATCGGTTTCGATCTCGAAGCGCACCGCGCCACAGTGACAGCTGCCAAGGTATTTCTGCCGGGGCCGTGTTCCCATCGCCATGCCTCCTCGCGGCGAGTCTAGCTAGGCCCATTGCGCCGGCCGGAGTCCCTTCCAATGCGTTGTCTCTGCCGGCGATCGGTGCCACGTGAACCGGTTGCGGATCCACGCGCGCCACGGCCACGAGACTCGAGCCGCCGGAGCGGTCGTGGCCTTGCGCCGGACTGCATCCGATCAGGTAGGCACCGCGGTGGATGACACATACGCAATCACCACGCCGGAGATTCGATCATCAGCAACTGCTCATTGTCGAGATTGACGGTCTTCACGATTCCAGGTTCAAGGTTCATGTCGGCTCCCGTTCACGGCACTCATCGAGGTGCCGTTCAGTTCATCTTCGGCGGCCAGTTGTGCGTCTCGCCCTGGCCTTCGAGGCACCACGCGTACAGCGCGTCGTACATCACCATGCCGTGCTTCAGCATCTCGTGGTCGTCGCGGTAGTTGATCGACAGCCCGAGCGACATCGCATAGAGCCCGGCTGACTGCGGCGTCAGTTCGAGCCGCGACGTGTCGGCGCCGCGCACGATGAGTGCGAGCTGCCTGAGGGCCGGCGCGTCGAAACCGTAGCGCGCGAGAAAGGCGTCGAAGCTGCACTGCTCGCCGACGTGCGTGAGCTCGACGCCCGGCACGTCGTACGGGATCGCTCCGGTGCGCTGCGCTTCCGGCATCACGTCCTGCGCCGGCACGAACAGGAACTCCGGCTTCGTCATCGATGAAGCGCGCGATCAGCCAGGGGCAGGCGATGCGGTCGATCTTCGGTCGTTCGCGGGTGATCCACTTCATGGTTGCACCTCCTTCGTCAGCGGGACGGTCGGCCGGCCGCTGTCGCGCCAGCCGGCGAAGCCGTCCACCAGGTAACGGGCGTCAAGGCCCATTGCGCGCAGCGTCGCGGCGGTGCCCTGCGACAATTCATGGCCGTGCGCGCAGACGACCACGACCGGGCGGTCGCGCCGGATCTCGTCCTTCCAGGTGAAAAGCCCGTCGGGCGAGCGCCATTCCGTGCCGGCGATGTCGGCGGCATCGGTTTCACGCACCTTCGCGCGGCGCACGTCGAGCAGCGTGAAGCTGCGCTGCGCGCGCTGCCATTCCTCCAGTTCGGTGTAAGTGATTTTTTCCATGCAGATCTCCTAGATCAGGACACGCAGCGCCAGGCCGGTCAGCCCGCAGGCGGCGATGACCGGGATGACACCGAGCTTGAAGCGCATCAGTGCGATGAGTGCCGCCACCGCGATCAGGACCGAAGGCACGTCGACCGCACCCGAAAGGCCCGACGGCCACCACACGTGAATCGCGAAGAACACCGCGAGATTGACGATGACGCCGACCACGGCCGCGGTGATGCCGGTGAGCGGGGCAGTGAAGTGCAGCTGGCCGTGCGTGCTCTCGATGAACGGCGCACCGAGCAGGATGAACAGGAACGACGGCAGGAAGGTGAAGAAGGTGACGACCGTCGCCGCCAGCGCGCCGCCGGCGAAGAGCGCATCGCCCAGGACCTGCTGGCCCCAGCCGCCGACGAAGCCGACGAACGCGACCACCATGATCAGCGGCCCCGGCGTGGTCTCGCCGAGCGCCAGGCCGTCCAGCATCTGCGCAGTGGTGAGCCAGCCGTAGTGCTCGACCGCCCCCTGCACGACGTACGGCAGCACCGCGTAGGCCCCGCCGAAGGTCAGCAGCGCGGCCTTGGTGAAGAACCACGCCATCTGCGTCAGCGTGCCGCTCCAGCCCACCAGCAGGACCAGCGGCCGATACAGCACACCACAGCGCCGCGAAGGCCAGCAGCACACGCAGCGCGTGACCGGTCGACCAGTGCGTGTGCGCCGCGCGCGGCGTGTCATCGTCGATCAGCGCGGGGCCGTGCGACGCAGCGGCGCTGCCGTGCGCACCGCTTCCGTCGAACGCGGACGGCACCACGCGCGCGCCGACCCATCCCAGCAACGCCGCGGCCAGCACGATCAGCGGGAACGGCACCTTGAAGGCGAAGATCGCGACAAAGGCCGCCACCGCGATCGCCCACAGCAGCGGATGCTTCAGCGCCCGCGACCCGATGCGCCAGGCCGCCGCCAGCGACGATCGCAGTCACCGCCGGCTTGATGCCGTAGAGGATGCCGGCCACCTCCGGCACGTCGCCGAAGCGCAGGTAGATCCACGACAGTGCAATCAGGATCGCGAGCGACGGCAATACGAAGAGTGCACCGGCCACGAGGCCGCCCCAGGTGCGGTGCATCAGCCAGCCGATGTAGGTCGCGAGCTGCTGCGCCTCCGGGCCTGGCAGCAGCATGCAGTAGTTGAGCGCGTGCAGGAAGCGCTTCTCCGAGATCCAGCGGCGTTCCTCGACGAGTTCGCGATGCATGATCGCGATCTGCCCCGCCGGCCCGCCGAAGCTGATGAAGCCCAGGCGCAGCCAGTAGGCGAACGCCTGCCAGAAGCTGACTGGATGCGGTGCGCGCATGGGCACGTCGCGCGAATCATCGAGCGTCGTCATGTCGCCCCTTCATTCCTGCATACAGCGCATCGAACACTGCCAGCGAGGCCGTGAGCAGCGCATCGTCGTCGCTGTGCTGCGCCTGCAGTCCACGGATCAGCGCCTCGAGCCCCGCCGCCTCTTCGCTCGCCGCGCCGCCGACATCGATGTAGTGCACCGCCTCGCCGAGCCTGCGCAGCGCCTCGTCGCCGTCCAGGCCGAAGCTCGCCGCGATTACCTCGAAAGTCACCTTGCCGTCGACGTGGCTGAACGTGGCGCCGTCGAAATCGAAGCCGAGCGCGGCCTTCGGCACGCGCGCGGTCGACTTCAGCCAGACGAAGCGTGGCGAGCGGTCGATGAAGCGGGCAACGAGCCAGGCGCTCGCGAGCCGGTCGACCCACGGCCGGGCACGCGTCGCCCAGGTCCGGCCCTGGTAGTCGTCCGGGTCGCGCAGCTCGATCCGTCCGGCCGATTGAGCGCGCGGCTCGCCCGGTGACCAGCGCGCTTCGCTGGCCACGCGCAGTTCTTCCAGCGCGGCGGCCGCACTCGCGCCGCGCGCGTCGGGGAAGAAGTCGATCGCCTGCAGCGCGTCGAGCTTCTGCGCAAGCGAACGCAGCAGGCGACGCCCGGCGGCTTCGGTGGCGCTGCGCAGCGCGCGGCGCTGGCGTGCCAGTTCGACCTCGAATGCCTTGTACTCGGCGGAGCGGTCGAACAGCGCCTCGAACTGGCCCTGCTGTTCTGCGTCGCGGGCGCCCAATTCCAGCCGCGTGGCCTCGCCACCGGCCTGGCGCACCTCGTCGGCCAGCGCATCGAACACGTCGACGCCGCCGGGCTGCGCCGGCATCAGGTAGACGCCGTCGCGCAGCGCGCCGCAGCCGCTCGCCTTCAGCGCGCGCCAGATGCGCACGCGCACCGCGCTTGGCGAGGTCGGCAGAGTCAGTACAAGGGCAAGCCAGTCATGTTGCATGTACTAACTATTACATATTGTAATAGTTATTGCAAGAACTATTTAAGACCGCGACGAGACCCTGCGGCCGTCCAGGTGGACACACTGCGTCGGTCCGGTCCGGTGCGCGCTTCCGCTACGCTCGACCCTGATCCCACGACGAATATGCGGTTACACGCTCCGATGCCTGCCTTGCGCGGCGGCCTGCTGGCGCTGCTGGCCGCCGTGCTGTTCGGCGTCAGCACGCCGCTGGTCCAGCTTTTCGGGACGGGCATGGGGGCATTCGGCACGGCGGCGCTGCTTTACGCCGGTGCAGCTGTCGTCGGCGCGCTGTCGCGGCAGCCTGCCCGCCTCGAAGCGCGGCTCGCGCGCTCGGACCTGCCGCGCCTGCTCGTCGTCGCGGCGTGCGGCGCGATGCTGGGGCCGGTTGCGCTGGCGTGGGGATTGCAGCGCACCAGCGCCACGAGCGCATCGCTGATGCTGACACTCGAAGCGCCGTTCACCGCGCTGCTGGCGTGGCTGCTCTACCGGGAGGCGATGGATCGCCGGGTCCAGGGCGCCATGCTTTTACTGATGGCGGGCGGCGCGCTGCTCGTGCTCGACATCGGCCGCGCCGGCGCCGCCGCGCTGGCCGGCCTGCTCGCCGTGCTGCTGGCCACGGCAGCCTGGGGTGTCGACAACGCGCTGTCGCGCGCGCTGGCCGAGCGAGATCCAGGCCAGGTCGTCATGGTGAAAGCCTCGCTCGGCGCCAGCGCGACCGCAGTGCTCGCGCTGGCAGTCGGGGAGCCGCTGCCGACCGTCACGGCCGCGTCCGGACTTTTCTTGGTCGGTGCCACGGGCTACGGACTGAGCCTGCGCCTGTACCTGCTGGCGCAGCGCGCTTTCGGCGCGGCGCGCACCGGCTCGGTGTTTGCTTTCGCGCCCTTCATCGGCGCCGCGCTGGCCGTCGCCCTCGGCGATCGATCCAGCGGATGGCTGCTCTTCGTCGGCAGCGCACTGATGCTGGCCGGCGTCGTGCTCCACCTTGCGGAGTCCCACGGCCACGATCACGAGCACGACGCGCTCGAACACGAGCATGCGCACCGCCACGACGACGGCCATCACGATCACGTCCACGACGTATTGCCAGAAGGGATGCACAGCCACCGGCATCGGCACGAGCAGCTCCGGCACAGCCATCCGCACGTGCCGGACGCCCATCACCAGCATCGGCACTGAGCGCAGCGCCCACCCACGGCGCGGCGGGCAGGCCGCGTCGGCTTCGCGGGCGCAGCAGCACGCAGGTGCTGCCGCGAATCCCCGCTCCGCCCCAAGCCACCTCGCGCCGCAGCGCGCAGCGCGGAGGCTCCCCTGAGGCACGGCCTACGCGCTGCTGTGCTGCTGCGCGAACGCGACGAACCAGGCCAGGCACGCAGGATTGGCCATCGCGTCGGCGTGCGCGACCTTCTCGAGCGGGTGGCCGAGCAGCAGGCGCTTGATCGGCAACTCCATCTTCTTGCCCGAGAGCGTGCGCGGAATGTCGGGCACCGCGACGATCTCGTTCGGCACGTGGCGCGCCGACAGCGCCTCGCGGATGCGCGCGGTGATGCGCCGCTTCAGGTCTTCGTCGAGTGCGACACCGGCCCGCGGCACGACGAAGAGCCACATCATCGACTCGCGGCCGAGGTATTCGAGGTCGACGACCAGCGAGTCGAGCACCTCCGGTAGCGCTTCGACCGCACGATAGAGCTCGGCGGTCCCCATGCGGATGCCGTGCCGGTTGATGGTCGCATCCGACCGGCCATAAATGATGCCGCCGATCGCTTCGGGGCGTGGCACCAGTCGCATCCAGTCACCGTGGCGCCAGACTCCGGGATACATCTCGAAGTAGCTCTCGCGGTAGCGCCGGCCGTCGGCGTCGTTCCAGAAGTAGAGTGGCATCGAGGGAAACGGTTCGGAGCAGACGAGTTCGCCGACCTCGTCCATCACCGGATGGCCCACGTCGTCCCACGCCTCGACTTTCAGGCCGAGCGCGCGGCACTGCATTTCGCCGGCGTAGACCGGCAGTGTCGGCAGCCCCGTCAGAAACGCACCGGCGAGATCGGTGCCGCCGGCGATCGACACCAGCCAGAGGTCGCGCTTCACATGCTCGTAGACCCAGCGGTACGCCTCGGCAGGCAGCGGCGAGCCGGTCGAGCCAAGCGTGCGCAGGGTCGCGAGGTCCGCGCTCTGCGCCGGCTCGAAGCTGGCCTTGATGCAGTTGGCGAAGTACGCAG
This sequence comes from uncultured beta proteobacterium, assembly GCA_963810985.1. Classification (GTDB taxonomy): domain Bacteria; phylum Pseudomonadota; class Gammaproteobacteria; order Burkholderiales; family Burkholderiaceae_F; genus JALORV01. Next base: position 30,338 of record CAWEPP010000011.1, read on the forward strand.
CGCCGGCGCCGAAGAACGTCGCGCCGACGCGTTCGACGAAGCGCCACAGCACGCCGAGGTCGGGCGTGCCGGGGTGGCCGTCGTACAGCACCGCGGTCGCACCAGCGAGCAGTCCGCTCACCTGCACGTTCCACATGATCCAGCCAGTCGTCGTGTACCAGAAGAAGCGGTCACCCGGCCCGATATCGCGATGCAGATGCACGCCCTTCAGCATCTCGGCGAGCACGCCGGCGTGACCGTGCACGATCGCCTTCGGCAGGCCGGTCGTGCCGGACGAATACACGACCCACAGCGGATGGTCGGCGGCAACCTGCTCGGTACGCAGCACCGCATCGTTCGAGATGACGGTTGTCCAGCAGCGCGCCTGCGGAAAGCGCGACGTGTCCAGGCGGCCGTGCAACAACGACACGATCAGCGTGTGCTGCACCGTCGGCAGCGCGGCGCGGACCTCGGCCAGCACGGCGGCGCGGTCAAACTCCTTGCCGCCGTAGCGGTAGCCGTCGCAGGCGATCAGCACCTTCGGCGCGATCTGGCGGAAGCGGTCGAGCACGGCGAGCGGACCCATGTCAGGCGAACACACCGACCAGGTCGCGCCCACGCTGGCGCTGGCGAAGAAGGCGATAATCGTCTGCGGCACATTGGGCAGGATTGCGACGACGCGGTCACCCGGAACGACGCCGAGCTCGCGCAGCGCGGCCGAGAACGACGCCACCTGCGATTGCAGCTCGGCCCACGACATTTCGCGTAGGGCGCCGCTTTCGTTGCCGGCAATGATCGCCGGGCGTTCCGCCGTCGTGTGACGGAAAACCTGGTCGACCAGATTCAGCCGCGCCCCGACGAACCACTCGGCACCGGGCATCGTGCGCGCGCCGAGCACACGCTCGCAGGGACGCGAGGCGCGGATGTCGAGGAAGTGCCAGAGCGCACCCCAGAAATCCTCGAGGTCGTTCACCGACCACTGCCACAAGGCCTCGTAATCAGCAAAGGTCAGGCCGCGCTCGCGCTCGAGCCAGCGCAGGAACGCCGTGATGTGCGCGCGTTCGACGCGCTCTGGTGATGGTCGCCACAGGGGCTCGACGATGTCCATGGCCGTGCAGTCTACGAGGCCGCCGCGCCGCAGGCACAATTGACCGATGCCGATCGTGCTGTCCACAACGTCCGCGCCCAGCGATTGGGCGGTCGTCGGCCTGTGCGCCGAATGGTGCGGCACCTGCCGCGACTACCGGCCCTTGCTGGCTGCTGCGTGCGGCCCGTGTGGAGGACGAACTTCATCTCTGGGTGGATATCGAGGACGATGCGGACGCGCTCGGCGACCTCGATATCGAAACGTTTCCGACGCTGCTGGTGCTGCACCGGCGGGCGGCCCCTGTTCTTCGGACCCGTGCTGCCGCAGATCGACGTGGTCGATCGACTGCTGCAGACACTGCGACACGAGCCCAGCGCGGAGGCACGGATCGCACCGGAGAATGAAGCCGCGGTGAACTGGCTCGCGCAGCAGGCGCGCGCAGCACGCTGAGGCAGTCCGGCGTCGAGCTTGCGACAATCGGGCCATGACGCTGCTGACTTTGATCGACGCGGAACTGGCCTTCGGCCTGCATCCGCTGCTCGACCGCGCTTCGCTGACCGTGCTGGAGGGCGATCGCATCGGCCTGATCGGACGCAACGGCACCGGCAAGAGCTCGCTGCTCAACGTGATTGCGGGTCGGCTCGAACTCGACGATGGCGAGGCGAGGCGCAAGGATGGCCTGCACGTCGCGCTGGTCGAGCAGGAGCCGGAGCTGCCGTCGGCATCGACGCTGCGCGAGAGCCTGGCGCTGCCGTGGCGCACTGGACCACCTGCACGACGAGCGTGAGCGCTGGCGCATCGAGGCGCGGCTGGTCGAGTTCCTGCACCGCCTGGGCCTCGACGAGGCGCTCGATCCGGTGCGCCTGTCCGGCGGCGAACGCAAACGCGCCGCGCTCGCGCTGGCGTTCGCGCTCGCCCCCGACCTGCTGCTGCTCGACGAGCCGACGAACCATCTCGACATCGACGGCATCACGCTGCTCGAAGACCTGCTGCTCAAGGGCCCGGCACTGATCGTCATCACGCACGACCGCGCGTTTCTCGACCGCGTGGCGACCCGCATCGTCGAACTCGACCGCGGCCTGCTGCGCTCGTATCCCGGCAACTACAGCGCCTGGGAAGGCGGCGCGCCGACCGAACTGGCGGCCGAGGACACCGCGAGCCGCAAGTTCGACAAGTTCTGGGCGCAGGAAGAGGCGTGGATCCGCAAGGGCATCGAGGCGCGGCGCACGCGCAACGACGGCCGCGTGACGCGGCTCGAAGCGCTGCGCGAAGAACGCGCCGCGCGGCGCGAACGCATCGGCAACGTCGCGATGACGCTCGACGCCGGCGAGCGCTCGGGCAAGCTGGTCGCCGAGCTGACGGATGTCTGCAAGCGCTTCGGCGAGCGCGTCGTCGTCGATCGGCTGTCCACGCGCGTCATGCGCGGCGACCGCCTGGCGCTGATCGGCCCGAACGGCGCCGGCAAGACCACGCTGCTGCGGCTGATCCTCGGCACGCTCGCGCCCGACAGCGGCACGCGTGCGACGCGGCACCAACCTGCAGGTCGCCTACTTCGACCAGATGCGCGAGGCGCTCGACCCGGAGCGCACGGTGGCCGAGACCATCAGCCCGGGCTCGGACTGGATCGAGATCGGCGACACGCGCAAGCACGTGCTGAGCTACCTCGGCGACTTCCTGTTCTCGCCGCAGCGCGCGAACTCGCCCATCAAGACGCTGTCGGGCGGCGAGCGCAACCGGCTGCTGCTGGCGCGGCTGTTTGCGCGCCCGGCGAACCTGCTGGTGCTCGACGAACCGACCAACGATCTCGACATCGAGTCGCTCGAGCTGCTCGAATCGACGCTGCAGGGCTACGCCGGCACGCTGCTGCTGGTGAGCCACGACCGCGCGTTTCTCGACAACGTGGTGACGCAGACGCTGGTGGCCGAAGGCGACGGGCGCTGGACCGAATACGCCGGCGGCTACAGCGACTGGCTGGCGCTGCGGCCGAAAGTCGCGCCTGCGACTCGTGCGAGCGAACCGAGCGCAGCCGAACGTGCACCGGCGCGCGCACCGCGCGTGAAGCTGTCATTCAAGGAACAGCGCGAACTCGAGTCGCTGCCGGCGGCGATCGAGGCGCTGGAGCACGAGCAGCACGAGATCACCGGGCGCATGAGCCGGCCGGACTATCACCGCGACGGGCCGGAACAGATCAAGGTCGACCGGCTGCGCGCAGCGGCGATCGAGCACGAGCTCGCGGAGAAGTTCGAGCGCTGGAGCGCACTCGAGCAGCGTGCCAACGCCGCCCGCGCCTGAAAAGACAAAGGGCCGGCAATGCCGGCCCTTTGAGGATTGCTCGACTCGAGCGCGGCCGGATTACTTCTTCGGTGCGGGCTCCACCGAGACCGCGACCGCCTCGGTGAACGTCGCCTCGACCTGATCGCCCACCTTGATCAGCTTGAGCTGGTTCGGATCCCTGAACCTTGAGGTCGACCGTCCGCTTGGGGCCTTTCAGCTTCACCGTCTGTTTGGCCGCATCGATACCGATCACGTCCGCAATCACCGTCACGGTACGGCCCGCCACTGCAGCCGGCGGGTCGCCCGGTTTGGCCGACGCCATGTTCTCGCGCTCGATGCGTTCGCGGATCTGGCCGCCGCCCGGCTTCAGCTCGAGCGTCAGTGCCTCGACGTACTTTACGATGACGAGGTCGCCGACCTTGATCTGGTCGAAGTTCTTGACTTCCGGCCCCGCCTGTACGACGAAGGTGTTGCCTTGCGGCCCCTTCAGCGTGATCAGGCGCTTGGCCTTGTCGACTGCTTCGACGCTGGCGGTTGCGCTGATCGCTTCGGCCATGGTGACTTTGCCGGGCTCGGACTTCATGGCGCGACACCGCCCGTCTGGGCGAGGGCCGTGCCGTCGCGATCGCGATCACGGCCGCGGCGATAAGGGTGAACTTGCGCATGCTGAGCTCCTGTTCGTTCGGTTCGGAATCGTTTCCGGGCAGCGATCTTACTCGCGTCGGACAATGACCCGACTTAACGCGGTGCCGGCACCACCCCGACCGCGCGCCGGCGCAGCATCTCGGCAACGACCGCGTCGAATTGCTCGCGCACCTCGTGCCGCAGGAACGGCTCGATCAGTGCGGCGGGCATCCAGGTGTCGACGCTGATCTCGACATGATGACGAATCTCCGTGCCTCCGGCCACGCTGGCAAAGCGAGTCTGTGATTGCACCTGCATGGGTGACTCGATGAGTGAACGCGAACGCACCAGCTGCATCGGTTCCAGTTCGACCTCGCGCACCATCGAGAACGAGTGCGCCAGCGGGCCCCAGCGCGCCACGCCCGTCTGCTCGACCCCAGGCGCTCGCCATTGCGCGCCGTCACGCGGCTCGTATCGAGATTGGGCACGAACGCACTCATCGCGTCGAAGTCGGTCAGTACGTTCCAGGCCTCGCGCCCCGAGACCGGGGCTACCAGGACAGCATCGACCAGAAACACGTCGCCGCGACGGGACACGACCACCCGGGTATCGACTGCGACCGCAGACACCGGCGTTGCGGCAGCCAGCAGCACGTTCAGCGTCAGCATCAGAAAACGTCGTCGATCCATGCGCCAAGCGTAGCGCGCCCGGGACCACGGCCGGGAAGTCAGTCCAGCGTCTGCTTGTAGCGCTTCAGCCCGATGGCTGCGGCGACGACGATGAAGAGCGCGATCGGCCAGGTCTGCGGCAGGATGTCGAGCCAGCCCGCGCCCTTGAGCATCACGCCGCGCACGATGCGCAGGAAGTGCGTCAGCGGCAGCGCCTCGCCGATCCACTGCGCCCAGCGCGGCATGCCGCGGAACGGGAACATGAAGCCCGACAGCAGGATGTTGGGCAGGAAGAAGAACATCGTCATCTGCATCGACTGCATCTGCGAGCGCGCCAGCGTCGAGAACGTGAAGCCGACGCCGAGTGTGGCGATGATGAAGAGCACGATCGCCGCCGACAGCAGCGCGAGGTTGCCGAACATCGGGACTTCGAACAGCCGCCGCGCCGCCGTGAACACGATCAGCACCTGCACATAGCCGATGATCACGTACGGCACGATCTTGCCGATCATCACCTCGACTGGCCGCACCGGCGTGGCGAGCAGGTTTTCCAGCGTGCCGCGCTCGCGTTCGCGCGTCATGCCCATCGCCGTCATCATCACCAGCGTCATCGTCAGGATCACGCCCATCAGGCCCGGCACGACGTTGTAGTTGGTGAGCCCCTCCGGGTTGTAACGCTTGTGCACGATGACCTGGAACGGCTCGCGGTGCGGTGCGAGCCGCGCGAGCGGCCCATGCAGGTCGTTGCGCAAGCGCGAGCTGCGGCAGCTTCTGCAGCGCCGACACGGCCGTGCCGGTCGCCGCCGGGTCGGTCGCGTCCGCGTACACCGCCATCGCGGGCGATTCGCCACGCACCACGCGCGCCGTGAAGTCCGACGGGAACACCAGCGCGAACTGCACGTCACCGCGCGCGATCAGGCGCTCGGCTTCGCTTTCCGATCCGACCTCGATGATGTGAAAGTAGTCCGTGTTCTGTGCCGCGCGCACGATGGCGCGGACCATCGGCGACTGGTCGAGCGCAACGACCGCGGTCGGCAGGTGCTTGGGATCCGAATTGATCGCGTAGCCGAACAGCACCAGCTGCATGATCGGCACGCCGATCAGCATCGCGAAGGTCAGCCGGTCGCGCCGCAGCTGGATGAACTCCTTGCGCAGCACTGCGCCGATGCGCTCGAGCGACAGTGCCCAGCGTCGCGGGCGGTCGTGGGAGCCTCCGCGCTGCGCGCTGCGGCGCGAGCTCGCTAGGGGCGACCCGGCGCTTCGCTCAGCTGACGGTGTCGCGGGCATCCTGGGTCAGTGCAATGAAGACGTCCTCGAGCCCGGTCGCGATCGGCTCGATGCGCAGCGCCTGCGCCAGCGCGGGATCGCGCTCTGCCAGCCAGCGCGGGAAGTCCTCGGGGTCGGAACTGCTGACGTGCAGGCTGGTGCCGAAGGGCACGGCCATCCAGCCGCGCTGCTCGACGAGCGCGAGCGCTTCGTCGAGGCGCGGACCCTGCACATCCCAGGTCCGCAAACCGGCCTGCGCGATCACCTCCGGCGCCGTGCCGGCCGCCAGCATCTTGCCGTAGGAGATGTAGACCAGCCGATGGCAACGCTCCGCCTCGTCCATGTAGTGCGTGCTGACGAGCACCGTGATGCCGTCGGCCGCGAGCGCGTGGATCTCGTCGCCAGAAGTCACGCCGCGCCTTCGGATCGACGCCGGCGGTCGGCTCGTCGAGCAGCAGCAGCTCGGGCTCGTGCAGCAGGCAGGCCGCCAGCGCCAGGCGCTGCTTCCAGCCACCGGACAGCGTTCCGGCGAGCTGCGCCTTGCGGCTCGTGAGCCCGAGGCGCTCGAGCGCCTCGGCCACCGCTCCGACCGCGGTTGTCGAGGCGATAGACGCGCGCAATGAAGTCGAGGTTCTCGCGCGATCGAGAGGTCTTCGTAGAGCCCGAAGCGCTGCGTCATGTAGCCCACGCGCAGCTTGATGCGGCGCGCCTCGCGCCGGATGTCGTAGCCGAGGCAGGTGCCCTCGCCGGCGTCGACTTCGAGCAGGCCGCACAGCATGCGGATCGTCGTGGTCTTGCCGCTGCCGTTCGGGCCGAGAAAGCCGCAGACCTGCCCGCGCGGCACCGCGAGATCGATATGGTCGACGACGGTCCGGCCGCCGAACGCCTTGGTCAGGCCGCGCACATCGATCGCCAGATCAGCGCTCATCGTCGGGTCGCGTCAGGAGCCGGCGGCAAGGCGGACGTCGACCGGCTGGCCGGGCTTCAGCTGCAGGGCGGACTTCTCGTCCGGCTTCGCCTCGACCATGAAAACGAGCTTCGCGCGGCTCTCGTTGCTGTAGATGACCGGCGGCGTGTATTCGGCCTGGTCCGAGACGAAGGCCACGCGCGCCGTCATGCCTGCTGGGCAGCCGTCGCAGCTCACCGCCACCGTATCGCCGATGCGGATGCGAGCGAGTGCCGCCTGCGGCGCGAAGAACCGCACCTTGATCGCCCCGTCCGGCAGCAGCGCAACGATAGGCGAGCCCTGCGCCACCCACTCGCCCGGCCGGTACATCACGTCCTGCACCGCGCCGGCCCGTGCTGCAATGCCGCGCGTCTGATCCTCGCGCCAGCGCGACGAGGCGAGTTCGCTCTCCGCTGCGCGCTGTCCCGCTTCCGCCGCGGCGATCTCGTCGGGGCGCGCGGCCTCGCGCGCCACGGCCAGGTTCGCCTGCAACTCGGCCACGCGCGCCGCGTCGCGATCGCGCGCCGAGCCCAGTTCGTCGAGGCGGTTAGGCGACAGGAAGCCCTGTGCCACGAGCGTCTCGTTGCGCTTCAAATCGTTGGTCGACAGCGCCAAAGCAGCCCGGGCCTGCACCAGCTGCTGCTCGATCGCCCGCAACTCGTCGACCCGCTTGCCCTTGCGCAGGTTGCGGGTCTGCGCGGCGGCGCTCTCGGCGCGCGCCGCCGCCGCGGCACGCGCGAGTGATTCGGGATCTCGCTCGAGCTCGAACAGCACCTGGCCCAGCCTTCACGCGGGCGCCGCGTTCGACGCCCAGCGTTTGCACACGCCCGCCGATCGCCGGCCCGACGTACACGAGATCGGCCTCCGCATAACCGCTGAAGCGATCGGGATCGACGCGGGTGCACGCAGCGAGCGCAAGCAGCACGCCGCCCAGCAGGGCGGCTTCAATGCCGCGTGTGAGCTTTTTCATCGCGACTCTCCCGGATCAACCCGCGCAGCGCCCAGTCCAGACGCTGCACGCGGTGCTCGCGCTCGCGTGCGAAGCGGACCAGCGTGCGTGTCAGCTCGGCCGGCGCCAGGCGCGCCTCGGCCAGCCGATCGGTCAACAGGATGGGCAGGGCGACCGCGCCCATCAGGAACAGCAGCACGTTCAGCGGCTCGCCGCGCGGCAGCTCACGCGCACGCTGCGCTTCGGCCACCACGCGCAGGATCAGCGCCGGATGGCGATTGGCCAGCGAGCGGACGAACTGCTGGGCCGCCGCTTCGCCCGAGGCGGCATCCATCAGCACATGGGTGATGAAACGACTGTTGGCCGCCGCCCAGTCGCCCAGTTGCAGCACCAGTTCGCGCAGGCGCTCGGCCGGCGGCAGCGCCCGGTCGACGGTCGCCGACATCTGCTCGAGCAACGGCCCGTACCAGCGCTCGATGACCTCGGCGACGAACGCCTCGCGCGAGCCGAAGTGGTAGACGAAGCTGCCGAGGTTGGCACCCGCCTGCTGGCAGACGCCGCGCACGGTGATGCGATCGCAGCCCTGCCCGCCGCGCCTGGCCGCGCTCCGGCGCGCAACAGACGTTCGCGACGATGAGGTGTGACGGAGTCGTCGCAGCCATTGGCGTTTTATACGCCCGTATAAGTCGATGCGCAATGCTGGTTCCGCGCACCACCCACCGTGGCCGGTAGGTGGGGCGGCGACGCCGCGGAGTAACGTCTCGTCCACAAATACGAAGCTTCGTGGAGACTCGCCGATGCGCCGCTCGATCCCGCCGATCGATCTGACTTTCCTGCTGACCGAGACGCCGAACAGTCCGAAGCACGTCGGTGCGGCGCTCGTGTTCGACCTGCTGCCGAAAGCCGGCCCGGACGCCGTGCGCCGCATTGGCGAGCATCCATCGCGCGGCCGCGCCGATCGCCCCGTTCACCTACGTGCCCGAGATGCTGGCGCGCACCGGCCCGGCCTGGCGCGAGGCCGACCATGTCGACATGCAGTACCACGTGAAGCTCCTGGCGCTGCCGGCGGGCTACCTAGAGGATTTCCTGACTAGTCGAGGACCTCCACGAGTCGGTTTTGGACCGCAACCGGCCGCTGTTCCGCGTCTGGCTGATCGAGGGACTGCCGGGGCACCGCTTCGGCCTGTACCTGAAGGTGCATCACGCGATCATCGACGGCATGTCCGCGATGATGCGTGTCAATGCCAGCATGAGCACGACGAGCGCGGGCGCGCTGCAGCCGCCGTTTTACGCGGTCGAACTGACATCTCAGGCGCCCGGCGCGGCGGCGGGCACGTTGCGCAAGCTTTCGGCCTTCAATGCGACGGCCCGGCGACAGACGTCCGCGCTGAAAGAGCTGTCGCTGAGTGTCCTGCGCAAGAGCGTGGGGCGCCTGTTCTCGCGCGAGGGGAGCGGCAGCCTGCCCTTTTACAGCCCCGAACTCGGTGATGAACCATCCAATTCGCACCCCGCGCTCGTTCGCGACGCTCACGCTGCCGCTGGCCGAGATGAAGTCGGTGGGCCAAGCCTTCGACGCGACGATCAACGACGTGGCCGCGACGATCGTCGACGCCGGCATCCACGCCTATCTGAAGCAGGTCGATCACTCGGTCGGCAAGCGCCTGGTCGCGATGTGTCCGGTGTCGCTGCGTGCCAGTGAGCAAGCGGGCCACGACCCAGGCCACGGTGATCTTCGCCCCGTTGGGCGAGCCCGGGTCGGACATCGGCGACCGCATTGCACAGGTGGCGAGCTCGATTCGCTCCAGCAAAGACGAAGTCGGAGCGATGGGCAAGGACGCTGCGATCATGTACGCGATTTCGGCCTTCGGCCTCGGCGAGGCCACCGAGGTCTCGCGCCTCGGTCGCGTCACCGGCCATCTTGCCAACCTGGTGCTCTCAAACGTGCCGGGATCGCGCGAGCCGCTGTATCTCGACGGCGCCGCTTTGGCTGGAGACTTCCCGATCTCGGCACTTGGCGCGGGCATCGGGCTCAACGTGACGCTCGTGTCGCACGCCAATTCCATGGGCTTCGGCTTCCTCGGCAACGGCGTGGCGCTGCCCGAACTGTCGCTGATGGCACAGTGCACCGGCGAGGCGTTCGAGAAACTGAAGAAGGCCGCGGCGCGTCGTGCGACTGCTGCCGGACGCAAGGCCAAGCCGCGCGCCACAGCGCGCCGCGCCTCATCGAAACGCGCGCCGGCCCGCTAATCGCCGAATCACCTCGCTGCGGTAGTGCTTTCTGCTCTGCGGGAGATGGCACCGGCGGTCGCCGTCGACAGTCGGTACGGGTGTTGACTTCCATGATGCTGCGCCACACGCCGCGGCGGTGGCGTTGGGCCTGGTTCTCGACCGGCATCAGTTCGCTGTCGAGTGCGTAGTCCCAGCAGACCCAGGCATTGCCCCGCTGCACCTGGGCACGCGCGACATCGAGCGCGCCGACGAAGAGACGTCCGTACAGGCGAACACCCTCTTCGACGCCGGTGACCTGGACCCGTACCGTGCGATTCCTGACCATGCCGTCGACCGCTGACCGCGACGACGGCGCCAGGAACTGCGATCCCTGTGGCGCTCCGATGTCCGCCAGGCGGAGCTCGACCTCGCGGCCGTCACGCTCGACGATCACGGTGTCGCCGCTCTCGACCCGGATCACACGGCTTTCGAATTCGGCGGCGGGCTGAGCCAGCGCCGACAGTGCGGTCAGCCATAGCGTCGCGGCAGCCGTGATCAAACGACGATTGTCCATCCGGCACGCCATTCGATGAAATTGGCGATCCGGGCCGCCGCCACGGCCCCTTGCGGCGGCGGCAGCGCCTGAAACACATGCGCCATATCGCGCCAGACATCGATTTCCACCTGGACGCCCGCCGCGTAGGCGCGCCGCACCGCGCAGTGACTCGTCACGCAGCATCTCGATCTCGCCGGCCTGGAACAGCAGCGGCGGCAAACCTGCGAAGTCACCGTAGAGCGGCGACAAGGTCGGCTCGAGGAACTGCTCGGGCTCGGCGTAGAGGACCCGCAACGCCGCCAGCTTCTCGAGCGTGAACATCGGATCGCGTTTTCCGTTCGTCAGCAGACTAGGGCTCGACAGCGTGAAATCGACACCGGGGACAGCAGTACCGCGCAGCGCGGCAGCGGCGCACTCGTCTCGCTTTCAGGCGATGCAGCGACGGCCAGCGCCAGGTTGCCGCCGGCGGAGTCGCCGGCAATGATGATCTGGCCGCATCGTACATGCCCGAGGAGCCAGCGATACGCCGCCACGCAGTCGTCGAGCGCCGCCGGATAGCGGTGCTCGGGCGCGAGCCGGTAGTCGACCAGCAGCGCACGGGCGCCGAGGCGACGGCACCAGCGTCCGACCATGCGCGGCGTGCGTGCTGGGAAAGCGCAGGCAGAAGGCGCCGCCGTGCATGATAGAGAAGCACACGGTCGGCGCGGCTCTCGGCCAACTCGATCCATTCGGCAACTACGCCGCCCGCGTCGACTGTCGAGCGACGTAGCGCCGGGTCGACCTGGCCGAAGCGGCGGTCGAAGGTCTCGTTGTGGCGACGCAGGCGCGCGATGTCCTCGACCTGGATCTTCGAGTTGCGTACGCCGATGCGCAACACCTGGTGCAGCAGCCAGCGCTGACCGACCCCCGGGTGCAGCACAAAGGTGCACATACGGCGCGGTAGCGGCGGACGGAACGTCGATTGTCATGGCGAGAGAGCCAAGCGGGGCGCGGACATGGCGCCCTGCAGCGTACCTCAGCGTGCTCAGTGCGCCGCCGGTGCCGTGCAGCCCCACAGCAGCGCGGCGATCGCGAAGATGATTGCCCATACGGCCGCACCCACCACGATGGCAGGCAACAGCCCGCGAGCCGCATCCAGGTCGGGCGAATGGCCCTTCCGGTGTTCGTCCATATCCATCGCCACCCCGGCGCTCGTGGCGCCGTTTACTTTTGTTGGTGCATCCCGTTCTGGATGCACGGAGCTCGTGGCTCCGGCCACCGGCCCGGTCGGGCCGCCGGAAACTGATCGGTCTTGGACTGCTCGCGCAGCTTCATCTTCTGCAGCTTGCCGGTCGCCGTGTGCGGCAGCTCGTCGACGAAAACGACGTCGTCCGGCATCCACCACTTGGCGACCTTGCCTTCGAGGTACTGGAGCACCTGCGTCGCGCGTCGACGTCTTGGTCCTTCTTCTTCGACCACGATGAGCAGCGGACGCTCCTGCCACTTGGGATGGGCAACCCCGATCACCGCCGCCTCGGCGACCGCCGGATGCCCCATCGCCGCGTTCTCGAGCTCGATCGACGAGATCCATTCGCCGCCCGACTTGATCACGTCCTTGGAGCGGTCGGTGATCTGCATGTAGCCGTCGGCGTCGATCGTGGCGACGTCGCCGGTGTCGAAGAAGCCGTCGGCGTCGAGGATCTCGCCGCCGTCGCCCTTGAAGTAGCCCGCCGGTGATCCAGGGCCCGCGCACCATCAGGTGGCCGAAGGCCTTGCCGTCGTGCGGCAGACGCTTGCCCTCGTCGTCGGTGATCTTCATCTCCACGCCGAAGAGCGGCCGGCCCTGCTTGCGCCTGCACGTCGAGCCGCTGCTCGAGCGTGCAGCCGCCGATGCTTCGGCAGCAGGTTGCACACCGTGCCGAGCGGCGACATCTCGGTCATGCCCCAGGCGTGCACGACGTACGCGCCGAACTGCGTCTCGAAGCGCTCGCTCATCGCGCGCGGCGCGGCCGAGCCGCCGATGACGACGCGCTTGAGCACGAGGTCCTTCTTCGGATCGAGCTTGGCGGCGTCGACGTGATTGAAGCAGCATCAGCCACACGGTCGGCACGCCGAGCGCCAGCGTGACCTTCTCGTCGCGCATGATCTCGTAGACGCTCTTGCCGTCGAGCGCCGGGCCCGGCATCACCAGCTTCGCGCCGCACATCGCGCCGGCGTACGGCATGCCCCAGGCGTTGACGTGGAACATCGGCACGACCAGCAGCGCCGATTCGCGCCGCCGACAGCCCGAGACCGTCGACCGGCAGGCACGCGAACGAATGCAGCACCGTCGAGCGGTGCGAGTACAGCACGCCCTTCGGGTTGCCGGTGGTGCCCGACGTGTAGCACAGCGACGACGCCGTGTTCTCGTCGAACGCCGGCCACTCGTAATCGCTGTCCTGCGCCGCCGATCAGCTCCTCGTAGCAGAGCAGGTTGCGGCACGTCGAGCGCCGGCATGTGCGCGCGGTCGGTCATCGCGACGAAGCCCTTGACCGACTTCATCAGCGGCGCCGAGCTTCTCGATCAGCGGCACGAAGGTGAGATCGAAGAACAGGTACTGGTCCTCGGCGTGATTGGCGATGTAGGTGATCTGCTCCGGAAAGAGGCGCGGATTGATCGTGTGCAGCACCGCGCCCATGCCGGAGACGCCGTAGTAGAGCTCCATGTGCCGGTAGCCGTTCCAGGCGAGCGTGGCGACGCGATCGCCGTGCTCCACGCCGAGCGCCGTCAGCGCGTTGGCGACCTGCTTCGAGCGGCGGTGGATGTCGCCGTAGGTGCAGCGGTGGATCGGCCCCTCGACGGTGCGCGAGACGATCTCGCGAGCCGGGGTGGAACGTGTTGGCGTGCTCGATCAGCGACGAGATCAGCAGCGGGCGGTCCTGCATCAGTCGCTTTCATCTGGACATCTCTCCTGCAAAGATGTTGGTTATGCCATCGCGCGGGAAGCGCGTTTACAGATAGCCGGCATGCGCGAGTCGGCCAGAGACGACCAACGCGACACGGGCAGCTATTCAGAGAAGTCGGTGAGATCGGGCGCGAAGGTGCCGCGCGCCTTGTGGAACTCGACATGGCGCTTCATCACCGACTTCCAGTTCTCGATGGCGATGATGTTGTCCTTGTCGTCCATGTAGAGCGAATCACCGACCTGGATGTTGAGCGTGATGATCTCGTCTCCGGCGACGGCGATCGGCGTGTGCACCGAGGCGGCGGTCTCGTACACGAAGCTGCCCGGCGTCGCGGTCCAGTCATGCTCGATGTACTTCCAGGTGCCCTTGATCGTGTAGACCATCACGGTGCCGCAGTGATGATGCTTGGGCAGCTGCATGTTGGCCGGCACCTTGAGCAGCGTGACGAAGGTGCCGGATATCGGCTCGACCTTCAGCACCTTGATGAAGACCACGTCGCTGTACGGCGTGAACGGAATCCAGGGATAGCTTTCGGCATCGACATAGCTGGTGGTGATCTTTTCGACGTTCATCATGACGTGACCCTTCTTTGAGTACGTAGCGAAGTCGCTGGCGAAGGGCGCCTTGACCTAATGCCGGGTGCACACCGCCGAGACCGAACACTAAGACTGTTAGCGTCAGCACTCCACACCCCGGAGTGGGGGTGGCACGGCCATCACCGGGGGCAATCAGCCTGGTTGAGTCCGGGGTAATACCGGACGGCACGACACCATCGCAGAAGTCGCAACTCGGTGTATCCGAGCGGAGTCCGAGACGGCAGCGTGTTCCGCGTATCGGCATCAGAGACGCGCAGGAAAGAAGTCGCCGAAATTCCGCGACGCCAGGCAGATGTGAATCTGGGCCGCGACGTTGACTCGACACCGTGCGCGCAGGCTCCTGGAGCTGCCGTCAGGACACGGCCAGGATCGAGGCGCCGGCCGCCAGGATCAGCAACAGCGCATTGAATCGCAGCGCGAGGACTCGCAGTGCAGCCTGGGTCGCTTGTAAGGAAAATCCGTTCATCGTCAGCGGCCCCGCGCGGTGCGCCATCGATGAATGGCCAATGTAGGCAGCGACGATCGCCGCGCACCACCCAGGGCAGGGGGCCACGGCCGGCGCGAGACGCGAATGACGCCAGCGACGCGAACCACAGGCGGGGCCGTCGATTGCTGCAACGCACATCGGATACGCTTGCCCGCCTCCTCGCCATTTCGCGCCGTCAGCGACGGAGCGATGCTCCAGCCCAGTACGTCCTGAAGATCACGCCGCCGCGTTGCCGCGAACGTCCGTGTTGCGACGGGCGCTCGTGACGCTATCGAGCGATGCGCAGGACCGCACTGCCGTGCTCGTCAGCGCCCGCGGGGCTTCGGCAAAACGACACTGCTGGCGCAGTGGCGGCGCGCCTGGCTAGAGCGCGGAGCCTTCGTGGCCTGGGTGACCCTGGACGCGCTGGACACCCCGGCCCGCTTTGCCGAGGTCGTGCTGACGTCGCTGCGTGCGGCGAGCGGCCGCAGCAGCCTCAGCGCGCTGGAAGCGGAGCTGGGGACGATCCAGCGCGGACGCGAGGCGGAAGCTCTGACGTCGCTGCTGGCCGAGATCGCCAACTTCGCGACGCTGACGGTGATCGTTCTCGACGACGCCGACCGACTGCCGGCGGCCACGCTCGAGGAGGCCGTGTCCTACCTGCTGTACAACGCCCCGCCCAACTGCGGCTGGCGATCGGTTCACGCGGAGAGCTGCCGTTGCCGTGACCGACCTGCAGGCGAGCGGGGCTCTCGCCATCATCGGCGTCGACGACCTGCGGCTGAGGCTCGACGATTCCGTCGAGATACTCAAGCGCAGGTTCGGCGACCGCATCACGCTCGACGACTGCGTGCACCTGCACGAACTCACCGAGGGCTGGCCGATCGGCCTGCAGATGGCGGCGTCGACCATTGAGCGGGCGCCCAAGCTGGGCGTCGCGATCGCCGAGCTGAGCGCCCGGCGTGGCGATCTCGAGCGCTTCTTTCTGGAATCACTGCTGTCGCAGTTGCCGAATGAGCTGGCCGACTTCCTGGTCCGCTGCTCGATGCTCGAATCGATGACCCGGAACTGTGTGCGGCAGTCACCGAGACCGCGGCGGCCTCGGCCTACCTCGAGCGACTGATGCGCGAGACCCCGATCGTGACTGTCGGTGAGGGCCAGGGATGGATACGGCTGCATACGCTTGCGCGCGACTTTCTGCTGGGCCAATTCGGCAAGCTGCCCCTCGCCGAGCAACGCGCGCTGCATCGGCGGGCGGCCGCCTGGTATGCCGATCGCAAGATGCTGCGCGAAGCGGCGCGGCATGCGCTCGAAGGCGGCGACGAAGCGCAGGCGATCCGGTACGCGGCCGAGTCGCTGCGCACGATCGCGCGGCGAAGGTCGACTGGCGGAAGCACGGAATGGATGGGGCGTCTGCCGCATGAAGTGATCGAGCGGGACGTGCCGCTGCGCCTGACGGTCGCCTGGGTCAAGGCGCTGGGCGAGGCACCGGCGGACGCATTTGCGATGGTCGATCCGATCGCCGCCGATGCGCGGCCGACCCGCACGCGCGCCTCGAGGCCGGACTGATCGGCGCCTGTGCTGCCATCTTCTGTGATCAGCCGGGAGTGATCGTCGACAGCCTCGCACGCTGGCCGCAACTGCCGCCGACGGCCATGCCGCTGCATGAGCTTGCGTACGCGAATCCGTTGCGTTGGTGGACTGTATCGAGGCGCGACGCAGCAGGCTGCGCGACGGCATCGAGCAGCGTGACGCACCGCACGGCGCGTGATGCGTCGATGAATCTGCCGCGCGCCTTCGCCGAGGTCATCTCGGGCTCAGCTCACATCTGGGAAGGCCGGCCGATCAGGGCGGATGCCGTGCTCGCAGCCCGCGCTGGAGGCAGCGGAACGCGACGCCGGGCGACGCAGCCCGATCGCCGTGATGTTCGCGGGTGCTCTTGGCTGCCGTGGCCTTCGAGCGCGACCAGCTGGCGCGCGCCCGGGCGCTGCTGGCCAATCGGCTCGATGTCATCGATCGGGTGGGGCTGCCCGACACGGTCCTGCTTGCCTACCGCACGCTGGGCGACCTCGCCTTGCCGAGGGTGACGAGCGCCGCGCCCTGGACGTATTCGATGGGCTGCGCGTACTGGGCGAAGTCGCGCCGCATGCCGCGCCTGGTGCTGCTGAGTCTGGCGGAGCAGGCGCGCATCCACGCGACGCGCTCGCGGCCGGAAACGCGCGGCCGCGATGATCGCCCAGCTCGAAGCCCTGGCGCCGGAATTCGAGCGCCATGAATTCCGGCCGTTCGCAGCCGTATTACCGGATGAAGAGCCGCGCTGGCGCGCACCTATGTCGCACTGGCGACGCACGACGTGGCGCTAGCGGAACGGGCACTGCGCGAGGCCGAGCCCCAGGCGCTGGCGCTGAATCGCGGTCGAGACGCGATCGTGATCAAGGCACTGCAGGCGGTGGTGATGCATCGCAACCGCATGAGCGAGGCGCGCATCGAAACTGCTCGAGGCGCGCGATCTGGCATCGATCAACGGGCTCGAGCGCGCTGATCACCGACCTGCATCCGCTGATCGACGAGATCCTCGGCGAGCCGCACGCCAGGACGCCGCACGAGCCCGCACGTTCCGGTCCGACCGCGCATCGCCTCAGCATGCAACGGCCATCTCCGGCGGGACTGCTCGACCGCCAAGGAGACCGAGAGCGCTGCAGCTGCCTCGGCAACGGCGCTGTCGAACAAGCTGATCGCGCGCTCGATGGACATCAGCGAAGAGACCGTGAAGTGGCACATGAAGAATCTCTTTGCGAAGCTCAATGCGGGCTCGCGCAAGCACGCGGTCGGACCGGGCGCGGCTGCTCGGCCTGCTGACCTAGGCACGAAGCGGAGGCGGCGGATCGACGGCCGCCGCTCGGACTCAGGCGGCGTGCGGGACGCCGGTTTCCGTGATCTTGTGCTTGGTCCGCACCGCCGACGTCGGCAGCAGGAAGTACGAGAGTGACGGAATCAGTATCAGCGCGCCGAGCATGTTCCACAGGAACATGAAGGCCAGCAGGATCCCCATGTCGGCCTGGAACTTGATCGGCGACCACGCCCAGGTGATGACGCCCGCCGCCAGCGTGAAGCCGACCAGCGCGACGATGCGGCCGGTGAAAGCCAGCGCGGCACGGTAGGCATCCGGCAGTGAAAGGCCCCGGCGCTGCCCGTTGAGCTGCACCGACAGCAGATAAAGCGCGTAGTCGACCCCGATGCCGACGCCGAGCGCGATCACCGGCAGCGTCGCGACCTTGACGCCGATGCCGAGCTTCACCATCAGGGCCTCGCACAGGATCGAGGTCAGCGCGAGCGGCAGCAGCGCCACGATCACCGCGCGCCACGAGCGGAACGCGATCAGGCACAGCACCGCCACCACGCCGTAGATGTAAAAGAGCATCTCGATCCAGGCCTTGCGCACGACCTGGTTGACCGCTGCCTCGATGCCGGCCGAGCCCGCCGCGGGGAGCAGATCAACTCCGGCCACCGGGTTGTCGGCGATGAACTTCTCCACCGTGCCCGAGACCTTTTCGAGGGTGGCGGCCTTGTGATCCTTGAGGAATGCGATCACCGGCATCACCGAGCACTCGGTGTTAAACAGATCCGGGTTGTTAACCGTGGCCTGTTGTGCGCCGTAGTTCAGGACCTCCTGGTTGCGCGACAGCGTCAGCCATTTCGGGTTGCCTTCGAACGAGCCCGCCGTGATCTGCTTGACGATGTCCGGCAGTGAGATCGTGGCCTGCACCTCGGGCAGCTGCTGCAGTTGCCACGCGAGGCGGTCGGCCTGCTGCAGTGTCTCGTACTTGAGGCAGCCTTCGGTCGGCGTCTTGACGATGACCGCGAAGACGTCGGACGACAGCGAGAAGTTCTTCGTGATGAAGGCGTTGTCGATGTTGTAGCGCGAGTTCGGTCGCAGCTCCGGCGCACCCGGGTCGAGGTCGCCGATCTGCAGTTGCTTCGAGACGAAGAAGCCGCCGATGCCGAGCGCCACCGCCACCGCAATCGCGCCCGCGGCCCAGGCCCGCCGGTCGGCGAAGTGCGCCACCAGCGCCCAGATGCCGCGCACGCCGGCGCCGGACTCTTCCTCGTGCACGCTGCGGGCGGCCGCCTTCGGACTCACCCCGGTGAACGACAGCAGCACCGGCAGCAGCACGAGGTTGGTGAAGAGCAGCACGCAGACACCGATCGTCGCCGCGATCGCCAGCTCGCGGATCGCCGGTATCGGAATCACCAGCAGCACGAGGAAGCCCGCCGCGCCATTGAGGAGCGCCGTCACGCCGGCAACGAACAGGCGCCGGAACGTGTAGCGCGCGGCGACCAGCCTGTGCGTGCCGCGGCCGACGTCCTGCATGATGCCGTTCATTTTCTGCGCGCCGTGCGAGACGCCGATCGCGAAGATCAGGAACGGCACCAGCACCGAGAACGGGTCGGGGCCGATGCCGATCAGCGTCAGGATGCCCATCTGCCAGACGACTGCGATCAGCGAACAGAACAGCACCAGCGACGTGCTGCGCCAGCAGCGCGTGTAGTTGAACAGCAGCGCCGCCGCGATCAGGAACGCGATGGCGAAATACATCATCACCTGCAGCACCCCGTCGAGCAGCTCGCCGATGATCTTGGCGAAGCCGATGATGCGCACCTTGTACTTGCCGTCCGCCGTCTCGTACTTGGCGCGGACGTTCTGTTCGATCGACTTCGTCAGTTCGCCGTAGTTGATCCGCTTGCCGGTCGCCGGATCGACGTCGAGCAGCGGAAGCACAATCGTGCTCGACTTGAAGTCGTTGGCAACAAGATTGCCGACCAGGCCGGCACGCAGGACGTTGCCGCGCAGCCGCTCGATGCTCTTGGCGGATCCGTCATAGGTGTCGGGCATCACCGGCCCGCCCGAGAAGCCCTCTTCGGTCACCTCGATCCAGCGCACGACCGGCATCCACAGCGACTTGACCCAGGCGCGGTCCACGCCCGGCGTCAGGAAAAGCTCGTCGTTGATCTTCTTCAGCGTGTCGAGGTATTCGGGGTCGAAGATGTCGCCCTTCGTGTTCTCGACGACGACGCGCAGCGTGTTGCCCAGCCCACGCAGCTGGCTCTTGTTGGCAAGATAATTCGAGACGTACGGGTGCCCCTGCGGCAGCATCTTCTCGTAGCTCGCGTTGAGGCTCAGGCGCGTCGCGAGGGCCAGCAGCACGAGCGTGACCACGGCGCAGATGCCGATCACCACCTTGCGGTGATTGAAGATCACGCGCTCGAGCTGGTTGCCCGACTCCTGGTCGAAGTCCGCGAGATTGCGGATGACCGGCATCGACTCGATGTTGGCGGTGGGGGCAACCATCGTGGTGTCCTTTGCGGGCGAGTACTGAGACGGCGGTGTTCAGCGGGCTGCGGCGGCGGCCGCAGGGTCGACGACCAGCACGCCGACAGGCGTGGCAAAGGCGAGCTTGCCGCCACCGGCGTCGGTCAGCGCCATGGTCGGGATGGACTTGGCGAGCTTGACGCGATTGAAGGTTTTGCCGCTGTCAGCGCTGAGCGCGATGCGGCCGCCCTGGTCAACCAGGACCAGGGCGCCCTTCTCGGTGCGCACGCCGCTGACGATCGTCGCGGCCAACTGGCTGTCGACCCTCGTCCATTGCTTGCCGCCGTCCGTCGCTTCGGAACACACTTCCCTTCAGGCCGAAGACCAGGACGGCATCACCCCCGGCGTCGACGACTCCGAACAGACTCCCCTTGTAGTCCACCGACACGGCACGGAAGCGTTTCGCCGCCGGATCGAAGCGCAGCACCAGCCCTGCCTCGCCCGCGATGTAGAGCCCGCCGGCTGCCGGCCGGATCGAATACAGGCTGAGAAACCTCGGATTTTCGGTCCGATCGAACCAGGGCTCCCAGGTCTTGCCACCGTCGCTCGTCGCGAAGATCAGGTTGTAGGCGCCGACGACGTAACCGTTCTTCTCATCCTGAAACCAGACGTCCAGGAAAGGCTTGTCCGGACCCTGCTCCATGTAGCGCTCGGCTTCGGCGAGCATCGATTTCAGCTCGGCCGATTGGGGGTCGGCCTTGACGCGCTCCTCCAGATGCTTCAGCAGGATTCCATTCGCCGCGCGACCGTCGAGCTGCTTGATCCAGGTCTCCCCACCGTCGGCACTGGCGAGCACGACGCCGTCGTGCCCGACGGCCCAGCCGGCCTTCTCATTCACGAAGTACACCGCGGTCAGGTCGGAGCTGACCGGCACGACGGACTGCTTCCAGGTCGCGCCACCATCGGTCGACACGATGATGTGGCCGCGCGGCCCGACCGCGACCAGGCGGTTGCCGACACGCGCGACAGATTGCATCAGGCGCCGCGTCGCCAGTGGCGTCATCTGCGCCGGACGGTCAAGCACGTCGACCGCCGCCGGGGGCGCTGCCGACTTGCCCGGGGCCTTGGTCTCCTGCGACATGCACAGAGCGGGGACGGCACAGGCGACCGCCGCCAGCAGCAAGGCCTTCTTGATCATCCTATGTCTCCCACGCTAACCCCGCGACGCCGGGCGCCTCTCTGGGCGCTGCGGTGACATCACACGCAACCCGGGCAACCGATGACACGGTTGCCTCGCCTGCGCCTCGCATTTTGCTCTTTGAAACCGGATCGGCGGAGGGCATGTGACCACGCCCATCACAGGATGTGCCGCAGATCAAAACGGCGCCCGGATCCGGGCGCCGTCGTCCCACTGTAGAGCTGCCAGCCAGGACCGGCAGCGAGGCGGACGCCAGCCTAGCGGCCGACGATGCCTCGCTCGCGTTCGCGTCACCGGCAATCTCCCGACTAGCGCACGCCGGCGCCGGCCATCGAGTCAGGCGACCAGTCCTTTTCAGGCAGGCCGTCGTTGTAGAACAGGCCCTTGTGCAGGCCGCACATGCCCTGGAAGCCGTAAGTCCCCGCAACGAAGTTGTAGTAGTACTGCAGCGACGTCGTCGGTGCCAGCTGGTCATAGCTGAACGGCGTTGGCATGAACTGCGCCACGAAGAGCTGGCCGCGCGCGTCGTACTGGTCAGTCGCCACGGCGATCCAGCTGTCCTCGTCGATGTAGAGGACGCGCTTGGCGTAGATGTGGCGCTTGCCTTCCTTCAGCGTCGCCTCCACCACCCAGACTCGATGCAGTTCCCAGCGCTCGAGGTCCGGATTCATGTGCTTGGGCCGCATCACGTTCTGCGGGCGTGCCCGGCTGGTAATAAAGCTTGTACGAGTTGTACGGGACGTACATCTCCTTCTTGCCGATCAGCTTGAAGTCGTAGCGGTCCATCGCGCCGCTGAACATGAATGCATCGTCGTAGGTCAAGGCACCGGCGGTACCGGGGTTGGGCGTGTCGTAGGCGAGATCCGGCGCGGCCTTGACGCGGCGCTGGCCCGGCAGGTACTGCCACGCACGGCGCGGTTGTTCGAGCGGGTTGACCGAGTCCTGGACCAATACAGGCCTCGCCGTTGCGGCGCGCCGGCCCCAGGTAGTTGAGCTTGATCCGGAAGTAGATGTCGGTGCCCTTGATCGGATCAGTCTTGTTGCCGAGGTAGATCGGGTATTCCTGCCACGACTCGCCGACGGTCGCCAGCGTCGGCACGCCGGCCGAGTCGACGTTCCACGCGTCGTACTTGGGGCAGTAGGTATTGCCCGTAAAGCGCACCAGGTGGTTCCACATCGCCTCGTTGCCGGTCTTCGCGATCGGGAACGGCACGCCGGGGATCGCCCCCTCGATGCTCAGCCCGCCGTTGCCGGTCTTGGCATTCACCGCGTTCTTCGCGGCGTTGTCGAAAATGCGCTTCGGATACGTGACCGGCCGCCGCGTCGGGTAGACGTCGATGCGATAGGTGCCCGGATTGCGCTTGAGCAGCTCCTGCGTACCGATCGTCAGCTTGTCGGCATGCTGGGCCATGTTCTTGGCGTCGATCGTCAGCCGCGGCTTGTCGGCCGCAAACGGGTCCGGACGGAAGCCGCTGCCCTTGACGAAGCCCGCGGGCGGCGTCGTGAGCCCGCCGGTCCACTCGGGAATCGTGCCGTCCTTGTTGCCGGCCTTTTCGGCGCCGATCGGTGTCAGCGTCGTGCCCAGCTGCTTGGCCTCCTCGGCGGTCACGGCCGCGAGGGCCAAGCCGCCGTACGCGACAGACAGCGCCGCCGCGATCAGTGTGTTTCGAAACATGGAGTTGCTCCTCATCAGAATGTCGTCTTGAACGTCAGCGCCAGGAAGTCGCGGTCTTGCAGATGTCGAGTACGTACCGTTGAAGATGTTGACGGCACCGGCCGAGCAGGTGCCCGGATTGACCGGCACGCCCGGGCACATCGATTGTCGCCGTAGAAGCCCACGTACTTCAGATCGATGCGGTACTTCTGGTAGATGTCGGCCGCGATGCCGATGCCGAAGGTGCCGGAGCCTTCCGAGCCGCCGTGAGAGCCGAGCGCCGAGTTGCCCGAGATGCCCTGCGACCACGACAGCGGCGCCAGGATGTCGACGCCCGGGAACACCTGGAACCAGGTCGGCGTGAAGTTGATCGCCAGGCCGAAGTAGTTCTTGTCGACCCGGTCGATCTGCGAATAGCCGTCGCGGCCCTTGAACACGGCCTCGTTCTGCGTGACGTCGAGCCAGGTCATCCACGTCAGCTCGGTGGCCCAGGTGGCCGCGTCGAATACCGGCAGTTCTTCGCGATGCGTGCCCAGCAGGTTGACGAGGCCGTGCATCGTGTTGCCCTTCGCGCCCGGCGTGTCGCCGTCGGGCAGCGCGTTGGTCGCGATCGCGCCCGGCACCAGCGGCGCGAACGCCGCCGGCAGCACAGTCACCGGTCTCGCTGGAGAGCGGCATGGTTGCGGCGGTAGCTCAGTTCCGCGCCGACGCTGATGCCCCAGATGTTCTTGGCGAAGCTCAGGCCGAAGATGTCGATGTCGGATCCATACGCGAGGTTGTACGTGCCGATTTTGCCGAGCTGGGTCAGCTGCTGCAGCGAAGCCGCGCCCGGATTGACGTAGCAAGTTCGTCGCGGCGATCGGCGTGCCGCCGCGGGCCGCGCAGAGCTGCGCCGGCAGGTTGGGAAGCACCGCCGGCGTCGCCATCGCCTGCGGCATCATGTCGTAGGTCTTGCGGTAGTACGCGCCCAGCGTGCCGTCGAGCCAGTCGGGGCTCCAGCGCGCCGCCAGGCCCCAGTTGCCGGTGTTTTCTTCCGGCGTGATGTCGGTGCCGCGCCAGGACGCGCTGCGTGCCGGTCGCGTTGGCGATGTTCGACTCGCCGCCCCAGAGGATCGCGTCGCCGATCGACAGGTACGAGCCCGACTCCGGAAGGCGCCAGGCCTGATTGGAGAATCTCTGCCAGTTGAAGAAGTACTGGGCCGCGACCGACCAGTCGTCGGACACCTGCGCCTGCAGGTTCAGGCCGACGCGCGGACGGAAGAGTTCCTTGGCCTCGGCGCCCGGAGTCGACAGGGCCTTCCAGACGTCGAGCGGGTTCTGCGAGTACGCGACGCTGTGGACCGCGCCGTTGAACAGCAGGCTCTCGCCCCAGAACACCGTGGTCTGGCCCAGCCGGACGTTGACCGGCACGCCGGCGATCATCCACTTGTCGAAGACGAAGACGTCGAGGAATTCGCCGGACCCGCCTTTCGCGTAGCGGCTGGTGTAGTCGGGCAGGCCCAGCGCCGGGCGGCCGTTGACGAGGTGGTTCGAGGTCTGCGTCGACGTGTTGTCGAGCGAGTTGTAGCCCGGATCCCACCAGCCGGCCGCACTGACGCGGAAGCCCGTGTTCCTCTTGTAGACGAGGTCGAACTCCGACAGGACGTCGAAGCGCGTGAACACCTTGCCACGGCTGAAGTTGCGGTCGCCGTCGTCGTAGTTCGGGTACCTGAGCATCGCCTCGTCCTGCGCCGCGATCCGCTCGCACGATGTTGATGCCGCACCGTGTTGTCCCAGCGCATCACGACATCATCGTTGCCGGTCTCGATCTCGATCGCGTTCGCGGCCTGTGGCAGCGCGAACGCCGCGACCAGCGCAGCGCTGATCGCAGTCAGACGAAGTCCGCGGCCCCCGCCAGCGGTCTGCTTGTGGTTCATTGAGTCTCCCCTCCTGATGTGCTGTGTGGGTGTTCCACGTCGCGTTATAGGTCGAATTGCGATGGATGTGCACTACGGAACTACTCTGCCCCCCTGTCCGTGTGGGGGATATGAGACGCGCCCGGTCTCCTTCAAACGTTGCGTCATGTCAGACCGCGCGCAGTTGCTTGGTCGGCACTTCTGCTGCGCTGCAAAATAGATCGATCGCTTCGTCCACCGATCGCGCCTTCAGCAGCCGCTCCTGCACCTGCGCCGGCGACCAGCGGTCGGGCGCGACGAGCGCCGCAAAGCGCGCGGCGGCCGAGGCATCGTCGAAGAATTTCAGGAACATGCGCTCGAGCTGGCTGGCGTCGCACAGGCCGAGCTCGAGCCGGAAGTCGACGCGGCCGGAGCGGATCGCTGCCTCGTCGATCAGCTCCGGGTGGTTGGTGGTCAGGAACACGACCGAGCCTTCGTGCGCGGCCACACCGTCGAGCGCGTTGATGAAGCCGGAGTACGAGACTTTGACGCTGGTATCGGCCTTGTCGCGCTGGCGGAAGAAGGCGTCGACATCCTC
This sequence comes from uncultured beta proteobacterium, assembly GCA_963810985.1. Classification (GTDB taxonomy): domain Bacteria; phylum Pseudomonadota; class Gammaproteobacteria; order Burkholderiales; family Burkholderiaceae_F; genus JALORV01. The sequence continues at coordinate 55,517 of CAWEPP010000011.1, forward strand.
GATCAGGATCACCGAGCGCTGCGGCACCGACGACAGCAGGTTGCCGATCTTCTCGTCGGTGACGGTGGGCGACGCCAGGCTCAGCACGCAGACGTTGAGCGCCATCTCGGAGGCGATCGCCGTCACGAGCGAGGTCTTGCCGGTGCCCGGTTGCCCGTACAGCAGGTAGCCGCGCCGCCACGGAATGCCGAGCGTCTCGTAGCGGTCGTGCGAGGCGAAGAAGCGGTTGAGATCCTCGAGGATCGACTCCTTCTGGCCGGCCTTCAGCACCACCGAGTCGAGCTTGCGGTTGTTACCGAGCCGGGCCCGCATCCATTCGTTGTTATACGGGCTCGGCATGTAGACCGCGATGCGGTTCAGCTCGCGCGCGATGCGGTGCTCCATCGCGGCATGCACCAGCGCCTCGAGCGGCTGCTTGTTGCGGCCGAAGGTGGAGAGCGCGATCTTCTCGAAGATCGAGGGCCCGACCTGCACTTCGCGCTTCATCCACATCAGGCGGCCGTCGAGGAAGAAGAGGTGGAAACCTTCGCCGGGCGAGAGCACGGTCAGCGGCCGCCCGCCCTGCTGCAGCTCGTCGTGCAGGCTCTGGTAGCTCGTGCCCTGGCGCACCGCGCGCGCCGTGAAGTTGTTGAGCCGCCGCAGCGACTCGCGGCTGTCCATGTACTCGACGAGCGCCGGAAACATCAGCTCGTCGCGGCTGTCGACCGTGAGAGTCGTGATCAGGAAGTGCTTGGCCCAGCCGAAGAGCTTGCCCGGGACGTCACGCAGCCAGACGGCGACCAGCCCCAGCAACGCCAGCGTGAGGCCGCCCGTAAGCAGCGTGTTCTGCCCGAACACGGTCTGCAGCCACTCCATCACGCCTGTCCCCCCTCACCTACGGGCGCGACTTTAGCCCGACGCCACACCGACGACTTGCGGCAACGCACAAACGGTGCAGAATTTCGGACATGCTGAACTCGATCCGCGACTTCTTCGACCGCCACATCGGCACCGCGCCGACCGCGAACGAGCGCCACACGATCGAACTCGCCACCGCCGCGCTGCTGGTCGAAGTGGCGCGCATCGACCAGGACTCTTCCGCGGCCGAGAAAACGGCGGTGCTGCGCGCCGTGCGCGAAAAGTTCGAACTCACGCACGACGAGGCGGAACGACTGATCGCGCTCGCCGAAGAGGAGATGAAGCAGGCCAGCGACTACTTCCAGTTCACCTCGCTCATCAACCGCCAATTCACCCAGGAGCAGAAGCAGCGCGTCATCGAACTGATGTGGCGCGTCGCTTACTCCGACGCCCATCTCTCGGCGCACGAAAATCACCTGATGCGCAAGGTCGCGGACCTGCTGCACATTTCGCACGGTGATTACATCGCCGCGAAGATGCGGGCCAAGGGCGCGACCGGCTGAGGCGGAGCGTCGCGGCACTGCGGCCTAGATCCGCCGTGCCCCTCTCGTCGGCACGGGTGTACGAACAGGTCCTTCCTATATAGTCGTCGGCCGAACCCGCGCTGGACCACGAACCATGAATGCGCGCACTCCTCCCAGCGGCTCGGCCGAGACCTCCGAACTCGGCGTGCCGGTGTCGCAGAAGATCCGGGAGCGCCTGCAGAAGGCGCGCCACCGGTTCCACGCGAACGACTGCATCGCTCCCTACCTCGAGCCTGACGAGCTCGCCCTGCTGCAGGACGAAGTCGAGGAGAAGCTGCTCGGCGTGCTGCAGAGCCTCGTCATCGACGTCGAGGGCGATCACAACACGCGCGAAACCGCGCGCCGCGTCGCCAAGATGTACCTGACGGAAGTGTTCCGCGGCCGCTACACGGCGATGCCGCCGATCACGGAATTTCCGAACGTCGAACACCTGAACGAACTGATGATCGTCGGGCCGATCACGGTACGCAGCGCCTGCTCGCATCACCTGTGCCCGATCCTCGGCAAGGTCTGGATCGGCGTGCTGCCGAACGAGCATTCGAACCTGATCGGCCTGTCGAAGTACGTGCGGCTGGCCGACTGGGTGATGAGCCGGCCGCAGATCCAGGAGGAGGCCGTCACGCACCTTGCGGACCTGCTGCTGGAGACGATGCAGCCCGACGGCCTGGCGATCGTCATGGAGGCCGACCACTTCTGCATGCAGTGGCGCGGCGTCAAGGACACCGACTCGAAGATGATCAACAGCGTGATGCGGGGCGCGTTCCTGAAGGATCCCAACCTGCGACGCGAATTCCTCGCCCTGCTGAACCTGAAGAACGCCTGACCGGAGACCGAACGCGATGCTTGTCCGCCTGCTCTATGCCAGCCGCGCCGCCGCTCCCGTGACGCACGAGATCATCGAGTCGATCCTGCAGCAGTCGCGCAGCCACAACCCGGCGCTCGGCATCACCGGCGTGCTGTGCTTCGGCGGCGAGGTCTACATGCAGGCGCTCGAAGGTGGCCGCGATGCGGTCAATGCGCTGTACACGAAGATCGTGCGCGACACGCGTCACCGCGAAGTCATGCTGCTGCACTACGCCGAAGTGCCCGAGCGCCACTTTGCCGGCTGGACGATGGGCCAGGTCAATCTGACCAAGGTCAACCCGTCGCTGCTGCTTAAGTATTCGGACAAGCCGGTGCTCGACCCTTTCACCGTCTCGGGCCGGGCATCGATGGCGCTGCTGGAAGAACTGATCGCGACCGCACAGATCGTCGGCCGCGCAGGCTGACCTAGGGCTTCGCGGCGGCCGAGCGGTCGCGCCGGTATTCCCACGGCGGCTCGGCGGTAGGCATCGCCCATAGCCCGACGCGTTCGGTGCGGGCCTGCTCTTCGGCACTCGCATAACTGAATCGCGCCGCGGTCGGCTGCTCATACGCGTACTTCTTGTAGTGCCAGGCCAGGCCACGCTTGATCTGCTCGAGGCCGACGTCCACGCCGTCGACCGTCACACGACACACGGCGCGTCCGTAGCGGTCGTTCTTCGGGCAGTCCGCGTGCGCGGCGCGGCCGTGCGAAAGATCGACCAGCGACTGGCGCGCGCGCTGGCCGTAGGCCTGGGTACGCTCAGGTGCGTCGATGCCGTCGATGCGGATGCGGTGCGTCGTCTTGCCGGCATCGAGCAGCGTCAGCGTGTCACCGTCGGCAATGCCGACGACCGTGCCGACCCATTCGACCGCGCAGGCGGGCAGCGTCAACAGGGTGAGCGCGAGCAGCAGAGCACGGCGCAACAGCAGGGAGGGGCGGGCAAGACATGGTCAGCCATGCTAGGAATCCGCCGGATGCGCATTGATGCGGTAAGCGGTCGCCTCGCACTGCATTTCGCGCGTCCAGCCGCTACCATCGCGCCGAACCGGGCGCGCTGCGCTTAGAAGGAGCAGGTCATGGTCATACGCTGGATCACCGTCATCACCGTCGCCGTCCTGGCCAGTGGCTGCGACACGCTGAGCAAGGGGCCCTATGCAGAGGCCCAGGTGACAGGCGGCGAGGACAACCGCGTCTGGGGACGCGTCACCTTCCATCAGCCCGAAGGCGGCACGTTCCTGGAAACGAGCCGATGGAGGCCCCGGTGGCGGGCGCGGCCGCGAACAGCAGTGTCGGGAAGATCTACATCCGCGGGGACATCAACGGTCTGACGGCCAATCGCGTGTTCGCCATCCACATCCACGAGAAAGGCGACTGCAGCGGAAACTTCGCGGGCGCCGGCGGGCACTTCAACCCCGGGAACCAGCCGCACGGGCGCCACGATGCGCCGGAGCACCATGCGGGCGATCTGCCGAACCTTTCTTCCAATGGCGAGGGCGTCGCGGTCTACTCGGTCACTTCGGAGATCCTGACCGTCACACCGGGGCCGTACTCCGTCATCAACCGCGCGATCGTCATCCATGAAAGCCCGGATGACTACCGCACCCAGCCGGCCGGCAACTCCGGCGCGCGCATCGCCTGCGGCGTCATCAAGGCGGCCGACTAACTGGCGGCGACGCTATTGACTGGTGAGCAGCGTCGCGTAGCGCGCGAGATCGACGTTGCCGCCGCTGAGGATCACGCCGACGCGCCGGCCACGCACCTCGATCGCCTGCTCGAACGCGGCCGCCGCACCAAGGCAGCCGGTCGGCTCGACGACGATCTTCATGCGCGCCGCAAAGAACCGCAGTCGCGCGCTTCAGCGCGTCGTCACTGACCGTCACGACGTCGGCCACCAGCGGCCTGGATCACCGGGAACGTGTAGCGGCCAGGGTGCTGGGTCTGCGCGCCGTCGGCGATCGTGTGCGGCACGTCGATGTGCACGATCTCGCCCCGGCGCAGCGACTGCTGCACGTCGTTGCCGGCCTCGGGCTCGACGCCGATGACGCGGCAGTCCGGCTGCAGGTGGCGTAGCCGCCGTGGCGCAGCCCGAGATCAGTCCGCCGCCGCCGACGCAGACCAGCAGCAGGTCGAGCCGCCCTACGTCCTGCATCAGTTCGAGCGCGGCCGTACCCTGCCCCGCCATGACGTGCGGATGGTCGTACGGGCGGAATCAGCGTCATGCCGCGCTCGCGCGCGAGCCGCTGGCTGATCGCCTCGCGGTCCTCGGTGTAGCGGTCATAGAGCAGCACTTCGGCGCCATAACCGCGCGTCGCCTCGATCTTGATGGCCGGCGCATCCTGCGGCATCACGATCGTTGCCGGCATGCCGAGCAGGCGCGCCGACGAGCGCGATGGCCTGCGCATGGTTGCCGGACGAGAACGCGACGACGCCGCCCTTGCGCTGCTCCGGCGTGAACTGCGACCAGCGCGTTGTACGCACCGCGGAACTTGAACGCGCCCATGCGCTGGAAGTTCTCGCACTTGAAGAAGAGTTCCGCACCGGTGAGTTCGTTCGCCGTGCGCGAGGTCAGCACCGGCGTGCGGTGTGCGACGCCAGCCAGCCGCTGCGCGGCGGCCGCGACGTCGTCGTAGGAGATCGCGAGGGTCATGCCGCGAGCTTAACCGGATGGCGCGGCAGGGCCGGAGCAGGCTATATCGTTATCAACTCGGGTGATATCGATCGCGGCCCCACCCGCGTACCGTTCACCGCCTGCACTCACGGAGCACCTCATGCGCGCTGCCAACATCCTCGAAACCATCGGCAACACCCCCCACATCCGCATCAATCGACTGTTTCCCGCGGGCTACGAAGTCTGGTCGAAGTCCGAACGCGCCAATCCCGGCGGCTCGATCAAGGACCGCATCGCACTGTCGATGATCGAGGCGGCGGAGCGAGACGGGCGGCTCAAGCCCGGCGGCACGATCATCGAACCGACGTCGGGCAACACCGGCATCGGTCTGGCGATGGTCGCCGCGGTCAAGGGCTATCCGCTGATGCTGGTGATGCCCGACAGCATGTCGGTCGAGCGGCGCCGGCTGATGCTGGCCTACGGCGCGAAGTTCGTGCTGACGCCGCGCGAGAAAGGCATGAAGGGCGCGATCGAGCGCGCCGAGGAGCTGGCCGCCGAGACGCCCGGCGCGTGGATACCGCAGCAGTTCGACAACCCGGCCAACATCGACGTCCACGTGCAGACCACCGCACAGGAGATCCTGCACGACTTTCCCGAAGGGCTCGACGCGATCATCACCGGCGTCGGCACCGGCGGCCACATCTCCGCCGTCGGACTGGTGCTGAAGCCGAAGTGGCCCGGGTTGAAGGTCTTCGCGGTCGAGCCGGCCGCCTCGCCGGTGATCTCGGGCGGGCAGCCGTCGCCGCACCCGATCCAGGGCATCGGCGCCGGCTTCATTCCGCACAACCTGAAGACCGAGGTGCTGGACGGCGTCATCACGGTCGAGGCCGAGGAGTCGCGCGAGATGGCGCGCCGCGCCGCCCGCGAGGAAGGCCTGCTGATCGGCATCTCCTCGGGAGCCACGCTGGCCGCGATCGCGAAGAAACTGCCGGAACTCAAGAAGCCGGCAGCCGCGTGCTCGGCTTCAACTACGACACCGGCGAGCGTTACCTCTCGATCGAAGGCTTCCTGCCGACGGAGTAGCGCGCCGCTACTTCAGCGGCGCCGCGCAGTGCCCGGCGCCCTCGACCTTCTCGTGGCCGAATTGCCAAGGCAGCGGCTCGGCGAAGCGGTTGTGCGGCTCCGAGTGCGCCCAGTCGAGCGCGAGCAGTCCGAGTGCGAGCGCCCAGAACACCGTGGCAAAGGCGAGCACACGTCGCTTCATCCTCTCAGCCCCAGCCGCGACCGCAGGCGCACGCCGACCAGCGAACCGGCGAACGCCGCGACGAACCAGATCCAGCCGTGCAGGCTGCCGGTGGAAATACCGGAGAAGTAGGCCCCGACGTTGCAGCCGAACGCCAGCCGCGACGAATAGCCGAGCGCGATGCCGGCGACGATCGCCGCGATCCACTGCGACGCGCGCTGCGCTTCGGGCGGCGGACAGGCGTTGCCGCGCCAGGTGGCGGCGATGATGGCGCCGGCCAGCAGGCCGAAGTTGGTGATCGACGTGACGTCGGTCAGCACCGACGCATGAATGTGCGCCTGCTGCGCTTCGCGGCCCCAGTAGGCGTTCGATCGCGAGATCCATGCCGAGCGCGGTTGCGATCTTCGCGCCCCACAGGCCAAGGCCGTAGACGATGCCCCAGGGTTGTCCGGCGACGACGAGGTTCAGCACCGCAAACAGTGCGAGCAGTCCCGCGCCGACATAGACCGCGTTGCCACGCCAGCGCGTCTGCGTCGTGCGGCGTCGGCGCCACAGCCACGCGGCCAGCGCGCCGAATATCGCCAGCTGCAGCGCGATGGCGCCGACCGTGCCCAGGTGATCCTGCAAGGCGATGGGCGGCAACGAACCCAGCGCGAGCCAACGGTCCAGGTGCAGCGGCGCCGAAGAAGCTGCCGAGGATGAACCCGGGCAATACCGCCAGCGAAAAGCCATTGCCGAGGCCCAGCCTTGTACAGCGTGCCCGAGCCGCAGCCGTCGGCGATCTGCATCGCCAGGCCGAACACGAAGGCGCCGATGACAACGCTGACCGCGACCGGCGCCACTGCGCCGCTGAGTTCCGCATGGTTCGCGATCAGCGGGATCGAGACCACCATCGCGAGCGCGATGGCGAGGAACTGCGCCAGCAGCCCGGTCGGGTCACGGTCGCGGATCCACACGCGCCAGCCGGTGGTGAAGCCGAACGACACGCCGGCCAGCACCGCGCCATAGCCGATGCCGACGGCGAAGAGCAGGCCCTGCCGCAGGCCGACCAGCCACGTGACCGCCAGCCATGCCAGCGCCGCCGCGATCGCGAGCCAGCCCACCGCGCGAATTCCGCGCGCTGCGACGGACGGTGCAGCCACCAGGCCTGTGATCGACACGGCCGACATTATCGGTCCCGTGCGGCCTTACATCGCGCCGGCGGCTTCCTTCAACTGCATCCAGAACTGCTCCAGCCGGCTCGGCACGTTGGCCATCGGCAGTCCGGCGCGCGACCAGCCCACCATCGACTCCGGATAGAGCTTCACGTCCTTCTGCCCGAGCACCTCGGACAGCACGAACCAGTTGGTCGCCGCCCAGTGCCCGGTATTGCAGAAGGAGACCGTCGGCTGCGTCGTGTCGATGCCCTCGCGCGCCGCGACCTGCTGCACATCAGTCGCGGGCTTCAGCGTCGCCGATCCCTCGACGAACCAGACATCGTGCGGGACGTTCTTCGCTCCGACCAGGGTTCCGGGCGTACGCGCGGCGGGATGGCGCGCTTCGCCGCGAAAGTACGACAGCGGTCGCGCATCGAGGAGTACGGAGCCCGAGCCAGCGGCCTGCGCCACCTCGTCTTGCGTCGCGATCAGCCTGGAATCGAGGGCGATGACGTAGGTCGAGGGCGCAACCGTGACAGCGTCAGTGCTGACGGCCAGCCCCGCCGCACGCCAGGCCTTCATGCCACCGTTGAGGATCGCGAGCTGCTTCAGGCCGGTCGCCTTCAGCGTCCAGTAGACCCGCGCCGCGGCGCCGAACTCGGTCGCATCAGTTCCTTCGTAGACCACGACGACCGGAGTGGTGGCATCGATGCCGAGCGTGCGGATCAGCGCGGTCAATGCCGGCGCATCGGGCAAGGCTCCCGGGTTGTCCTTCGGTCCGCGCCACTTCGCATAGGGCGCAGAAAGTGCGCCGCTGACGTGGCCGCGCGAATACGCCGCTGCGCTGCCGTCGGCAGCGCGAATGTCAACGATGCGCAGCGACGGATCATTGGCCTTGGCAGCCAGTTCGGCGGGCAGGATCAGCGGCTGTGCCGCCGCGGCAAGCGGAAGCACGAGCGCGCAAAGAAACGCAGACAGGCGACGCATGGCAGCCTTGGCAGGACAGGGAGGGCAAGTGTGCCCCAGGCCCAAGGCAACAGAACGACGTTTCGGTCATGTCCTTATGCCCCCGCGAGCTGTCGGGTCGCGTGAAACATTGACCAGGTCGCTTGCTGCCAGACGCCGTCGCCCGGATCATTCGAAAGGAAAGCTCACAGGGTTCATCCTGCTGCCCCATCGGACACAGACCTCGCGCCGAGCGACATGCACCCGCGCCGATCCTGGCTGTCCGCGTTTGCTGCGACACTCGCCGGCATGACGGTGCCAATGCAGACCACGGCGCAAACGGACTACAAGCGTGCGCGCGAGCGCCTGCTGGCCGAGATCGACGCGGATATGCGGGCCACGGCCAGCAGCACGGGCCGCTCCACGCTAAGTCCCGTGGTGCGCCATGCGCTCGAGACCGTGCCACGCGAACGCTTCGTGCCGCCGAGCCTTGCAGCACAGGCCTACGACAACCGGCCGCTGCCGATCGGTGAAGGCCAGACGATCTCGCAGCCCTTCATCGTTGCGCTGATGACGGAACTGCTCGATCCGCAGCCCGGCGACGTCATGCTCGAGGTGGGCACCGGCTCCGGCTACCAGGCCGCGGTGCTCGCCGCCTGCGTCCGCAAGGTCTACTCGATCGAGATCGTGGCGCCACTGGCCGAGCGCGCCCGCGCCGCGCTCGATGCCGCCGGCGTGCGCAACGTCGAGACACGCATCGGCGACGGCTACCGTGGCTGGCCCGAAGCGGCGCCCTTCGACGGCATCATCGTCACCGCGGCACCCGACCATGTCCCGCCGGCGCTCGTGCAACAGTTGAAGCCCGGCGGACGCCTGGTGATCCCCGTCGGTCCGCTGCTTGTCGGGCAGGATCTGCTGCTGTTGCGCAAGGACGCCGATGGCCGGACGGTCACGCGCAGCACGATTCCGGTGCGCTTCGTGCCGCTGACGCGCGAGCGCTGAGCCGTCTCGCGGCGACTGCGCCACGCCGCGCGGCGGCGGTCAGTAGACTCCCCGCCTTTCCTCCACGCTGATCAGGAACGATGAACTACCGCCGCCTCGGCCGCTCCGGCCTGAAAGTCTCCGAACTGTCGTTCGGCTCGTGGGTCACCTACGGCAATCAGGTCGACACCCGCGCCGCGCGCGAACTGATGGCCGCCGCCTTCGATGCCGGGGTCAACTTCTTCGACAACGCCGAGATCTACGCCAAGGGTGACAGCGAGGTCATCATGGGCAAGGTGCTGAAGGAACTCGGCTGGCCGCGCATCAAGTACATCGTCTCGACCAAGTTCTACTGGGGCATGCGCACCTGCGCCAACGACAACAACACACTGAACCGCAAGTACCTGCTCGACGCCATCGACGGCTCACTGAAGCGCCTGCAGCTGGACCACGTCGACCTCGTTTACTGCCATCGCGCCGATCCAGCGACGCCGATCGAAGAGACGGTCTGGGCGATGCACAACATCATCGAGCGCGGCAAGGCGCTCTACTGGGGTACCAGCGAATGGAACGCGGACGAGATTCGCGCGGCGTGGGAGATCGCGGACCGGCGCAACCTGCACAAGCCGGTGGTGGAGCAGCCGCAGTACAACCTGCTGCACCGCAAGCGTGTCGAGCAGGAGTACGCGCGGCTCTACGAGGACATCGGGCTCGGCCTGACGACCTGGAGCCCGCTCGCCTCGGGACTGCTGTCCGGCAAGTATCAGAAAGGAGTCCCGCCGGGATCGCGTGGCGCCCTTGAGAGCTACGCGTTCCTGCGCGATGGCCTGACCGATCCGGCGAAGAACGCGATCGTCGGCAAGCTGGAAGCCGTCGCGAAGGAACTCGGCTGCACGCTCGCTCAGCTCGCGCTGGCCTGGTGCGTGCGCAATCCGCGCGTCAGCACGGTGATCACCGGCGCCACCCGCGTCGAGCAGATCAACGAAAACATGAAGGCGCTCGACGTCGTGGCGAAGCTCACGCCCGACGTGATGACGCGCATCGACGGCATCGCCGGCAGCGCCGCCGACTGAAAGCGAGGCGCTCAGCGCCCCATGCGTGCGCTGTAGGACGCACCGATGCGGTCGATCAGCTGCGGGTCCTTGCTGATGTCGCCCTTGGTGCGGAACTCGACCTTGGTCGTGCCGTCCGGCTGCGGCGCGACGGTCGCGATCACCGTGATGGGACCACGCACACCGGTAATCAGGCCCGCCGCCGGATTGGCGTCACTCACCTTGACACCCTGGTCCGCCATCGCGCCCAGCATCGCGTTGTACGCGCGGTCGTAGGTGCTGGGTTGTGGCGGCGGCGCGTAAGCCACGCAGCCGGCCAGGGCGAGGAAGGCCGCGCAGGCGCCGGCGCGCAGCAGCCCGCGGCGAAGAGTGTGCGTCACGTTCATATGAAGTAGACCCGTTACGAGGTTTGGCGATAGCTGAGCTTAACGCTCGGCCCAGCCACTGGCGGTCTCAGCCGAACGGGCGCACGCCGATCAGGGCGCCGTGCAGCCAGAACGCAAAGGCGGCCCATGCGATCAGTCCGACGACAACCGCTGTCGCGTCGCGCGTGATCGGCCCTACGACGTACACGACTCCTGCCGCACGATCGCGCCGTCGCGCCGACGATGTAGTCCGCGATCGCCCATACGAGGAACGCGCCGAACAGCACGACGTCGGCCAGCGTGCCGTTGGCGAGCAGGTGGGCAAAGGCCCACGACTTCACGCCCGCCACCATCGGGTGCCCCACCGCACGCTTGATGCGCGTGCCCGGCACATACGCCGCCGCGAGCAGGATGAAGGCAGGGATCGTCAGCAGCGCCGCGACATGCTTGGTCCAGACCGGCGGCGCATACAGGACTACCGGGCGTGCCGCGCGCCACGCCGTAGCCCCACACGAGCAGCACGAAGCCGAGGATCGAGACGACCGAGTAGACGCCTTTCCAGGCATTCAGCCCCATCGAGGCGATGCGCGCGCCGCGCCAGGAGTCGGCGAAGATCCGCACCGAGTGCGTGCCGAGGAAGATCACCAGACCCAGTACCAGCCAAGTCATCGCAGCGCCTCCTTCGAAGGCGGGCAGTATGCCGCAGTCGATGCAGGCCGAAGCACCGGGCGTGGGGCGTCGCGCCCGATTCGGGGCCCGGCTGAACCGATCTGAAGCTCAGCCGTGCCGCTTGCCCTCGCGCGGGTCGTCCTCTTCCTTGTGCGAGGCCTCGTACAGGGCCGGCGTGGCACCACCGCGTGCCAGCAGTTCACGCAGATGCTGCACCGAACTGCGGTCGAGCGTATTTCCGCCGTGGTGCGGCCGATGCAGGATGCCCTCGGCGTGGCCGAGTTTCACCCGGATGCGCGCACCGGACAGCGACTCGGTGTCGGCGCCGAGGTGCTTCAGCAGCGATTCGATCTCGCGCCAGTGAATGTTGGTGTTGATCGGATCGTGGAAGATCTCGCGCAGCAGGTTGGCGTGTTTGTGGCTCATAAGGGAGGTGCGGAGGCGGCGCCAGCGCGACGATACCCGCGTTGGCGCAGGCCGTGGTGATCCACGCCACGCGGTCAGCGCGGCAATTGATACGGCGGCGGCGCGTCCGGCGGAGGAATCGCCGCATTGGGCGGCGGCGCGGCGATCGATGCGCCAGCGGGCGGAGGCGCATTGCGTGGCGGAATCGCTGCGTTCGGCGGCGGAGTAGCGATAGATACTTCGGGAGGTGGCGGTGCGTTGCGCGGCGGAATGGCCGCATTCGGCGGCGGAGCAACTGTCCGCGGCGCGGCGACGGCCGCGCCCTGGCGCATCGACGACGCAAACGCCGCTGGCACCGGGATGCGGTTGCCACTTGCATACATGCACTGGAAGTACACACGGTCGTAACTTTGCTGAGTCACCACGGCGGCGTTCTGCGCATAGCCCGTGCCCACGACGCTGCCGGTGAAGAGCCCCATGCCGGCGCCGACCGCAGCGCCCTCACCTCCGCCCAGCAGGCCGCCGATCGCGGCTCCGATGACAGTCCCCGCGACCGCACTGCCCACGCCGGCGCTTGAGGCAGCTTCACTCGGCACACCACCGCGCGCGGCCGCGATCTGACGACACGAAGCATCGTCGGCCTGGAACTGGTCCCACGCCTTGCCGCTTCCGGGCAAGGCCGTTTGCGAGGGACCCGGCGGCACGGTCACGCACGCCGACAACATCCCCGTCGCAGCAAGACATGCCAGCAGGATGGTGACGCGGCGGGCCGTCATCATTGCGGCGTTGGCGGGACTTGCGGCGCAACGCGCTGCCAGCCTTCCGGACACGCTCCGACGTAAGGGTAGTAACCGTGCGCGCTCGCGCACCAGTACCACCACTGCTGCGCGCTGGGCGCAGCGGCCGGCGGCGGCGCCTCGGCACTTGTTCCTTCGCGTTCGACGAAAACGGTAGGCCCGAGCGGAGGATCCCAGACCGAGACGGACGACGGCGCGACGACAATCGGCGCTCCGACTCCCCAGCCCCAGAAACCCGGACCCCAGCCCCAGCCGGGATTCCAGCCAACTCCCCAGCCCCATCCTGAACCCCAACCCCAGCCGTTCCAGCCCCAGCCGCCCCAGCCCCAGCCGGGCCGCCACGCGGGACCCCAAGGCCGGCCCCAGCCATTCCAGCTGTTCCAGCCCGGTCCACGCCACGCACCGCCCCAGGCGGCCGGTGGCGGACCGCCGCGATAGCCGCCGCCCTGAGGTGGGCCACCGCGATAGCCACCTCCTCCGGTACCGCCCGGAGGAGGACCGCCGCGATGGCTCCCCGACTGCGCATCGACGGGCGACGCGACACCTGCCAGTCCAAGACTCAGCGCAAGCGCGACAGCGGTCAGTGTGGCCTTCATGGCGGACTCCCTGCTGAGCTAACGGCGCAGAGGACGACTTCGATGACGTCGTCCGACCGATGGCCGTGGTCTGCCCGACGCCCGAAACTGCATTTTCGGCGCTCGGTCGACCACTGCGTGCATGCTTTTGTTACACGCTGTAACCGACTCTGCGCCGCTTCCCTAACGACTCTCTCCTGCCGCGCACGACCGCGGCCCCTGATACCTGCCGACAGGTGGCGGCTACTTCGCCTGCAGCCGCGATATGTAGTCGATCAGCGCCAGAATCTTCGCGCGAACGAAGACTTCCGGGTCGTAGGGCATGTCCATGTAGTACTCGGCGGCACGGACGCGATACTGGTTACCCCAGATCGGCATGTCCCGCGTTCCATGCCCAGGAACCGTCAGCGTGCCATCGATGGACTCGTACAGGCGACTGACCGGAAGGACACCGCCGTTGCCTTTCGCCAGCTTTGTCAGATCCGTCGGCTTGCGCGTCAGGTACTGGACGCTGGGACCGTCGCCGGTCCCCTTCAATCCATGACAACTTGCACAACTCGCGTCATATTCGCGTTTGCCGAGATCCACCTTGCCCTGACCCAACGCGCCAGTGGCTGCGATCGCCAGGCTCGCTCCCAGGAGGGCCGCTTGAAGAATCGAGCGTTTCATTGAATCACTCCCGTTAAGGCATTGCGCCTCGCTTTCACTCTAGCCACGGTGCGGCGGATTGCCGGTCGGCAAGTCAGTGGCTTGAGGGAGGTCAAGGCCGGCAACTCGCGCTACTCTTGTTCCATCATGAATCAGCGTCCAGAAGTTGCCGGCACCGGCCGGTGCAGTGCGTGCGGCGCGGAATTCGCGTGCGGCGTCGCCGATGCCGACGGTTGCTGGTGCACGCGCCTGCCTGTGCTGCCGGCCGATGGCGTGACGACCGGCGCGGGCTGTCTGTGCGAGCGCTGCCTGCTCGAGCGCATCGCCGCGGTGTACGGGAGCGCCGCGATCGCTGATCCAGCCGTCCAATGAGTACCGCGCTGTCGATCGACGACCTGCGCAATCGCGTCGGCCACGAGGTGGCTGTCAGCGACTGGTTCCTGGTGACCCAGACCGTGATCAATGAGTTCGCTGCGACCACGCGCGACCCGCAGTGGATTCATGTGGACACGGAGCGCGCCGCCCGCGAATCGCCTTTTCGCAACGCTGACGGTGAGCGCTGCACCATCGCACACGGCTTTCTGACACTTTCACTACTCACACCGCTGTTCGAGAGCGGCATCACGATCACGGGGGCACTCGCCGGCGTCAACATCGGCTTCGAGCGCCTGCGCTTCGAGGGCCCGGTCCCCGCCGGCAGCCGCATCCGCGGCCACTTCACGCTCGCCGAGTTTGAAGAGGTCCGGGGCGGCGCCCAGCTCAACTGGGATGTCAGCGTCGAGCGCGAGCAGGATGCGCGCGTCGTCCTTTCGGCCCGGTGGCTGACGCGGGTGTGGCGTTAGATTTGGTGATACTCAGCGCTTGCGCGCGAGGGTCAGTCCGTCGCCGATCGGTAGCAGCGCAAGGTCGACGCGTTCGTCGCGCTGGAGTTTGGCGTTGAGCCACTGCAGCGCGGCGGTATCGGGGTCGGCCGAGGCGTCGACCGTCTGCGCCACGCGCCCGCTCCACAGCACGTTGTCGATCGCGATCAGGCCGCCAACACGCAGAAGATTCAGGCAGCGCTCGTAGTAGCCGTCGTAGGCCGCTTTGTCTGCATCGATGAACGCGAAGTCGTAGCGTCCGGCCTCGCCCGTCGCCAGGCGCGCATCCAGAGTATGAAGCGCCGGTTCCAGCACCAGCTCGATCTTCCCGGCCACGCCGGCGCGCTCCCAGTAAGGACGCCCGACCCGAGTGAACTCGTCGCTGATGTCGCACGCAAGAATCCTGCCGTCCGGCGGCAGCGCCAGCGCGACGGCCAGCGCGCTGTAACCGGTGAAGACACCGATCTCGATCGTACGGCGTGCGCCGGTGAGCTTGACCAGCATCTGCAGCAACGCGCCCTGCTCGGGCGAAATCTGCATGCCCGCGCGCGGATGCGATGCGGTCGCTTCGCGCAGCTTTGCGAGTTCCGGATGTTCGCGGTTGTGCGCCAGCACGTAGTCGTGCAGGCGATCGTCCAGGGCCAGCGTACGACGGCTCATTGGTCACCCATATCTTTTGCGCGCCAATTCAGCGCCGGCGCCGAGCGCGGCCAGCTTCGCGAGCGCAATGTCGCGATGCATCGGCGCCATGCCGCAGTTGGTGCAGGGAAAGAGATGCTCCTTCGCCACGAACTGCAGCGCCCTGCCGATCGTGTCGGCGACCTGCTCGGGCGTCTCGACCACGTCGGAGGCCACGTCGATGACGCCGACCAGCAGATCCTTGCCCGCCAGCAGTTTCATCAGGTGCATCGGCACCTTCGAGTTCATGCACTCGAGCGAGACCGCCCGGATCGTGCTCTTGGCGATCGCCGGAAAGATCTCTTCGTACTGGCGCCATTCCGAACCCAGCGTGGCCTTCCAGTCGACGTTGGCCTTGATGCCGTAGCCGTAGCAGATGTGCACGACCGTCATGCACTTCAGGCCCTGCGCGGCGCGGTTGAGCGCGGTGATGCCCCAGGCCTTGACGTCGTCGGTGTAGACGTTGAAGGCCGGTTCGTCGAACTGGATCACGTCAACGCCGTCGGCTTCCAGCGCGCGCGCCTCCTGGTTCAGCAGTTCGGCGAAGGCCATCGCCATTTTCGCGCGGTCACCGAAGTGGCGGTCAGCCGCCGTGTCGACGATCGTCATCGGTCCCGGCAGCGTGATCTTCAGCTTCTTCTTGGTGTGGTTGCGAGCCAGCCGCGCCTCGACCTGGTGCACGCGACCCTTGAGCTTCAGCGGGCCGACCACCTGCGGCACCATGGCCTTGTAGCGGTCCTTGCGGATGCCCATCTCGACCTTGTGCTCGAAGTCGATGCCATCGACGAACTCGAGGAAGCCGTGCACGAAGTGCTGGCGCGACTGTTCGCCGTCACCGACGATGTCGAGGCCCGCGTCTTCCTGCTCTTTCAGCCACAGCAGTGTGGCGTCGCGCTTGGCGGCGGCGAGTTCCTCTCCGGCGAGCTTCCACTGCGGCCAGAGCTTGTCGGTCTCGGCGAGCCAGCCCGGCTTGGGCAGGCTGCCGGCAATCGTGGCTTCGAACATGAGCGGCTCCCGGACGAAGCGGCGACGATACCCGCCTCTGCGCGCGGCGTCAGCGTCAGGCGCGCGGTCCCTGCGTACGCAGCTGTCCGACCAACACGTCCTTGTCGGCCCACAGCGTGTTCATCCAGTCCTGCATGCGGGTGCGGAAGCTTGGATCATTCGCGTAGTCGCCCGCCATAAGCTCGGCGGGAAACTCGCGGTGCTGCACGCGCACCGTCACCGCGCGCAGCCGTCCCGAGAGCAACGTCCAGAAATCCGGCGGCCCGTCGGGGTAGACGATCGTCACGTCGAGCAGGCGATGGAACTGGCTGCCGAGCGTCGTCAGCGCGGTGGCGATGCCGCCGGCCTTGGGCTTGAGCAGATGCGTGAAGGGCGAGCCTTGCGCGTCGTGCTTGGCGGGGGTGAAACGCGTGCCCTCGGGAAAGTTGAAGACCGAGGTCGGCACGATGCGGAACTTCTCGCAGGCCTTGCGGGCACGCTCCAGGTCCTGCGCGCTCGAGGCGCCGCCGCGCCGCTGCATGAACGGAAAGTCGAGCGCCCACCACGCCAGCCCGATGACCGGCACCCAGATCAGCTCCTTCTTGAGGAAGAACTTCAGCATCGGGATGCGGCGGTTGAAGATCTTCTGCAACACCAGAATGTCAACCCAACTCTGGTGATTGCTCGACACCAGGTACCAGCCGCGCGCCTCCAGCCCCTCGAGGCCCTGCACGTCCCAGCGCGTCGTGCCGACCCAGTCCATCCAAGTGCTGTTGACGCCGATCCACCCGGTGGCGATCGCATTCAATGCACGGTCCGTGACATGCCGCACCGGCGTGAACGGCAACAAAAGCTTGGCCAGCGCGAACGGAATCATCGCCGCCACGCCGATCAGCGTGCTCAGCGCAAGCGCGACCGAGACCAAGGTGCCGCGCAGGGCGGGAAGCGCGGAAGACATGGCCGCGAAGGGTACCCGAGCCTCGCCAGAGCATTTCCGGTTCGGTCAAATGTATGAGGCTATGCGGCGCACGGCCTGTCCTTTAGGGGGCGACAGCCGCCACTGGCGCCGGAAAGGACGACCGTCCGGCGGCTTATTGCGCGTTGCCAGGCTCGATGACGCTGCGAACATTGGAGCCGAACATCTCCGCTCGGCGGGAGCGGGCGACGCGCGCAAGCGGTCGCTTTCGACCTCGCCGTCCGTGAATCGAGGACGCAGGTGACGTATTCCGCTTCCGCCGTGGCAGAGCCTCCGAGCAGCATGCTCGACGTGCCGCTGCGCTATCGCCACGTCATCTCGTACGGCGAAAAGGTGAAATGGCTGCCGCCATATCGCCTGATTCCCTCGTTTGCGAGTGCGGACGGCCAGAGCGCGGTGTACCGGCGCCGTTCGCAGGTCGTGCTGACCAGTGACTCCGAACAGGAGGCGGCCGGCGGCCGCCACGAGCTTCGCGCTGCCCGACAGCGAAATGAAGGTGCGCATCGACCAGTACGGCTACGCGCGCCTGATCCGCCCGACCCGTTCGACCCAGCATGTCGATCCGCTGTCCAACCTGGTCGACGGTGCTGCGGACATGGAACGCGAAGCGGCGCTGGCGGTCTGCCAGCACTTGAACGAACACGTCGAGGCGATGGCCTGCCCGCAGCGCTGGACGCCGACGCCCGATCTCCAGCTGGTGCCGCTCACGGTCCGACCGTTCGCCGACACCGCACCTGAAGCGCCCAAGCCGATCGGGAAGAAAGACGGCAAGCCCGTGTTCAGCCCGCGCGCGATGAACGACTACCTCGACGATCGCGCCAAGTGGCTCGCCCGCCGCTTCGCGTGGGAATCGACACAGCGCGAGATGCAGGAACACAGCCAGCGCGCGGCGCAGGGCGATCCGGAAGCAATGCGCGAGCATCTGCTTGCCTGCCTGAAGGACATCCTGTGGCCATTGCCGACCGCCGTCAGCTTCCAGTTCGATGACATCAGCGCCGTGCGCATGGATGTGCAGCTGCCGCTGCTGCCGACGCTGCCGGATCGCGAGGCGGCCATCGATTATGGCAATCGCGTCGCCGTGCGCCGCATGTCGGAAGTGATTCACACCAAGCTGCACAACCGCCACGCGCTCGGACTCGTGCTGCGGCTCATGGGCGAAGTCTTCGCGGCGCTGCCAACCATACAGCAGACCACCGTATCCGCACGACGGCAGCCGCCGGACCGTCGGGCGCCCAGCTTTGTCATCACCGCGCGCGCGCCGCGCAAGACGTGGTCCGCGCTGCATCAGCGCGGCGCCGTCACCGGAAGCGACGCAGTCAACTGCCTGCAACAGCTCGAGTCCCGCGTGAACCTGACGGGTCTCGGTGCCTTTCTCCCGATCGAGCCTTTCAACTGAACTGAGCAACGGCCAGCCGCCGTGGACCGAGCGCCTGTGCTCGGCGCCAGGCGCCTCTTGCAGTGCCAGGGCATGCCCGCCGCCGCGGTTCGAACCGTCACGCAGTCGCCTGCGGCGAGTTGCTTGACAGTCGTCAACGGTCCCACCCTCCGCGACGCCGGGACAACGCGGTGGGGAGCATTATCAAATTGTTGGCCCAGAGATCAACCGGAGTGTCGAGTGCGAACGACCCCGTCAAGCGCGTCGACGTCAAGTCGGGCCAGAGGAGAGCATCGCTATGACATACAAGCCCACCGCAACACCTTCGGCATCCGATCCCGCGGGAACGGCAGAGCCGGATGACGTGACGTCACGTGTTGTGGCTCGCCCTGACGGCTACTACTGGATCGCCGACAACGGCCGTCAGGAATTCGGCCCGTTTGCCACGGCGATGCGATGCGGTCTCTGCGTTGCGTGAAGGCATCGAGACCGCACTCGACCAGGGAGAAACGGTCGGGGAAGCCGAAGCGGAAATCGGCGTCGCCGATTGGGTCGATCCGGACACCGGTGAGCCGGCAGAGGACGTCGCCACGCGCCTCGAAGAGCACTGAGGCACGGATGCTGCTCTTCGCGCTGGACGCCTCGTGCGATTTCGGCGCGGCGATCGCGTCTGAACTCGGTCATCCGCTCGCGGCGCACGAGGAGCGCACGTTCGAGGACGGCGAGCACAAGATCCGCCCGCTCGTCGATCCGGACGGCAAGGACGTGTTCGTCGTGCAGAGCCTGCACGGAGGCCCGTCCGCGAGTGGCGACGACAAGCTGGTGCGACTGTTGCTCTTCATTGCCGCGCTGCGCGACCACGGCGCACGACGCATCACTGCGGTCACGCCGTACCTGGCGTATGCGCGCAAGGACCGGCGCACCAAGCCCTTTGATCCGGTCTCCATACGCGTCATTGCGCAGCTCTTCGAGGCGGCCGGCTGTGACGGGCTGATCACGCTCGAGGCGCATAACGTCGCCGCGTTCGACAACGCGTTCCGCCGGCGTGCAGTGAATCTGGAGGCCCACGCGCTATTCACCGCGGTGGCCGCGAAGTTCGTCGGCGACGCTCCGGTCGTGGTGGCGTCCCCCGATGTTGGCGGCGTGAAACGCGTGCAGCTCTGGCGCGAGGCGCTCGAGGCGGCGTGGCAGCGGCCGATCGGCCAGGCCTTCGTCGACAAGCGCCGCAGCGCCGGAGTCGTAAGCGGCGGTGAGATCGTCACCGGCGATGTACGCGACGCCACCGTGCTGATTCTCGATGACCTGATCGCCACCTTCGGCACCATCGAGCGGGCCGCGACCGCGCTCACGAAAGCGGGCGCACGCCGTGTGCTGGCGTTCGCCGCGCACGGATTGTTCGTCAGCCCGGCCGCCGAATCGCTGTTGCGCGCGCCGGTCGAGCGCGTATTCGTCACCGATACAGTGCCGCTGTTCCGCCTCACCGCGCCCGCGCGCGCGTAAGCGTGTCGAGGCCCTTACCTGCACCGGACTCTTTGCCGCGGAGATCCGCAAACAGCACGCGGCCTGGTGTTAGTCCAGCCTTCTCCAACGTCTTCCTAAAGCAATGGCGCGAGCGCCTCGCGCGCTGCCACCACATAGCGCCGCGCCTGCGGCTTCCACCGATCCGGGGTACGCGGACTGACGTCGAGCAAGTGCGTCAATGCCAGTCGCGCACGCACCAACGTCCGATGCGCGGCGTAGAGCGCCATCACTTCCGGTGGCGGCGAGTCGTGCAGCACAGAAACACAGTGCGCGCTCAGCCGCGGGCCGATCCAAGCCGCCCCCAGCAGACGGCACTCGAGGTCGAGGAACGCCAGTTCGTCGAAGGGATCTACCTCACGCAACACGCGGTTGAATTCCAGGCAGTCGATGACGACCGGCGTCCCATCGAGGCCGATGTGCTCTGGCCGGAGGTCGCCGTGGCCCTCGCGCAAACGTCCGGTCTCGGCGCGCGCGCCAAGGATTCCTGCATGCCGCTGGAGTGCCCGAGTCGAATTCTCCGAACGCGGCCACGGTCGCCTCCTCGCGGAACGACGGCAGCAACAGCACGCCCCTGTTCACCGACTGCGATGCGGCGAAGCGCTGCACGTAGGCGGGACCGTCGAGTTGCACACGTTCGGCGCTCCGGAAGAACTGTGCCAGTCGCGTCGCCGAGCCGATCGATGTCTTCGATCCGCACGCGACCGGAAGACAACGCAACGTCGAGCATCCGCTCGCGCGGAATGCGACGCATGTGCACCAGCCAGTCGACCACAGTTCCAATCACGGCCGCGCTGGAGCCGACTGACAAGACGCCGCCGGGCATCTGTACCAGAGGCAGCACGCCCATATAGACACCTGGCGCAAGGCGCAGGTTGAGGCGCACCTCCTCGCGGCAGTTGAACTCGCGCGCCGCCAGCGTCGAGAAGTCCAGGAATTCCGTGCGGACCGGCTTCTTCAGCTTCAGCACGGAGCCTCCACCCAGGAAGACCCATGACATGTGGGTTTCGATGACGTCCGGACGCGTCGCTTGCGGCCAGGCCTCCGCCGATGCGAGGAAGCGCACCTTCTCGTCGAGCGTGACCGCCGTTGCGCTAAGGGAAGCATGTTCCATATAGCCCGTGATTACGCCGGACTCCGTCTGCGGCCTTGACCGCCATCAAGCGCCGGCGCGGGCTGCGTCCGATGCTGTAAGGGTAGATGGAACGCAACCGCCGACCTGCCGGCTGGGAGCATGAGATGTCTTGCAGTCATGTCCACATCGGCCCGAGCCGCCTCCCGGGAGATCTTGAGATTCCGGATGCCCCGGTGACGGGCCTCGTGATCTTCGCGCATGGCAGCGGCAGCAGCCGACTGAGCCCGCGCAACCAGTTCGTCGCTCGTCAATTGCACGCACGCGGCCTCGCCACGTTGCTGTTCGACCTGCTGACCGACGAAGAGGCGCGCGATCGCCGCAATGTGTTCGACATCCCGCTGCTTGCGCTGCGGCTGCGGTGGCGCGCGCTCGAGTGGCAGCAGACCCGTCCGAAATCGCAGCGCCTGCCCGCCGGCTCTTCGGCGCCAGCACCGGTGCGGCGGCGGCGCTGGTGGCTGCGGCCGCATCGGCCGAACGCGTGGCGCGCGGTCGTCTCGCGCGGCGGGCGGCCGGACCTGGCCGGCACGGCTTGCCACGCGTACGCGCGCCGACGCTGCTGATCGTCGGCGGTGCGGATGTCGAAGTCCTGGAACTCAATCGCGAGGCGCGCGGCACAGATGACGCTGCGAGCGCGAACTGCGCGTCGTTCCCGGCGCCACGCACCTGTTCGAGGAACCCGGCACGCTCGAGGCCGTCGCGACCTGGCGGCCGACTGGCTCGCGCTGCACCTGACGGAAGAGAGCCATGCCTGACGACGTCCGCACTCCCTTTGCAGGACCGTGCCGAGGCGGGCCGGATGCTCGGCGCCCGCCTGGCTGCGCTGCACCTGGCCAATCCGGTCGTACTGGCGCTGCCGCGCGGCGGCGTGCCGGTCGGCCTCGAGGTGGCGCGCGCGCTGGATGCGCCGCTCGATCTGTTGCTGGTGCGCAAGATCGGCGTGCCGTGGCAGCCTGAGCTGGCGCGTCGCCGCTGTCATGGACGGCGCGGAGCCGGTCGTCGTGGTCGAGCGCCACGTCCAGGCTGAAACCGGCGTGAAGCAGCAATACATCGAGCAGCGCGCGCAAGCAGGAACTCGCGGAGATCGAACGTCGGCGCCGCACCTACCTGGCTGACCGCGGCGCCGGTGCCCGTGGCGGGACGCACCGCGATCGTCGTCGACGACGGCATCGCGACCGGCACGACGATGCGTGCGGCGCTGAAAGGCCTGCGTCGCCGTAATCCCGCGCGGCTCGTGCTCGCCGTGCCCGTCGCGCCGCCCGACACCATCGACGAACTGCGCCAGGAGGTCGACGACGTGGTCTGCCTCGCGCAACCCTCGTTCTTCGGCGCGATCGGCTACTTCTACCGCGACTTCCATCAGCTGAGCGACGAGGAAGTCATCGCCCTGATGCGACAGTCACCGCTGGCGGCGAGCACGGCTGCGCCATGAAGGGGCCGTCCGAGTCGGCACTGCTGACCGATCTGTACCAGCTGACGATGCTGCAGGCGTACTGGCGGCAGCGGATGGACGACAGCGCGGTGTTCGAACTCTTCGTGCGCAAGCTGCCGCCCGGCCGCGCGTTCCTGGTCGCCGCCGGGCTCGAACAGGCGCTCGACTTCATCGAGCAGGCGCGCTTCGACGGGAGGAACTCGACTGGGTCGCCGCTGCGGCACGTTCGCGCCGGGCTTCGCCGACTGGCTGCGCGGAGCTGCGCTTCACCGGCGACGTCTGGGCCATGCCCGAGGGCACGGTGTTCTTTCCGAACGAGCCGATCCTGCGGGTGGTCGCGCCGATGCGCCGAAGCGCAGCTGGCTCGAGACGCGCGTTCTGAACCTCGTGCACTTCCAGACGTTGATCGCGAGCAAGGCGCGCGCTGCGGTGCTGGCTGCGCCGGCCAGCCGCTGATCGACTTCGGGCTGCGGCGCGCCCACGGCGCCGAGGCCGGCGTGCTGGCGGCGCGCGCGGCCTACCTGGCGCGGGTTCGCCGGGACCGCGACCGTGCTACGCCGGGCCGCGCTTCGGCATGCCGGTGTTCGGCACGATGGCGCACTCGTTCGTGCAGGCGCACGACGACGAGGCGCAGGCATTCGACGCACTTCGCCGAGTCGATCCCCGCCAACGCGATGTTGCTGATCGACACCTACGACACGGTCGAGGGTGCGCGCCACGTCGTGCGAGCTTGCGCCAAGGCTCGCGCGAACGACGGCGTCCGCATCAAGGGCGTGCGGCTCGACAGCGGCGATCTCGACGCGCTGTCGCGCGCGGTGCGGCGCATCCTCGACGACGGCCGGCCTGCGCGACGCGGTGATCTTCGCCAGCGGCAATCTCGACGACGACGCGGTCGCACGCGCTGGTCGCCGCCGGCGCGCCGATCGACGAGCTTCGGGGTCGGCACCAGCCTCGCCACCAGCCGCGACGCGCCTATCTCGACGCTGTCTACAAGCTGCAGGAATACGCCGGGCAGGCGCGGCGCAAGCGCTCGGCGGGCAAGGCGACCTGGCCGGGCCGCAAGCAGGTGTTCCGTCAGGTTGATGCGAACGGCCTCTGCGCCGGTGACACCGTGGCACTCGCCACCGAGACGTGCCCCGGCGAGCCCCTGCTCGTGGAGGTCATGCGCAGCGGCCGGCGCGTTGCACCGTCGCCCCCGCTGGCGGTGGCGCGTGCGCACTGCGCGACGCAACTGGCGACCCTGCCGCCGCGCTGCGCCGGATCGATCCGCCGTGGCCGACGTACCCGGTGACGATCTCCCCGGCGATCAAGGCACTCGCCGACGAAGTCGACCACCGCCAAGCCAACGCCCACGCGGAATTCGCGCAATAAAGAACAGGAATCCTGCCATGTCACCCGGACTGCCGCGCTACGACTACTTCGACCACGACGCCGACACTGGCGTCATCGGCCGTGGCACCACGCTTCAGGACGCGTTCGTGCACGCTGCCGAGGCAACCTTCGCGCTGATGTGCGACCCAATCACCGTCGCGCAGGTCGAACGCATCGATATCGAATTCAAGGAAGACGATGTGGAACTGGCGCTCGTCACCTGGCTGAACCTGCTGCTCGCCCACGCCAACGAACGCGGACTCGCTCTCGGCTGCTTCGAGCTGGCCAGGGAGGCCAACATCTGGCGCGGAGCCGCGTGGGGCGAGCCTTGGCGCGCCGACATGGAGCGCGGCACGCAGGTCAAGGGCGCCACGCTGACCGCGCTTTCGGTCAAGCCGCAGGGCGGAGGCTGGGAAGCGCGCTGCGTTGTGGATCTCTGAGATCAGGGCCGTCATGGATCTCGCCCAACTGCACTCGATCGATCCGTGGACCTGGACCGTGCCGCGGCCACCGGGCGACACGCGGCACGAGGCGCGGCTCTATGGCAGCCGTGATCTGCTGGCCGCGATGGACGACAAGGTGCTCGAGCAGATCACCAACGTCGCGCGGCTGCCCGGGCTCGTCGGCGCGGCGCTCGCGATGCCCGATGCGCACTGGGGCTACGGCTTCCCGATCGGCGGCGTGGCGGCGTTCGACCCCGAGCAGGGCGGCATCATCAGTGCCGGCGGTGTCGGCTTCGATATCTCGTGCGGCATCCGCTGCCTGCGCACCAACCTGACCGCGGACGACATCGCGCATAAGGCCGAGGCGCTCGCGGAGTCACTGCTCGACGCAGATTCCGGCGGGCGTCGGCGTCGAAGGCTCGCTGCGGCTCGACGCCGACGAGCTCGACACGCTGATGCTCGGCGGCGCGAGGTGGGCGGTCGAGCACGGCTACGGCAATGCCGACGACCTGCCGTTCATTGAAGAGCACGGTTGTGTCGAACGGTGCAGTGCCCGGCAACGTCTCCTCGCTCGCGAAGAAGCGGCAGCGCGGCGAGATGGGCACGCTCGGCTCCGGCAACCACTACCTCGAAGTGCAGCGCGTTTCGAGGATCTACGACACGCGCGCAGCGCGAGGCGTTCGGCCTCGCCGAAGGGCAGGTCGTCGTGTCGATCCACTGCGGCTCGCGCGGGCTCGGCCACCAGATCGGCACGGAATTTCTCGTCAGCCTGGCCAAGGCCGCCTCGCGCCTGGGCATCACCCTGCCCGACCGCGAACTCGCCTGTGCGCCGATCAAGTCCCCCGAAGGCCAGCAGTACCTCGGCGCAATGAACGCAGCGATCAACTGTGCACTCGCCAACCGGCAGATCCTCGCGCACCTTGCTCGCCGCGTGTTCACGCACCACTTCCGGACGTCGCAGCTCGACACGCTGTTCGACGTCTCGCACAACACCTGCAAGGCGGAGCGCCACAAGGTCGAGGCTCGCGAGAAGCTGCTGTACGTGCACCGCAAGGGCGCCACGCGCGCCTTCGGCCCCGGCCACCCGGCCTGCCGGCGCGCTACCGCGACGTGCGGGCAGCCCGTGATCATCGGCGGCAGCATGGGCACCGGCTCCTACATCCTGGCCGGCGCGGCCGAAAGCGAGAACCGCGCATGGAGTTCCGCCAGTCACGGCGCCGGCCGCGCGATGAGCCGCAACCAGGCGCTGCGTCGCTGGCGTGGCCGTGCGGTCGTCGACGAGCTCGACGCTAAGGGCATCCTGATCCGCTCGCACTCGATGCGCGGCGTGGCGGAAGAAGCGCCTGGCGCCTACAAGGACATCGAGGAAGTCGCCGAAGCGACCGAGCGCGCGGGACTCGCGAAGCGCGTCGCGGCGCTGCGGCCGCTGGTGTGTGTCAAGGGTTGACCGCAGCGTTCGGCAACACGAGTTCGACGCCGAGACCGCGTCCGTTCAGCCCGGTCGTGAATCGGACCGATCCGCCGTGCAACTCGGCCACACGTTTGACGAGCGCGAGGCCGAGTCCGGCGCCTGTGCTTTCGCTCATCCCGCGGTAGAAGCGATCGAAGGCACGCGACTGCTGCTCCAAAGTCATCCCGGGGCCGTCGTCGCGCACCGTGATGCTGACTCGATCCCCTGCGGCGCTTGTTTCGACCCGCACGCGTGACGCCGTGTGACGAATCGCGTTCTCGCACAGGTTGCGAAGCGCGACCGGCAGCGAGTCTCGGTCGGCGCGCACCGAGACATCGGCGACATCCGACTCCACATGCAGGTGTCGCGCACGGGCCGCTGCACCGAGCCCGTCAACGACTTCGACTGCAATGGCTCGCAGCGACACCACCGGCAGGTTCGCGCAGTCGATCGAGCGCGCATCGAGGCGCGCCAGAGTCAACACGGTTTCCACCAGGCGCGTGGCCCGGTCGACGCCGCCGATCATCGCCTGCAGCGCCTCACTGCGCTCAGTGTCCTCGCGTGAACGCAATGCGACCTGCGCCTGGGCGCGCAGCGCCGCCAAGGTGTGCGCAGCTCGTGCGCCGCGTCCGCTGTGAGCGTCCTTTCGTGCACCAGCGCGGCCTCGACCCGATCCAGCAGGCCATTCACGGCTCGGGCAACCGGCTGCAGTTCCTGCGGGAGGTCGTCGTTAACGACCGGACCGGAGTCCGTGGGCGCGCGGGCGTCGATGGCCCGCGAGAAGGAAATGACCGGCGAGGTGACGCGGCGAACGATGATCCACACTCCGACGGCCAGCAGCAGCACGACGACCACGCCAGGCAGCAACAATTGCAGCGCCATCGAATGCACCAGGCCTGCCCGGTCGGCGGTTCGCTGGGCGACATGGATGGCCGCACGCCGATCCGGTGTCCGCAAGGCGTAGACGCGATAGGCAGTTCCGTCGGCCACGCGCTCCGAGAATCCGCGTGCATCATTCTCGGCCAGCGCCTCATGCGGGGCGCCGGGGGAGGAGTAGACGATCCTGCCTCGGCGGTCGAGCAATTGATACACGAGTCGCTCGACGTGAGCGTGCTCTTCCGGCTCGAATTCGAAGTCATCGTCCTTGCTGAGGCCCTCGTGAGCCACGGCGGCGAACACGGCGTGGGCCGCCTCGACCAGCGCAGCGTCGAACAGTTCTCCCGCCTGCTTCTCGGCCGTGCGATACAGCCAAAGGCTGCTCACACCCCAGGCTGCGAAGGCCAGCCCCGCCAGCAGGACGATGAGCCGGTTCCGCAGCGACCAGGCATTGCGTTTCATTGGTCGGCCGCGGCGACCAGCCGCCAACCGAGTCCGCGCTGCGTCTCGATGACGTCCGCGCCGAGTTTCCGACGCAGGTGATGGATATACACATCGATCGCATTGCTCTCGATCGACCCCTCCCAGCCATAGAGCGCTTCGACCAGCTGATCGCGGGACAGTGTCATGCCGGGCCGCTTGGCCAGCGCGAGCAGCACCGCGAGTTCGCGCGCGGTGAGATCCACCGCCTGGCCCGCTTTCACAACGCTGCGCGTCGCTGTGTCGATCGCGAGTTCGCCGATGACGATCGCAGCCTCCGCCCGGCCGGCCACCCGCCGCTCGATTGCGCGCAGGCGTGCGGCGAGTTCGTCGAGGTCGATCGGTTTGACCATGTAGTCGTCGGCGCCCGCATCGAGCCCGGCGATGCGATCGGCCACTCGATCACGCGCGGTTGCAACCAGAACGGGCGTCGTGATCCGGCGCCGGCGCGCGCGCCTCAGCAGATCGAGGCCGGAACCGTCGGGCAAACCAAGGTCGAGCACAACGGCATCGTAGGCTGCGGCCTTGCCCGCGGTTATCCATGCTGTGTCGGCCCCGTCAGCGCTGCGAGCCCAGTCGACAGCGTGCCCGTCCTGCTGCAGGCCAGCCTTCAGTGCTGCGCCAAGCATGGGGTCGTCTTCGACGAGCAAGAGGCGCATCAGTCGTCTTCGTGATCTCGGCGCTCGGCGCGATGTCCGGTGCGCGGGGCGCCCTGTTTGACCACGGCCTGCACGATCGACTGGCCGCGCTCGAGCCCGGGGGCGGGAATCACGCCCGTCCAGAACGCTCCACCGCTGCTACGAGCAGCAGCGCCACGAACCAGCGCTTGCCCCCGCGGCCGGGCCGTTGCCGGGCTTGTAACCGGTCAGCATGGCGCGCACCAGGTTCTCCCGATGCAAGGCGCTGCTCAGGATCACTGCGATGACATGCACGACGACCAGCGCGACGGCTGCATTGGCCAGCCCTTCATGCAGATCTTCCATCCAGCGCGGCCCCACTTCGATCGCCTGCGCCCACCCGGTCGCGGCGATCCAGCGATCAGCGCAAGCATGCCGAGGATGGCCCAGCTGCCCGCCGGGTTGTGCCCGAAGTAGTGTCGCGGTGAAAACTTCAACAGTCGATTTCAGGTAGTCGATGACGGCACGCGGCGATAGCGGGAATGACGTAAAGCGCGCGTAGCGCGTACCCACGAACCCCCACAGCACTCGGAATGCCACCAGTCCCACCGCGGAGTACCCGAGCAGCATATGAATGTCGCGCAAGCGCTCGCTCTCGGAGGTGACGAAGCTGCCGACGAAGCTGGCAACCAGCAGCCAGTGGAACACTCGCGTCGGGCAGGTCCCACACCAGCGTTTTCTCGTTCGTCATCATTCATGGCCGGGCCCTAGCGTGGCATGCGGATGTTGCGTTCACTGAAGTCGCCCGCGTTCGCCTGCACGTGACAGGCCTCACAGTTGGCGGCGCTCTTCACCGCCGGAAGTTTCCAGGTCGCAGCGGTGCACTTCCGCATGTTCCTTCCGGAACCACTGTGTCTCCGTGATGCGCAGCGTTGTCGCAGTGCTGCGCTTACCACCGGACGCGCCCGCCAGATACGTAGCGATCTCGACGCGCTTGTCATCGCTGACACTGGCGTCCGACCCGAAGTGCCGATTCAGTCCTTGCATGATCGCGCGCCACGCATCAGCGCCCAGCAATGCCGGTGGATAGGCGACGTGGCAACTGCCGCACTCGGCACGGTAGGCCGCGTTGTCAACCGGGTACCGATGACTTTCAGCGTGGGCCGTATCCACCGCGAGCACCACGGCGAAGAGTGCCGACACACTCCAGACTATGGCATCGAACAACTTTCGTTTGCGTTCGTTGAGCATCATGCGTCCCTAACGTTTGAGTGAGGTCAAGTAGGCGATGACGTCGCCCTTTTCCGACGGCGTGCAGGCACGGCCGAGGACGTCACCGCAGTTGCGTTTGAACCACTTTTCCATCTTCGCCGTGTCGGTCAGCCGCTCCGGGTTTGCGGCCGGCGCCATCGCAGCAATCGAACGCCTGTGGTGGCATGTCGCCCCACAGCCAATGGATTCTCGGTGTGGCAGGTCGAGCAGCTCCAGTCGGTGCCGTGCCGCGCGTTGAACCACGCCTGGCCGCGTTCCGCCGAGAAGCCGGCGAAGCGGGAGTCCGCCGCACGCGCGGCGGTCTCCAGTGACTTCATGTAGTCAGGCGGCACCTGCGCCCCGCTCGCGCTCGCGAAAGCGAGCAGCAGGGCCGTACACACGGCCGGTGTCCGTAGCAGGCTCATGGGCGAGCCACCGTCAAGCGCTCGCCCTTCGATTCATGGCGGCTGACCATCCTCAGGTCGGCGCCCTTGAACTTGATCTCGAAACTCCTGCCGTTACGGTCAACCGCCAGTACCTCGTAGCAAGCGGCGTCCGTTCTGATACGGTTCACCCGATACCCTAGCCGCTCGACGACCGTCCGTAGATCGGCCTCCGCTTTGAATGCGTCGTCGGTTGCGGTCGAGCACGCATTGGAGCTCGGCCCTGTCCGTGACGGCGACTCTGATGCGATGACTGCACCGACGCCGAACGCGCACGTGGCGGTGACGATGGCGGCGTAGATCCTCTGTGCTTGCACTGGTTTCTCCCTGAGCGAATGGTCATCGACCGTTGACGACCCGGACGCAAGGTATCGGCCGACCATTAAGCGGGCATGAAGATGCCGCGCAGCGCCGCCCGGAAGGCGGCCGGTGATCGCTCAGGACGCTATTTGCTCCAGCCCATCGCAGCCAGTCGCGCGAGGAAGCGCTGCAGGTCCGCGGCCGGCAGGTGGTCGATGCCGGCCGCGCCGACGCGACCACCGCCGCCGAACTCGAGCGCGAGCGTGTCGGCACCATGCGGCGACACGATCGGCGCCCGGATGCTGACCGAGTACGCAGCGCTCGTCAGTTCTTTCAGCACGGCGTGGGCGCGCTGCGGGTCGCGCATCGCGAGATCATTCGCAAACGGTCCTGACACACGGCGGCTCCAGGGGGCGTCGGGCAGCACAACCGCGACGCAGTGGTCATCCCGGTGGCGCGGCGCCAGTGCGCGCGCACGGTCGAGATCGGCCCGGCGCAGCGCGTCGAGTTCGCGCACGATCGGCGCATGCACGATGGCGTCAAACGGCTCGTCGTAGTGCGCGAGCCAGCGGTACAGCGCCGCCGGGTGGATGCGCACGTCCGCTTCGCTGTCCCCATAGGCGTTGTAGTTGACCGCCTCACCGAGCATGCGCAACTGAGCGCGCTGAGACGGCGACAGCGGCACCGAATCTGCCAGCCGCTCTGCACTCGGCGCAAGGTTGTCGCCGTATGCGGCCGCGATGGCCCACGGGCGAAAGTGCCCCTTCAGGTGCCGGTCGACCAGCAGGCTGGTGCAGATCTCCGGATCGGTGTCGATGTGTGGCGTGAATTCCTTGTGCTCCGGGATATGCCCCGGTGCGTGATGGTCGAACCAGGTGACGGCCGCCCCGGCCGCGAGCAGCCGCTCCAAGGCATCCTTGTTGCGACTGATCGCGATGTCGAACACGGCGACCTGATCATCGGCCCCGGCATCGACCCGCGACAGCAGTTCGATGTCGCGCTTGATGCCGGTGACGACGATCGATTCCTGCGGGTGCGCGAGCCGCCACTGGCGCAGCGCAAAGAGGCCATCCGCATCGCCGTTGCAGACATCGAAGCACGCCATACGCGTTCGCTACATCTCCATTTCGCCGGGGTGAACGCGTTCGGAATTCGGTTCCTCGATCTCGGTCATCGTGGCCTCGGTCAGCAACAGCACGCTCGCGACCGAAACCGCGTTTTCCAGCCCGACCCGCACGACCTTGGTCGGATCGATGATGCCGGTTTCAACGAGATCCACGTACTGGTTGCGCGACGCGTCGAAACCGAAGTTGCCGCTGCCTTCCAGCATCTTTGCGACCACGACGCCACCGTCGGCGGCGGAGTTTTCCGCGATCTGCCGCGCCGGCGCTTCGAGCGCACGCTTCAGGATCTGCACCCCGGTGCGTTCATCGCCGCTCGCCTGCGCCTCCTCGTCGGCCACCGCCTGCACACAGCGCAGTAGCGCCAGGCCGCCGCCCGGGACGATGCCTTCAGCCACCGCGGCATTGGTGGAGCTGATCGCATCGTCGAGCGCCTCGCGCTTGGCCTTGATCTCCGCTTCCGAAGGCGCACCGACGCGGATGACCGCGATCCCGCCGGCGAGCTTGGCGAGCCTTTCCTGCAGCTTTTCCTTGTCGTAGCTGCTGGTGGCCTTCTCCATCTCGAGTCGGATCTGCTTGATGCGACCGTCGATGGCCGCGCGCGCGCCAGCGCCTCCGATGAGCGTCGTCGTGTCCTTGTCGGCCACCACGCGCCGGGCCTTACCGAGCTGCTCGAGCGTCATGTTCTCGAGCTTCATGCCGGCTCCTTCCGACAGCACCTGGCCGCCGGTCAGCACGGCCATATCCTGCAGCATCGCTTTCCTGCGATCACCGAAGCCCGGCGCCTTCACTGCGCAACTCTTCAGGATGCCGCGGATCTGGTTGACGATCAGCGCGGCGAGCGCTTCGCCCTCGACTTCCTCGGCCACCACCAGCAGCGGGCGGCCGGCCTTCGCGACCTGATCGAGCAGTGGCAGGAAGTCCGCCAGGTTGCCGATCTTGCGCTCCGCGAGCAGCACGTAGACGTCCTCGAGCACCGCCTCCAGGTTTTCAGGACGTGTGGGTCCATCCCTTCGCGCGCTAGTCCCGACGACACAAAGGGCCGCCGGACGTCGTCCGGCGGCCCTTCTTCTGTCTCTTCCTCGTGGGCGTACTACGCGGCTTCCCGCTCGACTCGGCCGTTCTTCCGAGGCGGTCGAGGTCCGCAGCATCGCCAGTGAATGCTCGGCGCGATACAGCTGCGTCTTGATCGCCACGACGCGCTCGGGCACATGACGGCGCGCGAGCGACAGCGCGTCGCCGAGCCGCTCGACCGCATGCGGCAGCAGCGCAGGCTTCTCGCGCTCGGCCAGCGTCAGCAGCGTGCTGCCGTACATGTAGTTGAGCTTGGCGCGCTCAATCGGATCGACACCGATGGCGCCATTGCCGGCTTCGACGTCGCGCTCGTGACGCAGCAATTCAGCCAGTTGCTCGCACATCTGCGCAAGCGTCTCGGCCACGACGGCGGCGGAACGGCGCGGCCAGTTCCAGAGCGCCTCGTCGTCGCGGGCGATCAGTTCGGCGTGAAAGGCATGTAGTTCGGAGCTCATGCAGCGTTGTCCTGATCCGATGCCGCGGCCACTGCCCGGCGTCTTGCGGAACTATGGAGACCCAGTGCTGCGTGCTGATGACTGCGGAAGGGAGGGTAACTACCGAGCCGCGACCGCGCATCCCCAATATGCGATCGCGAAAGTTCGATTCACGATGCGGTCGCTGCAGCGCGGCGCAAAGACGGCCTTGCAGTGCACAACGGAGGCGAGGTTCACTGACCTCACGGCTATGCTCGCGCCGGTTCACGGCGGCTGACGAGTCGCCTACGCACTCACAGGAGAAGAAATCGATGTCCTTGCCATTGCTGCTGCGCGACACCCTGCGCCTGCCCGTCATCGGTGCGCCGATGTTCATCGTCAGCGGCCCGGAACTTGTTTTGGCGCAGTGCAAGGCCGGCATCGTCGGCAGCTTTCCGGCGCTGAACGCGCGGCCCGAGCCCGTTCTGGACGAATGGCTCATGCGCATCACGCGCGAACGTCGCCGAGTACCGGGCGCAGCATCCGGAGGCGAAGGTCGCGCCCTACGCCGTCAACCAGATCGTGCACACGAGCAACACGCGGCTGCAGCACGACCTGGACCTGTGTGTGAAACACCGCGTGCCGATCATGATCACCAGCCTGCGCGCACCCGACGCCGTGGTCGAGGCCGCGCACAGCTACGGCGGCCTGGTGTTTCACGACGTAACGACGATCAAGCATGCGAAGCGCGCGCTGGAGGCCGGTGTCGACGGACTGATCCTCGTCTGCACCGGCGCCGGCGGCCACGCGGGCCGGCTGTCGCCGTTTGCGCTGGTGCCCGAAGTGCGCGCCTTCTATGACGGCACGATCATCCTCTCCGGCAGCATCGCCAGCGGCGGCGCCATTCTCGCCGCGCAGGCGCTCGGCGCGGACCTCGCCTACATCGGCACCCGCTTCATCGCCAGTGAAGAAGCCAACGCGCCGGCGGCCTACAAGCAGATGATCATCGAGAGTCGGGCGGAAGACATCGTCTACACCAGCCTCTTCACCGGCGTGCACGGCAACTACCTGAAGGGCAGCGTCGTCAACGCCGGCATGGACCCCGATAACCTACCGGAGAGCGACAAGACCAAGATGGACTTCGGCTCCGGCAGCGCCAAGGCGAAGGCGTGGCGCGACATCTGGGGCGCGGGACAGGGCGTTGGACAGGTGAGCGATGCGCCGAAGACAAAGGTGATCGTCGACCGGCTCGAGGCGGAGTACCAGGAGGCGCGTGCCCGGGTCGCCGCTCCCTAATGCCGCGGTCGCGGAAAACGCACCACGCGCCAAACGCGCCGCCGCCACTGCTCCGGGGTGAACGCTGCGTCGACATCTCCGCCGAGGTTCGTGGCGAGCACCACCGGTCCGTCGTAGCGCGCGATCCGCTGCAACAGGTAGTTGAGCGCGGCATTGGCGTAGCGGTCGTGCGCGTCCTTGACGTCTGTGCGCTTGGTGAACAGCGCATCAGCCTCGTCCAGAAAGAGAATCGCACCGGCCTTCTCGGCGCGCTCGAAGATCGCGTCCAGGTGCTTCTCGGTCTCGCCGAGGTACTTGCTCACGACCTGCGCCAGGTCCACGCGCAGGAGGTCGAGCGACAGCGCGTGCGCCAGCACATGCGCGGCCAGCGTCTTGCCGGTACCGCGCGCACCCTGAAGCAGCGCCACCACGCCGCTCAAGCGTTCGGCCGCTTCGTCGCTGTTGCCCAGGCCGGCATCGCCTGCCGTGACGGACACCCCAAGAGCCTCCAGCAGCTCCTGTGCGACGGCCGGCAGAGCGATCGGTGGACTCGACATAGTGGCCGACTCCGCAGGCTGTGAAACCTGATCGATCGCCTCATCTCCAACGCTGCTCGCGGCAAGCCACTGGTCGACTGCCTGTACCAGCTCGGCATCGTCGGGCGAGCCAGCGGACTCGACCTGCGCCGCAGCGCCAGGTTTGTCCGCGTACGCGGCCAGCCACTGAAGCACGCGGCGGCCCGCTTCGGCTAGCGTCCGGTAGCGCGCCACGTTGCGCGCACCGCCGAGGTGGTTCTGGTTGACCTGATCGATCACCTGCCACATGTCGCGCGCGCCGAAGGCCGACCGCAGCTCGCGGTCGCTCAGCAGGTCGATCATCCGTTGCACCTGCTCCGCCAATTCGCGCGCCGCGAACTGCATCACCCCACTGCCGTACGCCGAGGCATTGGCCGCCAGCGCCCGCGCCGCCGCGCGCACCGTGGCGTTTGCCGGCGTCGGCGGAGCGATAAGTCCTGCAGCAGCGTGGTGCCGCGCGAACATCGACACCGCCACCAGAAAGCGCAGCCACAGCGACAGGAACTCGCGATTCGGCTCGCCCCCGTCCTGCTCACCGGCCACGCCCAGCACCTGTGCGTAGAACGCAGCGCGGTCCCGCGCCGGCATCCGCTCACCCGGCCGCGCAACGTGAAACAGCGCCTCGGCGACCCGCCCCTGCCCCAGCGGCAGCAAGCCCTGCCGGAACAGCTCGGCAATCCGCTCCAGCACCCTGAATGCGCCCATCTCGTCCAGCAGGTAGGCGAAATAGATCGCTCCCACCGCGCGCACGTTGTCGGCGACGATATCTGCGTCAGTGTCCTGATCGGTCGGCATAGAGGCCCTTTGCCCCCGCATGGTGCGCGCAGCAGGCCGCGTCGTCACTCGCTCTCGTGAGTGAGGCGGCCAGCGTGCCTTTTTTGGATGTCATACCACCCCGAGCGCCAACTCGCTGCCCGGTGCATGATCAGCCCTGAACAACTAGCACAATGTCTGGGTTGATGCGATTCGAGGGCAAGCTGGAAAAGTGGAACGACGACCGCGGCTTCGGTTTCATCACGCCGCTGCGGGGTGGCGACCCCGTCTTCGTCCATATCTCCGCCTTTCAGGCGGATGGGCGACGCCCCAGGATCGGTGAGGTTCTGTCGTTCGAGGTCGAGCCGGCGGACGACGGCAAGCGCCGCGCGGTCAACGTGCAAAGGCCGGGGCACAAGCAACTTCGCACCACGCACACGCCAGAGCCTCGCCACACCGGACAGCGCCCTCGATCTTCGTGGGCCGGTGTGGCCGTCGCGGCCGCGCTCGTCGTGGGAGGTGTCTACGCCTACACCCAATTTTCGGGAGACGCATCACGTCGTGCAATGAGCGATGGCACACCCTCTACCTCGACAACCGTCAGTTCGGCGCCGGTCCCGACCCCGTTCAAGTGCGATGGCCGGACGCATTGCTCACAGATGACGTCCTGCGAGGAAGCCACGTTCTTCCTCAAGAACTGCCCGGGCGTAAAGATGGATGGGAACGGAGATGGCATACCCTGCGAACAGCAGTGGTGCGGTAGCGGCATGCGCCGGTAAGTGAACCACGCGCCACGCACTTTGGCATCAAGCAGGTGTTGGGCAACGTAGCCGATAATTGCCTCAGTGAAGTCAGCAGAGGCACGCCATGAGCACACCCACCAAGTACGTCCTCGACGAGTCCCACATGCCACGGTCCTGGTACAACATCCAGGCCGACCTGCCCAAGGCGCTGCCGCCGGTGCTGCATCCAGGCACGTTGAAGCCGATCGGCCCGGACGACCTGGCGCCGCTGTTCCCGATGGACCTGATCCTGCAGGAGGTGAGCACCGAGCGCGAGATCGAGATTCCGCAGCAGGTGCGGGAGATCTATCGCCTCTGGCGGCCGTCGCCGCTGTACCGCGCGCATCGCCTGGAGAAGGCGCTCGGCACGCCCGCAAAGATCTTCTACAAGTACGAAGGCGTAAGCCCGGCCGGTAGCCACAAGCCGAACACCGCCGTGCCGCAGGCGTTTTACAACTGGGCCTGCGGGATCAAGCGCCTGACGACAGAGACCGGCGCGGGCCAGTGGGGCACGTCGCTCGCGTTCGCCGGATCACTGTTCGGCATCGAAGTGCTGATCTTCCAGGTGCGCGTCTCGTACGACCAGAAGCCGTATCGCCGCGCGGTGATGGAAACCTACGGCGCACGTTGCCTGCCTTCGCCCTCGAATGAAACGCAGTACGGCCGGCGTGTACTGGCGGAACGGCCCGATCATCCGGGCAGCCTCGGCATTGCGATCTCTGAAGCGGTCGAACTCGCCGCGCAGCGCGAGGACACCAAGTACGCGCTGGGCTCGGTACTGAACCACGTGCTGATGCACCAGACCGTCATCGGGCTCGAATCGATCGAGCAGATGCAGATGGCGAACGAGTGGCCGGACGTCGTCGTCGGCTGCACCGGCGGCGGCTCGAACTTTGCGGGCATTGCGTTCCCCTACATCGGCCACGGCCTGCGCGGCGGCAAGAGCCCGCGCATCGTCGCGGTCGAGCCGGCGGCGTGCCCGTCGCTGACCCGCGGGCGCTACGCCTATGACTTCGGCGACACCGGGCACATGACGCCACTCACCAAGATGCACACGCTGGGCTCGAGCTTCACGCCGCCGGGCTTTCACGCGGGCGGCCTGCGCTACCACGGCATGGCGCCGCTGGTGTCGCACCTCAAGCAACTGGGCAAGATCGAAGCGACGGCCTACACGCAGAACGAGTGTTTCGCGGCCGGCGTCCTGTTCGCGCGCGCGGAAGGCATCGTCCCCGCCCCGGAAGCCAACCATGCGGTGAAGGGCGCGATCGAAGAGGCGCTGCGCTGCCAGCGCGAAGGGCACAGCGAGACGATCCTGTTCAACCTGTGCGGCCACGGCCACTTCGACATGAGCGCCTACCAGAAGTACTTCGCCGGCGAGCTCACGGACGAGAGCTACGACGAGAAGGAACTGGCGATGGCCCTGGCCGGCCTACCGAGCGTGCCGGAAGCGGCCTGACGCACGCTCCGCGCGCTCGCCCGGCGGGCGCGCGGAACCGGCCTCTGTGCCCGGTCAAGGCGCGCCGCCACAGGCGGAGTAGGGTAGAGAATGCACGCCCGCCGTCGCGCGGGCGCCTCTGCACGGAGATCGCGATGAAACGCCAGCCCATGTCAGCGGTGGACGCCGCGTGGTACCACTTCGACGGACCGGTGAACACGGCGGTGATCACCAGCATCATGCTCACCCGCACGCCGCTGGAATTCGAGAAGGTCAAGCGCGTCTACACGCACCGGCTGGCGCGCTTTCAGCGCTTCAGCCAACGGGTGGTGGAGCGCGGCCTGCCGTACGCCACGCCGCACTGGGAAGAGATGCCCGGCTTCGCGATCGGGCAGCAGCTGCACCACGTGGCGCTGCCGCCGCCGGGGGACGACTGCCGCGCTGGCCGACTTCGTCAGCGACCTCGCCAGCACGCCACTGGATCACGCGCGCCCGCTGTGGGAAGTGCACGTGGTCGATGGCGTGGGTGGCGGCAGCGCGCTGATCACGCGCATGCACCACTGCCTCGGCGACGGCACCGCCAATGTGCTGGTCGCCCGCGCGCTGTTCGGCACCGACGCCCGACGTGCCGCGAGGCGCCGCGCCGCAAGGCCGCACCGCCGGCCGGGACGATCGAGACGCTCTTTGCGCCCATGCTGGAGATCGCCGCAGGGCTCGGCCCGGCGCGTGCGCGGCGCCGTCAGCGCCGCGGTGGAGGCCGCCACGCATCCGCAGGAGACGCTCCGCACGGCGGGCATCATGCTGGCCGGTGCCGGCATGCTGGCGAGTGAACTGCTGCGGACGTCGGACCCGCGCTCGCCGCTGAAGGGCGACTTCGGGCTGGCCAAGCGCGTCGCTTGGTCGGCGCCGGTGGCGCTGGCAGACGTCAAGGGCGATCGGTGCACCGCTGGATGCCAAGATCAACGACGTCCTAGTAGCCGGCATGACCGGAGCGCTGCGCACCTACCTGCGGCGGCGCGGCGTGGACGTGGATCACATGACGGTGCGCGCGATGGTGCCGGTGGACCTGCGCCCGCCGGGGCGCGCCGCACGAACTCGGCAACGCGTTCGGCATCGTGCTGCTGGAACTGGCCATCGGCGCCCGTCAGCGGCTGCAGCGGATACGCGCGACCAAGGCCAACATGGACGCATTGAAACGTTCGCCGGAGCCGGTGGCCGCGCTGGCGCTGTTCAACCTGTTGGGCCGCGTGCCGAAGGTGGTGGAAGACATCGCCGTCACAGATGTTCCAGAGCAAGGCAAGTGTCGTCATGACCAACGTGGCCGGGCCGGCCGAGCCGCTGCACCTGGCCGGCGTGCCGATCGAACGCGTGATGTTCTGGGTGCCGCATCCGGGCAAGGAACTCGGCATGGGTATCAGCATCCTGAGCTACTGCGGGAAGGCCACGCTGGCCGTCATTTCGGATGCGCGCCTCGTGCCCGATCCGGAAGCGATCACGCAGGAGTTCAACCGCGAGTTTGCGGCGATGCTGAAGGCAGCGCAGACGAAAAAGTCGTCCGCGCGCAAGGCGGCGACTCGCCGCCCTCCGCGCTCCTCACAGCGCCGAAGCGAAGCGCTGGCACACAGATGATCCGCCAGGCGTTGCCCAAGTCAGACCCTGACCTTAGCCGCCTTTAATTTCCGATCAATCGCCCACCGTCCCCGACTGAAGTTCACCCGCGCGAGCGCAATGGCGGTGTCATCGGCGCTGGGTGCGAGCGTCGCGCTGAAGGTTTCCGTAGTGCGCGAGTAGCGTACTTGCGCTTGCGGGTCCGTCGCCAACGCAGGCAGAGGACGGCACGGCTGCTCGACGTAGTGCAGCAGCACCAGCAGCACCTTGCCTTGCGCGGGGAGCGGCAACGTAGTGGGCACGCTCACCTCGATCTCCTCACCGCGCGCGCTTAACGCCAGGCCGGGCGCGATGACCACCTGTGCGTTGCTGCCTGTGCGCTCGAGCGTGACGTTCAGTCCAGTCACGACGCCGGCGCCGTGCAGCACCCGGTTGCGGCGATGGGTCTTGTGCCTGATGTAGTCCTGCTCGGCAGTAAAGTCGGCAACGCTGAGCAGCTGGCCGGTGAAGTAGTTCACGCGCTGCAGGCCCGGTGGGCAGTCGTCCGTGCCGGTCAAGCCGACCAGTGAATCGGCCAACTGCGCTACGTGCCGCGCCAGCGCGCGGCCATTCGCGTCGATGGCGCTGCTGCGGTACTGCAGCTCGGTCAGTGCGTACGCGAGCAGTTCGAGCACCGTGATACCGGGGTCATGCGCGTTGCGTGTGGTCCAGTCGGGTACCACTCGCGTCATTTCACGCGCCATGGCATTCGCCAGGGATTACCACTGCTCTTTGCTGAGTGTTCGCATGCTGGCTGCGGTCTGAAGGTTGTGAGTTAGTACGTCGGGTTGGCGACAGCGGCAACCCTAGACCCGTCTGAATCCGTTCGTCAACAACGCCAGTCGTTGCTACTGCCTCCGCCGCGTCAGAGCATGTTCATGCGCTTGGCCTGCTCGGTGAGTTCGGCGCGGAATGCCGGGTGTGCGATGGCTATCAGTTCACGCGCGCGCTGCTTGGCCGACTTGCCGCGCAATTGGGCAACGCCGTACTCGGTGACGACGTAGTTGACATCGTTCTTGCTCGTGCTGACGTGGGTGCCCGGGGCGAGCGTCGGCACGATGCGGGAAATGGTGTCGTTCTTGGCGGTCGAGGGTACGACGATGAACGCCTTGCCGCCGCGCGACAGGTTGGCAGCGCGCACGAAGTCGGACTGACCCCCCGTACCCGAATAGGGAACACGACCGAGGCTCTCGGAGCCGCACTGGCCCAGAAGGTCGATCTGCAAGGCAGCGTTAATGGCGACCAGGTTGTCGTTCAGTGCCGCGTGCGATGGATCGTTGGTGAAGTCCACCGGATGGATTTCCAGGACCGGATTGCGATCCATGAAGCGGTAGAGCTTGTTGGAGCCGAGAGCGAAGGTCGCAATCATTTTTCCCGGCAGGTAGTTCTTGCGGCGGTTGGTGATGGCGCCGCTCTCGACCAGCGTCAGGATGCCGTCGCCGATCATCTCGGTGTGGATGCCGAGGTCGTGCTTGTGCGTGAGTTGCATGACCACGGCGTCGGGGATACCGCCGTAGCCGATCTGCAGCGTCGAACCGTCGTCGATCAGGTCGGCGACATATTTGCCGATGGCCTCCTGCACCGGGCCGATCTTCGGCAGCCCAACTTCGAGCACCGGCTCGCTGCTTTCGACCAACGCGGTGACCTGCGAGACGTGCACATGACAGTTGCCGAAGGCAAACGGTACGTTGGGGTTGACCTCGAGCACGACCGCGCGGGCCTTGGCGACGGCGGCCATCGTGTAGTCGGCGCCCAGACTGAGGGAGAAATAGCCGTGGGCGTCCATCGGCGATGCCATCGTGAACACGACGTCGGCCGGAATCTGCCCGCGTTCGATAAGGCGCGGGATATCCGAGAAGTAGTTCGGAATGAAATCGATCCAGCCTGCCTGGCCGCCAGCGCGGGTCGCGCCGCCGTAGAAGAAGGCGACGTGGCGAACATGATCGATGGTCGCCGCGTCGATGTAGGCGAACTTGCGGATGGCGAGGATCTGCGCCACCTTGACGTCGTGGAAATCGCGGCGCTGCTCCGAAAGCGCCGTCAGCAGTGTCGGCGGCTCGCCGACACCGGTCGGCACGATGATGAAGTCGCCGTTGCGCACCTGTCGCACGGCATCTGCGGCCGGAGTGCGCTTTTGTATGTACAAGTCCTGAAACGACATGATCCTGTTCCTTGAACCGCGCGTCGCTGAGGCCCAGGGTCGAGAATCGCCTCGACCAGGTCATAGGTGCAACGCTCTGTCTCGCCAACCTAGTGCAATTGCAGTGGCCGGTCTGTGCGCTGGAACACGCCGAAGGCCTAGCCCCGGTATGCGGTGATCGGCGCGCCGGGCGTGACTGTTACCGCTGGTTACGACATACGCGTCGGCACTCCGCCGCTCTGAGCCGTTTGATAGTCACTGACGCCGTTCGACGTCGGTCGATTGCTCCAGGAGACTCGTATGTCGAAGCGACTGTTGGCTGTCATTGCGTTCGCCGCCGGTGCGGCGGCTTTGTCCGGCTGTGTCGTCGTGCCCGCGTATCCGGGCTATGGATATGGCTACGGCTACGGACGCGGCGGTCCGCCCCCAGCGGTCATCGTGGCGCCGAGGCCGGACTACCGCTATCAAGGCGGCGGCTATTACCCGCGGCGACGCTGGTAGGAGAGATAGCGGCGCTGTTAACCTACTTGCGGTTGCGCCCGAGTTCGTCGTGACTGCGGACCCAGTCGCCCGCGAGCACCGCTGAGGCCAGCGACGTTTCGCCCGCCAGCACGACGGCGGCACAGATCTCGGCGAACTTGTCCGCGCCGCCGCTGCCGTAGCAGCCGAGCAGTTCCAGGCACTCGCGCTGCGTTGCCAGCGCGGTGCCGCCGCCGTAGGTGCCGACAATCAGCGAGGTCAGCGTGACCGACCAGTAGTAGTCGCCGTTGTCGAGCAATTGCGTATACGTCACGCCGGCGTGCGACTCGGCCACATTGGCGACGTCCTGGCCGCAGGCGATGAAGAGCGCCGTCAGGCCGTTCGCCGCATGCGCCCCGTTGTTCGAGGAGCCGGCAAGAAAGGCGCCGACCTGCGCAATCTGGCGCGCACGGAAGAGCTCATGCGCTTCGACGCCCATGATCCGCTTCAGCGCGTCGTTTTTCAGCACGACCTCTGCGACGACGCGGCGGCCACGCGTCTGCAGCATGTTGATGCGCGAATGCTTCTTGTCGGTGTCCATGTTGCCGGACAGGATGAAGTGCGCGCCACCCGGGTAATGGGCGCCGATCCACTCGCAGGCGGCGAGCGTCGCCTTGCCGGTCAGGTTCTGCCCGGCGGCATCGCCCGTCGTGTAATTGAAGCGCAGGTGGCGCATCGGACCGACCGCGTACTGCTCGATGTCGGTGAGTTTGCCGTGGCGCGTGGTTGCCTCGGCCTGCTGGCGGATCTCCTCGATGTGCTCGTCGATCCAGTGGCCCAGTGCGCGGGCCGCGAGCGCGTCTTCCATGATGAAAACCGGCGAGCGCTGCATCGCCTGCTCGACGACGGTTGTCTTGACGCCACCGCACTCGCCAAGCAATCGCATGCCGCGGTTGTAGCTCGCGACCAGCGTGCCTTCGGTCGTGGCCAGCGGCACGTAGAAGTCGCCACGGGCATGCTCGCCCTCGATGTGCAGCGGCCCGGCCAGCCCGATCGGGACCTGCGCAACGCCGAAGAAATTCTCGATGTTGCCGGGCAGCAGCGCCGGGTCGAACGAAAAGCTGCCGACATGCGCGAGGCTCGCGCCCGACTTGGCTTCTGCGAAGCGCCGGCGTTGCTCCGCCAGCTCACGCGTGTAATCGTTGGTCGGGCTGCGCGGGACTCTGCCTCCGCCTGCGTCGGCCTTCTTTTCCATTGCTTGCTCCGAACAAGGTGCCTCGCCTGGATCGCACCGCAGTAGCGCACCGCGGCTTGCGCGCCCATGGGCGACCCGCCGGCGAACAGCCGATAATCGCACGCGATACTGCCCAACGCCTGGAACGGTTTCGTTCTGCTCGGAGCTCGGAACTCATGACCCTGACCCACATCCTTGTCGACTTCGAAAACGTCCAGCCCAGCGCCGCCGACATCGGCCTCGTGCGCGGCGAAAACCTTCGGCTCACGATCTTTCGCGGGCCGGGGCAGATGAAGTATTCGGCCGACGTGGCGGAGGCCTGGCAGCCGCTGGGCGCGAACGTCACCTTCGTCCGCTGTGCCAAGGCCGGGCGCAACGCGTCGGACATGCACATCGCCTTCCATCTCGGCGAGCTGGTCGCAGCGCAGGCACGACCCGGCGGCAAGGGCGCGCGCTTCGTCATCGTTTCACGCGACACGGACTTCGATCCGCTGCTGCTGCATATCCGCAGCCACGGTTTCGAGGCAACGCGAGTCGCTTCGATGAAGGCGGCGCTCGGAGGCAAGGGCGTGGAAGCCGCCGAGCCCAGGGCGCCGAAGGCCCGCGCGCCGCGCAGCGCACCAGCGCCGGTCGCCGCCTCCAAGGCGGTCGTGGCGAAGACACCGGCGAAGAAGGCTGCCGCGAAAAGGACGCCCGCGGCGAAGAAGACGCCGGCACCGGCACGGAAGGTGGCCGCGGTGCGAACTGCAGCCAAGGCCGCGGCCGCGCCGGACGCGCTCACCAAGGTCATCGACAGCCTGAAGCGCATGGGTGAGAAGCGGCCCGGCAAGCGCAAGGGGCTGGAGCGCCACATCGAGTCGCACCTCGGCCGCAACCTGGCACCGGGGCAGTTGCAGGCGCTGATGGAAGAGCTCGAACGCGAGGGCGTGCTGCTCTTCAACGACAACAAGGTCGAATACCTGCAAAAGGCGAAGAAGTAATTTCTTCCGCGACTACGCGTGGATCGTCACTTTTAGAAAGTTCCACCTTCAATCGGCGGCTACTGACGCGCCGCATGGCAGCCGGCGCCGCACAGGCCAGTATGTAATTGGTTAGCGCGGGTCCGCGCTGGTCGCAGGTTCGCCAATGAAGGAGGATGTATGGTCACGCGTCAAACCACAATGAAACGCCGGACGGCTACGAAGCGTCGCGCCCCGCTCGCCAAGACTGGCGCGCAACGCATGGAAGCGGCCAAGGTTCAATTTCATGTCGCCGAGCTCAAGCTGCAGAAGGCCGGACGCGCCGCCGCTACGACGGCCGAAGAACGCATGGTGGCAGCCCAGGCCAAGTTGCACGTCGCCGAGCGTAAGCTGCAGAAGGCTGGGCGTGCGGCTTCCGCCTTTGCGCGCAGTTACATGCGCGAAATGACCGCCGCCGTTCAGGCTTCCC
The DNA here is from genome assembly GCA_963810985.1 of uncultured beta proteobacterium. GTDB lineage: Bacteria > Pseudomonadota > Gammaproteobacteria > Burkholderiales > Burkholderiaceae_F > JALORV01. The sequence goes on from CAWEPP010000011.1 coordinate 99,728, forward strand.
GCGAGCCGGTGCACTCTCTCTGGCTCACGATGAGACGGACGGGTCGACACATCGCGCGGGATGCCACGGCGGCATGGCGTGAAGTGTTGCCATCACGGGCCAAGACGGTGAAGCCGACCGTCGCCCGAACGGGGCGTCATACGCCTGCGTAGGCTGCAGGCGTCGCGCTGAGCCGACGCATCGCCGGACCGCTGCTCGCCATGGGGCGGCCGGACCTTGTTCGCTCCAATTTCCACCACCGTCGCGCTGAACCAGCGGGGCGGTGGTGGTTGCGTTGTGCAAGCAGTCAGCACACCTGTTGAAATACGCCGGCCAAAGCCCCTGACCAAGAGGCCGTTGGAGTATCCACTGTGACGACGCGTAGTTTCGATCTCGTGCTGTACGGCGCAACCGGATTCGTCGGTCGGCGCGCGGCGGCCTACCTGGCGCAGCGGCGCATGCGCCGGAAGTTGCGCTGGGCGATCGCCGGGCGCGATGCGGGCAAGCTCGCCGCGCTGCGCGAGGAACTGGCGGCCGATGCAGAGTCGGTGACGTTGCCGGCGATCGTCGTCGCGGAGAGCCACGACACCGCAGCGATCGAGGCGATGGCGGCGTCGACGCGCGTGCTGATCACGCACCGCAGGTCCGTTCGCGCTGTATGGCGATGCGATCGTCGATGCCTGCGTGCACCAGCGCACGCACTATGCGGACATCACCGGCGAGACCACCTGGGTGCGGCGCGTGATCGACCGCCACCACGCGCGCGCGGCGCGCGAAGGCACGCGCATCGTGCCGTTTTGCGGTTTCGATTCGGTGCCGTCGGATCTCGGCACGCTGCTGCTGGTGCGGCATATCGAGCAGGCGTTCGGTGCGCCATGCGTCGAGGTGAAGGCGTATTTCCGAATGATGGGCGGCTTCAACGGCGGCACGCTGGCCACCAATGCGCATCGCTACGAGACAGGCGAGGTGCAGGCCGGACGCAATCCGTTCCTGCTGAATCCGCGGGCGCGACACTCGGCCGCCGGAGCTGCTGCAGCAACCAGGATCCGCGCAGCGCGCGCTACGACGAGACTGTCGGCGCCTGGGTCGCGCCGTTTGTCATGGGGCCGATCAACACGCGCGTGGTCCGGCGCAGCGCGGCGTTGAATGCGGCGTACCGCACGCCGTACGGTCCGCGCTTCCGCTACCAGGAGTACACGAAGTTCGGCCCGCCGCTCGCCGCGGCGAAGGCCACTGCGCTGGCGGCTGCAATGCGCGGCCTCGACCGCGCGATGGAGCAGCGCGTCGGCGCGAGCACTGCTCGGCAAAGTACTGCCGCAGCCGGGCGAAGGTCCATCCGAAGCAACGATGGCGAGCGGCTGGTTCAAGACCGATCTCATCGGCCGCACGGCCGACGGACGCACGCGCACGGGCGCGCATTGCCTACGGTGGCGACCCGGGCAACCGCGCGACGTTGCGCATACTGTGCGAGGCCGGCCTCGCGCTGGCATTCGACGGTCCGAAGCTGCCGGGCGCGCCCACGCGCGGCGGCGTGTTGACACCCGCGACCGCGCTCGGCGAAGCGCTGGTGCCGCGGCTGCGCGCGGCGGGGTTCGAGATCTCGGTCGGGAGTGACTAGCGTCAGCGCCCGCGCAGCGCGGGCCACATCAGCCGCAGCGTGTTGTCGCGCAGCAGATAGTGGTGGAAGAGAGCGGCGGCCGCGTGCAGGCCGATCAGCGCGTAGCCGGCCGAAGCGATGGCCTCGTGCACTTCCTTCAGAGCGCTTTCGCGAGCGACCTGCCCGGCGCCACCAGCGAGCGGCAATTCCCACGCGAAGAACGGAATCGGCTTGCCGCGCGGCGCTCAACATCAGCCAGCCGGAAAGTGGCAGCACGATCATCAGCCCGTACAACGCAAAGTGCGCGGCCTTGGCGAGCAGCGCCTGCCAGCGCGACGGAGCCGGATCGGATCGCGGGCGCAGCGCGTGAAGGCGCGCGTCAACGAGACGCAGGCCGACCAGCCCGAAGACGAGCAATCCGAGCATCTCGTGCCCGGCACGCAGGTTGGCACGCCCCGCACTGCCTTTCGGGAAAGCATCGCTCAGTTCGGCGGTGGCGTAGACCACGATGATCAACAGGAATGTCAGCCAATGGAGCCCGATCAGGGGCCAGCCGTAGCGGGTGCGAACGAGATTGAGGAAGTCATGAGGCGATGCGATCAAGAATTGGATGCTGCGTGCAGCGGCTCCGCACGCCTACTGCCGATTTTCGGCCATCCACGTCCAGAGCGGCGTTGACTCGCGTCAGCGGGCGCCGCCGCGGCTCCGCCCGCGCGTGGTGGCAATCGCTTCGGCGAGCGCCTTGACCCTGGCCGATAGCGCGTTGCGGCGCCAGACCAGCAGCGTACGCGCGCTCTTGTAGCGGCCCGTCATCGGATACAGCGACAGCCGCGCGCGCTCGGTGAACGTGTCGAGCACGATCTTCGGCAGCAGCGCGATGCCCATGCCGGCGACCGCGCAGCCGAGTATCGCGTGGTACGAGCCCATCTCGATCACGCGCTCGACCTGGACGTTGTGCTCGGCAAACCACGCCTCGAGCCGCATGCGGTGCGGACAGCCGTGCTCGAAGACCAGCAACGTGCGGCCATGCACATCCCTGGGCGTACGGATCGGCGGATGCCCGGGGCCGGCGACGATGACGTAGTCCTCGACCCAGGCGACCTGCGTCGCCAGCCGCTCGTCGTCGACCGGCTCGGCCACCAGCGCCGCCTCGAGATCGCCCGCGATGACGCGCGGGATCAAGTCGCGCGGGGCGCCCGTGCGCAGCTCGACGCGTCAGGGCCGGGTGGCGCCTGGCCAGCAGCGACAGCGGTCGTGGCAGGCGCGCCGCCGCCGTGCTTTCCATCGAGCCCAGGCGCAGGACACCGCGCGGCCCGGATTCGTGCAGCGCCTCGCGCGCCTCGCCGGCGAGCGCCAGCAGGCGATCGGCGTAGCCCAGCAGCACGGTGCCGGCCGGCGAGAGCTGCAGGCGCCGCCCTTCGCGCACGAAGAGTTCGACGCCAAGGTCTTCCTCGAGCTTGCGCACGCGCGTCGTGACGTTGGACTGGACGCGATGCAGCTGGTCGGCGGCGCGCGTGACGCCGCCCGTGCTGACGACGGTCCTGAAGACATGCAGGTCAGAGAGCTCCATATCTCGTTCCGAGATGATATTCATCTGAATAATTCATTTTTCAGGAACGCAATATTGCATAGATTGGCGTCCATCGGCAACACCCATCGAGGAGAAGACGATGAACGCGAAGGACGGATACGAGCTGCACATCGAAGCCCGGCGGGAGCGCGCAGCCCTGCAGGGAGAACTGCTGGCACGGCTCGCCGCGCGCTGGCCGAACGTGCGCGCTGCGGCTGGTTCAAGGTCTCGAACGCCTGCCGCCGCCGTCTGCGTGCGTTCGGCATCGCCGAGGCCTAGGCAATCGCTCGTCCTTACCGGGCGGGACTATCGAGCGCGCGCACTAACAGAATGCTTGCGGTCTGGCAGGACGGGCGCCGCATAGTGGCCGGTACCCTACTCTCCGGGAGCCGATGCCATGACTGCCACCGAGACCGTTACCTGCGCCGAGCCGCGCGCTGCAGCCGTCCGACCTGCGCGGGCCTGACGCAACTGGGGTTCGACGCCGCGCTGGGCATTACCGATCTGGTCGAGGCGATGCATCACACGATTGCCTCCCGCGCCGGCATCGTCGGCAAATCACCGTCGGGCCGCACCGTCGGGCATCACGGGCTTCGTCTACGGAACGGTGCGCGGCACGACGCGCATGCTCGGCCGCGGGATCAACATGGCGCTGGGCGCGGTCACGCCTGCCGCGACGCCGGAGACTTCCTCGCCCGCGCGTGAGGTTGCGCTCGCCGTACTCAACGGCGTGTGGGGCGATCACCTGGTCGCGAGCAGCAACCCGCTGGCGATTCCGACGACGCTGCGGATCGGCGGGCGGCCGCTGGTCCTTGACGCGCGATGAACTCGGCAGCGCGCGTCGCGTCAGCCGAGCGGAAAGCTGCTGGTGCTCGCGCACGGCCTTTGCATGAACGACCTGCAATGGATGCGCAACGGCCACGACCACGGCCAGGCGCTGGCGCGCGATCTCGGCTACACGCCGGTCTACCTGCACTACAACAGCGGGCGGCACGTTTCGGAAAACGGACACGACTTCGCCGAACTGCTCGAACGCCTCGTCGCGCATTGGCCGGTGCCGGTCGAAGAGCTGGTGATCGTCGGCCACAGCATGGGCGGGCTGGTCGCGCGCAGCGCCTGTCATTCCAGGCCGAGCAGGCGAAGCACGCCTGGATGTCGGCCCTGACGAAGCTCGTCTTCCTCGGCACGCCGCATCACGGCGCGGCGCTCGAGCGCGGCGGCCATCAGGTCGACATGCTGTTCGGCATCAGCCCCTACGTCGCACCGTTCGCGCGGCTGGGCAAGGCTCGCAGCGCGGGCATCACCGATCTGCGCTTCGGCAATCTGCAGCCCGCCGACTGGCAAGGCCGCGACCGTCACTCGCAGCGACACGACGATCGCCGGCCGACACCGCTGCCTGCGGGAGTGCAGACGCTACATCGTCGCGGCCACCAAGGCGGAGAAAGTCGGCGGACTGCACAGCCGTGTCATCGGCGACGGCCTGGTGCCGCTCGCCTCGGCGCTCGGCGAACATCGCGAGCCGAAGCACATGCTCAAGGTGCCGCCGCACCGCACGCGAATCGTGACCTCCGCCGACCACTGGGACCTGCTCGACCGCGAGGACGTGTACGCGCAACTGCGCGCGTGGCTCACCTGACAGCGATTGCGAGCGGCCTTCACACGACGGCTCGCCCGGCCCGCTAAGCGGCGAGTGCATCGCGCTGCTTGAGCGGCGCGCGCTGCCGGCGGCCGGCACGGCCGGCGCCTGAGGCCTCCGAGCTCAGGCCGGCTGCAGCGACCGCAGTTCGCGGCGCAGGATCTTGCCGATGTTGGTCTTCGGCAGCGGCTCGGTGCGGAACTCGACGAGCTTGGGCATCTTGTAGCCGGTCAGGTGCTTCTTGCAGTGCTCGAGCAGCGTCGCTCTCGGTGAGCGCCGGGTCCTTCTTCACGACGACGATCTTCACCGCTTCGCCGGAGCGCTCGTCGGGCGCGCCGATCGCGGCGACTTCCAGCACCCCCGGATGCATCATGACGACGTCCTCGACCTCGTTCGGGAACACCTTGAAGCCCGAGACGATGATCATGTCCTTCTTGCGGTCGGTGATCTTGAAGCGACCCTGCTCGTCCATGAAGCCCATGTCGCCGGTGCGGAACCAGCCGTCGGGCGTGAAGGCCTTGGCGGTCTCCTCGGGCCGCTGCCAGTAGCCCTTCATCACCTGCGGACCGCGGATCGCGATCTCGCCCACCTGGCCGACCGGCATCGACCTTGCCGTCGTCGTCGAGGATCGCCGCCTCGGTCGAAGGAATCGGCACGCCGATGTTGCCGGTCCAGTCCTTGATGTTCAGCGGATTGGAGATCACGACCGGCGCCGTCTCGGTCAGGCCGTAGCCCTCGACCAGCGGCACGCCGGTGACCTGCTTCCAGCGCTCCGCCACCGCGCGCTGCACCGCCATGCCGCCGGCGGACGCGAGCTTCAGCCCGTGCAGGTTCAGTTCGGCGAAGCCCGGCGCGTTGAGCAGCGCGTTGTACAGCGTGTTGACACCGATCATCGCGGTGACCGGCACCTTCTTCAGCGTCGCGACGAAGGCCGGCAAGTCGCGCGGGTTGGTGATCAGCTCGATGCGGGCGCCGATCTTCATGAACACCAGGTTCGAGGTCAGTGCAAAGACGTGGTACAGCGGCAGCGGAATGACTGCGACTTCCTTGCCGTCTTGCAGGTCGCGGCGCGATCCAGGCGGCCACCTGCTGCAGGTTCGCGACCATGTTGGCCTGCGTGAGCATCGCGCCCTTGGCCACGCCGGTCGTGCCGCCCGTGTACTGCAGGAAGGCGAGGTCGTCGAGCCCGATGGAGACATCCTCCAGCTCTTGCGCGCGGCCGGCCGCCAGCGCCTCGGTGAAGGCGATGGCCTTCGCCAGGTGCCACTCCGGCACCATCTTCTTGACGTGCTTGACCACCAGGTTGGTCAGCATCCGCTTGAAGGCCGGGAACAGTCGCCGATCTGGGTGGTGATGATCGTCTTCACGCCGGTGCGCGGCAGTGACCTCTTCCAGCGTGTGCGCAAAGTTCTCCAGCACGACGATCGCGGTCGCGCCGGAGTCCTTCAGCTGGTGCTCGAGTTCGCGCGCCGTGTAGAGTGGGTTAGTGTTTACTACCACCATGCCGGCCCGCTGCGCGCCAAAGAGCGCGATCGGGTACTGCAGCAGGTTCGGCAGCATGATCGCCATCCGGTCGCCCTTCTTCAGCCCCGCCACCTTCTGCAGGTAGGCGCCGAAGTCGCGGCTGAGCTGGTCGAGCTCGCGATAGGTGATCGACACGCCCATGTTGCCGTAGGCCGGGCAGGTCGGCGAAGCGCGCGCAGCTCGTCTCCAGGATTTCCTTCAGGGAGCTGATAGGCGCGCGTGTCGACTTCGGCCGGAATGCCTTGCGGGTATTGCTTCAGCCAGATTCTGTCCATGATGTGCTCCTTGCCAGTTCGACGATTTCCTCTCTTTTTAGGCTGCACGACGGCGGCATGCGATGCCTATCGTCAAGGCTCGTCGCATGCGCCGCGAGAATACTGCGCGGCGGCTATGCTCGCCGCCTCGACCTCGCACCGGCCGGAGCCCCGATGACCGCACCGACACTGCGCTGGCCGCCGGCCGCCGACGAGCCGCGGCTGGTGACGATCGAGTCGTTCGTGCTGATCGGGCGGCCGGCGCAGGCGGTGTTCGAGTTCGTGACCAACGCCTCGCTCTGGCACTTACTGGCATCCGGCCACCGCGTCGGTCAGCGCACGCCGCCGCGGCCGCTGGCGGTCTGGCGAGCAGGTCACGGAATCGATCCGCGCCGGCACGCGGCGCTTCTCGGCGACGTGGACGGTGCTGGCGTGCGAGCCGCCGGCCCTGTGGGTCATCGCGACGGACACGCCGCAGGGTGACGCGCGCATCGTCTACGAGTTGCGCGCCGACGGCGATCGCTGACGCGCTTCTTCCGCACGCTTTCGTACCGCTCGCACCGCTGGCCGTGGACGATGTTCGACGCGCAACCTGACGCGCGCGGTGCTGACAGAAGCAGTCCGAGCGCGCGCTGGCGAACCTGAAGCGCGTGCTGGAGGGTGGCAGGTTCGGCTGAGAGAGCGCCCAGGTGCTTCCGGTATGCTGCCCGGCGGTTTCGAGACACCGGCGGCGCAAGCCTCCTGGTGCGCGGACAGCTCGCGCTACGCGCCGGAAAGCGCAAAGGCGGGCAGATCCGGCTTGCAGGCCGCGCCGACGAACGTCAATGACATCCACTTGCCGTCTTCAGTAATTCGATGAATCGATGAACAGCAACGCCATTCCGCCTCCAGCTCCGACGGCCACTCCTGGACTCGCACAAGAGATCGCCCGAGGAGATCGTCCGGACTCTCAACCTCGAAGTGGCCCCGGCCGAGATCGATCCGAAAGCTCCGCTGTACGGCGACGGCCTGGGACTCGACTCGATCGACATCCTGGAAGTGGCGTTGCTCGTTTCGCGCAAGTACGGCTTCCAGTTGCGCGCCAACGACGAGAGCAATGTGCGGATCTTCGCTTCGCTCGAAAGCCTGGCCAGCCACGTCGCCGCGCACCGGACCAAGTGATCGCCAGGCAGCGCGCCGCTCTTGCTGCAGTGGTGGCAGGCGCTGCGGGATGCCTGGCGCTGGCGTACCTGAGTTCCAGCGGCCGGCTTGCCTCCGCTGCTTTCGGTCGGCATTGCGCTGACGCCTGCGCTCGCCGGCGCCGTCGCACTCAGCTGGCGCTCGCGCCTGCGCTGGCCGGTATTGCTGGCGGCGCTCGCGCTGGTCGTCGCCGCCGCGCTTCAGCCTGGATCGGCTGGCACAACACGTCAGCGCGCTCTGGTTCGTGCAGCATGTCGCCGGGCACACGATGCTTGCGCTCGTCTTCGGGCGGACGCTGCTGCCGGGTAAGGTTCCGCTCACGACACGCATTGCGCGGGCCGTGCTGCCATCGATGCCACAGGCGGTCGTGCGGTACTCGCGCGGCGTGACGCTCGCCTGGACGATCTATTTCGTCGCGATGGCAGCGGTGTCGGTGGCGATCTACTTTGGCAGCAGCACCGCGGTCTGGTCCACCTTCGCCACTGCAGTGTCCGGACCGATGGTGGCGTTGATGTTCGTGCTCGAGTTCGCAGTCCGTCGTTGCGTGCTGCCCGCCAGTCATTGCGGCACGATCGCGCAGTCCGTGGCCGGCTTCCGCGCGCTGATGCGCGAAGCGGCCGCGCGGCCGACCTTGCCAGCGCGTCAGCCGCATGGGTAACTGGGCCGCCGCGCTGAATGCCCCTCCGCAGCCCGCGGATGCGTGGCCATTGGTGGCACACGGTCCGGGCGGGCTGGATCGCACCTTTGCCTGGCGTGGCGGCCGCCCGATCAGCGTCGCCGGCTTCCTGCACGACGTCGCTGCGGTCGCGGCACGGCTGCCGCCGGCCGCGCACGTACTCAACGCCTGCAGCGACCGGTATCTGTTTGCCGTCAGCCTGGCCGCCGGCATGCAGCGCGGCATCGTCACCTTGCTGCCACCGGCGCGCACGCCGGGCGTGATCGCGCATCTGCGCGCCGAGGCGCCGGACCTCGTGCTGCTGATCGATCGTGACGAGGATCGCGCAGGCGAGCGGCGGGCTGCCGGTGCACAGGATCGAACTGGGCGTGCCCGCGGCGCGGACAACACCGCTGTCGATTCCGCAATTCCCCGGCTCGCAGCTGGTGGCGCGCATGTATTCGTCCGGGTCGACCGGGCAGCCGCAACCGCAGCCGAAACTCTGGGGCAGCCTGGTGCGCAACGCGGCGGCGGAGGTGCAGCGGCTGGCGGAGGCGGCCCCCGATGGCATCGCGCTGCTCGGCACCGTGCCGGCGCAGCACTGTTACGGCTTCGAGTCGACCGTGCTGGTGGCCCTCGCGGCCGGTGCCACGCTGACGGCGTCGCGGCCGTTCTTTCCGGCCGACATCGCTGCCGAACTCGAGTCGCTGCCGCGGCCACGCGGCCTCGTCACGACGCCGTATCACCTGCGTACCGTGCTCGACGCGGGGCTCGCGCTGCCACCGATCGATCTGTTGCTGTGTGCGACGGCGCCGTTGACGCCGGCACTGGCGAATGCCGCCGAGCAGGCATTCCGCGCGCCCCTGCTGGAAATCTACGGCGCGACCGAAAGCGGACAGCTGGCAATGCGACGCACGACACGCGAGCAGCACTGGACGCCGTATGCCGGGCGTGCGCGTGACGCAGCACGACGGCCGCGCCTGGGCCGAAGGCGGGCACGTGCTGACACCGACGCCGCTCGCCGACCTGATCGAGCCCGCGGGCGAGGGCGGATTCGTGTTGCTCGGCCGCGAGGCCGATATGGTCAACATCGCCGGCAAGCGCAGTTCGCTCGCCTACCTGACGCAGGTGCTGTTGCGCGTGCCCGGCGTGCGTCGACGGCGCGTTCTTCGTTCCAGAGGAGGCGGCGGACGGCGCGGACATCACGCGCCTTGCCGCGGCGGTCGTCGCGCCGGGCCAGTCGTCGAGCGCGGTGATGGCGGCATTGCGCGAGGATCTCGACCCGGTGTTCCTGCCGCGACCGCTGCTGCTGGTGCCGTCACTGCCGCGCAGCGAGACGAGCAAGCTGCCTGTGACCGAACTGCGCGCGCTGCTGCGCGCGGCGCGGCCGTCGTCATGATGAGCACGACGCTCGATGCGCCGTTGCCGTTGCCGGCCGATCACCCGGCGCTGGCCGGCCACTTCCCGGGGCATCCGATCTATCCCGGCGTCGTGCTGCTCGATGCGGCAATCGGCGCGATCGAGGCGCACTTCGGCGCGCTCGGTGCGCGGCCTGCCGGTGGCCAAGTTCCTGGCGCCGGTGCGTCCGGGCATGGCGTTGATGCTGCATGCCGAGCGCGGCAGCGCCGATGTGCGCTTTGAGCTTGCGACGACCGACGGTGTGCGCGTGGCGACCGGCACTGCCCGGCTGCAGGAGGAGGGCGCGTGAGCACCTCCGCGCCGGCGGACTGGGCCCAGCGCGACGAGCGCGGCAGCCACGCCGCGCTGACGTTGATGCGCTGGCTGTCGCTCGGACTCGGGCGCACGGTGTCGCGCCTGGTGCTGCCCTTCATTGCGCTTTACTTCCTTCATCGCCGTGCCGGCGGCGCGGCGCGCTTCGCGCAGCCTATCTCGACGCGCGCGCTCGGCCGGCCCGCGACGTCGATCGACGTGCTGCGCCACTTCCATGCGTTCGCGTCGACGGTGCACGACCGCGCGTTCCTGCTCAACGACCGCTTCGACCAGTTCGAGATCGAGGTCGAATCCGCCGACGAAGTTGATAGCGCGCTTGCCGCGGGGCCGGGCGCGTTTCTCGTCGGCGCGCACTTCGGCAGCTTCGAGGTGCTGCGTGCCGCCACGCGCAGCGCCGCGGCTCAGGGACGGCACTACGACGTCACGATGGTCATGTACGAGGACAACGCGCGGCGGATCAATGCCACGCTCGCCGCGCTGAACCCGCGCGCGGTGTCGCGCGTCATCGGACTCGGACGTCCGGACGCGATGCTGCGGGTCCAAGGGGCACTGGACGACGGACACCTGGTCGGGTTCCTCGCCGATCGCACGCTGGCGAAGCAACCGACGCTCGCCGTGCCGTTTCTCGGCGAGGCGGCGCCGTTTCCGCTCGGTGCGTTCCGGCTCGCCGCGCTGCTGCGGCGGCGTGTGCTGCTGATGCAGGGGATCTATCTCGGCGGGCACCGCTATCGGGTGCGGTTTGCGCCGATCGCGGATTTCTCCTCGATGGCCGCCGGGTGGTCGTGACGCCGCGGTGCAGGAAGCGGTGCGCCGCTACGCGGCGGAGCTCGAGCAGGCCTGCCGGGCGCATCCGTACAACTGGTTCAATTTCTTCGACTTCTGGAAGACCGACGGTGACGCGGCTCGCTAAGGCACTGGCGGGCGCGCTGCTTGCGCTGTGCGTCGCTCCACGCGGCGGCCCAGTGGTCCGTGAGCGACCTGATGACCGCACTCGCCGCGCGCGGCAACGCCGACGCGACGTTCATCGAGCACCGCTACGTCCCGGTGCTGGACGCGCCGGTTCAATCCTCGGGAACCCTGCGCTTTGTCGCGCCCGATCGGCTCGAGAAGCACACGCTGCAGCCGCGGGCTGAATCGATGGTGCTGGCCGGCAACCAGCTGACGCTGCAACAGGGCCAGCGCACGCGCAGCCTTGCGCTGTCGGACCTGCCGGACAACGGCCTGGCGATCAACAGCCTGCGCGGCACGATGGCGGGCGACCTCGCGGCACTGCGTCGCGGCTGGACTGTCACGCTGATCGGCGAGCGGCGCATCTGGACCCTCGTCCTGACGCCGCTGTCCGCGTCGATGGCGCAGTACATCGAGACGGTGCTGATCGAAGGCCGGCAGGACCAGATCGACCGTATCGAGATCCGGCAGGCCGACGGCGTGCGCTCGGTGATGCAGATCGTGCCGGTGCCGGCGGCCAGGTCGGCCGACAAGCCGCGATGACGCAACGCGGGCGCGCGACGCTGCTGCTCTGGCTGGTGCTGATCGCGGTCGCCGCATGGCAGGCGGCACGCACGCCGATCCGCACCGATCTCTCGGTCTTCCTGCCGCGGTCGCCCGCCCTCGAACAGCAGATCCTGATCGAGCAGTTGCGCGCCGGTGCGCTCGCGCGCCTGGTGCTGGTCGGGATCGAGGGCGGCACGGCGGAGGACCGCGCACAGGCTTCACGCACACTGGCCGAGACGCTGCGCGCAGATGCGCAGTTCATGCAGGTCGCCAACGGCGACGGCCAGTCACTGCAGACCGATCGCGCCTTCGTCTTCAAGCAACGCTATCTGCTGAGCCCGACGGTCGATGCGGCGCGCTTCTCGGTCGACGGGCTGCGCGCAGCGATCGGCGCGACGATCGAGGCCGTGGCCGCCCCGGCGGGCATGCTGGCCGCATCGCTACTGCCGCGCGATCCGACCGGCGAGACGCTGCAGCTGATCGACACGCTGGCAGGGCCGGTGTCTCCGCGCCGCGAGGCCGGCGTCTGGGCTTCGCGCGATGGCGAGCGCGCTCTGCTGATGGTCGCCCTGCGCGCACCCCTGATCGACTCCGACGCGCAGCAACGCGCGCTGGCGACGCTGGATGAACGTTTTGTCGCGCTGAATCGACCGCAACTGCGCATGCTGAAGACCGGTCCGGCGGTGTTCGCCGCCGAATCGCGCACCCGCATCATCACCGAGGCCGCGGCCCTGAGTTCGCTCGGCACCGTACTCGTCGTCGCACTGCTGTGGTTCGCCTACCGCTCGGTGCCCACACTGCTGCTCGGTCTGGTGCCGGTGGCGTGTGGCGTGCTCGCCGGCATCGCCGCTGTCGGCGCAGGATTCGGCTATGTGCACGGCGTCACGCTCGCCTTCGGGGTGACGATGATCGGTGAAGCCGTGGACTACGCGGTGTACCTGTTCGTGCAGGCCGAGGGCGGCCGCGACCCGGCGCGCTCGGCCGCCTGGACGCAGCGTCTCTGGCCGACCCTGCGTCTCGGCATGGCGACATCCATAGCCGGCTTCGGCGTACTGCTGCTGTCCGGATTTCCGGGCCTGGCCCAGCTCGGCCTGTTCGCCATCGTCGGCCTGATCACGGCCGCACTTGCCACACGCTACGTCCTGCCATTGCTCGTGCCGCGCGGATTCAGGCTGCGCGACCTGTCATCGGTCGGCGCGCGGCTCGAAGCCGGCATGCGGTGGCTCGCGCGCCGGCGACGCTTGATCTGGCTGCCATGCCTCGCCGCCGCCGCGATCATTGTCTGGAAGGCCGACCGGTTCTGGCAACGCGAACTGACCGCGTTGAGTCCGCTGTCGCTCGATGCACGGCAACTCGATGCGACGTTGCGCGCCGACCTCGGCGCGCCCGACGTTCGCTACATCGTCGCGGTGCCCGCCATGACTCGCGACGAGGCACTGCGCGGCGCCGAAGCCAGTGCGGCGCGACTGGCCACGCTGGTCGAGCAGGGCACTCTGTCGCACGTCGACACGCCGACGCATTTTCTGCCGAGCGAGACGACGCAGCGCGCGCGCCAGGCAGCGTTGCCGCCCACCGCCGAGTTGCAGTCGCGCCTGCAGGCGGCACTCAAGGGGCTGCCGCTGCGTCCGGAGAAACTGCAGGGTTTCGTCGAGGATGTCGAGCACGCGCGGCGGGCCCCGCTGCTGACGCCCGAGTCGTTGGCCGGCACTTCGCTCGCGCTCGCCTTGCAGTCGCTCCTGGTCGAGCGCGAGGCCCCGGCCGCAGGCGAACCCGCCTGGCTGGCACTGCTGCCGTTGCATGCACCAGCGTCCCGGCCGATCGACGTCGCGGCCCTGCGGGCGACGCTGGCCGCCGTCGATGCCGGCGGACGACCGCCGCTGCTGCTCGACATGAAGGCTGCGACCGACACGATGTACGCCGATTACCTGCACGAGGCGGCATGGCTATCCGGCGGGGCGGCCGTCGCGATCATGCTGCTGCTGGCCGCGAGCCTGCGCAGCGTGTCGCGGCTGGCGCGCGTCGTGCTGCCGCTCGCGGCGGCGGTGCTCTGCGTCGTCGGCGCATTGATCGCAGCCGGCGTGCAACTGACGCTGCTGCACCTCGTCGGCCTACTGCTGGTGATCGCGGTCGGCTCCAACTACTCGCTGCTCTTCGACCGGCGCAGCCGACCGGACCCCGATTCCACGGCATCGGAAGCGACGCGCATGGTGGTGTCGGTCGCTGTGGCCGCCGCCACCACCGTCCTGACCTTCGGTGTGCTCGCGTTTTCCAGCGTGCCCGTGCTCGGCATGATCGGCAGCACGGTGGCGCCGGGGGTCATCCTCGCGTTCCTGTTCTCGGCCGCGCTCGCGCAGCCGCCGTACACCATGAACGAAGCTGAGCGGCTGGCGATCCGCGTCGATCGCGTCGGCTCCGCCGCAGGTCGAGCCCGCGCTGACGCTGGTACTGCTGCCCCCGGCCGCCTCGACTGCCGATGACTTCCTGCGCGAAGGTTTTTTCGACGAGTTGAACGCGCATGGCGTCGCGGCGACGATCGTGCGCAGCGAAGTGCCGTTCGACATGTATGCAGCCGATCGCATCGGCGCGCTGCTGCGCGAGCAGGTACTGCATCCGCTGCGCGCCGACGCAGGCGGCCCGGTCTGGATCGTCGGCATTTCGCTCGGCGGCATGACGGCACTTGCCTGCGCCGAGGCGCACGACGATCTCATCGATGGCGTGTTCGCGATTGCGCCGTGGCCGGGACTGCGTCCCGTGTGGAGCGACATTCCCGCCGCGGGTGGCCTCGCCGCGTGGGCCGCGCGCGAGCGCGAGGCCCGGTTTGACGACGAGCGCCGGGTCTGGCGCTGGCTGGGCGAAGGTCCGCACCTCAGGCCGGAGATCGTCATCGGTTACGGCCGGCAAGACCGCTTCGCCGAGGGCCAGCAATTGCTCAGCGAAGCGCTGCCGCCGTGAACAACGACTGCTCGTCGACGGCGCGCACGACTGGCCGACCTGGCGAGCGCTCTGGCGCCTGTTCCTTGCGGGCCGCGGTCCGCGCTGGAAGGCATCCTAGAACCCCGTCCCCGCCGCAGGTTCGATTTCGGGATAATCGCCGGCACTCGGCCCTGCAGGGGCCGCTCTCACCTCTCCTCCGGCTGTTCGTGCTGCACTTCCTTTCGTATACCGCCGTCACCGGTCTGGGCCGTGGCGTCGACGCGCTCGCCGACGCGCTCGCGCAGCGGCGCTCGGCGCTGGCACCCTGCCGCTTCGAAACGGTGCAGCTCGACACGATGGTCGCCGAAGTCGAGGGACTCGACGCCGTGCTGCTGCGCGCCGATCTCGCCGCATTCGAATGCCGCAACAACCGGCTGGCGCAGCTCGCGCTCGAACAGGACGGATTCGCCGACGCCGTGCGCGCTGCGCGCGAGCGTCATGGCGCTGCGCGCATCGGCGTCTTCCTGGGCACCAGCACGGGAGGCATCCTCGAGACTGAAATCGCCTATCGACACCGTGACCCGGCCACCGGCGCACTGCCCGCCGCGCTCGATTACCGGCGTTCGCAAAACAGCTTCTCCGTCGTCGAATTCGTGCGCTCGTACTTCGATCTGACGGGACCGGCTGCGGCCGTATGCACCGCGTGCTCGTCGGGCGCGAAGGTCTTCGGCAACGCCCGCCGCATGATCGACGCCGGGTTGATCGATGCCGCCGTCGTCGGCGGAGTCGACTCGCTGTGCCTGACGACGCTTTACGGTTTTCACTCGCTCGAGGTGTTGTCAGCCACCGCATGCCGACCGTTCGATCCCGAACGCAACGGCATCTCGATCGGCGAAGGGGCCGCATTCGTGCTGCTGGCACGCGGGGATGCCGGCGTCGCCCTGCTCGGCGTCGGCGAGTCGAGTGATGCGCACCACATGTCGGCGCCACACCCGCAGGGACTCGGCGCGAAAATGGCGATGCAGGCCGCGCTGCAGGATGCACGACTCGCGCCCGACGCGATCGACTACATCAATCTGCACGGCACCGCGACGCCGGCCAACGATGCGGCCGAATCGCTGGCGGTGTCGGCCGTGTTCGGGCGTGCGGTCGCCTGCAGTTCGACGAAGGGCGCAACCGGCCATGCGCTCGGCGCCGCCGGCGCGATCGAAGCGGTGATCTCGGCCGTCGCGCTGGAGCGCGGACTGATACCCGGCAGCGCCGGCACGCGGACGATCGACGCGCAACTGCTCCCGGGCTATCGGCTGCGGCCGGAAGCAGCACCGTTGCGCCACGTGTTGAGCAACTCGTTCGGCTTCGGCGGCAGCAATTGCGCGCTCGTGCTGGGCCGGTCGTCATGAGCGAAACCCGCGGCAGACTGAACGCGTGGGTCGAGGGCATCGGGCTCATCGGGCCCGGGCTCGCCGACTGGCCACAGGCCGCTGCAGTGCTGCGTGGCGAGGTCGATTACGAGCCGGGACGTTGTGCGCTACCGGTGCCGCCAGCGCTGCCCGCGGCCGAGCGCCGTCGCACCGGTGCGGCTGTTCGCGTCGCTCTCGCCGCTGCAACGGCTGCGTGCGAGGCGGCGGGTCGTCCGCCCTCGACGCTGGCCACCGTGTTCTCGGCCTCGGGTGGCGACGGCGACAATTGCCATGCGATCTGCGAGGTCCTCGCGAGCAGCGAGCGCTTCATTTCGCCGACACGCTTCCACAACTCGGTGCACAACGCACCGGCCGGCTACTGGAGCATCGCGGCACAGGCAATGGCCGCATCGACGAGCCTGGCCGCCTTCGATGCCAGTTTTGCCGCGGGCCTGCTGGAAGCGATCGTGCAGTCACAGGCCAGCCGCGAGCCTCGAATGCTGATCGCCTACGACACGGGCTATCCGGAACCTCTGCATGCGAAGCGTCCGATACCGGATGCGTTCGCCGTCGCGCTGGTGCTGGTCCCCGAACGCAGCGAGCGGGCGATTGCGCAGCTGAGCCTCGCGCTGGGCGATGGGACGGTCGAACGCTGCGCGAACCCCGCGCTCGAAACACTGCGTGCCGGCAACCCGGCGGCGCGCGCGCTGCCGCTGCTGGCGGCGTTGGCGCAGCGGCGCGCCCGAAGCATCGTGCTGGACTATCTCGCGCCACCGCGGCTCCTGGTGCACGTGGAGTGCCCGGCGTGATGGCGGGGCGGCTCGATCACGCGGCGATCGCCTCGCGCATTCCGCACGCCGGCCGCATGTGTCTGCTGCACGAGGTTGTGGCATGGGATGCAGAATCGATCGACTGCCGCGCGCGGTCGCATCGCGATCCGGCCAATCCATTGCGCTCGCGCAGCCAGTTGTCCGCGGTGCACGGCATCGAATACGCGGCGCAGGCGATGGCGCTGCATGGAGCGCTGCTCGGCGGCGCCGACGCTCCGGCATCGCGACCCGGCTACATCGGCGCAATGCGGGCGGTGGAATTACATGCCGTGCGCCTCGATGACATCGCGGACGATCTGGCGATTCGCGCCGAACGTCTGGTCGGTGACGCGAGCCATGTGCTCTATTCCTTCAGCATCCGCGCCGGCGCGCGCCTGCTTGTCGAAGGCCGCATCACCGTCGCGCTCGGTATCGCGGCCTGAACCGAGCTGCACGGCGGTTTCCACGGCGAGAGGGCCGCTGACAGCACTCGTTAGACTTAAGCGTTGGTAGTTTCGAGTCTTCTCTCGCAGTGAATCAACAAGACATGACCCCCATGGCAGTGCAGCAGTTTTCCGGAACCTCACCCGACGTCGTCGTCATCGGCGGCGGCCCCGGCGGTTCGACGGTGGCGGCGCTTCTGGCCGGGAAAGGCCACGATGTGGTGCTGTTCGAGAAGGCACACCACCCGCGCTTTCACATCGGCGAATCGCTGCTGCCGATGAACATGCCGCTGTTCGATCGCCTGGGTGTGCGCGCCGAGGTCGAGCGCATCGGCATCATCAAGTACGGCGCCGAGTTCGTCTCGCCCTGGCACGAGCACACCAGCCGCTTCTGCTTTGCCGAGGCGATGGACAAATCCTTCCCCTATGCCGTGCAGGTGCGGCGTTCGCAATTCGACGAACTGCTGTTCCGCCACGCGGCCAGGCAGGGCGCGCGCAGCTTCGAAGGCCAGCGCGTCAGGCATGTCGACATGGATGCGGGCAAGACCGGCGATGGCCGCTCCATCGTCAAGGTGGCCGGTGAAGACGGAGTCGAGACGATCTGGCGGCCACGCTTCGTCGTCGACGCCAGCGGGCGCGACACGCTGCTCTCCAGCCAGTTCGATGCCAAGCAGCGCAATCCCAAGCACGCCAGCGCCGCCTTGTTCGGCCATTTCGCCAACGCCCGCCGCACGCCGGGCAAGTGGGAAGGCAGCATCACGCTGTACTGGTTCGACCACGGCTGGTTCTGGTTCATCCCGCTGCTCGACGGCACCACCAGTGTGGGCGCGGTGGCGCACCCCGGCTACTTCAAGGAGTACCGCAAGGGCGCAAGCTTGAGCGACTTCCTGATGCAGACCATCGCGCTCGCGCCCAAGCTTGCCGAGCGCCTGAAAGACGCCACACTGCTCGAGCCGGCGACCAGCACCGGCAACTACGCCTACGACTCTAAGTTCTGCCGCGGCGACCGCTTCGTGATGGTCGGCGACGCCTTTGCCTTCGTCGACCCGATGTTCTCGTCGGGCGTCTACCTGGCCATGAACAGCGCCTTCGAGAGCGCCACCGCGGTCGACCACTGGCTCAAGGGCGAGTTCAAGGCCGCCGAGAAGCAGTTCCGCCGCTTCGAGAAGGTGATGATCCACGGCCCAAAGATGTTCTCGTGGTTCATCTACCGCATCACCTCGCCGGCCATCCGCAAGATCTTCATGCATCCGCGCAACGTGTGGCGCATGCAGGAGGCGTTGCTCTCCATCCTGGCCGGCGACCTGTTCCGCGACACGCCGGTGGGGCCGCGCCTGCTGGGCTTCAAGTTCATCTACTACGCCTCGTGCGTCAGCATCTGGCCGCAGGCCTTCAGGACCTGGCTCTGGCGCCGCAACAACGTGAAGCAAGCGTCGAGCGAGGCGCCGACCGGGGCCGTCTACATCCAGGACCCGGATACGCGCAGCCGCTCAGCGCAGTACTGACGCGCGGCGCGCCCTTCGGTCGGCGTGCGCCTCCTTCTCGAAGTCCGCAACACCGTCGCGCTCGGCATCGTGCCCTGAACCGCCGATTCAACGCGCGGCCGTAGCACGAACGGACGGTCCACGACGCGCAAGGTTTGCCGCAGCTCAATGAAGGACTGGAAACGCCACAGAGACTGAGAGTTGCGACAGTACCTCGCATAACAAGGGAGGTTGTATGCAAAGACTTCGTCTGTGGTTGCTCGTGGCGGCGCTCGGCGTTCTTGCCGGCTGCGCCACACAGAATGTTTCGCACGCTCCAGGTACCGACCTCGGCACCATGAAAACCTTCTACGTGCAGAAGCTGCCGACAGACCAGCGCGGCATCGAGCAGTTGTTCGTCAAGCAGTTGAGTGCATGGGGCTACACGGCGACCGCAGGAACGGCCGACAAGCCGGCAGCACCGGTCGACGCGATCATCACGTACCAGGATCGCTGGGCGTGGGACATCACGATGTACATGATTCGTCTCAACATCCAGGTCCGCGACGGTAAGAGCAGCGACATCATGGCCAGCGCCGAATCGATGCGGCCGTCACTCGAACGCCTCGATCCGCCTGAAATGGTGAAGGAAGTGCTCCAGGCGGCGCTGAAGCGGCCGAAATGAGGTGAGCCCATGGCGAACTGGGTATCCCTGCTTCTGCTGGGCTGTGCCTGTGCGCTTGTTTCGGGCTGCGCGACGCCGAGCCGGCCCGAGGCGATGGCGACTACGACCGCTGCGGCCGCTCACAAGAGCGCTGGAACCGTCATCCTGGAGGTCAGCGGCGGACGGCAAACGAGCTCGACCTACGTGCCGCAGATTTCCAACGAGGACTTCACGACGGCCCTGCGACGCTCGATCGAACAAAGTGGCGCCTTTGTGCGCGTGCCCGCGGCGCTGCCGGCCGATTACCGCCTGCTCGCGTACATCGGCCGGCTCGACAGCCCAATGATGGGCATGACCGTGCGGGTCGAGATGGAAGTCGGGTATCAACTTATCGAGACAGCTACGAACCGCAAGGTCTGGGCGCGGGGTATCCACACGCAGTACACCGTGCCGTCCGACAAGGCGTATGCGTTCGTCGATCGCGTGCGCATCGGCAACGAAGCCGCCGCGCGCATGAACATTGAGCAAATGCTAAACGAGGTCGTGGTGCTGAAGCTGCCCTAGTGGCCTGTAACAGTCGATTCGGGAGTGAAAGGCGCGCCCGCGCGGGCCGAGTGCGCGAAGCGAGCCGCGTCGAATAGCCGTCGCATATTCGCAAGGCGAGCGACAAGGCGATCGGCCGCGCCGGCGCGCAAGGCACTGCTGAATTGGCTGTTACAGGCCACTCATTGGTCAGGCGGGCTTACGCGCCTGGAACTCGGCGAAGATCGGCATCGGACGCTGGTCGATGTAGCGGCGCGCGTCGACGAAGCCGGCAGCGCTCAGCGTGGCAACGACCTGTTCCGGCGGGGCACAGGCCTCAATCGTGTCCCAGTAGTAGCGCCACAGTTGCACGGTGTCGCCGCCCGCGCCGACGAACCGCGCGAGAGTCGGCACGATGCCGCGCATGTAGACCTTCAGCAGGGCGCGGCCAACGGCCGTTTCCGGTTTCGTGATCTCCAGCAGGCAGAGCCGCCCCCCGGGCTTTAGTACACGGTGGAACTCGTGGAAGGCCGCAGCCAGATCACCGATGTGGCGCAGCGCATAGCCCATCGACAGAAAGTCGAAGCTCGCGTCCGGAAACGGAATCGCCTCCGCTGTCCCTTCGACCAGTTGCACCTCGGTGGGCAGCGCGGCACGCGCGCGCTCGAGCATTCCCGGGCTCGGATCGACGCCGACCAGCAGGTTCGACGCACCGATGATCTTGACCGCCTCGCGCGCCACCAGCCCGGTACCTATACCGACGTCGACGATGCGCTGACCCTCCACGAGACCGGCCCGGCGCAGCGCCTGGCCGCGATACCAGACGCCGCTGCCGAAGGCGAGAATGCGCTCGATCCGGTCGTAGGTGCCCGCCGTGCTGTCGAACATGCCGCGCACGAATCCCGCGCGCGCAGACTCGTCGGGGTAATAGTCGGTCAGCGGCTGGTGCGGGGCATGCACCACGTCATCGGTATGTGCGGGCGTTGTCATTCGGGATTCACGCTCAGGGGTTGACGCCGTCGCAGCAGCAGCAGCGGAAGGCGCAGGACGAATTCGACCATCAGCCGTATATGCATACCGGTCAGCAGCACGTTGTCGCGCAGGTAGTTGAAATGCGAGACACCGCCTTCGGCGGCGGTCAGGTAGCGCACCGGCGCCGGCAGGTTCAGCGGCGGCACACCGGCCCAGGCAAGGCGCACCGCGGCTTCAGGGTCGAAATCGAAGCGGCGCATCCAGCGACGCGATTGCATGACGTCGACGAGCGGTCCGATCGGATAAACGCGGAAGCCGAACAGCGAATCCTGCACGCCGGCGCCGAGCGTCTCCAGGTTGGCCCACCAGTTCGAGATGCGGCGGCCGCGGCGACGCAACGCCGGGGCACTGGCATCGAACTGCGGCACGCCGAGCACCATCGCCTCGGGTACGCGCTGCGACGCCGCCATGAAAGCTCCGATGTGACCGGCCGGATGCTGGCCGTCCGCGTCCATCGTCAGCGCATGCGTATAGCCCTCACGCCGTGCAATCTCCAGTCCATGCAGCACAGCCGCCCCCTTGCCGCGATTGACGGGGAGCACCAGCACCCGCAGGTGCGGCTCCGTGGCGGTCAGCGCGAGCAGCTGCGCATCGGTCCCGTCGGTGCTGCCGTCGACCACGACCCACACCGGCGCCCACTGTGCCAGCGCTTCACGCACGGTGCGCAGCACCAGTGCGCCGCTGTTGTAGCTGGGGATCAGCACGAGATGGCTGGTCGACGGGTTCATGTTCATTCGGAACGCTCACTGACCGGTGGCCGCAGTGCGGCGCGCGCCAGTTCCTGCTCGAAGTGTTCGCGCAGTTCAACCATGAACCGGCCGGCATCGGGCGGCGGCTCGAAGCGTCGGCCGAGGCGTACGCGGATATGCAGTGGCAGCGGCGGCACCTTCCACAGCGGCCATCCCTTCGAGAGAAACACATGAGTCGGTTTCGATGATCACCGTCTGCACCGGCGCCTGCGCCCGCTGGGCAATGATCGCAATCGCGCCACGCAGCGGCCCGAGCGGCCAGGGACTGGTGCGCGTCCCTTCGGGGAAAATGACCAGTTGCGCACCGTCATGCAGCCGCTCGCGCGCCACCCGCACCGCTTCGATGATATTGCGGTTGCTGATGTAGCCCGCCAGGTGCGCCGGCGCGCCCCAGAACACGCTGCGCTCCAGATCCGACTTCATCAACGGCACGCCATCGGGCAGTCGCGACAGCAGCAACAGCGCGTCGAGCAGAGACGGGTGATTGGCGGCGACGATGATGCCGCGCTGGGTCGCGAGGGGTGCGAGTTCGTCGAGGTCGAGGCGCGCGTACCCGGTGGCGCGCAGGTTGGCCAGGTAGAACGCGAAGAATCGGCGGGCCACTTCGCGACCGACTCGATGCCCGAGCTGCCGCGGCAGCACCAGCCGCAGCAGCGCTGCCACAGGTGTCCAGAGGAACGTGCCCAGCCCCAGCAGGCCCACGCACCAGAACAAAGCCAGCCGCCTCTTGATGCGCTCGAGGCCCGAGGGTGGCGCGATCGCCCCGTTCAGCGCGGCCATGGTTCAGCGCCGCCAGTCGGCGCAGGGGGCTCCACAGGCACAACGGCACGTCTGCCCTGGCCGCATGGCCCCGAGCGTCATGCCGACGTCCGCAGCATCGCACTGCCAGCGGCCTCGATCTCGAACAAGAGGTTCGCGCGGCAGATGTCGGCGCGCACCAGCGGAACCGGCGTCGCGGGCAGGCGCAGCTGCAACTGCCGTCGCACCGCCGCGGCATCGGCCGCGTTGCGCACATAGGCCTTCATCTTCAGGGCTTCCACGGTGAAGAGCGGCTGTCCCGCCGCGCGATTGGCCGCCTCGACCACCGCCTCCACGTTGCGCAGTGACTCGTCAACCTGCGCAGCGACATCGCCGATATGGAGAGTCTCGTGCCCAACGATGCTCGCAGTCCCGGAGATCGTCAGCAGCGCAAATGCATCGTTGCGGTAAAGCACCGCGCGCGAGAACGTCGGCGATTGCGGGCCGTACTGCTGCGGGTAGCGAAAGGCGCTGACCTGCCGCGGGTTCTCGATCGCTGTCGGCGCGACTCGCCCGGCCAGCACCATGACCGTCAGGGCGGTGCCGCTGCATCCCAGCGCGCACGCCGCCGGCGGCGACGCATCCGGGTGTCGCTTCGACTCGACGAAAGCGGCATGGCGTCCGACGTTGAAGTGGCGATAGCGCTCCAGACCGTCCTCGTCGACGTTGATGCGTGGCAGGTAGTTCCAGAACCGGATCGGATGACCGAATCCGGTGTGCTGCAGCAGGTCGAAGAGCTTGCTGTAGGCCGCGTGCGCCGTCGCCTCCAGCGCGCAGTGCGCACCGTCGCCGAAGGCCTGCTCGTCGAGCGTCAGATGCGCGAAAAGCAAAGACGCGTCTGCCGACCACGTGATCTCGCCCTTCGTTCCATGGCGTCCCTGCGTCACCGGCCCATCGCCGGACACGCGCCAGAGCTCAGCAAAACCGTCGGCCGTAACGAGCGGAACCATGTCGACCACGGCGCATGCCGCCGCCGCGCGCTCGCCGATGCGCCGGGCCAGTTGCCGGCCCGCGACTGCGCGCTCGCCAAAAACCGCTCCGCCCAGCCAACGTCCCACCTCCTCCGGCGGCGCCGCATCGCTATCAAGCGGCAACACCAGGGGCTCGATCGACTGGGCTCGCATGGCTGTCAGTGGCGTCGAGGGAGACGGTGGTCTACTCGGTCGCCGTATGGCGCCGGAATGCGAGCACGGCGTTGGACCCGCCGAACGCGAACGAACTGGACAGCGCGGCACGCATCCGCAGATCCTCGCCGACGCCGGCGACATGGCGCACCCCTGCGCAAGCCGGGTCGATCCGGTCCAGATGTGCAGTTGGCGGCACCTGTTGCCGGGCGAGGGCCAGCACGGTGATTACCGCTTCCACCGCGCCGGTGGCGCCGAGCATGTGGCCGAGCATCGACTTGGTCGAGCTGACCGCAACAGATTCGGCATGGGCGCCAAACACCGCGTGCAGTGCCTCGATCTCGACCGAATCGCCCTCGACCGTCCCGGTCCCGTGTGCGTTGACGTAATCGAGTTCGTCCGCGACCAGTTCGGCATTGTTCAGCGCAGCCCGCAGGGCGCGCATCTGGCCGACGGCCAGTGGCTGCGCGAGATGATGGTGATCGCAACTCGCGCCGTAGCCGGCCAGCTCGGCATAGATCCGGGCTCCCCGCTGCTGCGCGTGCTCATACGATTCCAGCACCAGGGCGGCGCCGCCCTCGCCCAGAACAAGTCCGGCACGGTCCGCACTGAACGGCCTGCAGGCCGAGGCCGCAGCGGCGCCATCGCCCGGCGCAAGGACTCGCATGGCGTGCCACGCCAGCAGAATGCCCGCCGTCAGCGGTGCCTCCGAACCTCCGGCGACGACCACGTCCGCTTCACCCGAGCGGATCAACCGCAGGGCCTCACCGATGGCAATGGCTGACGACGCGCACGCGACCGAGGTGGTCGTCGCCGGCCCGCCCAGCCCGAGCCGCATTGCGATATGCGCTGCCGCCGCGTTATTCATTGCCATGACGATCAGCATCGGCGAGGTGCGGGCGCGGCCACGCTGGAGCAAGTCGAAATAGGTGGACTCCACCGAGCGGATTCCGCCGAGGGCCGTGCCCCAGCACACCGCGCCATTGAGCCGTTCTTCTGGAGGAGAACTGCACCCCAGTCCGGCATCCTTCCAGGCCGCGAGCGCGGCGACGAGGCCGAACTGGGCAGTACCGGTCGGTCAGGTGTGTCGTCGCCCGACCCAACGTTGCCTCGGAATCGAACCCATCGCAGTACACGGCGGGGACCGGCGCCGTCGCCTTGGGCAGCGCCGGATCAGGAGTGAAGGGACGGATGGCCGACTCTCCCGCCATCAGCCGGTCAAACACGGATCCCGGTTCGGGGCCGAGTGGAACCATCATTCCGAGGCCCGTCACCGCCACACGACGCCGGGTCATGTACCGGTCTTCAGCTGTGCGGCCGCCAGCGAGTCGAAGAGTTGCGTGAGTTCAGAAACGGTTGCAGGTCGCGTGTCCACGTCCACCACGCGTACGTTCAGCGATTCCTCGAGTTCAAACATCAGATCGATCAGGATCAGGGAATCAACGCCGATGTCTTCCAGCCGCGCGTCCGGCGTGACCTTGGCGGGATCGATCGAAGCCTTCCTGAAAAGATAGTCGCGCAGTAGGTCGAGCGTTTGCATGTCCTGCATCAAGTGGGCTAGCTGAAACAGCGTGCAAGTTTACTACCCGGGCCTGCGGCATCCCGCTCCGTCGGGACGCTGGTCACACGCTGAAGATCCACAGGATTCCGGAACAATTACGAGGGAGAAGACTGGATCGCAAGCCCGGAGCGGTGCGCCAGTCGAACAACCAGGAACGAGAGGAGAGTGTTATGTCACTGGCAATCCGCAGTTGGGTCTTGATGTTTGCACTTGCGCTTGCGGCCTTTGCGCCGGCTCCCGCGCTCGCGGCGGCCGACCTGATCGAATGGAACAACGTCACCGCGGTCACGGGTTCCGGCAAGCCGGCAACCGCCGAGGAAATCAAGCGCGCTTTCACGGTTGGCGGCGCGCGCCGCGGCTGGACCGCCACCGACGCCGGACCGGACAAGACGATCCTCACACTCGTCGTGCGCACACACACGCTGGTGATGGAGTTGACCTACGAGCCGGGCAAGTACTCGCTGAAGTACAAGGACAGCATCAACCTCGACTTCAAGGACGAGGCTGGCAGACGCACGATCCACCGCAGCTACATCAACTGGAACACCAACCTGATGAACGACGCGCGCGCAGAGCTGTTGCGGCTCTAGCGACTCGCGCGGCTACTGCTTCGCCTTGTAGGCCTCGAGCAGCAGATTGCGCTCCGGCATGTCCTGCAGGATCAGGCGGCCCAGCGAGGTGTCGGCCTGCAGCCGACCGGGCGACTGCGGCGGTGGCAGCGAGTGGAAGCGCGACAGCTTGGTCACACGCTCCTGGAAGATCGGCGCCGGCGCCGGCCCGGGCGGGCGATCCCAGACGTAGGTGATCGACTGCAGCATGCCGTTGGCGTCGAAGTCGTACAGCGTCGCCTTGATGCGCGGGTCGTCGCAGGCACTGCCGCGCAGGTCGATGCGCAGGTTGTTCGTGTTCGGCACCTTGCCTTCGATCGGCAGTCCTTGAAACGCACGTCTGACATCGCCCGCACCTGGTTGACGCCGACGACGCCGAGCTTGTCGAGGAGCGTGTTGCGGCAGACCTCCGGCGACGGGCGTGCCAGCGTTGACGGCGGCGGCGCAGGCGCGACGGCGGCCACTTGCGGTCGTGCGCCTGTTGCCGGCGGCGCCGATGCACCTGAGGCCCCCGTGCGCGCGTTGCCCGGCGCGGTCGTCGCGTTCGCCGCGGCGTTGGCCGCGGGCGCACCGACCCGCACCAGCGGGCAGCCGACGTTCACTGACTTTATGCGATCCGGGCCCACGATTTCGAAGAACATCGGGTTCGCGCGGCTGTCGCCGGGTATGGCCACAATGACTTGTTTTTTCCGGCTGCGGTAGGCGACGGGTCCACCTACGATGCCGGCGGCCCCACCGCTCGAAAATGTTGTAGGCGTAAAGGTAATGCCGCTCCCGAATGACATGTCGCAGGTCAGCTGTCCGGATTCGATACTCTTCATGAATCCCATCATCTCGCCGAGCCCAGGGGTAGCGCCCCTCCCCGTGAGGCCAAACTCAAGGATCCCGTCTTGCTGGCCGCCGCCTTCCAGCCGCCAGCTGCCCAGCAGCACGTTGCGTTCGACCGGCAGCGGCGGCAGGCGCAGCAGCTCTTTGCCTAGCGCCCTGAAATCGGTAGGGCTGGCTCCAGTGCCCGCGCTGCTGCCGCCCGATGGTGAGGGCGTATAGCCGCCACCGGTCGATGAGTTCGACTCCGAACGTCTCCGCTCCTCCTCCTGCCGTTCGCGTTCTTGCAGCTGTCGCGTCTGCTCCATGCCCTGCGCTCGCGCGGCCGCATCGGTGCGCTCGACGCCTTCCCGCCGCAGTCGTTCCTCATCCTGTTGCTGCGTTTGTGCGAGCGCAGACTCCCCGCAGATCACGATCACGGAAAGCGATATCAACACACACCGTCGCGAATGCGCATTCATGCTGACACCTCCAAACGTGCAATGCGAAGTGCGTTACGCGGCGTCGAAGGAACGATAGCCTGCAGGGAACTTCACACGCATGAACAGCACCCGCTCTCCGTGACGCCACGGACGGCGACCCGTTTTCAGCAGATCCAGCCCTTGTTGCGTTGGGGCTCCATCTCGATCGTGGAGGTGTTGCCGCCGCGGTCGCCCGCCGCGAACTGGATGTGCAGGTACAGCGGCTTGCGGCCCGCCAGCGTCGCGCGATAGATCCGCGAGCCACTCAGTCGCTCGTCCGGGCACGCGCCGCGGACTTGCTCAAGCTTCGTGTCCTTCGGAAACTGCGCCGCGAGCAGCTCTGGCACCTTGGCGAGCTTGATGTCCTGCGGCCAGTCGACGGTGGCCGACTGCACCGCGACCTTGTCGCCGACCAGGCTGATGCCGCCGGGGCCGACGCCGTCGATCGGCACCTTGCCGTTCCAGTAGTACTTGTTGCCGCCCTTGGCCGGCGCCTTGCCTTGCCACTTGGCGCCGGCCAGCTTGGTGAACGCCGTCCAGTCGTTGGTGGCCTGAGCGGCACCGGCTGGCGCCGCAAGCGCTGCCGCGACATCGGCCAGCGTTGCCGCGCCGGCCTTGCCGGCCGCGGACAGCGCGATCATCAGCAACACGAAAGGGGTAAGTGCAACGCGCATGATCGCCTCCTTGTGTCCGTCATCCGCACCAGCGTACTGATGACGCTTACTTCGGCTGCGAGCGAAACTCCGACTTCCACAGTTTCTCCAGCTCGGCAGCAACGGCCGGCGGTGGAGAGCCAATCAACGTCGACTTGCCGCGCTGGTTGACCTTGCCGTAGATGACGTCGGGTGCGGCCCACAGCAGCACCACGGTGTTGTCGTAACAATCGTGGTTCTTGCACGTCGCGATCTTGACGAAGTCGGCACCGGCCGCCTTGACCGCCTTGTTCTCGCTGCTCGGGCCGTCGAGCTTGGCCAGCCACGGCTCCTTTGAGAGCGGCCCGAGCGCCTTGTAGTAGGCGGCCTTTGCTTTCGGGTCGTACAGCAGGCCGGCGGCGCTCAGCTCGGTCAGTGAGTAACCCTTGAACGTCTTCTGTGCATTGGCGGCAGCGCTGCCCTGTGCCGATACCGACACCGCCGCGGCGCCAATCACGGCGACAAGGGCACAACTTTGCAGCAGTCGTCTCATGACGCGCTCCTCGTTGAACGATCTGCCGGTTGCACCGGCAGATCTGGCCCAGCCCGGGCTTCGCGCTTCTCAGAACTTCGGCGCCGGCAGCGCCGACGGGTCGACTTTCTCGCAGCGCATGCCGAAGCGGGCGAGGATGGTGTCGTCGCTGTTGCGGAAGTCGCCTTCCAGGTTGCCGTTCTGACGGTCGATCGACAGTCGTATGTAGGCAAGTCGCTGCAGGCTGGGGTCCCACGCGAACAGCTGGCCGCGCATCCAGTCGTAATAGAGCTGTGTGCGGGCCTTGGGCGAGCGGTAGGTCATGCTGTAGGTGGCCGGCGAGACCTCGTACTTCATCTTCTCGCCGACCGGCAGGATGTTCGAGCGCTGGATCACGGCCGACTGGTTGTTATCGCGCATCGCGACATCGAGATGCGCGCGGTTCTTGCCGGCCCCCGACGTGACTTCGCCCTCGCACTTGAGGTAGAGGCTGAAGTATTCCGCCGACGCACCCGGGTGCGCGGCGAGCAGCGCGCACCCGAGGAAGAGCGGACCGAGGTTGCGAACGTACGGAATGCGCGCGCTCATTACCGCCTCACTGCCGCGGCTTGGATTCGACTTCGCGCGACGCGTCCGTGCTGCCGCCCTGGACGCCGAGCCGGCCACCGGTTCCAAGGCCGCCGCGGACGGTCTGCGCCTTGTAGTTGCGCAAGCGCCCGCACCATCTTGTTGTACGAGTCGGTAAATGCCGCAAAGATGACCTTGCCTTGCGGCGTGCTGGTGTAGGCACCCGCACCGCCACCGCCTGCGCCACCGAAGATGGCACCCATCCCGGCGAAATCGACGTTCTTCGAGTAGCCTTCCGCGGCCGCGAGCTGCACGGTCGAGCGGTTGTCGACCAGGGTCAGGATCGCTCCCGCCTCGTTGGTCGATATCCCTCCCGCGAGGGCGCCGACGACCGCCCCGGCTCCGGTGCGGCCGAGCAGCCCGCCCAGGCCACCGCCGGCGCGCGTACCGCCGCGGTCGGACAGGATGACTTCCGGAATCATCGTGTAGTCGGCGGCAGCGATCTGTCCCGTGCCTACGTTGCTGCCGGCGCGACCTTCTTCGCCGCGCATCAGCGCCATCTCGCGGTTGCGCGCGGCCAGGCCACGCCCGCGGTCGACGATGACGAAGCAGTTGGACTGCTGGATGATCAGGCGCAACGCGGGGACCGTCGAACCCATCTTGTACTGGCTCTGATAGGCGGAATACCAGCCCGCGTTGGTCTGCTCGTCGATGCTGATCGTCCCCAGCGTTTCGGAGCAGCTCTCGAGCTGGCTGTTGGCTTCGGTACTCGATCCGCCCGCCGCGGCGCCCTGTGCCTGGGTCGCGTGACCGCCGCCCGGCTGCGGCGTTTGCTGGGCCAGACTCGTGGTCCCGTAGGCGGCAGCCCCGACGCTGATCAGCAGCGGAAGCAGCAGCTTGGCGTATGGGCAAATTGGGCGCGACTCTGGGGTCTCATTGGCTTTCGCACGGATCATCTGCATGGTCAACCTCCCGCTGGTAGATCGTTTCTCAACTAGCCTGCGACTCGGTCACACGAACACTTGTTGCGAACCTCTGTGAGCCGCGCCGCTCACCCCTCGCTGCCGTGCAGTCTTGCTGGAATGCACCGTAGCTAGGAAGGCGTTACCGGGCCGTTACCGCGCTCGGCTGGCGGCTGCCAGCAAGGCGCGGTTGACGGGATTGCGGTTCAGAAAACTGTCACGGTACGCCTCCGGGACCTGCGGCAGGGCAGTTTCTTGGATCCATTCGACCCCTCGGGCCAGCCACGCCGCCGCACGATCGGCCTCGCGGCGCGCCAGACAGATCTCGCGCCCGATCGCCGCGGCGGTCGCTGGGTAGAGGTCGGTCGCCTGCTGCGTCAGGAGCAGCGGTTCGAGCTCATCCCAGCGCTCCGCAGCCGACGCCGGGTCGCCCGCCCGCAGGGCGGCGCGCGCCGCCAGCAGCCGTGCCTTCAGCGCGATGCCGCCGTACTCGCGCGCACCGGCGGCGCGCTGCACGGCATCGCACAGGTCGAGCGCCTCGGAAGCGTCGACCACTTCGGCGCGCTCGAGCGCGAGCAGCGCCCCGACGTAGTAGTCATCGCCGCGCGCCAGCTCGTCGATCGCACGCTGCAGGTCGGCCGCCGGCGATGATCCCAGCAGCCGCGCGAGGCGTGCGGCCAGCAGCGCACCGCGCGCGACAACGTGCTTGACCGTCGGGGTTTCGTAGTCGAGCGCCTTGCGCGCGCGTGAAAATTGGCCCAGGTCGATCAGTGTCATCGCCAGGTTGTTGCTGCAGACCGCCACCCACAGGGTTTGCCCGTCGCGCCGAAAGCAGTCGAGCGCCCGGTCGAATGCCTGCAACGCGCTGCCGTAGTGCCCGAGCGCCACTCCATAAAGGCCCACGTGGGCCTCGATGACGCCGCCGATCGGCCCTCCGGTCGCACCCAGGTCGACCTGCAGGGCGCGCGCTCGTAGCGCAAGCTCGTAGGCTCGGTCGATATGACCGAGGTTGCCGTGAACGGTCGCGAGGTTGGTCGTCAGCATCGCGAGTTCGGCGAGATCGCCCTGCTCGCGTGCGCATTCGATCGCGCGCGCCAGGGCGTCGGCCGTGCGCCGCAAGCGGCGCGCCGAGTTCAGCACGTAGGCCATGTCGGACCAGTAGTGGCCGCGCTGCTCAACCGAGCCTTCGGCCATCACCGACGGATTCGAACGGCGCCAGCACAGCCTCCGCCTCGTCGGTCCTACCCTGCTGCGACAGGCCGACCGCGAGCAGCCGCGCCGCCTCGAAGCGCTGCCAGCGCAATCCGAGGGCGTCGGCCAGTGTCAGCGCTTCGCGCGCGCTGGCGACGCCGGTGACGTGATCGCCCGCCATTAGCGCCGCCGTCGCGCGCGCCGTCAACGCGGCGGCCCGCTGGTCGTCGTTGCGCGCCGCGCCGAGCATGCCCTCGATCACCAGCTGCGCATGCTCGACGCCGCGCACCAGGATCAGGCTTTCGACACTGCCACAGCGCGCCTCGAACGCCGCCTCCGCGTCACCGGCGCGGTCGAAGCAGGCCACTGCAGATTCGCGGTGCTCGACTTCCTCGGCGCGTCGCGAGGCCTGCCGCGCATCGCTCGCCGCGCGCAGGTGAAAGTTCGCCGACTGCTGCCACGCACCGGCCTCGGCGTAGTGCTGTGCGATCCGCGCCGGCGCGGCCGAATGCGCTTCGAGATATTCGGCGATCCCGCGATGCAGCAGTTCGGCAATGGCGCCCGGGACCGCGCGCGCCGCCACGTCACGCACCAGGTCGTGCACGAAGCCGTCGCCGCGCAGCACGTGAGCGCGTTCGAGTTCGACCCAGGCTTCCGTCAGGTCCAACGGGTGAGACTGCAGGGCATGTGCGGCCAGAGCCGCCGAGAAATCGGCTCCGGCCAGCGCCGCGACTCGCGCCAGTCGCAGCGCGGCCGGGCTGAGCTGTGCCAGGCGACGTTCGATCAGCGCGCCGACCGTCGGCGCGGTCGGCAGGCGGTCGCCGTCGCTGCCGGGCTGCGCGACGAGCGCGCCGAGGGTCTCGAGGACGAAGTACGGATTGCCGCCCGTGTGCCGGGCGAGCGGCGCGGCGAGCCGCGCGGAATCGATTCCCTCGAGCGCCAGCGAATCCAGCAGCTGCCGCACGTCCGCTTCGCTGAGTGGCGGCAGCGTCAATTCGACGAGCGCCGACACCGCCTTCGACACCCTGCCATGCGGCCAGCGCGACCGGCGTCTCCGCTCCGCGCACCGCCAGAGCGAGACGAAACTCCGCTGGCGAGCAGCGGCAGCAGTTCGAGCGAGGCCGGGTCGGCGAAATGCAGATCATCCAGGGCCAGCCCGGCGAGGCCCGCGGCCCGCCGCGCACCCAGCGCCACCATGACCGCCTGGCGGAAGCGCGCGTCGTTCATCGTGCCTGCGGGTGCGGCGCCGAGTTCCGGCAGTACGCGCGCCAGCTCCGATCGCACCTGATCATCGAGCGGCAAGAGCTGCAGAGCTGACACGGCGTCGGCTCCCGGCCCCAGCACCGCTCGCAGCAAGCGCGCGAGCAGCGCATAGGGCACGCGCTCGTCGCCCGGGCGCGCGCCGATGCATGGAGTGCCGTGCGCCTGCGCGAAGTCGCCGAGCAGCCGTGTCTTGCCCATGCCCGCATCGCCGATCAGCATCACCGGGCGAGCTCTGCTGCCAGCGCGTCTTCCAGCGCCCGCCACTGGCCCTCGCGCCCGACCAGTTGCGGCGGGCGCGCAATCGCCGGCGGCACGGGCCGCGACACGCTACCGGGCAACGCGCCGGAGCGCTCGATCAGTTGCGCGAGTTCGCGCGTTTCGATGCTGGGCTCCGCTTGCAAGTTCGCGCCCGAGCAACTGCTTGCAGCGTGCGTAGGCGGCCAGCGCCGCGGCGCGATCGCCGCGCCGGTAGTGCAGCCGCATCAGCAGCCGGTGCGCCTGCTCGGACAGCGGATCTTCGGCGACCAGCCGCTCGGCGTAGATCAGCGCGCGGGCGAGATGTCCGCCCGCTTCCTCCTGCGCCAGCGCGGCGGCGATCGCATCGCGGCGCAGGACGCGGACGCGCTCGCGCGCGCTGCGGACCCAGTCATCGAATTCTTCGCAGTCTTCGTAGCCGAACGCGCCGAGCAACTCGCCGGCGGCCGCCGAGGGATCACTCGCCAGCCGCGCCGGCAGCGCGGTGAGATCGTGATCGATGCCGTCGGCGAGCGCGAGCGCCGAGTCTTCGACGACGACATCGCACCCCGCACTGCGCCGCAGGCGGAACAGTCGCTGGCGCAGGCTGTTGCGGGCTTTCTGCGGCTCCGAATCGGGCCACAGCATCGCGGCGGCGCGGGCGCGCGGTGTGGGTCCGTCGACTGCCAGCAGTGCCAGCAGCGCGGCATCCTTGCGTTCGAGCGCAATCGGCGCGCCGTTGTCCCGCACCAGTGCCGGCACCGCCAGCAGGCGCAGGTGGATCACCGCCGTTGCCGAAAGGTCGTGCACGGCCAGCTCCGCGGGATGCAGCCAGCTCTGCAGCACGAATGCTGCAGTCGATGAGCGGATCCCCAGATCGCGCACGCTCGGCCCCGTCGGCGAAATCGACGGAGCGATCGTTGGGCGTGCGCGTTACCGGGACGTTATACAGAGCGAGGCAACGCGTCCATAGAAGACCCTGCGCCAGCTACACGGCTTTGTGCGCGTCGCGGATCGCCCGCCAGACGCGCTCGGGCGTGGCCGGCATCGCGATGTCGGTCCACGCCGAGCGGGCGCAGTGCGTCGACGATCGCGTTGATGACGGTCGGCGTGGCGCCGACCGTGCCGAGCTCGCCGACGCCCTTGGCGCCGAGCGGGTTGATCTTGCAGGGCTGCGTTTCGTCGGTGTGGGTGTTCGAAGTCCGGCAGGTCGTCAGCACGCGGGATGCCGTAGTCCATGAAGGAGCCGGTCAGCAGCTGCCCTTCGGCGTCGTAGACCACCTGCTCGTGCAGCGCCTGGCCGACCGCCTGCGCGATGCCGCCATGGACCTGGCCGGCGACGATCAGCGGATTGATGACACGGCCGACGTCGTCATAGGTCATGTAGCGCACGATCTCGACGTGCCCGGTCTCGGGCTCGATCTCGACTTCGCAGACATGGCAGCCGTTGGGCCACGAGGGCCCGCCGACCTTCTGCACGGTGGTGACCGCGATGCGCCGCTCGGGCTGCTGCTGCGCCAGCGCGGTGAGGTCGATGCCGAGGTCGGTGCCGACGACCTTGAAGCGCCCTTCGCGCATAGACGAGGTCGGCGGCCGGCGCCTCGAGCGCTTTCGACGCGAGTTCGCGTCCCTTGTCGATGGCGTCGTTCGAGGCCGTCTGCATCGCCGAACCGCCGATGTACAGCGAGCGGCTGCCCATGCTGCCGATGCCCTGCGCAACGTCGCTGTCGCCCTGCACGATCTCGATGCGGTCGGGATCGAGCTGCAGCGTCTCGGCGAGGATCTGCACATAGCTCGTCTCGATGCCCTGGCCCATCGCCTGCATCGCGGTGAAGACGCGCACACGGCCGTCGCCTTCGACGTGCAGCCGCACCGTTTCCTCGTGCACGACACCGGTCCATTCGAGGAAGGTCGACACCGCGCGGCCGCGCAACCGGCCCTTGGCTTCCGAGGCATTCCTGCGCGCCGCGTAGCCGGCCCAGTCCGCCGCCTTCAGCGCCTTTTCCAGCAGGCCGGGGAAATCACCGCTGTCGAACGTTTCGCCCATCGCGTTGCGATAGGGCATCTGCTCCGGCCGCACCAGGTTGCGCCGGCGCAGCTCGGCGGGATCGAGCTTCAGCTCGGCCGCCGCGCGGTCCATCAGCCGTTCGATCAGATAGATCGCCTCGGGCCGCCCGGCGCCGCGATAGGCGCCGATCACGTTGGTGTTCGTCAGCACCGCCTGCGATTGCAGGTCGATGGCGGGCACGTGATAGACGCCGGGCGAGATCTTCGGCCCGATCGCGAGGTGGATGATCGAACCCGCGCCATGGCCGTAGGCGCCGATCGAACCCGTGATGCGGATGCGCAGGCCGACGATGCGCGCATCGCGATCGAACGCGAGTTCGGCCTCGGCGCGCTGGTCGCGCCCATGGCTCGACGCCTGGAATTCCTCGAGCCTGGTGGAGCGCCACTTCACCGGCCGGCCGAGCTTGCGCGCCGCATGCGCGCAGACCACATCCTCCGGATGCACCAGCGCCTTCATGCCGAAACCGCCGCCGACATCGCCGACGACGACGCGCACGTTTTCCGGCGCAAGGTTCAGCAGCTTGGCCAGCGTGCCCTGGTAGCCAGCCGGGTTCTGCGAGCTCGCATGGAACGTGAGCCGCCCCGACGCGGCATCGAACTCGGCGAGGCAGCCGCGCGGCTCGAGCGTGACCGGCGCCAGCCGCTGGTTGTCGACGCGCAGGCGCGTGACATGCGCCGCCGCCGCGAACGCGCTGTCGCAGGCGTCACGGTCGCCGTAGCTCGCGCTACCGGCGACGTTGCCCGGGGCGTCCGGCCACACGAGCGGCGCGTCCCGACGCGAGCGCGGCGTCGAGGCCCGCGACCGCCGGCAACGGGTCGTAGTCGACCAGCACCAGGTTCGCCGCACGCTCCGCGCGTGCGCGTGAGGTCGCGAGCACGACGGCGACCGGCTGGCCGACGAAACGCACCGAGTCGACGGCCAGCGCATGAAACGGCGCGGTGGTCGCCGGCTTGCCGGCGGCGGGCTTCAGGGCGGATTGGCGGGAAACGGCGCAACGCCATCGGCCTGCAGGTCGGCACCGGTCAGGATCGCCACCACGCCGTCGACCGCGCGCGCCTCTGCGGTGTCGAACGCGCCGATCCGCGCATGCGCGTGCGGCGACCGCACGAACATCGCGTGCAGCGCACCGGGCCGCTGGACATCATCGACGAAGCGGCCCTGTCCGGTCAGCAGCCGGTCGTCCTCGCGCCGCGTGATGGCCTGTCCGATGCCGAACTTCACCATGGCTTCTTTCGTTGGCTGAGGATGTCAATGCGCGCAATGCGCGAGCACGGCAGAAAGTCTAGTGGCTCACGGAATGGGGCCGCGCGACGGCTCCCGCGCACTGCCAACCTCACTGCTACAGGATACGGTTGAACCACAGCAGCGACAGCAGGGCCGCCGCCACCGCGAGCAACGCGCCGAGGCCCGCAAATACCGCCGTCACTTCCGTCGGCCGCTGCTTCTCGAAGGCGAGCTTCGAACCGAGTGCGCGGTAGATCTTCTTCAGCTCGGCCCCATTGGGCGCGCGGAAGTACTCGCCCATCGTCGTCGAGGCGATCTTCTGCAACGCGTCTTCGTCGAGCCGGGTCCGCATCGACCAGCCATCGACCTTGACGACGGTACCCTCCGGCGTTCCCAGCCCCACCGTGTAGATCCGTACGCCGTGCCTGGCTGCGAGATCGGCGGCCTTCTGCGGATCGGGCCCGACGTTGCTCTGGCCATCACTGAGCAGGACGATGGCGGCCGAGGTGTTCTCTCCCGGCGCGATGGACTTCGCGTCGTCGTCCTTGGCCTTGTCGATCGGCGGCGGCCGGTCCTTGCGTGGATTGATGAAGCCGTCGACATCGATGCGCGCGCCGGGCAGCGCGGTGTCGAGCGCGATGACGAGGCCGCTGCCGAGCGCGGTGCCGCGTTGCGGCTCGAGCCGTTCGATCGCCGCCAGGATGTCCTCGCGCTTGTTGGTAGGCGATTGCATGACGGCCGCCGCCGCGGCGATGCCGATGACGCCGATGCGCACGTGGTCCGGCTGTTCGTCGACGAACGACTTGGCCGCGTCGCGCGCGGCCGCCATTCGGGTCGGCGCGACATCGGTGGCTTTCATGCTGCCCGACATGTCGACCGCGAGGATCACCGTGTCGATGCGCGACGGCAGCGTCAGCGTCGCCTGCGGCCGCGCCACCGCGAGCAGCAGGGTCGCGAGTCCAGCGAGCCACAACAGCGGCGGCACGAGGCGACGCCAGCGACTGTCGCCGGCGGTGTCGATCGGCGCGAGACTGGCGTAGCGCGAGGCGGCGCGTCGGCGCCAGCCGAGTACTGCGTAGTAGATCGCTACCGCGAACGGCAGCGCCAGCAGCAGCCACAGCAGCCGCGGCCACAGGAACGTGAGGGCGTAGCTCTCACCCATCGGATTCAGCGCAGTTGCCGCCGGGCCACGATCGCCGGCACGCCACCGGCGGCGAGCTGGCTGCGCCGCTTGCGCAACTGCGTGAAGCGCAGCAGTGCGGCGTCGAGCGGCTCGTCGGTCGCGAGTTCGAGGCAGTCCACGCCCGCTTCCGCGAGCCCGGCACGCAACTCGGCCTCGCGCCGCGCGGCGGCCTCGGTAAAGCGGCGGCGGAACGCGCGATCGTGCGTGTCGACGGTGAGCTGCTCGCCGGTCTCGGCATCCTGCATCACGATGAGTCCGAGGTCGGGCAGCTCGACCTCGAGCGGGTCATAGAGCCGCACCGCGACCACCTCGTGCCGTCGTGCGAGCTGTGCGAGCCGTCGTCCCCAGCCGGGCGCGCTGATGAAATCCGAGACAACGAACACAACCGAGCGCCGCTTGATGACCGGCTGGGCGTAGGCCAGCAACTGCGAGAGGTCGGTCAGCCGTCCGGCCGCGCGGCGAGCCGGCGCAGCAACGAGACCGATGCGATCGAGCACATGCAGCACGTGGCGGCGACCGTTGCGTGCGGGAATGACTGCGTCGACGCCCTCGGCATGCAGCACCGCCCCGATCCGGTTGCCGTAGCGCGTGAAGAGCCGCGCCAGCACCGCGACCAGCTCGGTCGACAGCATGCGCTTGCGCACGTCACCCGAGCCGAAGTCGACCGACGCCGAAAGGTCGAGCAGGAACCAGGCGGCGACCTCGCGATCCTCCTGGAACTCGCGCACGTGCGGCGTCGCGAGCCGAGCGGTGACGTTCCAGTCGATGTAGCGCACGTCGTCGTGCAACTGGTATTCGCGCAGGTCGGCGAGGTCGAGGCCGAAGCCGCGGAACAGCGTCCGGTAGTCGCCCTGCAGCAAGCCATCGAGCCGGCGCAGCACCGTCCACTCGAGCCGGCGCAGCATCCGCTCCGGATCGCTGCGACCGCGCGCACGCGCGCCTTCCACGACGGCCTCGTTGGCCGCCGCGTCGACGCCGGGCGCAACCGTGCCGGCGACCGCAGGCTGTTTAGGCGCCCGCCGCCACCCGAACATGGCTTTCGAGCGGCGCTTCCGGCGCCTGAATGGTTTTCAGGACACGCATGATCAGCGCATCGGCGGTCTGCCCGTCCGACAGCGCCTCGTAACTCAGCACCAAACGGTGCCGCAGCACGTCAGGCACGAGGTCGACGACGTCCTCGGGCAGCACGTAGCCGCGCCCGCGCAGGAAGGCCAGCGCACGCGCGCCCTCGATCATGTTGATCGTCGCGCGCGGGCTCGCCCCGAATGTCAGGTAACGGTCGAGGTCCTTCAGCCCGTACTGCTCG
The DNA here is from genome assembly GCA_963810985.1 of uncultured beta proteobacterium. Classification (GTDB taxonomy): domain Bacteria; phylum Pseudomonadota; class Gammaproteobacteria; order Burkholderiales; family Burkholderiaceae_F; genus JALORV01. Next base: position 137,881 of record CAWEPP010000011.1, read on the forward strand.
GGGCGGCGCGTTGCGGCGACGAGCTTGACGGCGTATTGGATCAGGTTCGGATCGACGTAGATCTTGCGACATTGCTGCTGCAGTTCGGAGAGCTGCTGCGTCGTGCACACCGCCGAGACTGCAGTCGCGGCCCCGGTCACGCGCTCGACGATGACGAACTCCTCTTCCTCGTTCGGGATAGCCGACCAGCACCTTCATCATGAAACGGTCGACCTGCGCCTCGGGCAGCGGATAGGTGCCCTCGGTCTCGATCGGGTTCTGCGTGGCCATCACGAGGAACGGCTCCGGCACCTTGTGCGACTCGCCGGCGATCGTGACCTGGCGCTCCTGCATCACCTCGAGCAGCGCGCTCTGCACCTTGGCCGGCGCACGGTTGATCTCGTCGGCGAGCAGCAGGTTGGCGAACACCGGACCCAGCACGGTGGAGAACTCGCCTGACTTCTGGTTGTACATGCGCGTGCCGACGAGATCGGCCGGCAGCAGGTCCGGCGTGAACTGGATGCGCTTGAATGTCCCGCGGATCGTCTTCGCCAGCGTGTTGACCGTCAGCGTCTTTGCCAGCCCCGGCACGCCTTCAACCAGCAGGTGCCCCTGCGCAAGTATTGCGACCAGCACTCGCTCGAGAAAGTGGTCCTGCCCGACGACGATGCGCTTGACTTCATACAGCACGCGCTGCATCAGGTCGCCAGTCTCTTTCGCCTTGATCATCTCGCTCATGGTTACCCTTCGTCGCTGCCTTTGCCTGCCCTTGTGATGAAAAAAATCGACTGGCTCCGCCAGCGATTTTTTCTAACTCTTCCGCGCAAAAGTAGGGGTGAACTTTTGCGCGCCTAGAAAGGTGGAATCCCCACCGCTCCCCCCGCACTCTCGATCGTTGCCGCAAAGCCGATGCCGATGAAGGTGCGCGCCGGCGTCGGGTTGAGGATCGCCGTCACGATGCCGATGACTTCGCCATCCATCGTGACCAGCGGCCCGCCGGAGTTGCCGGGATTGGCGGCGGCGTCGAACTGGATCAGGCCCGTCATCACCTGCTTGCCCTCGGGCGAACGGAAGCTGCGATCGAGCCCGGACACGACACCGGCCGAGGTCGACGGCCCGATGCCGAACGGAAAGCCGACCGCCACCACTTCGTCGCCCGGACGCAGGTTGGCCGTTGAGCCCAGCGTGGCGGACTCCAGGTCGTCCGGCACCTTCTTCGCCTTGATGACGGCGAGATCGTTCTCCGGATACGCGCGCACCATTTCAACCTCGGACTCGCTGCCGTCGTAGAACTTCACCGTCACACGCTTGGCGCCGGCGACGACGTGCAGGTTGGTCAGGATGACGCCGTTGTCGACGATCACCACGCCCGATCCGACGCCCTCCATCTGCACGCCGGAACCGGGCTCGTCATTCTCCTCGCCGTTGTAGCCCTGCACGCGCACGATCGACTGCATCACCGCGTCTGCCGCCTTGGCCGCGCGCGACGGCAGCGTCTTGTTCTCCAGCGTGTGCAGCACGGCCTTGTCGATGTGCTCCTGGGTCAGCGCCACGGCCTTGGGGCGGGAGGCATCGCGCGCCACGAAGAGCGCCAGCGCACAGCCGAGTCCGGCCAGGAAGATCAGCGAGCGATCGTGCCGCCGCAGGAAGCGCGTTACGCCCTGGGAGCGCGCCGGAACCGCCCCAGGCACCGCGTCATGCGTCGCGGAAGGCGGAGTCACTTTGCCAGCGGCGGGTGCCACTTCAGCGCCCGGACCGGACGCAGGGTCAACGGCGCCGCGCGTGCCGCGTCGGTGCGCACTGCTATACAGCGCCGACTTCTTCATGCGTGTCTTCGTCCGTCCGGAGCCGCCACGGGAAAAAAGGTATCACGTCGCCTGCGTTGCAGGGGTTCGAACTGAGGCCAAAACCCGCAAGCCCGCGCGGCGCCAGGGGGTACGGCGCGGCGTGACCCGTCATGGTGCGGCCGGCTAACGCCCTCACGGTATGACCTTCGTCGTAGTAGCCCCCCGTACATCGACTGCACTTTCGGCCATCGCAACGGTCAGTGATAGAGTGATTGCGCTGGCTCGGCGCACCTTCCTTGGGCCGGGCTCCCGACAAAAGGTTCTGCGAGGACCGTCGATGCGTTTCCTGTGGCCGGAGATGCTCTGGCTCCTGCTGCTGGTTCCGGCCCTGGTCGCCGCGTACGTCGCCGTGCTGCGGCGTCGCAAACGGCTGGCCGTGCGCTACGCCAGCCTGACGCTGGTGCGTGAGGCGCTCGGTCCCGGCCATCGCATCCGTCGTCACATACCGCCGCTGCTGCTGCTTCTTGCGGTGACCGCCGCGATCTTCGCGCTAGCGCGGCCTTCGGCATCGGTCGTGCTGCCGTCGCAGTTCATGACGATCGCGATGGCGATGGACGTCTCGCTCAGCATGCGGGCTACCGACGTCGAGCCGAATCGCCTCGTCGCGGCACAGAACGCCGCGAAAGCCTTCATCGACGAACTGCCGCCGACCGTGCGGCTCGGCATCGTCTCGTTCGCGGGCACCGCGGCTGTCGTGCAGACGCCGACCGAAAACAAGGCCGACATGACGGCCGCCATCGATCGCTTCCAGCTGCAGCGCGCGACCGCCACCGGTAGCGGCCTGATCCTCGCGCTCGGCATGCTGTTCCCGGACGACGGGCTCGACCTCGAGTCGGTCGCGATGTCGATGCGGCACGCCGGAGTTTCACTCGACACGGCGCGCAAGAGCGAAGCGGAGCGGCCGATGCGCGAGCCGGTCGCGCCGGGCTCATACACGTCGGGGGTAATCATCCTGCTCTCGGACGGACGCCGCACGACGGGACCGGATCCGATCGCCATCGCCAAGCTGGCCGCGGACCGCGGCGTGCGCGTCTATACCGTCGGCTTCGGCACGCTGCAGGGCACGACGATCGGCTTCGAGGACTATCAGATCTACGTGCGGCTCGACGAAGAAACGCTTAAGGCGATCGCGAAGGCCACCGGCGGCGAGTACTTCCACGCGGGCACCGCCGCCGACCTGCGCACCGTCTACCAGAACCTGAACGCGAAGCTCGCGATGGAGCGGCAGCAGACCGAGGTCGGCGCACTGTTCAGCGGCGTCGCCGCCTTCCTCGCGCTGCTGGCGGCGCTGCTGTCGGTGTGGTGGTTCCAGCGGGGCGCGATCCCCTCGAAGGCCGTTCGGCCGGGCTGATCCGCCTGACACGGGTTCACCTGCGTAGCGACCGGCGGTGGCCGGAAGCCGCGCGGCGCTTCATCCCCGCCGTTGCGCAGAAGCAGACCGGGTACTTCGCGCGCCGGCATTCCGCACTCGGGTTGCGCAGGCGCAGAGCCTGAAAACCGCGTCGGGGTACATTGCCGGCTATACTGGGGGGTGTATCCAGAAACATGGCGCGCCGGCAGCATCGGCCGGCCGTTTTCAGACAGGAGAGCTTCCATGAGGCGTTGGATATTGGGGCTTGCGTTATCGCTGGCGGCAGCCGGAGCGATGGCGCAGACCATCGTTGATCTGGACTTCGTCAAGCAGGCGGTCGCGCGTGGCGCGCTGCTGTGGGATGCTCGCGACGAAGACGCGTTCGCCAAGGGCCATATCGCAGGCGCCGTCAACGTCGGCGACCCGACGCTGTCCCTGCGCAACTCCCTGACCGAGGACTATCTGCCGACCGCAGACCTGGAGAAGGTGCTCGGCGGCGCCGGGCTGGACCCGTCGCGCGAGATCATCGTCTACGGCGACCGCGGCCTGCCATCGGTGTACTTCGCGCAACTGACGCTGCGCTACTTCGGCGCTACGAATGCGCGTGTCTTCCATGACGGCATAGACGCCTGGCGGGCGGCGGGGCTCGCCGTGACCAACGCGCCGACCAGGCCGAAGGCCGTCGCGCTGAAGCTGAAGCCGCAGCCCGGCGTGCTGATCGAGTCGAAGGACGTCGTGGCGGCGCTGAAGCGCAGCGATGTGCAGATGCTCGACGTGCGCACTGTGAAGGAATTCAAGGGAGAGGACATCCGCGCGATCCGCGGCGGACACATTCCGGCCGCGATCAACGTGCCGTTCGAGCAGAACTGGGTCGACCCCGATACGCGCAGCAAATTGCGCAGCGGCGCGGTGAAGGACTCCAGCGGGCATGGCGCTCAAGCCGCGCCCCGAACTGGCCAAGGTCTACGAAAAGCTCGACCCCGCGAAGGAGATCATCGTCTACTGCCAGAGCGGCAATCGCGCGGCGCAGAGCGCCGCGGTGCTGGCCGACCTGGGCTACAAGAACGTCAAGGTCTACGACTCATCCTGGCTCGGCTTATTCGAGCTGGCTCAGCGCGCCCGCAGAGGACGAGGTCTGGACCAACTTCGGATCGCTGCCGGCGACGATCAAGGGACTCGAGAACCGCTTCGGCGAACTGGAGCGACAGGCTACGGCCAAGCCGCGGCAGTAACGAAGGTCGCCGCGCTTTGCCCGGGCGCGGTCAATTTTGCGGCGCGCGCCCGGCCAACTCGGCCTCGATGCGCCGGACTTCGACCATGAAGGCTTCCGCGGCCGGGGACAGCATCCGGTCGCGCAGGTAGACAAAACCGTAGCCGGTGTGCATCCATGACATCCGCAGCGGTAACGCCACAAGGTGACCCGACTCGATCTCCGCGTCGATCAGCGCCAGCGGCGCCACGCCCACCGCATCGCTGCACATCACGACGTCCTTCGCAAGGCGGATCGAATCGACCTTGATCGGTGGCAGGTAGTCGCCCGATTCCGGATCGATGGTGCCTGCCTTCGCCAGGCTCAGAAAGCTCTCCCTCACGCGAGAGCTCATTCGCGGCCCGACAAATGGAAACGTCAGGATGCGATCCATCGTCAGATTTGCCTCTGCAGCGAGCGGGTGACCCGCCCGGCAGTAAAAATAGCCGGAATGCCTGGGAAGCGCTTCCGTGGCGACGCGCGTTTCACCATCGACGATGGACAACTCGATCACAGCGAGATCAAGCTTGCGCGCCAGCACGCCTTCGACGATCGCCCGCAGATCGGTCGTTGAGACGGCGACTTGCAAATTTGGATGCCGGCTCATCAGATACCCGACGGCCCGCCCTACCGACAACTCCGCCGGGTACGTGCCAGCCCCGAGACGCAGTTCACCGATGTCGAGGCCCCGCATCAGCTTGAAGTCGCGCTCGAGTTCGGTCGCATTGTCGAGCAGGGCCTGCGCGCGCGCCAGCAGCATCTGGCCGAAGGACGTCGGCTCAACGCCCTGACTGGTCCGGTTGAACAGCTTCTCCCCTAACGCTGCCTCGAGCCCAGCGATGCTGCGCGAGAGTGCAGGCTGGGTCATGTGCAGCGCATCGGCCGCCCGCGCGAAGTTGCGGTGCCTTGCGAGCGTCGCTGCCTGCGTGAGGAGCCGGAGGTCGAGCATGATGTGCTGAAGGTATCAGACGATGCCAATCCGGCATTGGACGCCTGGCGCCGCTGCCCCTAGTGTCCGCGCCTCGCGCGCGTGGGAAACCGCCTTCTCCCGGCCGCATCGAGCCGGCCCTGTTTGGTGCCCGGCGCTGCATCAGGCGCGCAGATTCCGTCAGGAGGTTTTCATGCACTTGAAGTCCTCGTTCTCGTCTCTTAAGGCCCTCGCCGTCGTATTGCTCGCCGTTGCGACGGCGACGTCAGCCATCGCGCAGACGAGAAAGCCCAACATCCTCGTCATCTGGGGCGATGACATCGGCCAGTTCAACATCAGCGCCTACAACATGGGCATGATGGGCTACAAGACGCCCAACATCGACAGCATCGCCAAGCAGGGCGCGATCTTCACCGACTGGTATGGCCAGCAGAGCTGCACCGCCGGCCGCGCGGCCTTCATCACCGGGCAGTCTCCGATCCGCACCGGGCTCACCAAGGTGGGACTACCGGGCGCGCCGGAAGGCATGAAGAAGGAAGACCCGACCATCGCCACGCTGCTGAAGGCGCAGGGTTACGTCACCGGTCAATTCGGCAAGAACCACCTGGGCGACCGCGACGACATGCTGCCGACCGCGCATGGCTTCGACGAGTTCTTCGGCAACCTCTATCACCTGAATGCCGAGGAGGAGCCGGAGAACCCCGACTACCCGAAGAGTGCGGAGTTCCGGAAGAAGTTCGGCCCGCGCGGCGTGATCCACAGTTTTGCCGGCGGCAAGATCACGGACACCGGCCCGCTGACGCGCAAGCGCATGGAGACGATCGACGAGGAAGTCAACGTCAAGGCGATCGACTTCATGGAGCGCGCGAAAAAGGCCGACAAGCCGTTCTTCATCTGGTGGAACTCCACGCGGATGCACATCTTCACGCACCTGAAGGCGGCGTCCGATGGCAAGACCGGCCTCGGCATTTACGCCGACGGCATGACCGAGCACGACGGGCACGTCGGCCTGCTGCTCGCCAAGCTCAAGGAGCTAGGCCTGGAGGACAACACGATCGTCATGTACTCGACCGACAACGGCGCCGAGACCTTCACCTGGCCCGATGGCGGCACCACCATGTTCCGCGGCGAGAAGAACACGCAGTGGGAAGGCGGATATCGCGTGCCGACGATGATCAAGTGGCCCGGCGTCATCAAGCCCGGCACCGTCATCAACGACATCGGCGCGCATGAAGACATGCTGCCGACTCTGGTGACCGCGGCGGGCGGCAAGAACTTCAAGGAGGACCTGAAGAAAGGCGCCACGATCGGCGGAAAGTCCTACAAGGTGCACCTGGATGGCTATGACCTCGGCCCCGCGTTCAGAGGCGAAACCAAGGAGTGGCCGCGCCGGGACTTCATCTACTGGACCGACGACGGTCAGGTCGCGGCACTGCGTTACGACAACTGGAAGATCACGTTCCTGGAGCAGCAGGCCGAGGGCCTGAAGGTCTGGCAGATGCCGTTCACGCCGCTGCGCGCCCCGGTACTTGCCAATCTGCGGATGGATCCCTTCGAGCGGGCCCGGCACGAAGACGCCATGGGCTACCAGCGCTGGTACCTGGAGCGTATGTTCCTGATCGCGCCCGCGGGTGCCTTCGTGGGCCAGTGGCTGCAAAGTTTCAAGGACTTCCCGCCGCGCCAGAAGCCGGGCAGCTTCAATCTCGACCGGGTGATGGAATCGGTGATGAGCAGCTCGAAGCAGTAGCGGAGCGCCCGCGGTTCCATTCATAACGCGCGCGGGGCCGCCGCGACAGCGCTGACCGCCACCTTGCAGACGAAGTAAGCTTGCGCCGTTTGCATGGCGGGATTCGGTGTGGCGACACGCGCGGCACGTACCGGGGATGGGCACTCGATAGGAGCTCCGAGGTGGCTGAGCTTCCTTTGGGCCGCATTGCTGCTCGGAGGGTGCACCAGCGCGCCGCTGGTGCCGTTCACGGTCGACACACCCCCGTTGATCCTGGTCCCGGCGGGCAAGGCCGACGTCGTCGACCAGCGCGCCCGGTTCCGCGAGATCTTCTGCGCCGTGCTCGATGATCACGGCCGCCAGCTGCCCGACTACCGCCCGTGCGACGAGGCGTTGACGCGTGTCGGAGCCGAGCCGGTCGGCACCGGGCGCGCCGTCGACCTTGGCTCGTCTCGGCGGCGACTGATCGGGATGGTGGTGCCGGGAATCGGCTTCGACTGCTTCGCGCCGTGGCTCTCACCGCCGGGCGATGTCGCCGCTCACGTCAGCAAGTTCGGCTTCGAACAGCGACTGGTGAAGGTCGATGCGCTGTCGAGTTCGGCCCGCAATGCCCGCCAGATCCGCGACGCTGTCATGGCGCAGGGCGCCGAACCCGGCCTGCCGCGCATCGTGCTCGTCGGCTATTCGAAGGGCATAGCGGACGTGCTGGAAGCGGTGGTCAGCTACCCCGAGATGCGTGGGCGGGTCGCGGCCGTCTTGTCGGCCGCCGGCTCGGTCGGCGGCTCCCCGCTTGCCAACGATGCGACGCAGTTTCAGGCCAATTTGCTGCAGCACTTTCCGGAAGCGCAATGCGACCCCGGCGACGAGGGTGCCGTAGAGAGCCTGCGGCCCGCGACCCGCCGGGCGTGGCTCGCCGCGCATCCGTTGCCCGCGGGCATTCGCTACTACTCGCTGGTCGCGTATCCGCAGCCCGACCAGATCTCATCGGTCCTGAAGGGCAGTTACCGCAAGCTCGCGCAAGTGGACGGCCGCAATGACAGCCAGATGATCTTCTACGACCAGGTCATTCCCGGCAGCACGCTGGTCGGGTACCTCAACGCCGATCACTGGGCCGTCGCGGTCCCGATCGCGCGCACCCGGCATACGATTGCAACGCTCTTCGTCGACAAGAACGCCTATCCGCGCGAGGCGCTGGTCGAAGCCGTACTGCGCTTCATCGAGGAGGACCTCGCGACTCCGAGGCGTTGAGCGCCTCGGTGAAGCACCCACCCCTCCGGCCCGTGGCGGCCGGCAACAGCCCGAACCGTCGCAGCCGCCCGCTGCTCATCGCGATGGCCGGTGTCCTGATCGCCGCCGGCGGCGCCTTGTGGCTGCTGCGGCCGTCCGGCCCGCCTCCTCACGCCCCGACTGCGGCCCCCGCCGCGCCTGTAACGGCAGATTTCGTCGGCAGCGGCGCGTGCGCGTCGTGCCACGCGAAGGAGCACGCCGCGTGGACCACCTCGCAGCACGCGCGGGCGATGCAGCACGCCACCGCCGAGACCGTGCGCGGCGACTTCAACGACGCGACGTTCACGTTCGACCGCGTGACGTCGCGCTTCTTCCGGCGCGACGGCAAGTTCTTCGTGCGCACCGACGGCCCTGACGGCAAGCTCGCCGACTTCGAGGTCAAGTACACCTTCGGCCTCGAGCCGCTGCAGCAGTATCTGGTCGAGTTGCCGGGCGGGCGGCTGCAGGCGCTCGCAGTCTCGTGGGACGCGCGCCCGCAGGAGCAGGGCGGGCAGCGCTGGTTCCGCCAGTATCCGGACGAGAAGCTCGACTTCCGCGACGAACTTGCACTGGACGCAGCGCTCGCAGAACTGGAACTTCATGTGCGCCGACTGCCACTCGAGCCAGGTGACGAAGGGCTACGACGCCGCGAACGAACGCGTTCGACACGACGCTACAAGGAGATCGCCGTCGGCTGCGAGGCGTGCCACGGACCGGGCTCGGCGCACATGGCCTGGGCGAAGGAGAAATCGACCGCTCCGCGCAAGGGCCTGACGGTGCAACTCGACGAGCGTCGCGGCGTCACCTGGAGCATCGATCCCGCGAGCGGCAACGCCGCACGCAGCCGCGAGCGCACCGGCGAGCGCGAGATCGAGGTTTGCGCGCAGTGTCACGCGCGCCGCGCGCAGATCGCCGAGGGCTACCGGGCCGGCGCAGCCGTTCCTCGACCACTACCTGCCGTCGCTGCTGGTGCCGGGCCGCTGTACCACGTCGACGGCCAGCAGCGCGACGAAGTCTTCATCTGGGGCTCGTGGCTGCAGAGCCGCATGCATCGTCAGGGCGTGACCTGCAGCGACTGCCACGACCCGCACTCGCAGAAGCTGCGCGTCGACGGCAACGCGGTGTGCGGCCAGTGTCACGCGCCGGGCAAGTACGACGCGCCGGCGCATCACCGTCACAAGACCGGCTCGGCCGGTGCGCAGTGTGCCGACTGCCACATGCCGAAGACGACGTACATGGTCGTCGACGGGCGGCGCGACCATTCGCATGCGGGTGCCGCGCCCTGACCAGTCGGTCGCACTGGGCGTGCCGAACGCCTGCAACCGCTGCCACACCGACCGCGAAGCGCGCTGGGCCGCCGCCGCTGTGCGCGGCTGGCTCGGACGCGACGCCGCCGGATTCGAGACTTTTGCGCCGACCTTCCATGCCGACGAGTCCGGACGCGCCGGTGCGGCCGTGTCGCTGGCGACGATCGCCAACGATCTCGCGCAGCCGCCGATCGTGCGTGCGTCGGCGATCGAGCGCATCGCGCAGTCCGGTCGCGACACGGGCACCGCGCAGCGGGCGGCGCGCGATGCGCAGCCGCTGGTGCGGCTCGCCGCTGTGCGGCTCGCCGAAACCCTGCCGCCGCAAGAGCAACTGCCGATCCTCGCGCCGCTGCTCGCCGACCCGCTGCGCGCGATCCGCATCGAGGCCGCGCGCGCCAGCGCCGGCCTGCAGGACTCACTCCCGGCGGAACAGCGCGCCGCCTGGCAGAAGGCCGCCGATGAATACCTCGCCACGCTGCGCTACACGGCCGACCGGCCCGAGGCGCGCACAGCGCTCGGCACGTTCTGGGCCCGGCTCGGCAGCTTCGACGACGCGCAGGCCGCGTTCGCACAGGCGATCGCGCTCGACCCGCACCACGTGCCGGCGTACCTGAACGCGGCCGACGCGCTGCGTGTGCAGGGTCGCGACGCCGATGCGCGCCTGATGCTCGAGCGCGGCCTGGCACAGGTGCCGCAGAGCGCAGCGCTGCACCATGCGCTCGGCCTCACGTTGGTGAGGCTCGGACAGTCGAAGGAGGCGCTGCGCGAACTGGAGCGCGCTGCGCAGCTCGGTGCCGACGAGCCGCGCTATGCCTACGTCTATGCCGTCGCGCTGAACTCGACCGGGAAGCCCGCCGACGCTTTGCGCGTGCTCGAACGCTCGACCGCTCGCTGGCCGGCAGACCGCGACCTGCTGCTGGCGCTTGCAACGATGCAGCGCGACGCCGGAAAGATGGAAGCGGCGCGCGAAACGGTTGCGACGGCTTGCGGCGGCGTATCCGAACGATCGCGAGATCGCTGCACTCGCGCAGCAGTTGCGCTGAGCGACAGGGCCATGGTTGCGCCTTCGGCGATGGCCGATGTGCGGTAAATTCCGACCCTCGCGCGGCCGCGGCCGCCGATACCCGGAGATGGTGACATGAGAGTCATGCAGAAACTCGCTATCTGGCTGCTCGCCCTGGCGGTCGCGACGACCAGCTTGGCGCAGTCGGCGCCGGCGACCAAGGTTTTCAGCAACGAGCAGCTGGACCAGATGCTGGCGCCGATCGCGCTGTATCCGGATGCGCTGCTGGCGCAGGTGCTGATGGCCTCGACTTATCCGACGCAGGTGAAGTCCGCCGCGGCGTGGTCGAAGGCCAATCCGAAGCAGCAGGGCGATGCGGCGGTCACCGCGGCCGAAAAGGAGGGCTGGGACCCCGCCGTGACATCGCTGGTGGCGTTCCCGTCGCTGGTCCAGCAGATGGCCGAGCACCCGGAGGATACGCAGAAGATCGGCGACGCCTTCCTTGCGCAGCCGAGCGACGTGATGGACTCGGTCCAGCGGCTGCGCGCCGCGGCGCAGAAGGCCGGCAACCTGAAGACCAACGAGCAGCAGAAGGTGGTGGTCGAGCAGCAGAAGATCATCATCGAGCCGGCCCAGCCGCAGACCGTCTATGTGCCGACCTACAACCCGGCCGTCGTCTACGGACCGTGGATGTACCCGAGCTATCCGCCGTACTACTGGCCGCCTCCCTACGGGTACTACGGCGGCGCGGTGCTGGCGACCGGCATCGCATGGGGCGTGGCGATCGGCGTTGGCAACGCGCTCTGGGGCGGCGCCAACTGGGGCCGCGGCGACGTCAACGTCAACGTCAACAAGTACAACAACATCAATCGCAACAATCAGATCAGCGGCAGCGGCGACCGCGCCAACTGGCAGCACAACGCCGCCAACCGAGAGGGTGCGCCGTACCGCGACCAGGCGAGCCGCGAGAAGTTCGACAACCGCAAGGCCGGCGCGGACGGCCGTCAGGACTATCGCGGCAAGGGTGACTCGCGCGATGCGGACCGCGCACGCGCCGACCAGGCGATGCGCGACCGCGGTGTGGACACCGGGGCCGCGTCGCGCGACCGCGCCGGCGACCGTGCGGGGGATCGTGCCGGTGATCGCGCGGGAGATCGTGCGGGCGACCGCGCGGGAGATCGCGCGGGAGATCGTGGGGGCGACCGTGCCGCTGGTGGAGCAGGCGACCGCGGCGGTGCCGGCGGTCCCAGCGCGAGCACACGTGACGTGGATCGCGGCGGCGGCCAGGGATACGATCGGGGCGGGGGCGGCTACGACCGTTCCTCGCCCTCCGCAGGCAATCGAGACAGCGCCTTTTCGGGGGCCGGCAATTCCGCGCAGACGCGCCAGTCGTACGATCGCGGAAGCGCGAGTGCGGGCGCCAGCCGAGGCGGCGGGGCTTCCGCATCGCGATCGAGCAGCGGGGCGTCGCGCGGCGGCGGTGGCGGCGGTGCGTGGCGGTGGTGGTGGCGGTGGACGCGGCGGCGGCCGGCGCTAGGGGGCGATGACGATGAAGACCACCTCCTCCTTTTCAAACCTGACGTCGAACCGCACGGGTGCGCCGATGAAACTCAGATCCGCTCTTGCCGTCGCAGCGCTGGCCGATTTCGGCTGCGCTGGCTCCCTCGATGGCGTGGGCCCAGAAGGCCTTCGCCACACCCGAGGCCGCCGGCAACGCCTTCATCGATGCCGTTGCCACCAATGACGACGCCATGCTTCATGCGCTGCTCGGCCCGGACCTGCGGCGCTTCATACCGGAGCGCGTCGACGACGAGACCCGCACGGCGTTCCTCTACGCCTCGTCCAAGGGCCGCAAGATTCAGTGCCGACGGTCCTGACCGTGCACATCTGGCCGTCGGCCCGGACAACTGGACGTTGCCGATCCCGCTGGTGAAGTCGGGCGCTGGCTGGCACTTCGACGTCAAGGCCGGCGCCGAAGAGATGCGCATCCGCCGCATCGGCCGCAACGAGCTGGCGGCGATGCAGGCACTGCTCGCCTACTACGACGCGCAGAAGGACTACGCGCTGGTGGATCGCAACGGCGACGGCGTGCTCGAGTACGCGCAGCGTTTCCGCAGTACCCCGGGCAAGCGCGACGGCCTGTTCTGGCCGAACGATCCGGCCAGTCCGCTCGGTCCGCTGTACGGCGACGAGACGAAGGACGGCATCTATCACGGCTACCGCTTCCGAATCCTGAAGGCGCAGGGTCCGGATGCGCCCGGCGGCGCGCGCGACTACGTCGTCAAAGGCCGCATGACGCAGGGCTTCGCGGCAGTCGCCTGGCCGGCAAGATGGAACGACACGGGCGTGATGACGTTCATCGTCAACCACGACGGCAACGTCTACCAGAAGAACCTCGGCGCCGGCACCGACGCCGCGGCGCGTGCGATGAAGCCTTCAATCCGGACAAGAGCTGGACGCAGGTGCCGGACAGCACGCTGATCGCCAAGCCTTAGTTCATCCCCTGTCTCGAATCCGCGGCCGTCGCGGCGCGCTCGTCCCGGGCGCCGAACCGGCGGGCGCGACGCGATGACAAACTCGCTGCTGCACCAGCCGCGACCGCCGCCTGATCTATGCGGCGGCGCTGCTGCGCGGCCTCGCCGCCGGCGCCATCAGCGTGCTGGCGGCGGTTTACCTCGCCAAGCGCGGCTTTCCGGCCGACGACATCGGCATCGTGCTGAGCGCCGGCATGGCCGGCGTGTTCGCCGGCACCGTCTACGGGACCTTCGTCGGCCGATCGCGTCGGCCGCCGTCGCAGCCTCGTGCTGCTGGCGCTGCTGGCGGCTGCCGGCGGCGCGGCGCTTGCGTGGTTCGACTCGCTGGCGGCGGTCGCAGCCGCCGCGTTCGTCGGCATGCTGAGCACGCAGGGCTCGGATCGCGGCGCGGCGCAGGCGCTCGAAGTCTCGATCCTGCCGGCGACCAGCGCCCGACACCGAACGTACGCGCGTCTATGCCTGGTACAACGCGCTGGCCGATATCGGCGGCGCCGCCGGCGCACTGCTGGCCGCCCTGCCGGCGCTGCTGCGCGACGCAACTGGCGCTGACAGAGGTGCGGTCCTACGACGCGACGCATCCTCGCTCTATGCCGCGCTGCTGGTCGGCGTCGCGCTGCTTTATGCGCGGCTGTCGCGCGCCACCGAGCCGGCGCACGCCGGCGCCGCCGGCCTGTCGCGCCCCGATCTGCCCCCGAGCGCGCGCCGCAACGTCTGGCGCTTCGCCGGGCTGTCGGCGATGGACTCGCTGGGCGGCGGCTTCATCGGCTCGGCGCTGATCGCCTACTACCTCTATGCGCGCTTCGGCGTCGGCGAAGGGGCGCTCGCGCTGCTGTTCGCCGCGGCGCGCGTGATGACGGTGCTGTCGCACTTCGCCGCCGCGTGGCTGTCACAGCGCATCGGACTGGTCAACACGATGGTGTTCACCCACATCCCGTCGAGCCTGCTGCTGCTGACGCTGCCGATCGCACCGAGCTTCGGCGGTCGCGGCGCTGCTCTTCATCCTGCGCGAAGGACTGTCGGAGATGGACGTCCCGACCCGGCAGTCGTACCTGATGGCGATCGTGCCGCCGCATGAGCGCGCCTGGGCGTCGGGCCTGACCCAGCTCGCGCGCGCCGCGGGGCGCATGGTCGCGCCGGCATTCGCGGGGGCGGCCATGCACGCGGGAGCGCTCTGGCTGCCGCTGGTGGCCGGCGCGACGATCAAGATCGCCTACGACCTGCTGCTGTGGCGCGCCTTTCGGGCGACCAAACCGCCGGAGGAGCGCTGAGCGAACGGTCGCGCTGTTCCACTCGGCGCCAATGCGACGCAGCAAGCGCGGGGCATTGACCTAGAACAGCAGAGCGCCGCGGCTGATGCTTGCGCGCGCGCCTCCGGCGTCGAATAATCGGGCAGGGGGCGGTGACACGGAGCGGGGCCATGGCCCCGACAGACGATGAAACGACTGCTGACCCTTGCTATCGCTCTCGCGACGACGACGGCGTTCGCCCAGGTGACGACGTACAAGGTCGAGGGCGACGGCATCCCGAAGCCACTGACCAGCACGCCGGGCAGCGCGGCGCGCGGCAAGGAGCTGGTCGTCGGCAAGCGGCGCGGCCAACTGCCTCGAGTGCCACACGATCAAGAAGGACAAGCTGAATGGCGGCTCGAAGGGCCCGGCACTCGATGGCGTCGGCGCGGCGCTGACGACCGCGCAGTTGCGACTCACCGTCGTCGACTTCGCCCGCGTGAACCCGAAAGTGATCATGCCGAGCTTCCACAAGGGCCCGACGCTGCTCTCCACGGGCGACGGCCAGCCGACGCTCACGTGCACAGGAAGTGGAAGACGTCGTCGCCTACCTCGGCACGCTGAAGTAGGCACCGCGCGGCCTGCGTCCGGTGCATGCGTCGCGCCCGCTAGGAACAGCCAGGCAGTCGCTACGCCGCGCACGGTCGCGGCGATATCCGTCACTTCTTTGCGGCGGCCGGCTGGCCGCCGAGTGGCAGCGGCTTCAGCGATCGCAGGTAGGCGATCAGCGCCTTCATGTCCTCATCGCTGATGTTCCTGTACCAGTCGAACGCCATCGGCGGCTTGAGCGCAGAGCCGTCACGGCTCTTGCCCTCGCGGATCGCGCGCGCGATCTCGGCGTCGCTCCAGTCCTTCAGTCCGGTCGGCGTGAGGTTGCGCGACACTGAAACGCCCCACGGCCCCTTGAACGGGTTGCCGCCGGCGCCCATCCGCTTCGTGTCGATTCCGGTCTCCGTCCAGGGTGTATGGCAATCCATGCAGTGGCCGAGCGGTCCGGCAAGGTAGGCGCCGTACTTGACCAGGTCGCTGCGCGGCGGCGCGACGATGGCCGCCTTGATCGGCGGCCCGTACGAAGGCGGCAGCTTGATGCGGTATTCGGACTTCGGCACGACGTGCTTCACCGGCGGCTGCGCGCGCAGGTAGGCGGCCAGCGCCCGCGCATCGGCATCCGACATGCCGCGGTAGAACTCGATCGGCATCGGCGGGCCGATCAGGCTGCCGTCGGGGCGGATGCCTTCACGGATGGCACGGACCAGCTGCGCCTCCGTCCACTTGCCGATGCCGGTTTCGATGTCAGGCGTGATGTTGCGGGCGTACGCCCGGAACGGTTCCTCGTCGAACAGCTCGCCGCCCGACAGACCCAGCGCGGGCACGGGGCGTCCTTCCTTGTCCCGCTGCGCGTGGCAATTGCCGCACGCGACGATGCTGTTCATCAGGTAGGCGCCGCGCTCGACGAGCTTGGCGTCCTGGCCGCATGGCCGGCGACGCGCACAAGGCAAGCATGGTCCAGGCGGCGGTGCAGATGGCGATGCGCATGGGCTTCAACCTCGCGGGACAGGGACGAAGCGCGCATCTTCGCTCCGACGAAGCGCACTTGCCTAGCGTTCGTTGGGGCGCGGGCGCAACGGACCAACGGTCGGCTGCGGGATCTGCATGCGGCGCCGCGCTCGCGCCGCGAAGCGCTCGACGGCCTGCGTCGCCGCTACCAGCGCAGCGACCCGTGGGCCGACGAGCGCGCCGACGGCGACCGGGATCAGCATGCCGAGCACGTACCAGACAGCGAGGAAGGGCGCCTCGAGTTCCGGGCAGTGCAGGACGTAGACCAGCGTGCCTAGTGCGCCGGCGAGCAGTCCGGTAGCGGCACCCGCCCATCGAAGCCGGGTCGGTGCCAGCGAGCGCATAGCGGCGAGCAGCAACACCAGCGCCGGCAACGACAGCAGGGCGATATTGAACGGACAGGTGTTCCAGCTCGATCCCATCGTGAGTGGCATCCGCTCGCCCGGCGCTGCCGCGAGCAGCACGACGGCCGCTAGTCCCCACATCGCAACGAGCGGCAGCGCGATGGCCTGAGCTGCGCGCCGCGCGTCGACCCCGGGCTGAAGCGAGCCGAATGACGAGTGCGGCGCTGACCACGACCACCGTCGCGGCGAATCCCCACTTGACCCAGAACATCGATGTCTGCGCGTCGGACGTCAGGTCCGGATTGACGCCGAGCCGCCACAGCATCAGCGGCAGCGCAGCGCCAACGCCGAGCAGCGACGCGATCAGACAGCCGTCTCGCCGGAGTTCGCGGGTCAACGGCGTCCAGCTGGCGCGACAGCGCGACGATCAGTTCGTCCGTCTTCACCGTTCCCTCCGGATGCGCGCCGCAAGCACCTTGAGACCGCGATGCACTCCGATCTTGACCGCCGAGGCTGAAAGTCCTGTCAGCCGGGCAGACTCCTCGACCGAGCGCCCTTCGATCCTGACGTACTGAATCGGCAGTCGCTGCCGGTCGGGCAACTGCGCGAGCAGCACGCGCAGGTCACGCCGGGCTTCGAGAGCCGCCGGCTCGGCGTCGGAGCCCAGTTCGTCGAGATCCTCGTCGATCGGGTCATGCAATGCTTCACGGCCCGCACGTGCGCGCAGCAGATCGACCAGCTTGTAGCGGGCGATCGCATAGATCCAGGCCGTCACCGGCTGGGCCGGGTCATAGGTATGGCGCTTGTTGTGTACCGCCAAAAGGGTTTCCTGCACCAGGTCCTCGATGTCATCCGGATGTTGGGCCAGGCGCCGCCGGAAAAATGGCCGGAGGAACGACGCCGTGTCGCGCAGGAATCCGGCATACGCGGCCGCATCGCCGCGCAGTGCCGTGACCATCAGGTCGCGCAGGCGCGTCTCGCGGGCCTCGTTGGCGGGATTCAAGCGGGCCTGTCCATGGGTTCGGGGGAGGACATCGTTCGGTTACACCCGGCCGGAAAAATATTTCAGCCGCGGACTGTAACGCGCGGGCCTTGCCGAACGAATATGCGGGCAGGCCGGCAACATTGACCGTGCCGGCTAATCCCAACCCCGACAGGAGATTTCCGCATGAAACAGACCCTCGCCATCACCGCGTTCGCGTTCGCAGCCATCACTTCCGGCGCCGCCATGGCCCAGGACAAGGGTGGAGCCATGAAAGCCGATACGGAGAAGTGCTACGGCGTCGCCAAGGCCGGACAGAACGACTGCGCCGCCGGCCCGGGCACCACATGCGCCGGCACCTCGAAGGTCGACTACCAGGGCAACGCTTGGAAGATGGTCGCGAAGGGCACGTGCACGACGATCAAGACACCCAAGGGCACCGGCTCGCTCGCGCCGGTCAAGAGCTAGCACCGACTGCCGCGGCCCGGACCCGATCGCCCTCTCCTGGAACGGTTCGGATCGCCTCGCCAGGCCCGGGCCGCGGCACCCAGCCATCCCATGCATGCCATGAAAGAACTGACCGCCGGGCTCGGACTCAAGCCGCAGCATTTCGACGACGCGCACGCCTGCCGCGCCGCCGGGCTTTGGTTCGAGGTTCATCCGGAGAACTACATGGTGGCGGGCGGGCCCCGCCTCGCCTGTCTCGACGCGCTGCGCGAACTTCATCCACTCTCACTGCACGGCGTCGCCATGTCGCTCGCTGCCGACACCCCGCCCGATGCTGCGCACCTCGAACGGTTCGTCGCGCTGGTGGATCGCGTGCAACCCGCGCTGGTGTCCGAGCATCTGGCATGGAGCATCTGGGGCGGCGTCTACCACCCCGACCTGCTGCCGGTGCCGCGCACGCGGCAAGCACTGCAGCGCATCGTCAGCAACATCGCGATCGTCCAGGACCGCCTGCGGCGGCCGATCGCCCTGGAGAATCCGTCGCATTACCTGGCGTTCGACGAGCACGAGTTCGACGAACTCGACTTCCTGGTCGAGATCGCGCGCCGCAGCGGCTGCACGCTGCTGCTCGATGTCAACAATGTCTACGTCAGCGCGAACAACCTCGGCTACTCGCCCGAGGCCGTGATCGATGCGGTTCCTGCCGACCTGGTCACTGAGATCCACCTGGCCGGCCACAGTGCCGACCCGTCTCTCGGCGCGCGGCTGCTGATCGACAGCCACGACTCGCCCGTGGCGCCGCAAGTGTGGTCGCTCTACGAGCGGCTGATCGCCCGCATCGGAGCGCGACCGACACTGATCGAGCGTGACGAACACGTTCCGTCTTTCGCCGAACTGCTGGCCGAACGCGCGCAGGCTCAGGCCGTTCTGCACGGCCCACTCGCCGAGGCCGCGTGATGCTGCTTGCCGACTATCAAGACGCATTCGCGCGGGCGCTGCTCGCCGAGGATCCAGGTTCGGCGTCGCCGGAACTGGCTCGCCTTGTCGCGCAGCCCGGCTTCGCGGTCTATCGCAACACGGTGCTGAAGGGCTGCATCGATGCGTTGCACGCGAACTTTCCGGCGGTTGCGCGCCTGGTCGGCGACGAGTGGTTCCGCGCCGCGGCCGCGGTCTACGCGCGTCGTGAACCTGCCGACTACGCCGGCATTGCTGACCTATGGGCAGACGTTCGCCGACTTCCTCGCGCGCTTCGAACCGGCGGCTGATCTGCCTTACCTGGCGGCTGTCGCGCGCGTCGATCGCCTCTGGAGCGAAGCCCATGTCGCGGCCGACAACGACTGCGCTCGACCCGGCCGAGTTGGCTCAACTTGCGCCCGAAGACATGGCTCGGGTCACGCTGCGCCCCCATGCCACCGCGCGCTGGACGTGGTGCGACGAGCATCCGATCTACACGCTATGGAGCCGCAACCGCGATCCCGGAGCGAACTTCGATGCCGAGTTCGAGTGGCGCGGTGAAGGCGTTCTGCTGACGCGCCCGCATGGCGCGGTGAACACCAGTGGCTGTCGCGCGCCGGCGCTGCCTTCCTTTCGGCCTGCGCCGAGGGCCTGAGCATCGAGCGTGCCGTGGCCGCAGCGCTCGAGGACGACGCGACCACGGACCTGGCCGCCCTGATCAACCAGTTCCTGCAGGCCGGCGCCTTCGCCGCCCTGCGGACCCTGCCTATGGAGGACGCATGACCATGATGCAATCCACTCTCCCTGCGCCGGCCTCCGCGTCAGGACCGCGCGCGATGTACAGGCGTGTCGCCGCGACACTCTCCGGACTGATCGGCCATGACCTGCTGGCACTCGCGGCGCGCTTCGGCATCGCGGGCGTGTTCTGGCTGTCGGGCCGCACCAAGGTCGAGGGCTGGCTGACCGTCAGCGACGGAGCGGTGGCGCTCTTCGCCGATGAATACAAGGTGCCTCTGTTGCCACCCGAACTCGGCGCGCATCTGGCCGCTTATGCGGAGCACGCGTTTCCAATCCTGCTGGTGCTGGGGCTCTTCACGCGAGCCTCGGCGCTTGCGCTGCTCGGTATGACAGCCGTCATCCAGATCTTCGTCTATCCCGCCGCCTGGCCGACGCACCTGGTCTGGGCGGTCGCGCTGCTCTACCTCGCGGGGCGCGGTCCGGGACGCGTCTCACTCGACTCCGCGCTGGGTCTGGACTGAGACGCGCCGGCAGCCGCACACACGGTCGGGATCAAGGCAATCTTCCAATCTCCTTTAGGGAGCGGCGATCCGTCCGCGTGCCGAGCGACACACTGACTGGAGCATTCCATGCTGTTGACCGCCCTCGTCGCTGCTGCTGTGACCATTCCAGTCGCCGACATGCCGAAAGCCTGCAGTGCCGAGAGCCCCTCGCACCAGACTGCACTGGTCGAGCTCTACACCTCGCAAGGTTGTTCGAGCTGTCCGCCTGCCGACCGCTGGCTGACCCAGCTTGATGCGCGTCATCCGCGCGATCGCGTCGTTCCGATCGCACTGCACGTGAATTACTGGGACTACATCGGCTGGAAGGACCCGTACGCGCGCAGCGAGTTCACGACGCGTCAGCGCACGCTTGCGGCAGCCAATGGCTCCCGCACCGTCTACACGCCGGGTGTCTTCGTGCAAGGGCAGGAGTTTTCGCAGTGGTCCGGTCGCGCGCTGTTCGACGACGCAGTGCGCGCATTCACGGCTAGTCCCGCTTCCGTCCGCATCACGCTGAAGGCAGAAGTGACGGACAGCGAGGTGACAGTGAACGCCAGCGCCGTCGCCCTCGCGAGCGCCCGCGGGCCGCGCCTTTACCTCGCGCTGGTGGAGAACGGTCTCGCGACGAACGTGCGGGCCGGCGAGAACCGCGGCGAGACGTTGAAGAACGACCGCGTCGTGCGCGCATGGAGCGGGCCGATAGCACTCATGCCGGCCCCGGTGAGCTGGCCGCTGCCGGCCCAGGCCGACCGGACCCGTTACTCGGTCGTCGGCTTCGCCCAGGGCGAGGATGGTCGCGTCCTGCAGGCGATTGACTTGCCGCTGCGCGGCTGCTGAATCAACGAGCCGGCTTGTCGCGCGATGCCGCGCTGAGCGGCGGCCGGTCGAGGCGCCAATTCCTGGGCTATTGGTCCCGGTTCCCCTTCGCCGCACTCATTTTCCGGCCATCCTAAGGCCCAAGTAATGGCCACGGCAGACGTCTGCGCCCCGCAAGTGGGCCGCAGCATGGAGCAGATGTCCCGGCTCACAACTAAGTCTCGAAAGGCCGCGGATAGGTCGACAACTGCGCTCGGACGGCGGCGAAGACAGTTCGCGACCCAAAGGGGCATTTCAGGCCACGCGACTCGTCAGTTGGTCGCCCCTTCGCGACGACTTCCCTATTTCACCCGTTCATAGGTGATGACGGCCCGAGCCATCCGGTCGTCCAGGCGGGCCGCCCAAGCCGTCACTTCTTGAAGCCGATTTCCCGTGATTCGAAACGAGCGGGTTTGGTCCGTTCCTACCCAGGCGGGGTTCGCAGATACGTCCACCGTCGTGATCCACTTGTCACCCTCCACGCGATACGCGCCCGTGTAGGCCACCAATGTATTGAACAAGCCCGCGCGATCCTGCTCCGTGGCCGGGGCCTTTCGCCCCTCTGCCGTGATCAACACTGCCATGCGTCCTTCGGGAAGGAAGAGGATGTAGCCCGTCGGAGCCTTTCCCATGGGGTATTCGCGTTCGCCCGCGGATTGATACTCCCGCTCAAATGAAACCAGCCGCCAATTCCCAACAAGGACGTCTCTTTCGGCGGCAAAACTCGTTGCCATTGCGACCAGCAGTGCCGGCGCCATTACTAGCCATTTGAACCTAGTCATGCTGCCTCTCTTTCAAGCCTCACTCAGAACCTTCGGCGGTAGCCAACAACTCCCCTCTTTCAGGCTGGCGATCAATTGAGGCGACGTATTGACCGTCGTCAGCGCACTCGGATCTGTGTCTGCTCTGGGGATAGTTAAGCGACTGCACTGGAGGGCAGCTCCTGGCCGCGAATACCCACGGCGATCTTCCCCTACCACCATGTGGTGGCCAGCTGGCCAATTTAAGGGGCAAAGCGCGGCGTGGCACGATGCGTTCCATTCCTCTGTGCAGGGAGTGCCGCGCATGCGTCGTCGTGACTTCGTTGCCGGGCTCGGTGCGGTCGCTCTCGTTCCGGCCGGCCGGACGCAATCAGCCGCGCCGGCAGTCCGCTACGACGGCCGGCTGTTCGACGGCCACCTGCATCTGAACTGGGAGAACGGCTTCCGCTTTCCCGTCGATGAGGCGTTCGCGCTGATGCGCACCAACGGCGTGACGACGATCCTCGCGACCAGTCGCCCCAACGATGGCACCCACGCACTGGTCGGCGCCGCCACGAAGGGAGTGCGCGTCGTGCCGTTCCTGCGTCCGTATCGCGTACGCAGCGACGTCCAGACCTGGTCTACCGACGCCACGGTGCTGGCGCTGCTCGAAGAGGAATTCAAGCGCAGCTACTACGTCGGACTCGGCGAGTTCCACCTGAGCGGCGAAGCAGCAGCCAGTGACGTGGTCCGGCGCACGGTCGAATTCGCGCGTAAGCACGCCCTCTGGCTGCATGCGCATGTCGATGATGCGGCGCTCGACATCCTGTACCGCCACGACCCGAACGCGAAGATCATCTGGGCGCACACGGGCTTTTCGACGCCGCCCGAGAAGGTCAGCACCTATCTCCGCGCGCACCCGATGCTGGTCTGCGAACTGTCGTATCGCTACGGCATCACCGGCGAGGGCGGCAGGCTGACTCCCGAGTGGCGCCAACTGTTCGAGTTGTTTCCGGACCGTTTTCTCATCGGCTCGGACACCTGGATTCCGCAGCGCTGGCAGGTCTACGGCGAGCTGATGGAAGGCTACCGCGCGTGGCTCGGACAGCTGCCGCGCACGGTGGCCGATCGCATTGCGCACGGCAACGGGGAGCGCCTGTTTCCGCCGCGTTAGCGGTGGCAGGGGATCAGTCACGGACGCAGTGGACAGAAGATGACTGTCGAACTCGACCATGCGATCGTTCCGTCGCGCAACCGGCGCGCGGCGGCCGAACTGCTCGCCGAATTGCTCGGCGTACCTTGGTCGGAGTCCGGAGTCGGTCCGTTCTGCCCCGTCTATGTCAATTCAGGACTGACCCTCGACTTCGATCAGGCCGAGGGTCCGTTGCCGGTTCAGCACTACTGCTTCCGCGTCAGCGACGCCGAGTTCGACGGCATCCTGGCCCGGCTCAAGGCTCGTGGCATCGCGTACCGCAGCACGCCGCACGGCGCCGTCGACCTGCAGGTCAACACGCTACACGGCGGCCGCATCGTCTATTGGGACGTGCCTGACGGGCACGTCTGGGAAGCTCTGACGGTCAGTTACGCGCGGCCGCCCCGAGAAGGCGGCGCGGCTTAGCGCCTACCCGCCGCCGGTCGCACTCGCTCAGCCGCGGCCGTACAGCGTGACGACGCAGGCGCCGCCCAGCCCGAGGTTGTGCTGCAAACCGAGGCGCGCGCCTTCGACCTGCCTGGCTTCCGCCTTGCCCCGCAACTGTTGCGTCAGTTCGTAGCACTGCGCGAGCCCGGTTGCGCCGAGCGGATGGCCCTTGGAGAGCAGTCCACCGGACGGATTGGTGACCACCGCGCCGCCGTAGGTGTTGTCGCCGTCCGCGACGAACTGCGCCGCCTTGCCGGGGGCGCAGAAGCCGAGCGCCTCGTAGCTGATGAGCTCGTTCTGCGCGAAGCAGTCGTGCAGTTCGCAGACGTCGATATCTTCGGGCCCGACCCCGGCCTGCGCATAGACCGCGTCGGCGGCGGCCTTGGCCATGTCGGCGCCGACCAGGCTGATCATCGACTTCCCAAAGGTGCTTGCGGTGTCGGTCGTCATCGCCTGCGCGAGGATGCGGACCGAGCTGTCGATGCCATGTCGACGCGCATAGTCTTCGGAAACCAGCAGCGCCGCGGCGGCGCCGCAGGTCGGCGGGCACGCCATGAGGCGCGTCATCACGCCGGGCCAGACCTGCACGTCGCCGAGGACCTGGTCGGCCGTGACGACCTTGCGGAACAGCGCGAGCGGGTTCTTCTCGGCATGGCGGCTCGCCTTGGCCCGGATCTGCGCGAACGTCTCGAGCGGGGTGCCGTAACGCTGCATGTGCTCGCGCCCGGCGCCGCCGAAGTAGCGCAGCGCCAGCGGAATCTGCGGCTCTCCGACGAGCTCGCCGGTCACCTCCTCAAAACGGTCGAACGGTGTCGGCCGGTCGGTGAATACTGCGCCGAGCGCGCCCGGCTTCATCTGCTCGAAGCCCAGCGCCAGCACGCAGTCGGCGCCGGCAAGGATGGCCTGCCGCGCCAGGAACAGCGCAGTCGAACCCGTCGAGCAGTTGTTGTTGACGTTGACGATCGGCACGCCGGTCAGGCCGACTTCGTACAGCGCGCGCTGGCCCGCGGTCGAGTCACCATAGACATAGCCGACGAAGGCTTGCTGCACCGCGGAGTACTCGACTCCGGCATCCGCGAGCGCGAGTCGCGCGGCCTCGGCGCCCATTTCGTAGTACGGCGGGTGATCCCCGGGCTTGCGGAACGGGATCATGCCGACCCCGGCGACGACGATCTTGTCTGACATGGAAAGCTCTCCCCTACAGCGAGCGCGCGATGATCTCTTTCATGATTTCGTTGGTGCCGCCGTAGATCGGCTGCACGCGTGCATCGACGTACATGCGCGCGATCGGGTACTCGAGCATGTAGCCGTAGCCGCCAAAGATCTGCACGCATTCGTCCACGACCTTGCACTGCAGGTCGGTGAGGTACCACTTGGCCATCGAGGCCGTCGCGGTATCCAGCGTGCCATCCATCACCTGCAGGATGCAGCGGTCGACGAAGGTGCGCGCCACCACGGCCAGTGTCTTGATCTCCGCCAACTTGAAGCGGATGTTCTGCATCTCGATGAGCTTCTGGCCGAAGGCGCTGCGCTCGCGCGCGTACTCGAGCGTCAGCCGCAGCGCGCGCTCGATCGCCGCCACGGCGCCGATGGCCACCAGCGTGCGCTCGTACGGCAGCTCCGACATCAGCTGCGCAAAGCCCTTGCCTTCGGCGCCGCCAAGCACCGCATCGGCCGGCACGCGCACGTTGTCGAAGAACAGTTCGCAGGTGTCCTGCCCCTTCTGTCCGACCTTGTCGAGGATGCGACCGACGCGAAAGCCCTGCACCTTGCGCGTCTCGACCAGCAGCAGCGAAATGCCGCGTGCACCGGCTGCGCATCGGTCTTGGCGACGACGACGATCAGGTCGGCCAGGTAGCCATTGGAGATGAAGGTCTTCGAGCCGTTGATGACGTAGCCGTCGCCGTCGCGCACCGCACGCGTGCGCACGCCCTGCAGGTCGGACCCGGCCGCCGGCTCCGACATCGCGATCGCGCTGACCATCGCGCCGCTGGCCAGCTGCGGCAGGTACTTGCGCTTCTGCTCCTCGGTGCCGTGGTTCAGCAGGTAGTGCGCGACGATGATGTGCACGTGCACGCCGAACGACGTGTCGCCGGCGGCGGCGAGTTCGTCGAACAGCGCCGCCATATGCGCGAAGTTGCCGCCGGCGCCGCCATACTCCTCCGGGATGTCCGCGCACAGCACGCCGAGTTCGCCGGCCTTGGTCCAAAGTTCGCGGTCGACGTGCTGCTGCTTCGCGAACCGGTCCTGGTGCGGAACGATCTCGGTCTCGACGAACCTGCGCAGCGTGTCGCGGTAGACCTCGAGATCCGACGACATCCAGGGTGATACATAAGACGACATGGCGTGGCGTTCCCTCCTGATACGACTGTGATCAAGCTAGCACGACTGAACGGCCAGGTATCTCCGGATGCCGCGCCCGGACTAGACGGGGTTCTCGAACCGCGTCGAACCGCCCGCCGACTCAGACGAGTCGGACCGGAGCGCCCCCAGACTCCTCATCCTCAGACCCCAGCGACCCGACCCTCACGCCTAGCAGACGGATACGCCGCGAGAGATCGACGCGTTTCAGGCAATCCCCGGCAGCGCGGCGGATCGCCCGTGCATCGCTGGTCGGCGCCGAGAGAGTTTGGTCGCGCGTCACCGTGCTGAAGTCCTCGAAGCGCAGCTTGATACCGACGGTGCGTCCGACGTAACGCTTGCGCTGCAGATCGGTGGCCACCTGGGCGCAAAGCGCGGTGAAAATGCGCGTGAGCTGCGCCTTGTCACGCACCGCGTGCAGGTCCCGATCGAACGTGGTCTCGCGGCTGAACGACTTCGGCTCGCTGTAGGTCACGACCGGCCGCTCATCCAGGCCGCGCGCGGAGTCGGCCAGCCAGCGGCCGTAACTCGCGCCGAACTGCTGCACCAGCCACGATCGATCAGCCTCGGCGAGTTCGCCGATCGTCGCGATGCCGAGCCGCGCGAGCTTCGCTGCCGATTTCGGACCGACGCCGTTCAGGTGCCGCACCGAGAGAGGCGTGAGGCGGGTCGCCACGTCGCGGTCGGTGACGACGGTCAGGCCGTCGGGCTTGTCGAGCTCGGAGGCGATCTTCGCAACCAGCTTGTTGGGCGCGAGCCCGACCGAGCAACTGAGTCCCGTGGCCTCCTTAACGGCCTGCTTCAGTTCCGCCGCCACCTCGCGTGCGCACCACCAGATGTTGCGCTCGGCATCGTCGGGATCGACTTCCTCGTCGGTCGGCAGACGCGCAGCGACGATGTCCGTGAGCTCGAGGTAGATCTCGTCGATGCCGCGGTCCTCGACCAGCGGCGCGAGCGCACGCACGGCCGCCTTGAAGAGACGCGAGTACTTGCGGTACTCGTCGAAGTCCACCGGCAACAGGACCGCGTCGGGCGCCTTGGCGGCCGCCTTCATCATTCCCATGGCCGAGTTGACCCCGAGCGCACGGGCTTCATAGGT
Organism: uncultured beta proteobacterium; assembly: GCA_963810985.1. Lineage (GTDB taxonomy): Bacteria > Pseudomonadota > Gammaproteobacteria > Burkholderiales > Burkholderiaceae_F > JALORV01. The sequence continues at coordinate 164,615 of CAWEPP010000011.1, forward strand.
CGCGGTCGTGATCACGCCGCGGCCGGCATAGTCGCGCAGCGTGGCGAAGCGGCGCCGGCGTTCGCCGGTGAGCGCGTCGGTCTCCCACTGCGGCTGGTGCGCGCGTCCCCCACCGATGACCACCGGCTGCCCGCGCAGCTCGGGATAGCGCAGCAGTTCGACTGACGCGTAGAACGCGTCCATGTCGAGATGGGCGATGACGCGGAAGGCAGGCATTTCGGGCACAAGCCTACCGGCTGCTGCGACGCGACGCGATGCGCAGGACATCTAGCCCGCGCGCAGCGCCTCGACCATAATCGTCGCTCTTCCGGGGTGCCGCGTCGCCGGTCCCCTGATCCTGCAGTCTGGACACCGGCTCGTTCGCAGTCGACAGGAGGCAGAGCATGAGTACGGCACAAAGCGGGGCCCGCACGGTTGCCGAGTGGGTGGCGGATTTTCTCGTCGCGCGCGGCGTCGATCGCATCTTCGGCCTGCAGGGCGGCCACATCCAGCCGATCTGGGATCACCTCGCACGCAAGGGCGTGCGCATCATCGATGTCCGCGACGAAGGCGCCGCGGTGCACATGGCGCATGCGCATGCGGTGTTGAGCGGCGGCATCGGCGTCGCCTCGGTGACTGCCGGCCCGGGCGTGACGAACTGCGTGACCGCGATGGCCAACGCGCAACTGGAGCGCGTGCCCGTGCTGCTGATCGGCGGTTGCGCGCCGATGCCGCAGGACGACCTCGGCCCGCTGCAGGGTATCGATCACGTCTCTATCCTGCGGCCAGTCACCCGCAGCGCGCGCACGCTGCGCATCGCCGGCAATCTGCTGCGCGACCTGGACAAGGCGGTATCGACCGCGCTCGGCGACGGCAATGCTCCCGGCCCCGTGTACGTCGAGATTCCAACCGACGTCCTGCGCCAGAGCGTGCCGCCACGCGTCGTGCTACCGGAATATCTGGCATCGCGGACGCCGCGCCGGATCCCGCCCGACGTCGCGCAGGTCGAGCAGGCGGCCGCGCTGATCTCCAGAGCGAAGCGCCCGCTGGTCCTCACCGGCCGCGGCGCGCTCGACGCCGGTGCCGAGCTGGTGACGCTCCTCGATGCGTCCGGGGCGGTGTACCTCGACACGCAGGAAAGTCGCGGCCTCGTTCCCGCAGAGCATCCGTCGACGATCGGCGCGATGCGTGGCCGCGCTATGCAGGAAACCGACCTCGCGATCGTGGTCGGTCGCAAGCTCGACTACCAGACCGGTTACGGATCGCCGGCCGTCTGGCCGAACGCCCGTTTCCTGCGCATCGGCGACAACGCCGAGGAACTGCGCGAGAACCGGCGCGGCGAGGTCGAGCTCTTTGCGCATCCCGGGCTCGCGCTCGAGGCGATCGCGCGCGCGCTGCCGACGCGCGGCCCGAGCCTCGATGCCGGGTGGGGCGCGGCTTTGCGCGCAGAGCACCTGCGGCGCGCACAAAAATACGGTGCGTCGCTGGCCGAGGCGCCGGCGGGCAAGGACGGACGCATGCATCCGAACCGCATCTTCGCCGCCTTGCGCGAAGTGCTGCGGCCCGATGCGATCACCGTCGCCGACGGCGGTGACATCCTCAGCTTCGCGCGTACGGGACTGGACACGCGCACCTACCTCGACGCTGGTGCGTTCGGCTGCCTCGGCGTCGGCACGCCGTACGGCGTCGCCGCCGCGCTGCTGCACCCGGAGCGGCAGGTGGTCGTCGTCACTGGCGACGGTGCGTTCGGCATCAACGCGATGGAGATCGACTCCGCCAAGCGGCACGGCGCGAAAGTCGTCTTCATCGTCTCGAACAATGCCGCCTGGAATATCGAGCGGCTGGACCAGGAGATGAACTATGGCGGCCGCATCGTCGGCACCGAGCTTGCCTGGAGCGACTACGCAGCGATGGCGCGCGCATTCGGCCTGCACGGTGAGCGCGTCACCGATCCGGCACGGCTGACCGATGCGATCCGCGCCGCGTTCGACCAGGCTCCGGCGCTGATTGACGTCGTCGTGACGCGCGAAGCACTGAGCTCGGATGCCGGCAAGGGGCTCGCGTTCGCGGGAGACTTCCAGGCGTTGACGGCCTGGGACGACGCGGAACGCGCGAGGCGCCAGTGAGCCGGCCCGGCGATTCCAAGTCGGCGCGTGCGGCAGCCGTCGCGGGCCCTCCGGTCGGCGGCGTTCTGAACGTCGGCCAGATCGTCGCGGCACACGCGCGGCTGCAGCCGGACAAGATCGGCGCCCGTGACTCGAAGCGCACGCTGACTTTCGCGCAGTGGAACGAGCGCAGCAACTGTCTCGCCAATGCACTGCTCGGCCTCGGCCTGGTCAAGGGCGACCGGGTCGCGATACTGGCCTACAACTGTGTCGAATGGCTCGAGTTGTACGTCGCGCTCGCCAAGGCAGGGCTGGTCGCCGTGCCGATCAACTTCCGCCTGACGCCACCGGAGATCGAGTACATCGCCGCCAACTGCGAGGCGCGCGCGATGATCGTGCAGGACGCCCTGGTCGAGAGCATCGAACCCGTGCGCCCGAACCTGTCACTGATCGCCAAGGACGCGTGGGTGCACTTCGGCGGGCAGCGCACGCCACGCGGCTGGCGGGGCTATGAGTCACTCGTGCGCGCGGGTGCCGCACGCGCGCCCGCGATTGACGTGGCACCCACCGACACCTGGGCGCTGATGTACACCTCCGGCACCACCGGGCGGCCGAAGGGCGCGATTCGCAACCATCAGGGCAGCGCGCTGATTTCACTGGTCACCGCCTTCGACATGGGGCTGACGCGGCAGGACACGGGGCTCCTGGTGATGCCGATGTGCCACGCGAACTCGCTCTACTTCAGCTTCACCTTCACCTACCTCGGCGCGACCTGCGTCGTCGACGACCGTCGCAGCTTCGACCCGGAGGCGCTGCTGCAGTCGATGGCGAAGCAGCATGTCACCTTCACTTCGCTGGTGCCGACGCACTACATCATGATGCTGGGCCTGCCGCCGCAAGTGAAGGCGCGCCACGACGTATCCAGCATGCGCAAGCTGATGATCTCGTCGGCCCCGGCGCGGCGCGACACCAAGCTTGCGATCCTCGAGCACTTCAGCAACTCGCAACTCCACGAGCTGTACGGCTCGACCGAGGCCGGCTGGGTCACGCTGCTGCGCCCCGACGAGCAGATTACGCATCTGGGTTCGGTGGGCCGCGAATGGACCGGATCCGGACCGGTGCGTCTGCTGGACCCCGACGGCCGTGACGTGCCTGACGGCGAAGTGGGCGAGCTCTTTTCGCGCACGCCCTATTCGTTCGACGGCTACTGGAAGAATCCGGAGAAGACCGCCGAAGCGCTGCGCTCCGATGGCTACTGCAGTGTCGGCGACCTCGCCCTGCGCGATGCGGACGGCTTCATTCACCTCGTCGATCGCAAGAGCAACATGATCATCAGCGGCGGCGAGAACGTCTATCCGTCCGAGGTCGAGGAAGTGGTCGGCCGTTGTCCGGGCATCAAGGACGTCGCGGTGATCGGCGTACCGCACGACAAGTGGGGCGAGGCCGTGCATGCGGTCGTCGTACAGCACTCGGATGCGAAACTGACCGAAGATCATGTGCTTGAGTGGTGCCGCGACCGGATTGCCGGCTACAAGCGGCCGCGCTCGGTATCGTTCATTCGCGACGACGAGATGCCGCGCACCGCCACCGGCAAGATCCTGCACAGGCGTCTGCGCGAGCGCTACACGGGCTAGTGACCTGTAACAGCCAATTCAGCAGTGCCTTGCGCGCCGGCACGACCGATTGGTTTGTCGCTCGCCTTGCGAATGGGCGTCGGCTATTCGACGCGGCCCGCTTCGCGCACCATCGTGTACTTGACGATGCCCGGCGCAAAACCGCGCAGTTCGAGCCTCACCTCGTAGCCCAACGCGCGGTAGAGCGAAGGCGCCTGGAAGCTGAACGTCTCCAGGTAGAACGTGCGGCACCCGCGTACCGACGCTCGTTGCTCGAACTCGCGCACGAGGCGCGCACCGATGCCCTGGCGGCGCTGCGCCTGCTCGACCCACAACTGCCGCAGTTCGCAGCACGTCCCCCAGGTTCGCCCGACGGCGCCACCAACAACCTCACCGCCGGCGCGGCGCGCGAAGCACGCGAGCGGCTGCACTTCATGCAGCGGCGCCGCGGCTTCGTTGGCAAGGCCAAGGCCGCTGTCGATCAAGGCCGCGTCGTTGCGCGGCACCTCATCGTGCACGGTGTAGAGGAAAGACATCGACCCGGACCCGAGCGTGGATCGTCATGACCGTACCACGCGATACGTCGGCATACCCTTCAGAGCTGCTCGATCGCAGGCCTCTTGGTGCCACCCAGCCATGTCTTCGCATAGGCGCGCCGCGCAGCCTTCTCGCCCATCAGATCGCCTTTGCGCTTGTACGTTTCGGCAAGTCCGGCAAGCGCCCAGCCGTTGCTGCGCACGCGCCCGAGTGACTCGCGAAAGGCCTTCTCGGCCTCGTCCAGCTTGCCCTGCCGCAGCCGCACGGCGCCAAGTGACTGGCGCACCGGGTAGTACCAGTACGGCGGTTCGGTGTAGGCGAGCGTGTCCTCGATGAAGACGGCGTCTTCATACGCGCGCGCCGCGCCCTCGAGGTCACCCTTCGCGTCGGCCATCCGGCCGCTGGCCACCAGACGCGCGGTCTGCACGATTTCCTTCGCCGGAATGCCGAACTCGGCGAACGGCTTGAAGTCCCCGTCCTTTTCGATCGCCGCGAGCGCGTCGATTTCCTTCTGCGCTGACGCAAAGTCCTTCTTCTTCGCAAAGGCCACCGCCCGCGCATAGTGATACATCGTATCGACCAGGACGAGGCCAGGCGCGGGCGCGGGCAGCGCGAGGATCGTGTCAGGTGTGCTGAACTGCGCGTGGGTCGTGTACGGCGCGGCCTTCACCGGCTGCATGATCGCGAACTGCGCCACGACTTCCGGCGTCAGCGAGGCGTCGAGCTTCTGCGCCGCCGCGATTGCAGCCTGGCCGTCCCCGCCCATCTGCGCGGAGACCATCAGGAAGTGGATGTTGTGCGGGTAGTACGCAGCCTTGTAGAGCGGGTCCGACGGCGACGAAGCAAAGTAGCGTTCATCGACCGCCATCGCACGCTTGTTCGTCTCGAGCGATTCGCGGTACTGACCGACACGGTAATAGATGTGCGCCGGCATATGCACGATGTGCCCGGCGCCCGGCATCAGGGCCCCAAGCCGGTTGGCATACGGCAGCGCCCGCTCCGGCGTAGTCGAGGCCTCGACCGCGTGGATGTACAGGTGGATCGCGCCCGGATGATTCGGACTGCGTTTGAGAACCGTTTCAAGGACCGAAACGATCTCCGCGCCGTGGCCCTTGGGCTTCGTGCCGCCCGCTTCCCAGTAGTCCCACGGCTGTGTGTCCATCATCGACTCGACGTACATCACCTGAACCGTGTTCTCCGCCGGGTAGCGCGCGGCGACCTGTTTCATCGCCTCGGCGTACGCTGCATCGAGCGCGGCGCGCTCGGCCTTCGGGTCCGACGAATAGCGCTTCGCCAGCGCGGCGATGAGGTCGCGGTCGCGCGGCGGCGCGGACGGCGCGAGTTCGACGGCCTTCGCCAGTGCGGCGAGCGCCGGGGCGTTCGCCTCCGGCAGCATGGGCACGTTGATGTTGGGACCGTAGGCCAACGACTCGCCCCAGTAACACAGGGCACAGCGCGGATCGAGCTTCTGGGCCTCGCGGAACGCGCGGATCGCCTCTGCGTGGTTGAACCCGAACATCAGTCGCACGCCCTGGTCGAACCACGCCTGGGCCCTGGCGTTGCCGGTGCCGGCCTTAAGCGTGACGGTCCCCAGGTTGCCGTAGAGCACCGGCGTGTCGGCCAGCGCCGGCTTCGCCGGCACGGGCTGGAAGGGCGACGTTTCGGCCGCCGCAATCACCAGCTTCCGGAACAGGGCCGGGGGGCCACCCACGCCCGGCGCGCAGGAGGCGGTGCTGTCGAGCAGTGGGTCGAAACTCGTGTCGCCACCGACGCTGGACGAAGGCGGCAGGGCGACCGCGCAGGCCGCGGCGACGGCGAGCGCAAGGCGAAGGCGCTGTGGCTTCATGACGACTCCTGTGCGGCGCGCCAGCACGCAGCGCGTCGCATCCATATTGCTGTCGGTGGGAGAGGATCCGCACTGCGCCCGCGGCGCACTGCCGTTCCACCCGGGATGAGGGGCCCCAATCTGGGCGCGCAGGCCATACCTGTCAAGCGGCATAGCCGAAATCGTGGGACGGGGCGCCACCTTGGATTCGGCGACCGGCCACTGGATTCCGCGCGATGGTTGATCGCTGCGATTGGCGTGCGGCCCGCAACGCCGTAACCTTGTCCGAACGACAGATAACAGAACAGCGCGCGCTCGCGGTCAACGCGGGAATCGTGCGCAACCCGAGGAGACCACCATGACCGAAAACCTGCGCGACGCTGCGCTCGAGTATCACCGCCAGCCCACCCACGGCAAGATCTCGGTGGTGCCCACCAAGGCGATGGTGACGCAGCGCGACCTCTCGCTCGCGTATTCCCCCGGCGTGGCCGAGGCCTGCAACGAAATCGTGCGCGACCCGCGCGAGGCGCACACGCTGACGGCGCGCGGCAACCTGGTCGGCGTGGTGACCAACGGCACGGCGGTATTGGGCCTGGGAAATATCGGTCCGCTGGCCGGCAAGCCGGTGATGGAAGGCAAGGGGTGTCTCTTCAAGAAGTTCGCCGGCATCGATGTCTTCGACATCGAGCTCGATGAGCACGATCCGGACAAGCTGGTCGACATCATCGCCGCGCTCGAGCCGACGTTCGGCGGCATCAACCTCGAGGACATCAAGGCACCCGAGTGCTTCTACATCGAGCGCAAGCTGCGCGAGCGGCTGAAAATCCCCGTGTTCCACGACGATCAGCACGGAACCGCGATCGTCGCCGCCGCCGCCGTGCTCAATGGCCTGCGCTTTGTCGGCAAGGACATCGCCAAGGCAAAGCTCGTCTGCTCAGGAGCGGGCGCCGCAGCGATCGCGTGTCTCGACCTGCTGGTGAGTCTCGGTGTGCGGCGCGAGAACATCCTCGTTGCCGACAGCAAGGGGGTCGTGCACACGGGTCGCAGCGGGCTCGACGAAAGCAAGGCGCGCTACGCGCGTGAGACCAAGGCACGCACACTCGCCGATGCGATGCCGGGCGCCGACATCTTCCTGGGATTATCCGGCCCCGGGGCGCTGACGGCGGACATGGTCAAGGCGATGGGGACCCAGCCGATCATCCTGGCAATGGCCAACCCGACGCCGGAGATCATGCCGGAGATCGCCAAGGCCGCGCGCCCTGACGCCATCATCGGCACCGGCCGCTCCGATTACCCGAATCAGGTCAACAACGTCCTCTGCTTCCCCTTCATCTTCCGCGGCGCGCTCGACGTAGGCGCCACTGCGATCAACGAGGCGATGAAACTCGCCACTGTGCGCGCACTGGCCGACCTGACACACGCCGAGATCCCGGATGAAGTGGCGAGTGCCTACGGCGCCGAGGGCCTGCGCTTCGGTTCCGAGTACCTGATTCCGAAACCGTTCGACCCGCGGCTGATCGAGCGCATTGCGCCCGCCGTCGCGAAGGCGGCGATGGAGAGCGGCGTCGCGACGCGCCCGATCCAGGACCTCGACGCTTACCGCGCGCAGCTGCGGCGCTTCGTCTACCAGTCCGGCAGCACGATGGAGCCGGTGTTTGCTGCGGCTAAGAAGGCCGCCAAGCGACTGATCTACGCCGAAGGCGAAGAGGAGCGCGTGCTGCGCGCGGCTCAGGTCGTCGTCGACGAAGGCATTGCGCGGCCCATCCTGATCGGCCGGCCAGATGTCATCGCGACGCGCATCGAGCGCTACGGTCTGCGGCTCAAGCTCGGCACCAACGTCGAGTGCGTCAACGTGCTCGATGACCCGCGCTACCGCGACACGTGGATGGAGTACTACCAGCTCGCCAAGCGCAAGGGTGTCACCCGCTCACTCGCGCAGGCCGAAATCCGCACCCGCACGACGCTGATCGGCGCGATGCTGATCAGAAAGGGCGATGCTGACGCGATGTTGTGCGGCACCGTCGGTGCCTACGCCGATCATCTGCGCTATGTGCGCACGACGATCGGCCTGCGGCCAGGCGTGCAGACCTTCGGGGCGATGCAGCTGCTGATCCTGCCGGATCGGCACCTGTTCATCTGCGACACGCATGTCAATCCCGACCCGACGGCCGAGCAGGTTGCCGAGATGACGATGCTTGCCGCCGACGCCGTGCGCCGTTTCGGTATGGCGCCCAGCGTGGCGCTGTTGTCGCATTCAAATTTCGGCAGTTCCGAACTGCCGTCGGCGCAGAAGATGCGCACGGCGCTCGAGCTCGTCCGCGCGCGCAATCCGGACTTCGAAGTCGACGGCGAGATGCAGGCCGACACCGCGCTGTCGCACGTGGTGCTGGAGGGTTCGATGTCCGATTCGACGCTCACGCAGGAAGCGAACCTGCTGATCATGCCGAACGTCGATGCTGCCAACATCACGTACAACGCTCTGCGCATCACGGCCGGAGGCGGCATAACGATCGGCGCGGTGCTGCTGGGCGCCGCCCAGCCGGTCCACATCCTGACGCCGGCTTCGACGGTGCGCCGGATCGTCAACATGTCGGCGGTGGCCGTCGTAGACGCGGCGGCGCGAGGGTGAGGTCCGCGCCGGGCGCCGCCAGCGGCGGTGCCCGGCGCAGCGCGGCGTCAGAACACCCGGCACGCCCGTGGGTTGGCCACGGCGTCGGCACGCTTCGCGTCTTCCGGGCTCATGTCGACGGCGACCACATAGCGCCTGAAGTCGTACCGCAACTCCCGTGTCTGGCTCGTGGCGTCGATGGCCCAAACCGGGACGTAAAGCCGCTGGAAGTCCGTCGGCGACATGGCGTAGTAGCCGAAGGTCACGTCCTTCACAGTGATGGTGGCGTCCTTGTTGCGCAGGTGGAAGAACGCCGGATCGCGCGTAAAGCGCTCGAGAGCGGTCGCGGCGCTGATGGCGCTGGCCGCGGCGGCCTTCGCAGGCGAGCGCCAGAAATAGATGATCTGGGCCGGTGCACCCTCACTCGCCAGAGTGACCTTGATCTTCGCGCCCGGACCCATCACCGGATGCGCGCCCAATCGGAAGCGGTAATTGACGTCGACCGCCGTGCGTGTAGTCCTGGGCTTGGCATCACCGCTCTGCACGTCGACCTCGACGAACGTCACGCTCGTCAAGCCGGCCGATGTCGCATCGAGTCCGTGCTGCTCCAGCAGAGCTGCTGCCAGCTTCTTCGCCTTGCCTTCGTCGGGCAACGGTCCTTTCGACGGCATTCTCTCCTGGTAGGCGAGGCTGTGATCGGTCCACCACAGGGAGTCACTCGCCGCGTAAAGCTCGAGCGAAACCTGCTCCCTGCGCAGCACGAGCCGTGCGCCCTCCGTGGCGGGGGCGCCTTCCAGCCCAAAGGAGCGCTGGGCTGTTCGCAGCCGGCGTGCGAGATCCTTCGTGTAGGTCGCGTCGCGACTGCTCATGGATTCGAACCGCGTCGCCCGGAACATCGGGATCTTGCCCGGCAGCTTGGGCAGGCGCTCTGGAAGTTTGAAAAGTTCGTTCATCGCGTTTCTCCTAGCAGGCGCCGCGTGCGTAGAGGCGCGCGGTCGGCGTAACGGGGTCCGGGCTGACGAAACCCTTGCCGTGCCAGTGATCGTCGAAAGTGTTGGTTCCGGTCGCGTCGGCCCGCAGGTACGCCCAGTTTGTGTCCGAGCCTTCGGTCTCGGTGCAGGCGCGGATCCACGCGTCGCGCACCGACCAGCCACTGTTGAGCCGTTCGGCAAACTTTCGGCCGCGGTCACCGCTGTCGCCACACGTTGTGTCGAAGCCCAGCATGTAGTGCAGGCCCGCGAAGGCACCGCCCAGACGATTGAAGACGTTGAGGTTGTCCCGCTCCAGCACCAGGCAGGCGTCGAAGATGACCCACTCGCAATCCAGATTGCCGAGCCGCAGTTCGCCGGGCTTGGCCTCGCCGTCGTCCATGTTCGCGATGCCGAAGAACGCTCCGTTGCGGCTGCCATGCCCGGAGAAGAAGACGATGTCGACGTTGTCCGCGTAGAGCTGGTCGGTGCCGGCGGATGGACTGCCGACCCCGCTCTGCTCGAAATCGCGATCCCAGGCGAGATCGTCGCCGTATTCGAACCGACGCACCCCTGAAAGCGTGTTGTAGAACCCCTGTGCGTTGTCGTCGTTGTTCTTCAGATCGCTTGCCCTGCCGTGGAACTTGTTGACCCACTCAATGCCAATCGTTCCCATACCGCCTCCGATTCCTAAGTTCCGATGCGCCTGCCCACTGCGGCGAGCAGACGTCGAGTGTCAGCCCCTGCGCGATACCACTCAATGGAATGTTCGACGTGCCCATCGCGCGATCGCGTTCCGAACGCTGAAGCATTGGGTGCGATTGGCCATGCTTGGCGGCCGCGATTGCACAGACCGATCCGACGATCCTGTCGGTTTGTAAGCGGAGCTAACCCGGCCCTGTCGGCTTGTCTACGTGAAAAAGCGCTTGCGCAGTTCGGCTCGTGCGCAAAGAATTGCGACGCCGCCAAGTCCTGCGCGCGTTGCGCAGTGCTGCCGCGGCGTTACTACTAGGAGGTTAGATGGCATCTTCAAAGGCTTCAGCCGCACTCAGAGCGCTTTCACCAGAAGCGAAAGTGATGCTCGCGAAGGGGCTCATTGGAAGCAGCCTGGAGAAGTTAGGGAAGGTCCGGGTGTTTCCGAAGGGCATTCCGTACCCTGAGGAGTGGGTCATCAGCGTGTTGCCCAGCTCACCCGCCGCCAGCAAGCGCATCATCGATGCGCTCGTGAATCGGCCGGGCCTGGCCCGCTTCGAGGTGTTCCCCTACGGGATCATCAACCCGGAGATCGGTCGTATCGACATCGGAATCCCGACGAGGGGTCGGTGAGTCAGCGCGCGCAGTGCGAGGGTGGCGGGATCCTGCAGATCCACGCAACCCGCCAGTGCAACCTCAGCTGCGCGCACTGTTATTCGCTTTCTTCGCCCAGCGAGCGCGACGCACTGTCCCCGGAACTTGTCTGTCGGCTGATCGAAGACGCGGCACAACTCGGGTTCAACGTCGTCTCGCTGTCGGGCGGGGAACCGCTGATCTACGCGGGGCTGGATGAAGTCATCGCCACGGCCGCGGCATGCGGGTCGCGTGTCAATCTTGTCAGCAATGGAATACTGATCAGCTCGCCCCGCTACGAACGCCATGCCGGACGTTTCTCCGTCGTGGCGCTCAGCCTGGACGGGCTGCCGGAACGCCACAACGCAATTCGCGGCTCGGCCAAGTCCTTCGAGCAGGTGAAGGCTGCGGCCGCCATCCTGCGCGAGCAGCGCCAGCCGTTCGGAATCATCCATACGCTGTGCTCGGAGTCGATGGATGAAGTCGAGGAAGTCGCCGCGCTGGCATCCGACTGGGGAGCGTCACTGCTCCAGCTGCATCCGCTCGAGATCGCCCCGGGCCGGCCGAACCCGCCGCAAATGACGCCGCTGTCGGCCGACGAGCGCCTCGACGCGTTCCTGTTGACGGAGATTCTTTCCGAACGCTTCCCCGGCATGCGGCTGCAACTCGACCTGGTCCACCGCGAGATCGCACGCCAGCTGCCGCAGGCCATACACGGTGCGCCACTCAGGGAGCCCATGGCCCCGCGCGAACTGGTCCTCGAGGAAACCGGGCGGGTCGTTCCGCTCACCTACGGTCTCGATCGTGCCTGGACCGTGACGGACCTGCGTCGCCGCTCGCTCGCTTCAGCCTGGCCCGACTACCTGCAATTGCCCTGGCCCGACCTGCGCCGCCGGCTTCGTGCGGCGTGCATTGCAGTGGCGCGCGGCCAGCACGGCGAGGTCGTGGCGTGGCACAGCACCGTGCGCCAGTACTCTGAACGCACGCAGAGAGAAGAGCCGGTCCATTTCAGCCGGGCGGCGGCCTGACGGCCGCCTGCTTCAAGGCTCGTGATTGAGCCATCGGGTCGTGATGTTCGCTCGCCCATTGCGCGGCACAACGAATACGCGCAGGTGCGGCCGTCGCTGCAGCGGCAGGCTGCCCAATAAGGGCCTGCTCACCCGTCAACCCGACAGCGGACGCTTTCACGGTCCCGGCCTTCCGACTAAATTCGGTCATGGCTGGGGCGAGAGAATCTAAAACCAGAAATGCAGAGGGGCGAGCATGACTTTGGTGGATATGGTCGGGTTCTCGGCGGCCGCCGCGTCCTTCGTGGCGTTCTCCGCGAAGACGATGATCCCGCTGCGTATCGCGGCGATCTGCAGCAACATCCTCTTCATCGCTTTCGGGCTACTCAGCGGTTTCTGGCCGTCTGCGTTGATGCATGTCCTATTGCTGCCGCTGAACATTCATCGCCTGCAGGCGATGCGCCGCCTGGTCCAGCGCATCGCCGTCGCCGCCCGGGCCGATGTCTTTGAGGCTGAGTGGCTGCGGCCCTACATGAAGCGGATGTCCTTCACCAAGGGCCGCGCGATCTTCACCAAAGGCGAGCCCTCGCACGGCGTCTACTTCATCGTGTCGGGACAGGTGTATTTCCCGGAGGTGGACGGGCACGCCGGCAGCGGGCTGCTCTTCGGCGAGATCGCGCTCTTCACTCACGAGGGACGACGAACCCTTAGCTGCGTGTGCGAGACCGACGTGGAGGTTCTTTACATGACCAACGAGGAACTGAAGGAGCTTTACTTCCAGAATCCGGAGTTCGGCTACCACCTCGTGCGCCTGATCGTCGGCCGGATGAAACAGCAGATCGACCATCTGCAGGGACTGGGACGGCCGGCCTGAATCATTCCGGCCAAAGCCGGCGCCCGCCGCCGAGTTCTCCGAGACCGGCCACGACGACCGTGAATCTCAGAATGTCATGTCGATGGTTTCGTCCGCCTCGGCATCGTTCATGTCGTTCTGGCTGAACGCTGCGGTGTACGTGTAGGCGGGCGCCGCAGCACCCTTGAGCGGATCGTCCGTCGGGCTCGTGTAGGCCAACACGTAGGGGCCCTCGCCATGAATCTCCAGCACCGTCTCGCTCTTTGTGAATACGAGCTGTGAGGCACGCGCTGGCAGGTGATAGAAATCTCCGGGCTTGATCGCAAAGGCCTTCTTTTTGTCGAAAGACTGCGTGCTGGCGACGTAGAGCGCGCCGGAGACCACCGTCACATCCATGGCGTTGGAGACCCAGTGAAACGGGATCTTGTAGTTGGCTGGCAGCTGCACGCGAATCACGTAGCGGCCTGCCTCGTTGGGGCTTCCTTGCAGCAGAGCGATCTTGGCCCCCGTCGGCAGGCTTGCAGGTGCGGGGCTCCACTTGATGCTCTTGGCGCGCACCAGCAACTGGCCTTCAGTCTTGGTGAAGGCGCTGGCAGGCGGCTGATTGCGATCGCTGCATGCCATCAGGCCTGCGCCGATGGCCGCGGCTGCGACGCTGCCGAGCAAGAGCCGCAGGGCCGAGGCCCGAACATCGCTGACTGCATGAAGCATGTGAAACACTCCGTTTCTATTGTCGTGTGTACGAGGCCGCGCGCCCCCTGGATGGAGGTGTACGACAGCGAACCCGCAGAGTACCCACACAGCAGTGCGGGAATCAACCCCGCAGCTGTGGGCCCTCAGCCCGGCGATCCTGGCAGCCGTACACAATTTGCGGCAGGATGAACGCTTCCCCGCGCGATTGGAGGACTTTCCATGGCTCGCAACGACCCGCTCCGCAACTTTCGCTTCCGCCTCGAGATCGACAACGTCACGCGTGCCGGATTCGCCGAGGTGTCCGGCCTGGAGATCACGACGCAGGCCATCGACTACCGCGAAGGCACGGATCCTCCGCATGTGCGCAAGCTTTCAGGCCTCACGAAGTACGGAAACGTCACCTTGAAGCACGGCCTGGTCGTGGGCGCCAACGCGCTGGAACTCTTCCAATGGCACAGCGCCGTCGGCAGCGGGGCAACTCATCCAGAACCGCCGGCGTGTCGTCATCGTCGTGCAGGATGAAGCGGGACAGGACCAGACCCGCTTCGTGGTGTCGGATGCATGGCCAGTCAAGTACGAGACGAGCCCACTGAACGCGCGCGCAAACGAAGTCATCATCGAGACACTGGAGCTCGCCAATGAAGGCATCGAGCGCGTCCAGTAAGCGGCCTCGCGCTTCGGCCAAGCGGTCGACGGTTGCCGGCGCTGAGCTGCCCTTTACCAATCTGCGCTTTGCGGTCGGGATCGAGGGGCTCGAGAGCACAAGGGCGGTCGAGGTGGTGTTCCCTACGGCCCGCATCGTCACCTTGCCGCGCAAGCGGCGCGCCGTTCAGTTCGACTCCCTCGTGATTCGGCGCGGTCTTACCCGCTCGACCGAGTGGTACGACTGGTGGAATCAGGCGCGACGGTCGGCACGTGCCATCCCGCGGCGCCTGGTGACGGTCGTGCTCCAGAACGCCAGCGGAGCCGAAGGAGTGCGCTGGTTCTTTCCGGAATCCGTTCCCCTGAATTACTCGCTGTCGCCGCTGAACGCGCTCGTCGGTGCGGCCGTCATCGAGTCACTGGAACTGCAAGTCGGCGGCTTTGAGCTGTACAAGCGCCAGTAGTCGCGCGCTGGCGCTTTGAAGGAGAGGCCGGCCACCTCGGCCGGCCTCAGGCGCCGGTTACTTCATCAGCGTAAACAGGGCGGCATGGCCAACTGCCCACTTTATGGTGGTAGGTGGAAGCTCGCGGGAACTCCAGGTCGGCTCGGCGCTCGGCAGAGCGCTACTGGCCTTAGCAGCAACGTGCTCTACCACACACGGCAGCGATCCTCTCGGACCATGGGCTGGCCGGGCTTGCACATGAAGGCCTTCTCGAACTCCGGCATGTTGACGATCAGCCCATTGACCCGATAGCGCGGCGGCGAGTGCGGATCGGTCACCGCTCTCATCCTTTGGTTCTCCGGCCGATCGTTTTCGCACGCCCACTGCGCATAGCCGACGAAGAAGCGCTGCTCCGCGGTGAGTCCATCGCGCGCCTCAGGAATCTTGTCTGCCGACTCCGCCTTCCAGGCCATCCAGGCCAGCACCAGGCCGCCGAGGTCCGCAATGTCTTCGCCCAGCGTGAGCTTGCTGTTGATCTTGATGTCGTCGACGATGGTGTACCCGGCATACTGGTCGACGATGCACTGGGCGCGCCGATAGAATTCCTTGTCATCCTTCGCTGTCCACCATTGCTTGAGATTTCCCTTTGCATCGAACTTGCGACCCTCATCGTCGAAGCCGTGCGTCAGCTCGTGGCCAATCGTGGCGCCGGTATTCCCGTAGTTCGGCGCATCGTCCATGGCCGGATCGTACAAAGGCGGCTGCAGTATTCCGGCCGGGAAGTTGATGTCATTCATCTGCGGGTTGTAGTAGGCGTTGACCGTAGGCGGCGTCATGAACCACTCACTGCGATCCAGCGGCTTTCCGATCTTTGCCAGGCGCCGCTGAACCTCGAACTGATTCGCGCGCTCGACGTTATCGACGTACTGGGCTGGTCGGATCTCCAGCTTGCTGTAGTCGCGCCACTTGTCCGGGTAACCGATCTTGTTGACGATGGTGTGCAGCTTCTCCAGCGCGCGCTTCTTCGTTGCGGGGGTCATCCAATCCAGGGCCGCAATGTCCTTCGCCATCGCCGCCTCGATCTGCGAGGTCATTCGCAGCGTCTCCGCCTTCAGCTTGGGGCCGAAGGTGCGCGAGACGTATTCCTGTCCCAGCGCTTCGCCCAGTTGTCGATCGACCAATGTCACGCAGCGCTTCCAGCGCGGGCGCATTTCCTTAACACCTCGAAGCGTCCGGGCGTAGAAGTCGAAATCCTCCTCGACAAAAGCCGATGACAGGTGCGGTGACACGGCACGGGTGACATGCCAATTGAGGTAGATCTTGATGTCATCGAGGCTGAGCGAGCGCCACTTCCGTGACAGCGTCTTGTAAAACCCCGGCTCGGTGACGTTGAAACTGTTGAGCTGGCTTAGTCCGACTGCCCGCAGGTACTGGTTCCAGCTGAAACCGGGCGTCAATGCCTGCAATCCATTGAGATCGACCTTGTGAAACAGCTTGTACGGGTCGCGACGATCCACCCGCGTGAGCGTCGCCTTCGCCAGTGCGGTCTCGATACGCATTACGGTAGCCGCGTTGCGTGCGGCCGCTTGCGGTGTATCGCCTATGAGTTCAAAGGACTTCGCAACGTGCGCCACATACTTCGCGCGCATTTCTTTTGACCTGTCGTCGTCCTTGAGGTAGTAGTCGCGGTCCGGCAGTCCGATCCCTCCGGCGGACGCGAAGGCAATGATCTTTGTGGCATCGGCGAGGTCCTGGTCCGCGTCGAAGCCGAAGAACAGGCCGTCGTCAGCGGTAGCCATCTGCAACTGCGCGAGCATCTCCGGCAGGTGCTGCTTCGACTTCATCGCTGCGATTCGATCGAGATGCTGTCTCAGCGGTGCAGCGCCGAGTTTCTCGATGGCGGACTCGTCCATGCAGGCTGCAAAGTGGTCGCCGATCTTCTGTTGTGCCGCCGTGCGACCCGCGGTGTCGGACGCAAGGCCTTCGAGTATCCCCCAGAGGAATCGTTGATTGTCCTGCGCGAGTTTGCGATACACGTTCCACGTCGCCTGATCAGGCGGAATGGGATTGCTCTTCATCCAACCACCGCAGGCGTACTGATAGAAGTCCACACAGGGTTCGACTGACCTGTCCATCGCGCTCGGATCAAGGCCCGGTGTGTACGGCAACGAGGTCAAGGGACCTTCCGTTGCGCTGAAGAGTTGCGCCGATGGCGTTGCCGGGGCCTGTGCGAACGCAAACGGCCCGGCACAGGCCAGCACGATCACCCATGATTGCAGCGTTAAATTGCGCACCGATCCCGCCCCGCAGTCGACCTTTGATTTGCCTCGAGCCAGTGTATTCGGCGAGGCCCGAACCGACAATGCAAGTATCAGGAATGGCCCCTGCTCGACCAGGCCAACTCCGCGCCTGCGTCTGCAAGCGGGCGCGCTACGGCGACCGCGCTGCTCCGGGTGCGCCCGGATCAGTCGGGAGCGACCGCGCCCTTGCGCTCGACGATCAGGCGGTATTGGTCCGGTTCGCGATGCCGCGCGAAGTTGAACGTCGTGGATTTGTACGAATTGCACAGATCCAGGTCGCATCGCGCGATCGCGAGTTCGTCGCCGGTGGTCGTGCAGGCCGCGACGATCTCTCCGCTCGGCGCGACGATGATCGAGTTGCCGATCTGCTCCACGCCCTCTTCGTTGCCCGCCTTGGCCACGCCCACCACCCAGGTGCCGTTCTGGTAGGCGCCGGACTGCATGACGAGTTCATTGTGGAAGTGCGACAGTGCATCGTGCTCCGGGGCGGGCGGATTGTGCACCGGCGTGTTGTAGCCGAGCAGCACCATTTCCACACCCTGCAGTCCCATCACGCGGTAGGTTTCCGGCCAGCGGCGGTCATTGCAGATCGCCATGCCGAACAGTCCGTTGGATTTATCGCCGAAGGCCCACCGCACCACCGGCCAGCTCAGGTCGCCAACCTCGAAGTAGCGCTTCTCCAGATGCTGGAAGCGGCGCCATGGCTCGTGCTCGGCGTGCCCCGGCAGGTGGATCTTGCGGTACTTCGAGATGATGCGGCCCTGCTTGTCGACCAGGATCGAGGTGTTGAAGCGACGCGTGCGACCGGCTTCCTCGGTCAGCTCTGCGTAGCCGAGGCAAAAGCCGACGCGCAGTTCGCGCGCCGCATCGAACAAGGGCTGCGTCTCCGGCCCGGGCATCGAGCGCTCGAAGAATGCGTCGACCTCCGCCTGCTGCTCGAAGTACCAGCGCGGGAAGAACGTAGTCAGTGCCAGTTCCGGGAACACGACGAGATCGCAGCCGTGGCCCTTCGCCGCGAGCATCAGCACGAGCATGCGTTCGACCACCCGGGCGCGCGAATCGCTGCGCGCGATCGGTCCGAGCTGCGCGGCGCCGACGGTAACGATGCGGGTCATCTTCGTTGCGCGGGCTCAGGCCGTCAGCTCGAGCACCGTGTGCAGCAGCACATCGGCACCCGCCGCCAGGTGCGCGGGCTCGGTATGTTCGGCCGGGTTGTGGCTGATGCCCTTGACGGATGGCACGAAGACCATCGCGGTGGGGCAGATGCGCGCGAGCATCTGCGCGTCGTGGCCAGCGCCCGAGGTCATGGGCCGGCACGAGTGGCCGAGTCGCTGCGCCGTGCGCGCGATCAGCGCCGCGATGCCCTGGTCGAAAACGACCGGCGCGAAGCGGGCCAGCGAATGCGTCTCGATCTTCACGCCTTCGTCCCGTGCCAGGTCCTGAAGGAACGCAGCCAGGCGCTGCTCGGCCCGGGCCAGCACCGCGTCGTCGGTATTGCGCAGATCGACCGTCGACGCGCGCGCGCGCCGCGACGACGTTGGTCAGGTTCGGATGCAGCGTGATCGAGCCCACGGTGCCGACCTGGCTGCCACCGATCTCGCTTGACAAGCTCGCGCACGAACACGCCGATCGCCGAGGCGCAGTAGCCGGCGTCGTGCCGCATACGCATCGGCGTCGTGCCCGCATGGTTCGACTGCCCGGTGATCAGCACCTCCGTCCACGAGATGCCCTGCAGGTCCTCGACGGCGCCGATCGTGATGCCTTCGAGGTCGAGCACCGGACCCTGCTCGATGTGCAGTTCGACATACGCGTGCGGCCGGTACAGCGGCACCGGGGCATCGCCCAGATACCCGATGCGCATCAACTCGTCCTTGAACAGCTTGCCGTCGATGCTCTTGGTGGCGTACAGCTCCTCGAGCGGCATTCCGCCAACATAGGCGAGCGACCCCGCCATGTCCGGATGGAAGCGCGCGCCTTCTTCATCGGTGAACGCACCGACGACAAGCGGCCGGCGCGTCGTGACACCGGCGTCGTTCAGCGTCTGCACGACTTCCAGTCCGCCGAGCACACCGAGGTTGCCGTCGTAGCGCCCGCCCGTGCGCACGGTGTCGATGTGCGAGCCGGTCATCACCGGTGCGCACGTATCGATGCTCTCCGTGCCACGGCGCAGCCCGAAGATATTGCCGATCGGATCGATGCGCACTTCGAGCCCGAGTTCGCGCATCCAGCCGACCACCAGGTCGCGCCCGGCCTTGTCCTCGTCGGTCAACGCCAGGCGGCAGCAGCTGCCGTCGGGCGTCGCGCCGATTGCGGCAAGGGTATCCAGGCGCTCCATCAGGCGCTTGGGATTGATACGCAACTGTTCAGCTTTCATCGAGCACCTCCTCGGCCGTGCGCCCGATCACCTCAAGGTAGATCCGCGCGTCGGTATCGCCTTCGCTGCCCAGCAGCAGCACTCTGGAGCCTTCGTCGAGCTGCAGCGTGGCCCGGATGTCAGGATAGTCACGTGCGGCGAGCAGCGCAGCCAGCCCCGCGCCGCCGGTCTCTCCCGCGACGATGGCCGGCTCGCCGGTGGCCGGGAATGCGAGGGTGCGCATCGCGTCGAGCGCATAGGCGTCGTCGACGGCGACCGCCGCATTGGCGCCGCGCGCGCAGGATCTCCCACGCGAGCTCCGACACTTCGCCGCAGGCGAGGCCGGCCATCACCGTGTCGAGCGAGCCGCTGACGGCTACCGGGTGGCCGGCAGCGAGGCTCTGCGTACACGCAGTCGGCGCGCGTGGGCTCGACCACGACGAACAACGGCCGCCGCGGGCCCCAGCGCAGCCAGAAGTCGCGCAGATCGCCGCTGCCAGTGCGCCAACACCGGCCTGCGCGAACACGTGCGTCGGCGGCTCGTCGCCGAACTCCTCGGCGATCTCCGCCGCCATCACGCCATAGCCGTGCATCACGTCGAGTCGGAATCTCGCGATAGCCGGGATACGAGGTGTCGGACACGACGGTCCAGCCGTTGGCGGCCGCCGTGGCCGCGGCATGTCGCACCGCGTCGTCGTAGTTGCCCTTGACCTCGACGCACCTCGGCGCCGTAGCGCGCGATGGCGTCGCGCCGGCCCTGGCTGACCGTGCTCGTGCACGAAGATCACGCAGCGGCAGCCGAAGAGCTGCGCGCCCCACGCGACGGAGCGGCCGTGGTTGCCGTCGGTCGCGCAGGTGACGGTGGCGCCGCGGACGATGTCCGCATACGCGCCAGACAGCAGGTCGCGTGAATCGAGGCCGGTCCTGCCGGTGGCCGCGACGACCTCTTGCGCAGCACGTTCGCGACCGCATAGGCGCCGCCCAGCGCCTTGAAGCTCTGCAGGCCGAAGCGGCCGCGCTCGTCCTTGTAGTGGATGCCGCCGAGGCCGAGCGAGCGCGCGAGCGCCAGGCAGCGCGACCAGCGGCGTGGGCGCGTAGCCCGGCCAGCTCGAGATCTCCGCCACCGCGGCGCTGAATGCCGAGTGGCTCAGCACGCGCGGAGCGCTCGGCGCCATAGTGCTCGGCCGCCGGCGCGGCGGACGGCATTGCGAATGACGCGCGCTTCGTGCTTCATGCCACCGCCTGCTCGCGCGTCGGCACGGGTTGCCGCAGGTGGCACGCGACCCACTGGCCGGGCGCGACCTGCTGCAACGGCGGCTCCTCGACCCGGCAGCGCGTCCTCGACATACGGGCAGCGCGTATGGAAGCGGCAGCCCGGACGGCGGATTGATCGGGCTGGGCACGTCGCCGCCGAGCACGCGCCGCTGCTTGCGGCGCGTCGGGTCGGGCACCGGCACCGCTTCGAGCAGCGCCTCGGTGTACGGGTGCTGCGGGTGCGTGAAGATCGCGCGCTTCGGCGCGATCTCGACGATCTTGCCGAGGTACATCACCGCGACGCGATGGCTGATGTGCTCGACCACCGCGAGGTCGTGCGCGACGAACAGGTAGGACAGGTGGAACTCGCGCCTGCAGGTCCATCAGCAGGTTGATCACCTGCGCCTGCACCGACACGTCGAGCGCCGAGACCGGCTCGTCGCAGACGATCAGCTTCGGCCGCACCGACAGCGCGCGCGCGATGCCGAGCCGCTGCCGCTGGCCGCCCGAGAACTCGTGCGGGTACTTGACCATCTGGTCCGGCCGCAGGCCGACGCGCTCGAACAGCTGCGCCGCGCGCTCGCGCACCGGTCGGCCGCCGGCAGCGACTCGAAGTTGCGCATCGGCTCGGCCACGATGTCGGCGGCGCGCATGCGCGGATTGAGCGACGAATACGGGTCCTGGAACACCGCCTGCAGCTCGCGCCGCACCGGGCGCATCTCGGCGGCGCGAGAGCTCTCGATGCGCCGGCCGCGCCAGAGGATCTCGCCGGCGGTCGGGTCCTGCAGGCGCAGGATCAGCTTGCCGGTGGTCGATTTGCCGCAGCCCGATTCGCCGACCAGCCCGAGCGTCTCGCCGCCGCGCGATCGAGAAGCTGACGCCGTCGACCGCGTGCACCTGGCGCGCCGATGCCACCGAAGAGCCCGTCCTTGGTCGGGAAGTGCTTGCGCAGGTCGCTGCACCTCGAGCAGCACGTCGCCGCCCGGCGCCAGCGTACCGTTCATGCGCTCACCTCTGCGCGGCGTGCGGACCGCGGCGCAGGCGACCGGATCCCAGCACGCCGCCCAGTGCCCGGGCCGTGTGCTTCGAGCGGCGGCACTTCGCGCGGGCAGCGCTCGGTCGCGTAGGCGCAGCGCGGCGCGAACAGGCAGCCGGGATGCGCGTCCTTCAGCGACGGCACCATGCCGGGAATCTCGACGAGCCGCTTGCCGGTCTCGTCGACCGAGTCGCCGAGGTGCGGCATCGAACCGAGCAGCCCGCGTGTGTACGGATGCCGCGGCGCTGCGAAGAGCTCCTCGACCGGCGCTTCCTCGACCTTGCGGCCCGCGTACATCACGACGACGCGATGCGCCATCTCGGCGACGACGCCGAGGTCGTGCGTGATCAGGATGATCGAGGCGCCGGTCTCGTCGCGCAGCTCGCGCATCAGCTCCAGGATCTGCGCCTGGATCGTCACGTCGAGCGCGGTGGTCGGCTCGTCGGCGATCAGCAGCCGCGGCCCGCACGCGAGCGCCATCGCGATCATCACGCGCTGGCGCATGCCGCCCGACAGCTCGTGCGGATACTGCCCGATGCGCCGCTCGCGCTTCCGGAGATGCGGACCTTGGCGCAGCATCTCGACTGCGCGCGCCATCGCCTCGTCTTGCGGACATGCCCCGGTGCAGCACCAGCGCCTCGGCGATCTGCCGGCCGACGGTGAGCACCGGATTGAGCGACGTCATCGGCTCCTGGAAGATCATCGAGATCTCGTTGCCGCGCACCTCGCGCATCGCGTGCTCGGTCAGGTCGAGCAGGTCGCGGCCGTCGAACATCGATGCGGCCGGCGACGATGCGCGCCGGCGGCATCGGCAGCAGCCGCAGGATCGACAGCGCCGTCACGCTCTTGCCGCAGCCGGATTCGCCGACCACCGCGAGCGTCTCGCCCGGCATGCACGTCGAACGACACGCCGTCGACCGCGCGCACGATGCCGTCGCGCGTGTGGAAATGCGTCTTCAGGTCGTCGACGCGAGCAAGCGGTTCCGCATCGCACCCCCCTTGCTGGCTGGGGAGCACGGTGGCGGCGCTCGCCGATCGGGCAGTACCGGCCTGCGGGGTCAGCCCTGAGTGCGATGCTCACGGTCACATCCGCCGCGCCAGCCGCGGGTCGAGCGCGTCGCGCATGCCGTCGCCGAGCAGGTTGACCGACAGCACGGTCAGCGACAGGAAGAGCCCGGGAACAGCAGCAGCGTGCCGCGCGATCTGGATCAGGCTCCGCGCCTCGGCCATGATGTTGCCCCAGCTCGGGATGTTCGGGCGGCGTGCCCGCGCCGATGAACGACAGGATCGCCTCGGTGATCATCGCCGAGGCGCAGATGTAGGTCGCCTGCACCAGCAGCGGCGCCATCGTGTTGGGCAGGATGTGGCGCAGCAGGATCAGCCGGCAGCCGGGTGCCGGAGGCGATCGCCGCCTCGACGTACGGCTGCTCGCGCAGCGTCAGCACCAGGCTGCGCACCAGCCGCACCACGCGCGGCACCTCGGCGATCGCGATCGCGAAGATGACGTTCTCGAGGCTCGCCTTGCGTCAGCGCGATCAGCGCGATGGCGAGCAGCACCGACGGGATCGACATCAGGCCGTCCATCACCCGCATCACCACCGCGTCGAGCCAGCGCACGAAGCCGGTCACCAGGCCGATGGCGAGCCCGACCGTGGTCGCCAGCAGCGCCACGGCGAGGCCGACGGTCAGCGACACCCGCGCAGCCGTAGATCACGCGGCTGTAGACGTCGCGCCCCAGCATGTCGGTGCCGAACCAGAATTCCCCGACGATCGGCTTCAGGCGACGCGATCGGCGACAGCGCCTGCGGGTCGATCGTGCCGAGCCACGGCGCGAAGATCGCGATCAGCACCATCACCAGCAGCACGATCGCCGCCGGCGATCGCCGTCGGATGCCGGCGCAGCGCGCCGTTGAACTTACGTACCGTCGGCGAGTCCGACTTCGGCGCCAGAGCGATGTCGGCGACAGCGGCCATCTCAGTACCGGATCCGCGGATCGAACAGCGTGTAGCTCAGGTCGACCAGCAGGTTGACGAGCACGTAGACCGCCGAGAACAGCAGCGTCACGCCCTGGATGATCGGGTAGTCGCGCCGCAGGATCGCGTCGACGGTGAGCCGGCCGATGCCGGGAATCGCGAACACCGTCTCGGTGACGACGACGCCGCCGATCAGCAGCGCGATGCCGATGCCGATGATGGTGACGATCGGCACCGCGGCGTTCTTCAGCGCATGCCGGATGAGCACCGCGCCGGGCGCCAGGCCCTTGGCGTGCGCGGTGCGCACGTAGTCCTGCGCCAGCACGTCGAGCATGCTCGCGCGCGTGATGCGCGCGATCAGCGCCATGTAGATGATGCCCAGCGCCACGACTCGGCAGGATCATGTGCCGGACGAACGGCACGAAGCCCTCGGACGAGGCTGCTGTAGCCCTGCACCGGCAGCCACTCGAGCCCGACCGCGAAGAAGCAGCACGAGCCCGTAGGCGAGCACGAACACCGGCACCGAAAAGCCCAGCACCGAGAGCGCCATCACGACGCGGTCGATCCAGCCGCCGGCGCGCGCCGCGGCCAGCACGCCGAGCGGCACCGCCAGCGCGACGGCGACGATCAGCGTGCACAGCGTCAGCGCGAGCGTCGGCTCGACGCGCTGGCCGATCAGCGTCGTCACCGGCAGCTCGGTGAAGATCGACGTGCCGAGGTCGCCGTGCGCCAGGCGCCCACACCAGGTCGCCGAAGCGCACGAGATAGGGCTGGTCGAGTCCGAGCTTCGCGCGGATCGCCGCGATGTCCTGCTCGGTGGCGATGTCGCCGGCGATCACCGCCGCCGGGTCGCCGGGACTGAGGTAGAGCAGCGAGAAGACGAACAGCGCGACCACCCCCATGACGGGAATGGTCGCAAGCAGGCGGTTGATGGTGTAGCGGAGCATCGGGGAAGCAAGACGCGCAGTGGTCCCGGCGAATGCCGGGACCGTATCACGGCAACAATGATTCGCCCCGGCCTGCGCCGGGGCGACGTTAGGCTGCCGCTACTTCTTCTCCACGTTCCAGATGAAGGTCACCGGCGAAATGATGATGCCGGAGAGGTTGGTGCGGTACGCGGTCGGGATGATGAACTGCGCGGTCGGGATGTACGGCACGGTCTCCAAGGCGCGCTTCTGCATCTCCTCGGCGATCTTCTTCTGGTCGGCCTGCGGTCGGCGCGTTGAACCACGCGTCGCGCAGCTCCTCGAGCTTCGCGTCGGTCGGCCAGCCGAACCACGACTTGTCGCCCGCGCCGCGCAGCGGCGAGTTGAGCGCCGGGTCGACGATGTCCGGGACCGACGAACCAGGTGTGGAAGATGCTCCAGCCGCCCTTTTCCACCGGCTCCTTCGACGCGCGGCGGGTGATCAGCGTGCCCCAGTCGCTCGCCGCGAGCTCGGCGTTGAGGCCGAGCTTGCGCAGGATGTCCTGCGGTCACCAGCGCCTGCGCGTGCACGATCGGCTGGTCGGTGGCGCGAGCATCAGGATGATCTTCTCGCCCTTGTAGCCCGACTCCTTGACCAGCGCCTTGGCCTGCTCGAAGTCGCGCTTGCCGGTCAGGGCCTCGGAGCCGGCGGTGTTCGCCAGCGGCGTGCCGCAGGTGAAGAACGACGCGCAGGGCTTGCCGTTCTTGGCGTCGCCGGCGATCGCGATCGCGTAGTCGTTCTGGTCGACCACGACCAGCACCGCCTGGCGCAGCTTCACGTTGTTGAACGGCGGCTGCAGGTGGTTGAAGCGCAGCAGGCCGATCGAGCCGAGCGGATCGGTGTTCTCGATCTTGACGTCCTTGTTCTTCGCCAGCAGCGGGATCAGGTCGGGCGGCAGCTGCTGCCACCAGTCGACCTCGCCGCTGTTCAGCGCGGCGGCGGCGGTGGCCGCGTCGGGAATGTAGATCCACTCGACGCGGTCGACCTTCGACCACCTTGCCGCCGGCGCCCCACGACGGCGCTTCCTTGCGCGGCACGTAGTCGGTGTTCTTGACGTACACGACCTTGTTGCCCGGCACCCATTCCTCCTTGAGAAGCGGAACGGGCCGGAGCCGATCGGCGTCGGTGATCGCGGTGTATGGCGTCGGTCTTCGCGATGCGCTCGGGCATGATGAACGGCACGTTCGACGACGGCTTGCCAGCGCGTCGAGCACGTAGGGGAACGGCTTCTTCAGCTTGAGGCGGAACGTCTTGTCGTTGACCGCCGTCCACGACTGTCGGTCATCTCGGCGAGCTTCTGGCCGAACACGTCGCGCTTGGCCCAGCGCTGGATCGAGGCGATGCAGTCGGCCGACTTCACCGGCTGGCCGTCGTGGAACTTGAGCCCGTCGCGCAGCGTGAAGGTGTAGGTGAGCTTGTCCGTGCTGAGCCTCCCACTTGTCGACCATCTGCGGCTGGACCTGGAACTTCGCGTCGAGTGGCGAACAGCACGTCGTAGACCATGTAGCCGTGGTTGCGCGTGATGTAGGCGGTGGTCGTGATCGGATCGAGGATGCGCAGGTCGGCCTCGGGAACGAACTTCAGCATCTTGCCCTGCGCTGCCGCAGGCCCGGCGAAGACCAGCACTGGCCGCCAGTGCCAGACCAAGCGCCAGGGTCGTACCCGGACGCCGCCAATCCGTGAATCATCTTCTTCATCAGATCCCTCTCCTCGTCTGCACATTAGAAAATTGAACGCCACGTCGCGCGTTCCGCGCAGCACGGCGGCTTCAACGCAATCAGCATTCCGGAACGCCGCCGATTTGCCGAGCTCGAAGCGAAGGGACAGACTACACGCAGCGCGAGAGCAAGGGGAACCATGGCCACCTACGAACTCCTGCTCCGCGGCGGCATCGTCATCGACGGCACCGGCGCGCTCGCGCCGTCGCTGCCGACGTCGCAGGTGAGCGACGGCGCGCATCACCGCGGTCGGCGCCGCGCCGCCGGGCAGAGCGGACGAGGTCGTCGACGCTCGCGGGCTGGTGCTCGCTCCCGGCTTCATCGATGTCCATACGCACGACGACCGCCTGCTGCTCGCCGATCCGGCGATGACACCGAAACTGAGCCAGGGCGTCACCACCGTCGATGTCGGCAACTGCGGCATCAGCCTCGCGCCGCTCGGCGATACAGAGGCGGTGCCGCCGATGAACCTGGTCGCGGCCGAGCCGGGAGCGCGGCCATCGCAGCGCTTCGACTCGTTCGCCGGGCTACCTCGCGGCGCTCGACGCCCAGCCCCCGGCCATCAATTGCGCCGCGCTCGTCGGCCACACGACGCTGCGCGCGGTCGGCATGAGCGACGCTCGACCGACCGGCCAACGACGCCGAGATCGCCGCTGATGCAGGCGCACGTCGCGAAGCGCTCGCCGCCGGCGCAATCGGCGTGTCGACCGGCACCTACTACGCGCCCGCGAACGCCGCGGCGACCGCCGACGAGATCCGCCGCGTCTGCGAGCCGCTGCGCGGCACCACGGCCGTGATCGCCTCGCACATCCGCGACGAAGGCCGACGCGCGTGCTCGAGTGCGATGACCGAAGTGATCGAGATCGCAGGCGCGCTCGGCGTGCGGCAGGTCGTCTCGCACCACAAGGTGCTCGGCGCGCGCGAACTTCGGCCGATCGCGCGAGACGCTGGCCGCTGTTCGACGCGGCGCGGCGCACGCAGCGACGTCTGCCTCGACTGCTACCCGTACACCGCGTCGTCGACGGTGCTGAC
Organism: uncultured beta proteobacterium; assembly: GCA_963810985.1. Lineage (GTDB taxonomy): Bacteria > Pseudomonadota > Gammaproteobacteria > Burkholderiales > Burkholderiaceae_F > JALORV01. The sequence continues at coordinate 191,847 of CAWEPP010000011.1, forward strand.
GCAAGGATGCGGCGGCGCAGGCGCAGCGGGTGCTGATCGCGTGGTCGAAGGCGCGGCCCGACGCGGCCGGCCGCTACTCTCGACGAGCTGGCGGCCGAGGCGAGGGCCTGTCGACGGACGCGCTGATCGACGCGCTGCAACCCGCCGGCGCGATCTACTTCTCGATGGACGAGGCCGACGTCGAGCGCATCCTCGCGTACCCGGAGACGATGGTCGGCTCGGACGGCCTGCCGCACGACGTGTTCCCGCATCCGCGGCTGTGGGGCGCTTTTCCGCGCGTACTCGGCCACTATGCGCGCGAGCGCGGCCTGTTTTCGCTCGAACAGGCCGTGCACAAGATGACCGGGCTGCCGGCCGATCGCTTTCGCCTTGCCGAGCGCGGCCGCATCGCGCCCGGAATGCGCGCCGATCTCGTCGTGTTCGATCCTGAACGCATCACCGACGCGGCCACTTTTGCGCACCCGAAGTCGCCCGCTACCGGCATCGAATCGGTGTACGTGAACGGCACGCTGGCCTGGCACCAGGGCCGCCATACCGGCGCGCGCACCGGTCAGGTCATCCGCCGCGCGCACTGAGGACAGTTATGCCGCTGAAGATCGTCGCCGCGCGCATGAACCACGAGACCAACACGTTCTCGCCGGTGCCCACCCCGCTGGCGTCCTTCGGTCCGGATGGACCCACGTTCGGCGCCGCGGCCCAGGCGCAGGCCAAAGGCAGCCGGACCGCGCTCGGCGCCTTCATCGAAGCAGCCGCGTCACGCGGCGCGACGCTGACGGTGGCCGTCAACGCAACGGCGAATCCGAGCGGGCGTGTCGACGCCGACGCGTATGAGCACCTTGCCGGCGCGATCGTCGAGGCCGTCGGCACCGGCTGCAACGCGATCCTGCTCGATCTGCACGGCGCGATGGTCAGCGAGCGCTTCGACGATGGTGAAGGCGAGCTGCTGCGCCGCATTCGCGCGGTCGCTCCGGACACACCACTCGCGGTCGCGCTCGATCTGCACGGCAACATCACCCAGCCGATGATCGATGCAGCGGACGTGATCGTCGGCTTCAAGACCTATCCGCACGTCGACATGTACGAGACCGGCGAGCATGCCGCACGCCTGTTGTTCGAATGGCTCGACGGCGGGCCCCGCCCCCATGTGGCGTGGGCCCAGCCGCCGCTGCTGTCACACACGCTGCGCAGCGCGACCGGTGAAGGCGCGATGCAGCGCGCTGTCGGGCGAGCGCGGCAGATCGAGCGCGACGGCCTGTTGGCGGCGACGGTGTTCGCCGGCTTCTCGCTGGCAGATTTCCAGGATGCGGGCGTCAGCGTGGTGACGGTCGGACGCACACGCGGCGAGGCGCAACAGGCCGCAGACGATCTCGCACGGACAATCTGGCGCGACCGCGATGGCTTCGTCTACACCAGCGCGCCGCTACCCGGCAGCGTGGCGCAGGCGCGGACGCTGCAGGCGCAGGCCGGCGGTCGCCCGGTGCTCTTGCTCGACCACGGCGACAACGTCATGTCGGGCGGGACCTGCGACACCACCGACGTGCTGGAGGAATGTCTACGTCAGGGACTGTTGAATATCGGTGTCGGCCCTCTGTGCGACCCGGCCGCAGTGGCCGCCGCCACAAAGGCGGGCCTTGGGGCGACATTGGACGTCGAGCTTGGCAATGTGCGTCCGCTCGGCCTCGGCACTGACCCTCGAGCGCGGCTGCGCGTTCGTGCGAGAGTCCGTGCGCTGACGGATGGACGCTTCCGCATCACCGGGCCGATCTACACCGGCGAGACCTGGGCCATGGGACGCACAGCCGTACTGGAGACGGAGGCGTTCACGGTCGTGGTCACGGAACGACCGATGGAACCGCTCGATCTCGGCGTCTTCACCAGCGCGGGCGTCGACCCGGCACGCTTCGACTACCTGATCCTGAAGTCGCGGATGTACTGCCGACCCAGCTTCGTGCCGATCGCGGGCGGCCTGGTCGAGTGCGACAGTCGTGGCGTGACGAGCTCCGACTACGGGTTGTTCCGCTTCGAACGCGTGCGGCGTCCGATCTATCCGCTGGATACGGCCACGACTTACCCCTGACCACCGAGGCTCAGGCGAACTCACCATGTCGATCGATCCCTTCGCTTCGATGACGGAACTGGCCGCGGCCCTTGCACGCGGCTCGACCAGCGCGCTGGAATTGGCCGAGCTGTACCTCGAGCGGATCCGGCGCGCCAATGCAAAGCTCAACGCGTTCGTGCATGTCGACGAGGACCTCGCGCGGCGCCACGCGCGAGCAGCGGACGAGCGACGCGCCAGCGGCGTGACGCTGGGTCGGCTCGACGGCTTGCCGATCGCACTGAAGGACCTGCTGGAGATCGAAGGCCGCCCGACCGGCGTGGGCTCGGCGCTGTGGAAGGAGCGTCGCAGCACAAGCACGGCCACCGTCGTGCGCAACCTGCTCGCGGCGGGCCTGGTGCCGCTCGGCAAGACGCAGATGGTCGAGTTTGCGTTCGGCACCTGGGGCGCCAATCCTCACCTCGGTACGCCATGGAACCCGTGGGACCTCGGCACGCATCGCGTGCCAGGCGGTTCTTCCAGCGGCTCCGGGGTCGCGGTGGCGGCGGGACTCGCGCCGGCGGCGATCGGCTCCGACACCGGCGGGTCGGTGCGCATTCCGGCGGCGTTGAACGGCATCACCGGCCTGAAGACCAGCGGCGGCCTGATCAGCACGGAGGGCGCGTTCCCTCTGTCACGAACGCTCGACACGATCGGTCCGATGACGCGCAGCGCGGAACGATGCCGCGCTGCTGTGCGTGGCGATGCTCGGGAGGGAGTCCGATGCCGCTCAACCATTCGCGATCTGCGCGACCTCCGGGAAAGCATCGCTCGCCCGCATGCGCATCACCGTACTGCCGCCCGACCAATATCCGATCGCGGTCGAGCAGGACGTGACGTCCGCCATCGACGAGGCCCAGCGCGTGCTGCGCGCACTGGGTGCCGAGGTCGTCGAGCGCCGGTTTCCATTTGCCTTCGACGACCTGATGCGTCGCAATGGCCAGTTGATCGCCGCCGAAGCGTATGCAGTGCACCGTGCCTACATCGAGGACGAGACGTTGCCAGTTGGAGCGGGCGTTCGGCGGCGCGTGCTGGGCGGCAAGACGATCGGAGCCGCGGACTACATCGACGCGCTGTCAGACCGGCGCGCGGCGCGTGCGCAATGGATCGACTGGATGCGCGACTGCGACGCGTTGTTGACGCCGACGGTGCCGATCGCCGCATGCCCGGTCGAGGCCGTGGACGAGGGCGTGACTCCACTGGCGAGCTTCACGCGCGCGGGCAACTATCTGGACGCGTGCGCGCTGTCGTTGCCGGCGGGGTTTTCGGCCATCGGACTGCCGGTCGGCGTGCAGTTGATGGGCCGGCCGCGAACCGACGCGACGCTGCTGCGCTTGGGCGTGGCATTTCAGCAGGCGACGGAGTGGCACCGACGCACGCCGCCACTGGCGGCATTGTTCGGCAATTAGGCCAACTGAGCGGAGTCGATGAGGCACTGGAGAGTCGCGCTCGGCAGACGCACCGACCGCGACGCCCACCAAGTCCTCCTGACCCGCTTTGGTGTAATCGCCCGCAGCAGGCCCAGGCTACGAGGACTTCCGGTCCGCGAGCATGGCGATGGCGATGGAGCACAGCAGGAAAAATGCCTGCGACTCAAGGCCATATCCGCCGGATCTCCCGATCGTGAGCAGCTGCGTTGGATGAGCCAGTCCTATCGCGACGATCATGTTGAATGCCATGACCAGGGCGGCCGCCCTGACCCAAACGCCGCCAAGGATGAGCAGTGGCGCGAGGATCTCGCCCACCAGCACACCGTACGAGAACCAGGTCGGCAGCCCGAATCCCGCAAGCAGTGATTCGATTCCGCCGAGGCCATTGCGGAGCTTTGCGACGCCGTGAAACAGCATGAGGCCGGCGACCGTGAAGCGCAGTAGCAGCACACCCGGGCGCTGGCGGGAGATGTCTGAAGTGATCCGCATCGACGCTGACCGAATTCAACGAGACGCTGAGATTCTGCCGCATTCAATTGCCGACCTGTTGCTGACACCGCGTTCGCCCACGAGCAGGCGCATAACCTGAAGCCTAAAGCCCGGACCGCTACATCTGACGAAACAGGTGCAGATAGCTGCGGCTCACGGGCAAAACCTCGCTGCGTCCCTTCAGGTGGATGTCGGCCGTTTCATTCTCGCCGCGCTTCACCAGGCTGACGGAGCGCAGGTTGACCACGACGGAGCGGTGCACCTGGACGAAGTGTGATGCATCAAGCTGTGCCACCAACTCCTTGAGCGGCATGCGGATCAGTGCTTCGCTCGGCGTGCCCGCATCGCGCCATGCCACGCTCGTGTATTTCTCGTCGGAGCGCAGGAAGTCGATGTCGTCGACCGCGATCAGTCGCAGCGACTGTCCCACGCTGGCGCGAATCCAGCGTAGCGGTGCGGCGGCGGTGGTCCGCTGCAGCCGAGCGGCCAGTTCCTGCAGCAGCGCCTCGGTGTTCAGCGCCGGCTGCGCCGCGCGCAGGCGCTCCTTGAGGCGACGCACGGTGTCGGCCAGCCGCGCCGGCTCGACCGGCTTGACGAGGTAGTCGAGCGCTCCCTGCGCAAAGGCTTCGACCGCGTACTGGTCGAAGGCCGTGACAAACACCAGATGGGCGCGGTGCCCAATCAGGCGCGCCGCGTCCACGCCGGTGATCCCGGGCATGTGCACGTCGAGAAAGCACACGGCAGGATGCAGCGCCTCGAACTGCTCGACCGCTTCGCGGCCGTTGCGCGCCTGGGCCACGACCTGCAGTTCCGGCCATGCGTTGGCGAGCAGCCGGACCAGGACTTCGCGCAGCAAAGGCTCGTCGTCGGCGATGAGCGCCGTCGCAACCGGTGTGTTCATGCGCTCTTCCGCGGCAGCGGAAACTCCACTTCCGCTCGCACGCCGCCCGTCTCGCGCTCGGTCAGGCGCAGCTCGGCCTCGCGGCCGAAGGCGAGTTGCAGCCGCTCGCGCAGCGTCGCGAGGCCCGTGCCCAGACCATCGCCCGTGGCGCGCAAGCCGACGCCGCTGTCATCGACGCGGATGCGGCAGCGTCCGTCCTGCGCCCGGACACTGACGTCGATGCGACCGCCGTCTTCGGACGGATCGATGCCATGACGCACGGCGTTTTCCACCAGTGTCAGCAACGTCATCGGCGGGCAGCTGACTTCGATCGCCTCGGCATCGGCCGACACCGAGAACTGCAGGCGATCAGGCATGCGGATTCGCATCAGTTCGAGGTAAGCGCGCACCAGGTCAAGTTCCTGGGCGAGCGTTGTCGCTGAGTCGTCCAGCCGCGGCACCGCGGCCCGTAGATACCGGATGAGGCTGCCGAGGACCTCGGAGGCGCGCGGCGAGCCGGCGTCGACCAGCGCCTGCACGTTGGCGAGCGTGTTGAACAGGAAGTGCGGCTGCACCTGCGCCTGCAGCAGGCGCATGCGGGCGTCCAGGGCCTGGCGCGCCAGTTCGCTGCGCTCGAGCTCGAAAGCCATCGCCTGATCGCGCGCCAGCGTTTCGCGCTGTCGCACCATCGCTCCAAGCCCGATCCACAGTCCGAAGAAGATGCCCGCAAAGGTCAGCTGCGCGAACCCGATGAACCGCGCCGGGTTCTCGACGAAGCGCGGATTGCCGCCGACTGTGACCCAGTACGCCAGCAGCGTGGCGAGCGGAACGACCAGTACGAGCGCCAGCAACTGCCAGAACCAGCGTCCGACCCACGCCGGCAGACGCCCGGGCCACCGCTCGGCGATACCGAAGGCGGTCAGCGCGGCGAGCCCGACGATCAGCGCGCGCGCGATCCAGACGAGGACCGGAGTGGTGGCCGAGCCGACGCTGATCAGCAGGCCGAGCGCCAGCGACGCAAACAACACGACGCGGACCCGATGCCAGCCGAAGATTTGCGCCACTCCACCCGGCGCCACCGTGACAGCACTGAAACTCATGACCAACACCCTGATCTGGCAGACGCAAAAGGAAACGCACGGCGACCGCAGGATACGTCGCAGCACCCCGCCCCGACACGCTCGACCTCGGCAACAACACGAACGCTATGAAGGATCATTGACTGGCTTTCGAGCGGCTGTGCTGCGGTGTTCGTACTCGGAGCCTCGGTACCACAGGTGTCAGCACTCAAGCGGAATCAGGCCACGAGCACCTTCACATCGGGAAAGCCCATCAGCTTCAGAAGGTAGTAGTTCGCGGCGGCTTCACCGGGATCGTCGGCGACGCAGATGATTTCGGCGTAGCGGGGGACGCCGGCCTTGGCGAGCAGATTCCAGATATCTTTGGCGGCCTTGGGCGTGCCGTCGCTTTGCAGCAGGTCCGTGAACGGGAGGTGAATCACCGTGCCCGGCTGCGCACGACCGAGCGGCGTGCGACCGGAGGCGAGGTACACCGTCGGGTAGGGCGCCGGCGCGCCGGTGGCCGTCCGGAGCAGCACGCCGGAACGCGGCGCGGGGCGATAGACCGCGGCAGGAACCGCCAGATCCTGGGGCGATTTCTTCGCCCCGATCACGGTGGGCTCCTTCGTGAGCGGCAGGCCGCGCAGGCCCCAGTCGTCGACCGAGCCCATCAGGATCGACACTTTCTGCTGTCCCAGCCGCTCGAGTTGCACGAAGGCGAGGGCCGACCGCGCGTTCACGCCGCCGTCGGAGACGATCACCGCTTCCTCGGCAGAACTGACGCCGTTCGCACCGAGCGTTTCAGCCAACTGGTCGGGTCGATCGAGTTGGCTGCGGAAGAGATCGGCCGGAACGTTCAGCGCGTACGGCACATGTCCTTGCTGGTACGCCTCGGCCGGCCGGACATCGACGATGCTGATCCGCGCCACGCCGAAGGTGCGCGTCATGCGGTTGCTCCAGGAGTTCAGCCAGTTCATGTCGCGCATGATCTGAGGGGCCGAGTAGGTCCACAGGGGCAGTCCGCGCTCATCGCGCAGCCATTCGAGCTGTGACTCCCTGTAAAGACGCACGTTGGGATACCCGGCGATGAACTTCACCGCGAAGAACGGCACGCTGGCCGCGACACCGCCACCGCAGTAGCTCAGGACCTGCTGATCGGGCTGGATCCCGAGGTACGTGAGCATCCGGCGCAGCTCCTCCGGGGACTTGAACGTCTTGTCAGCGTTATAGAAGTCGGCACTGGGCAGCATGATGCTGTTCGGCACATGACCGGCACGATCGAAGAACTTGCCTTCGCCAAAGTGATAGCTTGGCTCCAGGGCCTCGACCAGAGCGAACTTGCCCGGCTCGCCAGAGGCCACCAGGAACTCGGGCAGACGCACGCGAGCTTCCTCTTTGACTAGCTGAACGCGGAACGAGCCCGCAGCCGGCAACGGCGTCGGCTCTTTGGTCACCGCACCGCCCGATTCCACCCACTTGGCCATCCCGCCGTCCAGGATGGCCAGGTTGGCGACCGGGAAGCCGTAGTAGTAGAGGTCGAAGAGCAGCCGCGTCGCAAAGTAGGTTCCGCCCTGGTCGTAGATGACGACCTGGCGGTCGGAACTGAGGCCCCACGCCTGGAAGCGCCGCTGCACCTCAGTCGGGGGCAGCTCCTGTGCGCCGAAGCTGAAGACGTCGACATGCACGGCGCCCGGGATGTGCCGGGCCGCATGCATCGGCGCAGGCGACGCGTCGAGTATCAACAGCTTGTCGCTTTGCAGGTTCCCCGCCAGCCATTGGGCACTGATCAATTGGCCCTTGTGGGCCTCAAGCCCGGCGGCCGGCTGCAACAGCGTGAAGCAACAGGCAACGGCCGTCAGCAGGTAGCGTGCGAGTACTCGTGCCATAGCGTTTCCCTCCGTGATGACTATCGGGCACGCCAGTGCAGGGTGCGCCCGGGACTGGGCAAACCTTAGCCAGACCGGAGGTCACTGGGAACGCAACTGCGACAAGCGACGAATCGTGGGGGTCCGGCCGCGACGGGCCGGGACGAGCTACGGCGCCGGGGCATGGATTTCACCGGGGCCGGCCGGGGGAGCTACCAAGGATCGACCGACGGTTCGCCGTGCGTCGCACAATCGTCAAGAACTCACGGCAGTCGTCCGCTCGTGTGACTTGCTCGCTATCGACCCGTTGCTGACATGGCGCTCGCCCTATAGATGACGTGCTTTGGGAGCCCGAAAGCAGCCACGAGACGGGATGACCGCTCCGGGCGACGGCACGTCAGTGAAACACGATCGTTCGGCCGTGGTGCACGATGATCTTGTCCTGCAGGTGACTCCAGATGGCGCGCGACAGGACGATCTTCTCGATGTCGCGCCCGGAACGTATCAAGTCCTGCACGGTATCCCGGTGAGATACCCGCATCACGTCCTGCTCAATGATCGGGCCCGCGTCGAGCACCTCGGTCACGTAATGCGCGGTCGCACCGACGATCTTGACGCCGCGAGCGCGTGCCGAGTGGTAGGGACGCGCGCCCGGAAACGCAGGCAGAAAGGCGTGGTGAATGTTGATGATCCGGTTCTCGTAGGCCCGAACAAAACGCTCGGAGACGATCTGCATGTACTTCGCCAGTACCACCAGGTCGATCCGGTGTTCGGCAAGCAATGCCAACTGCGCTTCCTCGATCTCAGCCTTCTTGTCGGCTGTCATCGGCATGACGAGGAACGGAATACCGAACCTGTCCGCGAGGGACTTCAGATCCGGGTGGTTGGCAACGATCACCGGAATTTCGACGGGCCACTCTCCGGAATAGGTACGCGCCAGGATGTCGTACAGACACCATGGCTCTTTGGACACGAACACGGCCATGCGGCGCGGACGGTCGGAAAAGCTGAGCGACCAACGCGAATCGTCGCCGCCGGCCAGCGTTGTCAAGTGATCGTTGATCTTGCCGTCAGCAACGGTGAAGTTCGCCAAGTCCCACTGCAGGCGCGTGTAGTAACGATTGATCTCGTTGTCCACATAGTGGTCGTGGTAAACGATGCGGCCGCCGTGTGCTTGCACAAAGCGCGTCAGATCGGCCGCTAGGCCCACACGCAGGTCGCAATGCAGCAGCAGCGTTACGGAGCGGCTTTCAGCGATGCTGTGCATCTGTTCCATCACAGGCTCCCCGCACACAACGTCAGGCTGATGATCGGTTCCCAGCGATTCTGATGGGAGTTCGGCACCTCAGCTACTGGCCGGTACGCGAAGTTCGGCTTGTCAGCGCATCACCTCCGCGGCCGCAGCGGCATGTCCGGTATGGCGGGGTTAATGGGTAGGAGTGGCTTCGCGACCGGCGCGTTTTCGCGCCGTGGTTCAGCCGCCGCCTCAACCGCGACCGGCCGCCGCCCATAGTCGTAGTACGGCGCATATGTACCATCGACATTGGCGTCGCCCGGCGAGGCCGGGCCACTTGAAGACAAAACTTCATTGCGCACGTTTGCAGCCGGGCCGGCCGTGCGAGAAGCGTTGCGTGCGGCGCCCGGTGCGCGGGCGGAAGGCGCCACAAGTGCACGATCGGCGACAGAGCTGACTGTGCCGTGGTTAACGGGCTGCAGCTTGACGCCCGCCGGTGGCCAGTCGCCGTAGTTGACGACGCCGCCGGCATCAACCCACTTATAGAGCTGCGCAGAGGCGGTGGGCGCCGTGGCATACAGCGCGCAGGCAACGATGAACAAAATGGCTGGTCGCATGACCCCAAAAATATGCCCGGCGCGGACCAACGTCCGCAATTGAGTCGAAACGCGAAGCTACCGGTCTGTCCGGTGTTGGCCGTCAGCGCCTTCATGGCACCCGCCAGTGGCGCTCACTCCAAGTGATTCTGTGTTGGACAGTAGTCGCGAGGTGCCGAGCCCCCTAAGATGCGTGACGGTCATCGACCGGCGCGAGCGTGTATGTCTGTCCGACGCTGGATTGCTGCGGCACTATTGTGTGTCGTCGTGCCGTGCGCCTGGAGCAATCCGCCGCTCAAGGTTCTGCGAATCGCGTTTCCGATCGCCGAGGACGGGTTCGATCCGGCCCGTATCAGCGACACCTACTCGCACAGTGTCGTCAGCCAGATCTTCGAGAGCCTCTATGCCTACGACTACCTGGCGATACCCGCGCAGATCCGTCCCTCGACGGCCGCGGCAATGCCGGAACACTCGCCTGATTACCGCACGTGGACCATCCGTCTGCGGCCCGGCATCTACTTCACGCCTGACCCGGCCTTCAAGGGACGGCGGCGCGAGCTGATTGCAGCCGACTACGTCTATTCCTTCAAACGCTTCGCCGATCCGGCGATCAACAGCCCGCAATGGGGGGACTTCGAGGAGCTGAAGATCAATGGGCTGGAGAGTCTGCGCAAAGCCGCGCTCGACGGCAAACGCCCGTTCGATTACGACCGCGAGATCGCGGGCCTGCGTGCGCTGGATCGATACACCCTGCAGTTCCAGCTGGAAAGCCCTCGCCCGCGCCTCGAGCACAAGCTCGTCAGCGGCTTCAAGGCGGCCGTGGCACGTGAGGTCGTCGAGGCGCATGGCGGCCGCATCATGGAGCACCCGGTCGGCACCGGTCCGTTCAAGCTGGGCCAGTGGCGGCGCTCGTCGTTCATCGTCCTGGAGCGCAATCCCGATTACCGCGAAGTCTTTTTCGATGCGCAGCCCGCGCCGGACGATGCCGCCGGCCAGGCCATCGCGGCGCGCCTGCGCGGTCGTCGCCTGCCCATTGTCGATCGCGTCGAGATTTCGATCATCACGGAGAACCAGCCGCGATGGCTGACGTTCGTCGACGGCCACATCGACACGATTGAGGTCCCATCGGACTTTCTGCGCCTCGCCATGCCGGCGGGAAAGACTGCGCCCTACCTCGAGCGACGCGGCGTTCAGGGCTATGTCGTCGTCTCGCACGCGGTGAGCTACATCTACTTCAACATGGACGACCCGATCGTCGGCGGATACACGCCGGACAAAGTCGCGCTTCGGCGCGCGGTCGGGCTGGGAATGAACGTCGAGCGCAGCATCGCGCTCGCGCGCGGCGGACAGGGCCTGGTCGCGCAGTCAGCGATCGCTGCGCACGCGCGGGGCTTCGATGCCGGGTTCCGAAGCGAGAACGGGGAATACGACGTGGCACGAGCGAATGCACTGCTTGACACGTACGGCTACCTCGATCGCAACGGTGACGGCTGGCGCGAGTTGCCCGACGGACAACCGCTGGTGCTGGCGTATTCGACCGATCCATCCCAGATCTCCCGCCAGATGGACGAACTGTTCCAGAAGGACATGCAGGCGATCGGCCTCAAGGTGGAGTTCAAGGTCGCCCAGTGGCAGGAAAACGCCAAGGCCTCGCGGGCGGGCAAGTTGATGATGTGGCAACTCGGCACCTACGTCCTCGCTCCCGACGGCACCGACTCCCTGATCCGCTTCTATGGGCCGGCGGCCGGCGGCAACAATCAGTCGCGATTCAAGCTGCCGGCCATGGACGCGCTCTACGAGAGAATCAGCGTGATGCCGGACGGGCCTGAGCGCGACGCCCTGTTCGATCAGGCCAAGCGCCTGGTGGTCGCCTACATGCCGGAAAAGACCACCGTGCACCGGGTCTTCTCCTACATGAACCAGCCGTGGGTGATCGGTTATCGCATCAAGCCTTTCATACCGGGGTGGTATCAGATGGTCGACATCGACCTGAGCCTTGCGCCGCCGCGGTAACACACTCTTGACGGCCGACCATCCGACCGTTGTCGAGTCGCGGACTACGGCCGCTCTGGCGACGTCTCGCGGGTCCTTCGAAATCTCCGTCCAAGTCCGACTGCGGCCTTGGGGCCGTTAGGGAGCCTGCACATACAAGTGTCCTGAACACATCGAGACAGGCACCGATGCACAAAGTCATACGAGGCTACTGCGGGTTGCGTCGCGCGCCGTGCATCGGTCCTGCTACGTCATCGTTGACTCGCGAGACCGGAGCCACTCAGTCGTCTTGGTCCAGGCCACGTCAAGCACAAACCACGTTGCAAGGAATCCCAGGCACTCAAGCGTGAAGCTGTGCCACTTGTAGAAGAGCTCGGCAAGTACAAAGGCCACCGCAAGCGGCGGGAGCGCATCAGTAGACAACGATTTCACGGACCGACCGCGCAAGAGCTGGTACATAACGGTTCCTCCTTTGGAATACCAGTCGAAATTCCAAACTAGCCAGCACCATCCCGTCAGTTCACAACGAGCATTCAATTCCTGCGTGTGGCGTGGAGAGTGGGCCTTCAATACTTCACTTACTCGCCCTCCGCCGCTACCGCTTTCGTTTCCCTCGCTCACGGACCCGCAACTCGTACTCGCTGCCTCCAACAAGGCGTCCGCCGCTCCAGTGCTCGACATAGAACACCGCCGAAGTTGCCGCCTTCACGCTGCCTGGCAATTTGACAAAGATTGCTGCGGACAGTCCTTTGCCGTCGGGCACGATGCCCGATATGCCCGGATGCTGCGAGCGCTTGCCTTCTCGAGGTTTGCCAACCTTGAGCACGAACGCGAGGTCGGCCCGGTAGCGCGTCGGCTCTCCGCACGCCTGCTCCGGCCGCTCCGGCAGCTTCACCGGTTTGCGCTCGCGGATTTCGAGTCCAAGCAGCGCCTTCTTCAACGGGAGCGCGGACTTGAATTCCGTGAAGAAGAGCTGGATCACGGTCCCGAGCGGCAGCGTGCCCGGATTGATGCGAATGTCGATTCGGTCCTTGCGGCCGAAGTCGGCAAAGTCGATGAAGTACGGTCCGGCCCCTTCATCCGAACCTCCCGCTCCCGGCACGACGTTGTCGACGTGCAGGTTCTTCAGGGTGACGTTGTTGTCGGCATTCACGGCGGTCGCAATGTCCAGCGCCGTCGTAACCACGCCGTCCTGGTCCGAACGGGCCACAGCCAGCATGCAGGTGTGGCCGGGCGCACCGGCCGGAACCAGCCAGCTCCACGACGCGACACGGGGCTGCCCCGGATGAATCTCGGACACCGCGCGCGCCGGTCCGACCGGATGCCAGACCGAAGTGTCGGCGGGGTCGACATTCGGAAACGCGGTCCAGAAGTCGACCGGCAGGTTGGGCAGGCCTCCTCCCGCGTTGGCCCAGAAGGCGCGCACGTCCACGTTGGTCGCTGTGGCGTTGCCACGGTTTTGCACCTGTACGTGTAGGCGCACCCAGGTGTCGCGCCGGGGGTTGTCGTGCACCAGTTCCTCGAATTGGACGTAGTCGATGTCGCGACTCGGCGTCTGGTAGCTGCCGGTGACGGGATCCGGAGCGTCGACCTTGATGTCAGGCGACTGGTACCAGTAGATCGTCTCGCCGACATTGAACGGATGCTCCACGCCCGACGGGCCCGGGGTCGCAAGACCGGTGTCGAGCACATCGTCGCGCAGGTAGATGTCCGTGAGCGGGATGGCTGCCGCGTCGACCGGCCGTTCCCAGATGGATCGGCCGTGCGTGGCCGCGCGCAGAAGGCGCCTCGGAGCGAAAAACTTCAGGTCCTGCACCGAGCAGTTGGGCAAGCCATCGTCCCAGGTCGCCCACGCCCCGCCGCCGTTGGTCGAACGGAAGATGCCGACGTCGCATCCGATGTAGATCGTGTCGGGATTCGCCGGATCGATGGCGACCGCGTTGACGGGGTTCGCCTGCGCCAGTCCGGTAGACCGGTTGGCCCAGGTCGCGCCCGCGTCAGTCGTGCGGAACACGTGATCGTTGGTGAACTCCCCGGCGCCCTCGGAAAAGATGAGGTTGCTGGTCGTTACGTAGACCAGGCTGGAGTTGGTCGGGTGTATGGCGATGTCGGAGATCTGCCCCGCAGGGAGCGGTGCCGACGTCACGTTGGTCGCCGTCCAGGTCCCCATGCTCTGCGTCACGCGGAACACGCTGCCGTTTTGCATGCCGACGTACACCGTATTGCTGTCCGACGGCGCAACCGCGATGGCGGTGATATTCGTTGCGCCGCCCACGAGCACGCCGGTGATGTCCGTCCACGCATCCCCGCTGTTCGTCGTGCGCCACAGGCGCTCGTAGCCAACGAAGAGCACACGTCGAATCGTTCGGATCCATCTCGAACGGCGGGTAGAACCAGTTGCTGTTGGTGGTGATCGTTCCTTTCTTGTCGGCCCAGCTGCCGGCGGCCCCGGCCGTGTCGCTGCGGAAGATGGGGAAACCCCACCAGCGGCTTTCGAACCAGCGTCGCGTGTCGGTCGTGGCGTTGATCGCGGCGTAGGCGCCGTCACCCAGCGCCGAGTGCTCCCAGGCCGGGTGGCCGAGATAGCGCTGGGCGCCGTTGTCCTGGGTCCCGCCCAGCATCACGGCGTCCCAGAGAGAGTGATTGGCGCAGATGAAGTACTGCAGCGTCGCCAGGTCCTTGTTCCGGTGCGTGTAGGTCACTCCGCCGTCGGTCGAATAGAAGATGCCGCCGTCGTTGCCGACGAACACGAGGTTGCCGTTGGTGGGATGGAACTTCACGGCGTGCTGGTCGGGGTGTATGCCCGGGGACCCGGTACTGACCCGCGCCCAGGCGCCGCCGGCGTTCGTCGTGCGCCAAAGGCTTACCTCGCCGAACAGCACCGTATTGGCGTCGGTCGGATGAACGCCGAGCACGAAGTTGTATCCCGTCTGTGCCGCGCCTGCCGGCGACGTTGTCGTCGCGGTCCAGTTGGTGCCGCCGTCCGTTGTGCGGAAAATTCCGGTGAGCCCGGCCCCACTCGAAAACGCCGCGTACAAGGTATTGGCATCGCTGGGTGCGCGCGCCAGTGCGACGCGCCCCAAGGAGGCCGGAAGTCCGCCGCCCAGGGTCGACCAGGTCGCGCCGCCATCCGTGCTTCGACGTACGCCGACGCCGAACTTGCCGACGTACAACTCCGCACCGCCGGCATTCGCCCAGTCGACGATCAGGTCGAAGCAGACGCCGGGCTCGATCTGCGTCCAGTTGACGCCCTCATCGGTGGATTCGTAGACACCGATGTCGGTGGCGGCATAAAGGTGCTGGTTGTCGGCGGGATCGACCGCGATCGTCGAGAACGCCGCTCGCACGAACGTGGCGGCGCCGCGCTGCGCCCAGGTGTTGCCGCCGTCCGACGAGAACAGCATGCCCGCACCGTAGTAGCTGTCGCTGTTGTTGGGCTCGCCGGTGCCGGCGAGGATCCGGACCGACTTGCCCCCCACTGGATTGGAGGGGTCGACCGTGACACAGCCGATCGCCAGCGAGGCGGCATAGTCACTCTTGGGACGCCAGTTCAGTCCGCCATCGGTGGACTTCCATACACCGCCCTGGGCGGAGGCCACGTACACGATGTTGGTGTCCAGGGGGTCATAGGCGATGCTCGTGATGCGACCGGAGATGGGCGCGGTGGTCCAGGTGGTCGACGTCGTACTGAAGACCTGACCTCTCCGCACGACCGACGGACCGATGCAGTACCAGTTCACTCCCGGCGACACCGGTGGGCCGGGCCGGTCTGGATCGAACTTGCGGCCCGCGGCGCGCATCGCGTCACGATGCGCCAGTGCGCGCAGGCGGCTGCCGGGGCGGCGATTCACGCCGTCGGGGAATCTTTGCTTGGTGAAATGTTCGCGGCGGCGGAACCAGCGGTAAGTCGGGCGACCATCCTTGCCGGCCTCGGGCACCGCCTCCAGCTTGAACTCAACCGATTCGCTCGACTCCCGGCCGCGCACCCGTTGAATGGCCGTGATCGTATGGCGTCCGGCCTTGAGGCCAGGCAGGTTGAACAATGCGAGAAACCGGCCTCCGACAGGGCGTACCGTCCCGCCGGACGCGCCTCCAAAAAGCACGAGCGCAGGGCTCGCATCGTGCTCCCCATCGACCAGGAACGCGACCGGACAGTCGCGCCACCCATCGCCGAAGATCTGGATCTTGCTGGGGAACAGGTACGTCTCGGGGCTGACTCGCAGCGAGGGCCGCTGACCCTCACCCGTTGCGGGACGTTTGGCCATATGCGCACCTCCGGCTGTTGAGTACTGACTTGACGCAGTTCAAGGACAGCGTACTGCTGGCCCCTGAGCTTGTCCGTCGAAGATTCACGCACCTCGCCCGTTGACGGGATCCCGAAGTTCGCCGTCGAAAGGGTCGATGGCGACTTTGACGCGATCGTCAAGGCATCGAGGGAGATGGAGGCGTACTCACTGCACGTGGCGATCGCATCGAGAAGCATTTCAGGTAAGCGAGGCACGCGAGGTCTCGGCGAAGCTGCCGCTAGGCCGCCGATGGCGGGCGCGCGACCACCGCCGGCTGCGATGGCCGACCGTGACAGTCGGGCATCCGCCGCACGACGGCCTTGAGAGTCGTATGCTGACGGCCGCGGTTCAATAAATAACTAGAACACACGAGGAGACATCATGGTTCGTCACACGTTGGTGATGCGGGCACTGCTCGCGGCCGGTCTCGCATTTGCGCTGGCGCCCGTTTCGGCGCAGGACAAAGCCGCTCCCGAGAAGCCGATCAAGATCGGCATCGTCACCTTCCTGTCGGGCGCCGCCGCCGGCCCGTTCGGGGTGCCGGCGCGCAACGGCGCCGAGGTGATCGTCGAGGCGATCAACACCGGCAAGGTGCCGGCGCCGTACGCCAGCGCCGGGCTCGGCCGGCGCGCCGATCGAAGTGAGCTTCGTCGACGAGGCGGGTGGCACGACCAAGCAGGTCAACGAGTTCCGCAACCTCGTCCAGCGCGACAACGTCGACGCGGTGATCGGCTACATCTCCAGCGGTGACTGCCTGGCGGTCGCGCCGGTGGCCGAGGAGCTGAAGCGGCTGACGATCTTCTTCGACTGCGGCACGCCGCGCATCTTCGAGGACGCGAGCTACAAGTACCTGTTCCGCACCGGCGCGACCGCGACGATGGACAACACCGCCGCCGCGCTCTACGTGACGGAGATGAAGCCGCAGCTGAAGAACGTCGCGGCATCAACCAGAACTACGCCTGGGGCCAGGATTCGTGGAACGACTTCGAGGCGGCGATGAAGGTGCTGAAGCCCGGCGTCAAGATCGGCACCTCGCAGATGCCGAAGCTGCTCGCCGGGCAATACGGCGCCGAGATCTCCGCGCTGCTGACCAGCGACGCCGACGTCGTCCACTCGAGCTTCTGGGGCGGCGACGCCGAGGCGCTGATCCTGCAGGGCGCGCCGCGCGGCCTGTTCAAGAAGTCGACGGTCCTGATGACGGCCGGCGAGCCGACACTGGTGCGGCTCGGCACGCAGGTGCCCGAAGGCACGGTGATCGGCGCGCGCGGGCCGTTCAACGTGTTCGCGCCGGATACCGAGCTCAACCGCTGGTTCCGCAAGGTGTACGAGGAGCGCTACGGAGTGGTGCCGAGCTATCCGGCCTACAAGATGGCGCAAGCGCTGCTCGGGCTGAAGGCGGCATACGACAAGGCGCAGGCAGCCAACGGCGGCAAGCGTCCGAACCAGGACCAGGTCATCGCAGCCTTCGAGAACCTGACGTTCGAGGGGCCGGGCGGGCCGGTCGCGATGTCGCTCGGCAAGGGCCACCAGGCGGTGCAGGGCACGGCCTACGGCACCGTCAAGCACGAAGGCGGCAAGGTCACCGTCACCAACGTCAAGCGCTATCCGGCCTCGCGCATCACGCCGCCTGACGGCGTTAAGAGCGAGGAATGGATCAAGTCGGGGTTCAAGACCGCGAAGTGATCGCGCGGTAAACGGAGTGCGGGCATCGCGGCGCGACCGCGGCGCCTGCCTCCGAGCCGCTGCGTTCCGCACTCGGCGAGGAGCCCATGG
>CAWEPP010000012.1:0-30728 GCA_963810985.1 uncultured beta proteobacterium
GGGGTCGGGTTCTTCCGGTAAGCGACGCCCCGGAAGCGGTCGTCGCTTTGGTCAGTGGTAACAAAACGCTTAAGAGTGCAAAGAAGCGCTTAAGAACTCAGGTGTTCGTCTGCCAAATAATGCTTAGGAACATGGCTGCAGTAGGTCGCACGCGGTCCCACCTTTAGGCAGAGGTCGACCCGTTGCTGATATTGCGGCCGCTTAGAAGCGGACATCCCTCCACTCTCCCCCCACACACAGAATTCCGACAACCGCTCAGCCGCAACCTTAGCCAGAAAACAAGATTAAGTCGGCGCTCAGAGGCACCTGTTCCTTTTTCCCAATCGCCTTCACGTCACAGCCGCCTGCCGGTGCCACACCGCCCTTGGTATTGACTCGCTGCAAGCTGGTGATCTTTGCGAAGCGTCCTTCTGCACCTATAGATTTAGTTGATATGAGCAACCACGGCGCAGCCCCCGCCTCCGGCGCGTCAGCCCGCGCCTTTTGCGTGCCGGAGAACTTGCTACCGTCTGGCGCTTCCCAGACCGGTGGGGAGAAGGTGTGGCGCCCGGCCGGCTTGTCATTTGCGTCGAAGAGTTCCAGCGCCGCCGCGACATAAACCCAAGCCGCACTGGACGCGTCACCGGGTGTGGCTCGGCATTCGTATGTTTGTAGGCCACGCGCTGAGAGGCGCTCCACTTGCTGTTCACCCGTGGGGACAAGGTTCGCGGGAACAGCCGTTTGAAGCGGCGGGCTCGCGCAGGCCGTAAGCGCGAGAAAGGGCAGACTGTAACGAAAGGCGCCCTGTGAGTTCATTTAGTTTTCCTTAACGGCGAGGCGATCGGATGGTCGATGAGACGTCCGTCAAGTCAGTGTGACCTTTTCTCACCCTTTGTCCAGCGAATGCGTGCTCAGAGTAGAAGATAAGGGAGCGTCCGCTCATGGGCCGACCCCGGCCTCGCGTGTTCGCATTTTCTTAAGCACTATTTTGCGGATCCGACCGGTTCTGGCGACCGCGAAGCGCGACTTTTAAGCAAGTTTCGCTGCAGTCGCCATCAAGTCCCTCTCTACCCCTCCTCTGAAGCAGTCGCAGAACTCTTAAGCGCTTTTTTGCGACGGACCACGCGTCGGCATTCCGAACTTAGTTCCGCCGGCTAACGCTCGGTCAGGCTGCAATCCGTTACTGTTCCGAAGCTTGTTGGTCCGGTAATGCAGGGACCTCCCCACTCAATACCTCGTTCCGAACTTGATTGCTCTGGACCAGAGAAGGAGCGTCTTGCAATGTCTCCTGTCGCGTATGACTACGTGATCGTCGGCGCCGGCACCGCCGGCTGCGTGCTGGCCAACCGGCTGTCCGCCGATCCCGACGTCAAGGTGCTGCTGCTCGAGGCCGGCGGCAAGGACGACTGGATCTGGATCAAGATCCCGGTCGGCTACCTTTACTGCATCAACAATCCGCGCACCGACTGGTGCTACAAGACCGAGCCCGATCCGGGGCTCAACGGCCGCTCGATCGTCTACGCGCGCGGCAAGGTGCTGGGCGGCTGCTCGTCGATCAACGCGATGATCTACATGCGCGGCCAGACCGCCGACTACGACGAGTGGGCGCGCCAGACCGGCGATGCCGTCGTGGGGCTGGGAGTCGGTGCTGCCGGTCTTCCGCAGGAGCGAGGACTACTTCCGCGGCGCCGACGAGGCCCACGGCGCCGGCGGCGAATGGCGCGTCGAGCCGCAGCGGCTGCGCTGGGACATCCTGGACGCGTTCCGCGAGGCCATGGTCGAGGCGGGCATTCCCAAGGTCGAGGACTTCAATCGCGGCGACAACGAAGGCTGCGGCTACTTCCACGTCAACCAGACGCGCGGCGTGCGCTGGAACACCTCGCGTGCGTTCCTGAAGCCCGTGCTGAACCGGCCCAACCTCACCGTGATGACCGAGGCGCAGGTGCGGCGACTGACTTTCGACGGGCGCCGCTGCACTGGCGTCGAGGTGATGCGGGGCGGCGCCGACGAGCGCATCGGCGCGCGCATCGAGACCATCCTCGCGGCCGGCAGCATCGGATCGCCGCAGATCCTGCAGCTGTCGGGCGTCGGTCCGGGCGCGCTGCTGCAGGAGCATGGAATCCCGGTGCTGCACGAGCTGCCCGGCGTCGGCGAGAACCTGCAGGACCACCTGCAGCTTCGCATGGCGTTCAAGGTGCAGAACGTGGTCACGCTGAACCAGCGCGTGCACAGCCTGTTCGGCAAGGCCGCGATGGGGCTGGAGTACGCGCTGTTCCGCACCGGCCCGCTGACGATGGCGCCGAGCCAGCTGGGCGGCTTCACGCGCTCGTCGCCGCAATTCGCACGGCCAACGTCGAGATCCACGTGCAGCCGCTGTCGCTCGACAAGTTCGGCGACCCGCTGCATCCGTTCCCCGCGTTCACCTCGAGCGTCTGCAACCTGCGGCCGGCTTCGCGCGGGTACGTTCGCATCAAGAGCCCCGACCCGCGCGCCGCGCCCGCGATCAATCCGCGCTACCTAGCGACCGACGGAGGACCGCAAGGTTGCGGTGGATGCGCTGCGGCTCACGCGCCGCATCGCCGCCCAGCCCGCGCTCGCGACGCTTCCAGCCGGAGGAATTCCTGCCCGGCCCCGCGTTCCAGACCGACGACGAAATTGCCCACGCCGCCGGCAACATCGGCACCACGATCTTCCATCCGGTCGGCACCTGCAAGATGGGACGCGCGGACGATCCGACGGCCGTGGTCGATTCGCGCCTGCGGGTGCGCGGCCTCGGCCAGCTGCGCGTCGTCGACGCTTCGGTCATGCCGACGATCACGTCGGGCAATACCAACTCGCCGACACTGATGATCGCGGAAAGGGGCGCGCAGATGATTCGCGAGGACCGCCGCCGGGCGTGATGGACGCGTTGCCCAGGGCTTCGCAGCCGTGCGGAAAGTGAACAGTCGGCTGCGCAGCCGGGTGCCGAGCGGCTATCGCTTTCGTTTTCCCCCGCTCTTTCGCGTTGTCTTCACCGGCTGCTGCGCCTCCGCGATCTCCTGCCCGCTGCGCCCCTCCAGCTTGGGCTTGACGTTGTCGTCGATCCACTTCTGGTCCCACCACTCGACGGGCAGCACCGCGACGCCGTCGAGATAGACCCCGAAGTGCAGGTGGTCGCCGGCGGCAAGCCCCGTCTCACCTGTCTTGCCGAGGGTCTGGCGTTTGGCGACGGAGTCGCCCACCTTGACGTCGATCGAGCTGAGATGGCCGTAGAGGGTGAAGAGGCCAAGCCCGTGGTCGAGGATGACGGTGTTGCCATAGATGCCCAGGTCGCCGGTGAAAGCTACGGTGCCACTGTTGGCGGCCTCGACCGGGTAGTTCTTGGTGACTGAGAGGTCGTAGCCGAGGTGGTACGCCGTATCGACCGCTTCGCCCTTGTAGGTGTACGTCCGCTGGTCCGCGAAGTTCGCCTCGACCTTCGAGTTGCTGAGCTGTGCGAACGCGTCCTTCCACAGCATCGAGGGTGTGGCCTGCTTGGTGGTCGCGGTGATGCGGTCTTCGTTTTCCTTCCGCAGCCGCTTGTTCACGGCGACGAAGACGTCCCTGGGTGCGCCCTCCCGCGCGGCGGCGTCGGCGAGCAGCGGCGCCACCTTGTTCTGCAGGAAGCTGTCCGACAGGACGATGGTGCTCTTCTTGTACTTGACGTTCTTGAGCTCATAGGCGAGCCGCATCTCGCGCGTGTTGCCGGCCTTGTCGGTGGCTACCAGCGTGGGCCTCGCCTCCGGCGGAACATCGTAGGGATGTGCAAAGAAAGCGAGCAAGTGGTCCGGGTGACCTTTCACCTGGCCGGGGTAGCCGCGGAAGAAGTGCTCGCCGATCTTCAGCCCGCTCGCCGCCGTATCCGCCGATGCTTTGTAGACAATCACGCCCACGCCGCCGAAGTTCACGTAGCGGTCGTCGGCGATGAGCTCCAGTGTGGGCGGCGTGACATCAAGCGTGATGTTCTTCTCCAGCACGGCCTCGTTGCCGCGCCACAGCGAGGCATCACGCGCGGTGACGCGAAGCACCGCGGGTCCTTCATTTACGCCGGACACCTTCGCCAGTGCAACCGTGATCTTCTTCTCGTTCACGGGCCGGTCGAACTGCTCGGAGGCGAGGCTGTACTCCGTTCCGCCCTGGGACAGTGCCGCCTTGACAGATTTCAATCCGGTCCCGTTATCGGTGACCTGGATCTCGAGGGGTGTCACGCCCACTACGTCGACATTGGGTGTAACGGTGATCTGTGGCGGCTGGGTTTCAAACCGCGGCCGCAGGTAGTAGGCACCGCCGGCCAGGCCGACGAGCACGATCAGGAGGAGGACGGAAACAATCGCGAACTTGCCGCGACGTCGATCGGATGGGTGAGCATTCATTCGGGTTTCTCAGGAGGTTTGCTGCGAACGTACTTACTGAATCGAGTACTGGCTGGGCGAAGCGCTCGCCTGCGGCGAGCCGCAGCATAACTGCCCGCTCATGGCGATGGATTCAGCTCAGAAAATCCGAATCTGCATTCCGTTGCGTGCGATGTCCGCTAAAGATCGACCCGGGCCTCTATCAATGCCGAAGCCGAAGATTCGGCACGACCGCCGCGGCCCCAACGGCCTCTCTCAGGCAGTGCGATCGCACTCACTCGGTTACGTGGCTGGCTGGGTCCCGCCGGACTTCCATCGCGTGGGTCAGGCTCGTTCCCGCACACTGCGCGCAGATCGCTTTGCGCTCGCTCGCCTTGTCACCGCCTTCGATGACGTCGAACGCGTGAGCTCGGCGCGCAGAAGATCGACCATTGCGCGCTGTTCTGCGCTGGGCTTGAACCCCTCGATGCGCGGATCGTTCATCAGGCCCTCGACGAGGCGCAGCAGTCGCGCGCGGTCATCGCGAGAGGCCAGCAGCTTCGGCAGTGTCGCCAGCGCCTGCTCGGGTACGTGGCGGACGATGACTTCCTGCTCGCCGCGCAGCCGGCGCCAGGCGGCCGGCTCCAGATCGGGCATTAGCCCGGCATAGTCGGCGATCAGTTCCTTGCGCAGGGCCAGCCGCTCGAGCGGCAACGGCTCGCCATGCCGGGCGAGCAGGGCGCCGATGCGCACGGCCGCAGCCGCGTAGCCGCCTTCTTCGATCGACGCCAGCGCCTGGCTGACGACCTCCTGGCTCGCGCTGGCGCGTGCGGCAGCGGCGGCCGTGTCCGCCCGCTGGTCCTCTGCCATCGACAGCGCAAACATCGAGCCGAAGGTCTGGAAGAACATCGCCTCGCTGGTGGCGTCGCGCACCGCGCGGTAGCAGTCCAGCGTGGCGCTGATCAGTTCGGACATGGCCTTCTCGGTCTGTCGCGGCAGTGCTTCGCCATCCAGCGCTGCACGCTGCTCGCGCACCGCATCGGCCACAGGGCCTAGCCACGCGAACCAGGGGTTGGCGTCGGAAATCGACCAGCGCTCGGCGCGCAGGGGGTGCAGTTCGCGCATCAGCTTGGCGCCGGCCTCGTTCGAGGTCGCCTGCACCAGCGGCCGGACCAGCAGTTCGTATGCCTTCTGGTTGAAGTCGGACACGCGCTCGACCGCCTCGAACGCCTGCTCGTCCTTGCGCTTGAAGCGGTTCAGCCGCCCGACGATTTCCTCGAGCCGTTGTTCGCGGAACTCGACCTCGTACGCTGGCTTGCCGCCCTTGCCGGCGACCTCATTGATCATCATGCCGTACAGCCCCGGCGGCAGCGCTTCGATCGATTTCAGCACCGAGACGATCTGCGCGTGCTCTTTCCTCGCGACCGCGCCCGAGACGAAGATGCCGAGGTGACCCGCGCTCTGGTGCAGCAGGCCGACGATGACCTGGCCGCGCGCCTTGATCTCGTCGGTCGAGCCGTAGACATCGGCGACCCAGTTGAAGGCCTGCTGCGGCGGTGTGATGTTGTCGCCCATCGAGGCGAACAGCACGATCGGCGAACGGATTTCGCGCAGGTCGAAGACCTTGCCGGCGCCGGCGGCGGTCTCGCCGCTCCACAGCTTGTTGCCGACGAAGAGATTCTGCGTGATCCATTCGATCTCTTCGCGGTTCATCAAATAGAACCCGCCCCACCAGCGCTCGAACTCGAGGAAGCGCGGCACCTCGGTGTCGACGTTTCGGTAGACGTTGTAGTACTTGTCCCAGAACGTATTGGCCGGGTTCAGGTTCTCGAAGTTCTGCACGAGGTAGGCGCCGTCGAACAGCCCCGCGCCCATGTCGGAGGCGAGTGACGACATCCAGGTGCCGCCCAGCATGCCGCCGGCATAGCGCATCGGGTTGTCACTCGGGCCGTCGGCCAGCGCTCCGCCCCAGTACGACATCGGAGCGCCGTTGATGACGATCGGACCGGCGTCCTCGGGGTGCGCGGCCGCCAGCATCATCGCCGCCCAGCCGCCCTGGCAGTTGCCGACGATCGCCGGCTTCGGGCTCTTCGGATGCAGCTCGCGCACGCGTTGGACAAAGCGGCGCTCGGCGGCGCAGACATCGAGCAGCGTCTGATCCGGTTCGGGCGTCGGGAAGAAGATGACGAAGTAGACCGGATGGCCTTCGCGCAGCGCCACGCCGACCTGCGAGTCGTCCTTGAAGCCGCCGATGCCCGGCCCATGGCCGGCGCGCGGGTCGATGATCACGTACGGGCGGCGCTTCGGGTCGACTGTCACGCCCGCCGGCGGCACGATCTTCACCAGCGCGTAGTTGACGGCGCGCTCCAGCGTGCGACCGTCGAGCACCATCTCGTAGTCGAAGTTCAGCACCGGCGGCAGCCCCGCGCGCGTGTGCTCGAGGTACTGATTGCCGCGCTGGCGCATCGCATCGAGGAACAGGATGCCGCGCTGCATCGAATCGACGGCGTAGCTCGACCAGTCCCGCATGACGTCGAGCGGCGACGTGACGGCTGCAACTTCCAGCATGTAGTCGTCGCGGGCGTTCTTGACGCGCTCGTCGTAGTGTTCCACCGCCTTGCGCACGCGCGTCTGATAGAGCTGCGCAACCTTGGCGGAGACGTCCATTGATTGGGCCAGGTTCTTGCCGTTGTCCATAGGTTCCTCGCTGATTCTGTCGTAGGCGTCTGTCACGCCATGATGTGGACGCCGCCGTCCACGTAAACGGTCTCGCCGCTGATGCGCCGCGCGTACGGCGTGGCGAGATAGGCGCAGGCGAAGCCGACGTCCATGATGTCGACCAGCTCGCCCAGCGGTGCCTTCTGTGCTGCCTCAGTAAGCAGCAGGTCGAAATCCTTCAGGCCGGAGGCCGCACGCGTCTTCAGCGGCCCGGGCGACATCGCGTGCACGCGGATGCCCTTCGGCCCCAGTTCGTAGGCCAGGTAGCGGCACGACGCCTCCAGCGCCGCCTTCACCGGCCCCATGACGTTGTAGTTCGGCACGACGCGGTTGGCGCCGTAGTAGCTCATTGCGAACATCGTGCCGCCGTCCTTCATCAGCGGCACGGCGAGCCGGGCCATGCGGATGAACGAGTGGCAGGAGACATCGATCGACTTCGCGAATCCATCGGCCGAGCAGTTCAGCAGCCCGCCCTGCAGGTCATCCTTGGGCGCCCAGGCGATCGAATGCACGAGGATGTCGAGCCGGCCCCATTGCTGCTCGATCGCTGCAAACACTGCCTCGAGCTGGCCAGGAATGCTGACGTCGAGCGGCAGGAAGATCGTCGAGCCGAGCTCACGCGCGAGCGGCTCGACGTGCGGGCGTGCCTTGTCGTTGAGGTAGGTGACGGCGACGTCCGCGCCAAGTTCGCGAAACGCCTTGGCGCACCCCCAGGCGATCGAGTGTTCGTTGGCGATGCCGACCACGAGCGCCTTCGCGCCGTTCAGCACGGGTTGCGGGATCTGCAGGGTCATGTACGTGCTTTCCTACTGGGCCAGCAGGCGTTCGGTGTGGCGCGCGATCATCAGTTCTTCGTTTGTCGGAATTGTCCAGACGGCGACGCGGCTCGATGCCGTACTGATGCGCGGTCCACCTCCGGCGTTGGCCGAAGCATCGACCTCGATGCCGAGCCAGGCAGCGCTCTGGCAGACGCGCGCGCGTATCTCGGCGGAGTTCTCGCCGACGCCCGCCGTGAACACGATCGCATCCAGACCGCCCAGCGCGGCAGCGAGCGAGCCCAGTTCGCGTCCAATGCGATAGACAAAGAGATCGATCGCAAGTTTCGCGCGCGGCTCAGGACTTGCAAGAAGCGTTCGCATGTCGCTGGCGATGCCAGAGACGCCGAGCAGGCCGGACTGCTGATACAGCAGCTTTTCGACCGCGCGCGCATCCATCCCGCGTTCGTCCATCAGGTACAGCACCACGCCAGGATCGAGGTTGCCGGAGCGGGTGCCCATCGGCAGGCCGTCGACGGCGGTAAATCCCATCGTCGAGGCGACGCTGCGGCCGCCCGCGAGTGCGCACATGCTGGCGCCGTTGCCCAGGTGCAGCACGACGGTGCGGCCTTGCGCGGCCTTCGCGTCGACCTGCGGCAGCACCGAAGCGATGTACTCGTAGCTCAGTCCATGGAAGCCGTAGCGTCGCACGCCCGCCTCGTGCAGCTCGTAAGGCAGCGCGAACATCTGCGCGATCTCGGGATTGGTGCGATGGAAGGCCGTATCGAAGCACGCCACCTGCGGCACGTCGGGCGATCGATGCATCACCGCGCGGATGGCGGCCAGGTTGTGTGGCTGGTGCAGTGGCGCCAGCGGCACGAACTTGTCGAGGGCGCCCAGCACCGTTGCGTTGACGTGCACCGGTTGCGTGTATTCCATGCCGCCGTGCACGACGCGGTGGCCGACGCCGATCAGCTTCACCCCGTCCGCGCGCCCGCGCAGGAATTCGAACAGATGGGCGAGCGCACCGTCATGGCCAAGCTTGGTTCCCTCGGGCCATGACTTCTCCGAAACCGTGGTGCCGGATGCATCGCGCGCCACGAAGCGAGGCGCGCTGAACAGTGCCTCGATCTGGCCGCGGATCCGAAGGTCGAGCGTTCCGGTGTTCCGGAAGAACACCGAGAACTTGACGCTCGAAGATCCGGCGTTGATGACGACGATGGCCTGCTCTGCCATGGCGGCCTTCAGCTCACGACCTTCGACAACGCCTCACGCCGAGCGCGGGCCACCAGCACTGCGACGGCGCACGACGCCTGCCGAGTCAGTTCGGAATCGGCGCGACTGGTCAGGATGATCGGCACACGCGCGCCGAGCACGATGCCGGCGGCGTCCGCTCCGGCAAGGAACGACAGGCTCTTGGCCAGCATGTTGCCGGCCTCGAGGTCCGGCACGATCAGCACGTTGGCACGGCCGGCGACCGGGGAATCGATCTTCTTGATTTCCGCCGCGGCCAGGCTGATCGCGTTGTCGAGCGCCAGCGGGCCGTCGAGCACCGCACCGGTGATCTGCTTGCGATCGGCCATCTTGCACAGCGCGGCGGCTTCGACCGTCGACGGCACCTTCGGATTGACCGTCTCCATTGCCGACAGGATCGCGACGCGCACTTCGGCGAAAGCCAGCGCATGCGCCAGGTCGATCGCGTTCTGCACGATGTCGACCTTGTCCTCGAGCGTCGGCATGATGTTCACCGCCGCGTCGGAAATGATCAGCGGGTCCTCGTAGGCCGGGACATCCATCACGAAGCAGTGGCTGACGCGGCGCGATGTGCGCAGACCGTTCTCACGCCGCACGACCGCGGCCATCAGCTCGTCGGTGTGCAGGCTGCCCTTCATGATCGCCTCGGCCTGGCCGCTGAGCACCAGCTCGACGGCCTTGTCGGCGGCAGCATGGCTGTGCGGCACATCGACGATCGGATACTCAGCAATGTCGATGCCTGCCTTGCGGGCCGCCTCGCGGATGCGAGTCTGCGGTCCGATCAGGATCGGCTTGATCAGACCAAGCCGGGCGGCGCCGATGGCGCCTTCGATGGCGGCCTCATCGCAAGGGTGGACGACAGCCGTCGGCATAGGGGGCAGGCCGCGGCAGGCGTCCAGCAGGCGTTGGTACTTGGCGTGGTTGTTCATTCTGACTGGCGGGTGGATTGAGAAAATGCTGCACTGCAACTATAGCCGGTAAAGAGGTCGTGTGCCGTGATGGCGGACAAACGCTTGATCGCCTGCATGAAGCCGGCGAGCCACGAGGTCTCCCCATCGCCAGCAAGGTCGGCCGGTGCGATGGCGCCAGGGGCTTGCTCTGGATATAGTCGCCGCTCGCTGCGAGTCAACAACAACTAACGCGCGTCGAGAGGATGCGGATGCACGACGGCCGGATGGCGATGCTTGCGCTGAGTGGTGCGTTGGTGTCCGTGCTGGCGGCGTGCAGCCGCGGCGCGCCGACGCCGCCGGCGCGCCCGACTCCGGAAGTCACGACGGTCGTGGCAGCGCCGCGCGACATCCCGTTGACGTTCGAATACCTGGCGCAGACCCAGAGTTCGCAGTCGGTCAACATCCAGGCGCGCGTCAGCGGCTTCCTCGACAGGCGTGTCTATACCGAAGGTGACGTGGTGCGCGCGGGGCAGGTCCTGTTCCTGATGGACCCCAAGCCGCTGCAGGCGCAGGTCGACGCGGCGCAGGCGCAGCTCAACAACGCGCAGGCCGCCCTCGATGTCGCCAAGTTCAACCTCGACCGCATCAAGCCGCTGTCGGAGCAGAAGGCGATGTCGCAGAAGGACCTGGACGACGCCAACGGCCAGTATCTGTCGTCGAAGGCGAACGTCGACCAGGCGCGCGCCAACCTGGAAGCCGCGAAGCTGAATCTCTCGTACGCGACGATCGCCTCTCCGATCACCGGAGTCACCGGCAATGCGATCGTCGCCGATGGCACATACGTGAGTTCGTCGAACAGCCAGCTGACGACGGTCGCGACGCTGTCACCGATGTGGGTGACGTTCAGCCTGTCCGAGGCCGAGGCGCTGCGCTATCGCGAGGACATCGAGCGCGGGACGCTGAAGCGACCGGCGAGCGGCCTGTACACGGTCGAGATCGTGCTGGCCGACGGCACGGTGTTTCCGGAAACCGGCCGCATCACCTTCAGTGACCCCGGCTTCAACAGCCAGACCGGGACCTTCAGCGTGCGCGTGCAGGTCGCCAACCCGCAGGGACTGCTGCGGCCTAACCAGTTCGTGCGGGTGCGGCTCAAGGGAGCCACGCGGCCGAATGCGCAGGCGGTACCGCTGCGTGCCGTGCAGCAGGGCCCGAAGGGGCATTTCGTGTGGGTGGTCGCCAAGGAGAACACGGTCGACATGCGGCCAGTCGCCGTCGGTCAGTGGATCGGCGACGACTGGCTGATCACCGGGGGGCTCGACCCGAACAGCGTCGTCGTGGTCGACGGCACGCTGACGCTGACGCCCGGTGCCGCGGTGAAGCCGCGGCCGCTCACGGCAACGGCGGCCGTAGCCGACCGCGTCCCCTGCGGCGGCATCGGCGAACATCCGCGCGCCCGACGCGCCGAAGCAAACGGTGCTGCCGGCGCGCATCTACTTCGCGAACGGCTCGGCGGCGTTGGACCCGAATGCGCGCGAGGCGCTGCGCAGCATCGGCAACGGGCTGGCGGGAACACCCTACGTCGTCGACATCACCGGCTATGTCGATGCGCAGGGCTCGGCGGCGAAGAACCGGACCTTGGCTGAGCAGCGCGCGCAGGCGGTGCGTGATGCTCTGGCGGCCACCGGCGTCCCGTCGGAGCGGCTGCGCCTGGTCCCGCCCGCCAGCCTCGTCGGCCACAACGATGCGGCGCAGGCGCGTCGCGTCGACA
The DNA here is from genome assembly GCA_963810985.1 of uncultured beta proteobacterium. GTDB lineage: Bacteria > Pseudomonadota > Gammaproteobacteria > Burkholderiales > Burkholderiaceae_F > JALORV01. The sequence continues at coordinate 11,714 of CAWEPP010000012.1, forward strand.
TCGCGCTGTCCGCGCGCTGATGTTTTCGCGCTTCTTCATCGAGCGGCCGGTCTTTGCGGCCGTCATCTCGATCATCATCGTGCTCGCCGGACTGGTGGCCATGCGTGCGCTGCCGGTCGAGCAGTACCCGACGATCATGCCGGTCCAGGTGACCGTCAACACGATGTATGCGGGTGCGGATTCGCAGACCGTGGCCGAGTCGGTCGCCGCGCCGATCGAGGCGCAGATCAACGGCGTCGACAACATGCTGTACATGACGTCGAGCAGCTCGTCGACGGGGCAGCTGACGCTGACGGTCTTCTTCTTGCTCGACACCGATCCGGACATCGCGCAGGTGCAGGTGCAGAACCGCGTCAACCTCGCGCTGCCTCAGTTGCCGACAGCGGTGCAGCAGAACGGCGTGCAGGTGCAGAAGAAGTCATCGTCGATCATGATGCTGATCGCCGTGAAGGGCCCGGCTGAGCGCTACACGTCGGACTACATCGCCAACTACGCCAACGTCTACGTGCTGGATGCCCTGAAGCGCGTACAGGGCGCCGGCCAGGCGCAGATCCTCGGCGTGCCGGACCAGGCGATGCGCATCTGGATGAACCCGGACCGCATGGCATCGCTCGGCATCACGACGAGCGACATCCAGCAGGCGGTGCAGTCGCAGAACGCGCTGTTCGGCGCCGGCCAGATCGGCCAGCAGCCGACTCAGACCCCGGTTGAGCTCAGCTTCCCGGTGGTGACGCAGCGGCCGTTCACCGAGCCGTCGCAATACGAGAACATGATCCTGCGTGCCGACAGTCCAGGCAGCTCGATCGTGCGCCTGAAGGATGTTGCGCGCGCCGAGGTGGGGCTCAAGAGCTACATCGTCGATTCCAAGCTCAACGGCGTGCCGGCGACCTACATCGCCGTCTACCAGCAGTCCGGCGCGAACGCGCTGCAGGTATCGGACGGGGTGCGCGCGGCGCTCGACCAGATGAAGCCGACGTTCCCGCCGGGCATCGAGGCGGTCATCGCGCTCGACACGACCGACTTCGTGCGGCTGTCGATCAAGGAAGTCATCAAGACGCTGTTCGAGGCCGTGGTGCTGGTGGTGCTGGTCGTCTATCTCTTCCTGCAGAGCTTCCGCGCGACCTTCATCTGCATCATCGCGGTGTTCGTGGCGCTGGTGGGAGCCTTCAGCGGCATGTACGCGTTGGGCTTTTCGCTCAACCTGCTGACGCTCTTCGGACTGATCCTGGCGATCGGCATGGTGATCGACGATGCGATCGTCGTCGTCGAGAATGTCGACCGCAACATGCACGAGCACGGCCTGTCGCCGAGGGACGCAGCGATCCGCTCGATGGAGGAAGTGTCCGGCCCGGTCGTAGCCGTCGTGCTGGTGCTGTGCGCTGTGTTCGTACCCGCGGCGTTCCTGCCTGGCACCACGGGCCAGCTCTACAAGCAGTTCGCGATCACCATCGTCGTCTCGGTGACGATATCCGGCTTCGTCGCGCTGACGCTGACGCCGGCGATGTGCGCACTGATGCTGAAGAAGGAGGCGCCGAAGATCACCGGCTTCTTCGGCTGGTTCAATCGCCAATTCCAGAAACTGACCGATGCGTACGGGCGCCTCGTGATGCTGACGATCCGCCGCGCCGGCATCGCGCTCGGGCTGCTGGTCCTCTTCATCGGCGCGATCGTCGCGCTATTCAAGACAACGCCGACCAGCTTCGTGCCGCTGGAGGACCAGGGCTATGTACTGGCCGCGATCATCATGCCGGATGCCGCCAGCCTCGACCGCACGGTCAAGGTCGGCGACGAGGTCGACCGGATCTTCGGCGGGACGCCCGGCGTCCTGAACCGAAGTGTCATCAACGGCTACAGCATCATCGACCAGGGCTTCAAGACGAACTCCTCGACACTGTTCATCACGCTGAAGGATTTCGAGGAGCGCTACGGTTCCATCGCGAAGGCCAGGCTCGAGAATCCACGCACGATCCTGATCGATGTCTACAGGAAGTCGTTCGATATCAAGGAAGCACTGGTACTGCCGATCGCGCCGCCGGCGATCCCCGGCATCGGCACCACCGGCGGCTTCGAATTCTGGATCCAGTCGACCGGAGGCGGCGACCCCGGCCAGCTCGATGCGCTTACGCAGCAGTTCCTGAAGGCGGCCAAGGCGCGGCCCGAACTGACCGGGCTCAACACCACTTTCCGCGCAAATACCCAGCAGATGAAGGTCGACGTCAATCGCGACAAGGCGACACTGCTGGGCGTGCAGGTGCAGGATGTGTACAGCGCGATCCAGGCCCAGTTCGGGTCGCTGATCGTCAGCCAGTTCAACCAATACAGCCGCTCGTGGTTCGTAATCCTGCAGTCCGACGCGCGCTACCGGCTGACGCCGGAGGACATCACGAAGCTCTACACGCGCAACCAGCACGGGCAGATGGTGCCGCTGACGGCGCTGGTGACAACGAGCTACGTCACGGGCCCGGACCTGATGCCGCACTTCAACGGCCTGCCGGCGGCCAAGATCATCGGCAGCCAGGCGCCCGGGTTCAGCTCCGGACAGGCCATCGAGGCAATGGAGGACGTGGCGAAGCAGGTATTGCCAGGCGGCTACCAGTTCGCATGGTCCGGCCTGGCCTATGACGAGAAGCGCGCGGGCGGCACCTCGACGGTCGCCTTCCTGTTCGGCCTGATCTTCGTGTTCTTGGTGCTGGCTGCACAGTACGAATCGTGGACGCTGCCGGGCGCCGTGATGACGGCGGTGCCGTTCGGTGTGCTGGGCGCGCTGGTCTTCAACTGGATGCGCGGTCTCGACAACGACGTGTACTTCCAGATCGGGCTGCTGGTGCTGATCGGCCTCGGCGCCAAGAATGCTGTGCTGCGCGTCTCCGCGGCGGTGGAACTGCGCCAGGAAGGCAAGTCGATCATCGATGCGACGATGCTCGCCGGCGAGCGGCGCCTGCGTCCGATCATCATGACTTCGCTCGCGTTCGCATTCGGCGTGCTGCCGCTGGCACTCGCGCTCGGCGCCGGCGCCAACGCTCGGCATTCGATCGGCACCGGCATCATCGGTGGCATGCTCGGCGAAACCACGCTGGCGATGCTGTACGTGCCTCTGTTCTTCTACCTGTTCGCACGGATGAACGAGAAGCGCGGCGAGAAGTCGGCAGCCTCGGCGGTGGCCAGGGCGCCGGCCGTCGACGTGCGGGGTTCGGAGATGAAGCGCGCCCTGCTGGTGTTCGTGGGCGTGGTGGCGGGCTGCGCGGTCGGACCGGACTATCGTCGGCCACAGGTACAGGTCCCCGCGGCCTACGAGTACCTGCCGAAGGACGTCGCCGACACGATCAACACCGCATGGTGGAAGCAGTTTGGCGATCCGGTGCTCGATGCGCTGATCGCCGAAGCGCTGGCCAATAACCGGAACGTCAAGCAGGCTGCCGCGAACGTGCAGCAGGCGGCGGCCTTGCTCACGGAAACGCAGTCACAGTTCTATCCGCAGGTCGGCTACGACGCGGGCGGCACGCGCCAGCAGTTCTCGACAGATTTCGTGCCGAACCGGACGAGCACGTCGCGTACGCAGACCGCCTACAGCGTAGTAGGCAGCGCCAACTGGGAGATCGACCTGTGGGGACGCATCCGGCGCCAGACCGAGTCGGCGCAGGCGAATCTGCTGGCGACCGAGGAGGCGCGGCGCGGCGTGATCCTTTCATTGGTGGCGCAGGTAGCCAATGATTACCTCACGCTGCGCTCGCTCGACGAGCAGCTCGAGGTCGCGAAGAAGACGCTCGCCACCTACAACGAATCGCTGCGTATCTTCGAGCTGCAGTTCAAGTACGGTGTCGTGTCACAGATGAACGTGGCGCAGGCGAAGTCGCAGTCGCAGACGGCGGCGGCGCAGATCCCGGCCATCGAGCAGCAGATCGTTAACACCGAGAACGCGCTGTGCGTCCTGCTCGGGCGCAATCCGGGGCGCATCGAGCGCGGCAAGGCCGTCGCTGAGCTGAAAGCGCCGCAGACACCGTCGGAGCTGCCGTCCCAGCTGCTCGAGCGCCGGCCCGACATCGTGCAGGCGGAGCAGCAGCTCGTGGCCGCGAACGCGCAGATCGGTGCCGCCAAGGCACTCTACTTCCCGACGATTTCTCTGACCGGCGCGCTGGGCAGTGTCAGCGGGGACCTGTCGAGCCTCTTCACCGGGCCGACGCGCGTCTGGAGCTATGGCGGCAGCCTGCTCGGCCCAATTTTCACCGGCGGCGCGGTGACCGGGCAAGTCAGGCAGGCCGAGGGTGCGCAGCAGGCGGCTCTCTACAACTACGAGAAGACGGTGCAGGGCGCGTTTGCCGACGTCGAGAATGCGCTGATCGCGCAGCAGAAGACGCGCCAAAGGCTCGAAGCGCAGCAGGGCCTGGTGGATGCGCTCAGCGACTACTCCCGACTGGCACGCCTGCAGTACGACGGCGGCTACGTGCCTTACTCGACGGTGCTGCAGGCGGATCAGCAGCTGTTTCCCGCCCAGCTGACACTGGCGCAGGACCGCGCGCAGGTGTTCGGCGCGGCAGTCAGCGTCTACCAGTCGCTCGGCGGCGGCTGGGTTACCTTGGCCGAAGGCATGACCGTCTCGACATCGGCGGTCGATGCAAACAATAAGAAACGTCCCTAAGTCCCTCTAACTGAACGGGAGTATCGACGAATGAAGCAGGCAAAGTGTTTGAAGGCTGGTGCGGCGTCCCGGGGCGGGCTGGTGGCCTTGTCCGTCGTCGTCTTGATGTCCACCGTGACCGAGGCGCAGGCGGCGATCTTCGTCGCTCGCCGGGTCATCGGCCGCGTCGAGACCATGTCGCAGCAGGCCCCGCAGTCGAGCGGGGCCAGCTATGACTCGGCAGCGGTGATGTTGGAGGCCCCGGCGCAGAAGGTGTTTGCCACGGCCGTCGACGCACTGAAGCGTGCCCAGGGCATCACGGTCACGCGCGTCGATAACAACGAGCTGCTGGTGCAGTTCACCAACGGCCAGCAGATCGCCGGCATGAAGATCAGTTCGCTCGGCGACAAGCTCTCTCACATGCTGATTACGTCGGCGCACGCCGGCTCGCAGCCCAATGCGGCCGCGCTCGTTTCCGACAGCGTGCTGCGCGTCTGCAGCGAGATGAAGGTCGAGTGCTCGCGGGCACGTCAGTAGCGCGTCGATGGGACTGTCGTCCGGCCGGTACCGCACAATCCGCGCGACCCGCACAACCATCGGTTTGAAGTCTTCTGCTACGGAGTCCACCCATGTCTGACGTCGACAAGGCAATCGCCACGCAACTCGCCAACATCGAAAAGCGGACCGGCAAGTCGCTGGCCGAACTGGCCGCCATCGTGAAGCGCAGCGGTCTCGAAAAGCACGGCGAGCTGGTCGCGATGCTCAAGACGACGCTCGGCATGGGCCACGGCGATGCCAACACGCTGGTCCACACGGTACGCAAGTCGGCCGGGCCGGGCGCGGCACAGGGTGCCTCAGTCGGCGAAGTGCTCGACGGTCTCTACACCGGGCCGAAGGCGACGCTGCGGCCGATCCACGACAAGCTGATGACGGCGATCCGCAAGTTCGGCGAATTCGAGGAGGCGCCAAAGAATACCTACGTCAGTTACCGGCGAAAGAAGCAGTTCGCGACGATCGGACCCGCCACCAATACGCGGGTCGAGGTCGGTCTCAACATGAAGGGCGTGAAGTCCACCGCGCGGCTGGAGGAACTGCCGGCCGGGCAGATGTGCAACTACCGTGTCAAGCTCACCGACCCAGCGCAGGTGGACGCGGAACTGATCGCCTGGGTGAAGACGGCCTACGACGCCGCCGGGTGACAGGAGAAGAAGCAGGACACGAAGATCTGCGGTCGACGTTGAAGCACCGCCCGGCCCGCAGTGCCTGCCGCGAGAGCTACCACGTGTACTGCACGGTGTAGCGCACGACGACCTCGCCCTCGGGAGCCACGTTGATGGGAAACACGATCGTGCGCGCGTCTTCCTTGCGGAAGTCGTGCGACTTCGACGCGATGCTCCAGTTGACCCAGCGATAGAGGTTCTCCTTGACCATCACCTCGACGCGCTCCTTTTTCTGGTTGCGCAGCCTCACCTCGATCTCTTCCGTCATGGTCTTGCGCGACGTGTCGACGCGAAAGTCCACCTGCCGCCGCTCGCCGACCACGTCGAACGCGGATCCGAGCTTGAGCAGCACCTTCTCGTTGCGCGGCGTGTGGTCGATCGCGTCCTCGCCGATGAATTCCAGCGTCTGGTCGGCGGGGTCGAGCTTCGATACGCGCACGCGCCCCGCCGGCAGCGGCATGCCCATGCCGTTTGCTTCGGCGTTGGCAAACTGCAGGTAGACGTCGACCTTGCTGTTGCTCTGCACCCCGTAGTTGCGGTCCGTAGCCGGCGAAGGCAGGAAGCCGCGAGAGCCGGTCGGCGCGCCGTAATAGACCAGCAGCTTCTCGCACGGCACGCGACGCGCCGCGGGGAAGAGCTCGATCTGTTTGGTCGAGTTGTCGGGCAGCGTGGTCGTGCGGCCCAGCGTGTACAGGTGATACTCGAAGAAGGCCTTCTCGGCAAAGCCGTCGGACTCTTCCTTGTTGCTGCGGAGCGCCTTGCTCGCTGGATAGACCGCCTCCGCAGCGCCGACGCGAGTGGCGCGATGCACGTCGCCGGCGACGAGCTTCAGCTTTGCATCGGCGTAGCTGGCTCCGGACTGGTTGATGATGCTGACCCAGGCGCCGACATCCATGCGGCAGCTGTTGGCATTCGCGCCCTCGGCGTACGTGACGTTGTAGTCGGACCACCAGGTCATGCCCTGGGTCTGGTACGAGACGCGCGTCCGGTGGTTGCCGGCGCGCTGCGCCGCGACGTCCCACACCAGGGTGGGGCGCGTGATCAGTCCGCCGGGCAATGCGGGCAGCTTGATCCCCGCGTTGTGCGGCACGACCTGCACGCTGCCATCTTCGCGCCGGAGCACGAGGCCGCCCTGTGTCGAAAGCAGCGTGCCGTTGAACGTCTCCGTCGTCTGCCCGCGCACCTGCTCGACGGCAATCGGGCGGTCGACGTACCTTTGCAGCAGCTTGTCGCGTGCTGACGAGATCGAACTGGTAGTTCTGTTCGAGCACGGTGGTGCCCCTGCCATCGGTCAGCGATTCGAATACAACCGTGGTCGGGTCGATCAGCGCCGCGACATCGCTGAAGCGAATGGCATTACGGCCTTTCGCGAGGTCGAGTTCGCGTTCCTGTCGGACCACGGCGTAGCCAGGCACGCTGCCGCGCCCCGGCGTTCGATAGAGCTCGGGCGGTACGGCTCCAGGTGCGGCATGGCTGTAGATGGTCAGTGCCGTTGCGGCGGCAGGCGGGCTGACGTTCCGCGTGGCGGTGACAGCGGCCGTTGCCAGCGCGGCGATCGAGGTGGTGGCGAGCAGGGTGACAGAAGACATGCGCGGCTCCGGTGGGCGAGTACAGCGCTGTTAACGGCTGCCGCGGACGAATGGGGTTAAGCCGACCATCGCCAAGGAATTTCGGTGTGCATGGCGATGTCATACTGCACCGCCTCCAGGAACGCCGCCCGAGCCACGCCGACCAGTCCCATGACGTTTCCTCATCTCCTGCAACAAGCCCGACGCATGACCGCGCGAGACTGGCGCGCCGGCGAACTGCGGCTGCTGGCGGTGGCATTGGTGATCGCCGTGGCAGCGGTGACGAGTGTCGGATTCCTTGTGGATCGCATCCGCCTCGGCCTGGAACGCGATGCGGCGCAACTGCTGGCGGCGGATCTCGTGCTCAGCTCCGACGCGCCCATTGCGGACCCGCTGCGCGCGCGCGTGCGCGCAGCCGGTCTGCAGACGGCGGAAACGGTGACGTTTCCCAGCATGGCACTGAACGCGCGCGATCTCGATCGCAATGCGCTCGCGGCGGTAAAGGCCGTCTCCGGTGGCTATCCGCTGCGGGGGGCGCTGCGTGTAAGTGCGGCGCCCGGCGCAGCCGAAGCGCTGACGCGCGAGATCCCGGCGCCCGGCTCGGTCTGGGTCGACGCGCAACTGCTGCAGGCGATCGACGCGCGTCCCGGCGACGGACTAAAGCTCGGCGAAACGGTCTTCCGCATCGACCGCATCATCGTCATCGAACCCGACCGGGGCGCGGGCTTCATCAACTTCGCCCCACGCGTGATGATCAATCTCGACGACCTGCCCGCCACGCAGCTGATCGCGACGGGCAGTCGGGTGACCTACCGGCTGCTGGCAGCGGGCGAGCGCGACCAGGTGCGCGCGTTCGCAACGGCGCTCGAGCGCGACCTGGCACGCGGGCAGCGGCTCGAGACCCTGGAAAGCGGGCGGCCCGAGATGCAGCGGACGATCGAGCGCGCGCAGCGCTTTCTCGCGCTGGTGGCGCTGCTCGCCGCGATGATCGCCGCCGTGGCGGTCGCGGCCGCGGCGCGCCGCTTTTCACTGCGGCACCTCGACTCATGCGCCATGATGCGCTGCCTGGGCCTGGCCCAGAGTGACATCTTCCGGCTCTTCGCGCTCGAGTTCGTGATCGTCGGCGTCGCGGCCTGCGTGCTTGGGGTGCTGCTCGGCTATGCCGCGCACTTCGCGCTGCTGGCGGCGCTGGGATCGTTGATCAGCACGTCACTGCCGTTGCCTTCGCCGTTGCCCGCCGTGCAGGGCGCAGCCGTGGGACTGGTGTTGCTTCTCGGCTTCGCGCTGCCGCCGCTGGTGCAGTTGCGCGCGGTGCCACCTTTGCGGGTACTGCGCAAGGACATCGGCCTTCCGACTGGGCGCAGTGGATTGGGTTACCTCGTCGGCCTCATCGGTTTTCTCGGCCTGTTGCTGTGGTCGTCCAATGACCTCAAGGTCGGGACCGTCACCGCGGGGGGCTTCGCGGGCGGACTGCTGCTGTTCGCGCTGACGTCGTGGGGTGCGCTGCAACTGCTCTCGCCGCTACGCGCGCTGACCGGGCGACTCGGAATTTCGTGGCGCTTCGCGCTCGCCGCCGTCCAGCGACGCCCGGTGGCGACCATTGTGCAACTTGTGTCGCTCGCCGTCGGGCTGATGGCGCTGCTGCTGCTGACGGTGACGCGCACCGATCTCGTCAGCGCGTGGCGAAGTGCTGCGCCACCTGATGCGCCGAACCGTTTCGTCATCAACGTGCAGCCGGACCAGGTGGCCGGAGTAGGGCAGCGCCTGCACGATGCCGGCATCGAGGCTGAACTCCATCCGATGATCCGGGGCCGACTGATCAAGGTCAACGGCAAGACGGTCGGTCCCGAGACCTACAGCGAGGACCGAGCGCAGCGCCTCGTCGACCGCGAGTTCAATCTTTCGTACGCAAAGACAGCGCCCGGCCACAACCGCATCCTGGCGGGCGCGTGGTTCAAGGACGGCAGTGACGAACTCTCTATCGAGGAAGGCATCGCCAAGACGCTCGGCATCAAGCTCGGTGATGAAATGACGTTCGATATCGCCGGTCAGACTGTCACCGCGCGCGCGACCAGCCTGCGCAAGGTGAACTGGGACTCGATGCGCGCCAACTTCTTTGTGATGATGCCGCCGTCGCTGTTGGCCGACAAACCGGCGAGCTTCATCACTGCGTTTCATCTGCCTGATGGCAAGAGTGGCGTGACCGGCGACCTGTTGCGCGAGTTTCCGAACCTGACCGTGATCGACACGACCGCGGTCTTCCGCCAGGTGCAGGCGGTCATCGATCAGGTGATCGCGGCGGTCGAGTTCCTGTTCGTGTTCACGCTGGCGGCGGGCGTGCTCGTCTTGTACTCCGCACTCGCCTCCAGCCGCGATGAACGCGTGCGCGAGGCGGGTCTGCTGCGCGCGCTCGGGGCTTCGCGCCAGCAGTTGTCGCGGGCGCAGCTTGCGGAGCTCGCCTGCATCGGCGGACTGGCCGGGTTGCTCGCGGCCATCGGTGCGAGCGCCATCGGCTGGGCACTGGCGCGCTTCGCCTTCGAGTTCGACTACGCGGTGTCGCCCTGGGTGTTCGCGCTCGGCATCGGCGGGGGCATCGTCTGCGCGTTTGGCGGTGGCTACCTCGGGCTGCGCGGGGTGCTGAAGACGCCACCGCTCGCCACCCTGCGTGAGGCGTAGCCGGCGAAAGCGCGCCGCTCGCTGATGCGCGACCGCGACCTGCAATACTCGAGCCGTTTCGCGTCTCTACTCGACAATGTCCTCTGTCCGTGAGCTGTTGCAGGAATTGCGGCGCCTCCGCTCGACGTATGGGGAGGCAGCCGAGGCACGCAAGCGCGTGCTGCTCGACGCGTTGGGCGAACGGCGCCTGCGGACGCTACGGGATGTCGTCGACCTCCACGAAGACCTGCTGTTTCTCGTGGCATTCCCGGGCGAACAGGCCACTCTTCGACTGGCGCTCAGACAGCTCGACGCTACCGTGGGCCGCTGGCGCGGCGTTCCGGCCGCTGCCCGCACGGCAGCGGAGAACAGCGGCATAGCGGGCACGATTGCGCGGCCGCTGGTCGCCTGGCCGATCGCGCGTGCGCTCGCACAGCGCGAAGGAGCCGAGATCGACTGGCGAAACATTGACGATCCGGCCGCCTTCGACGCGCTGGTGGCGCGCCTGGTCACGCCGTCCGAGGAGGATGCCTATGGCAGCGGCGAGTACGGCACGCGCCAGTGGATCGAGCTTGCCCGCCCACCGGAAGTGACCGCACTGCAGTGGCTGACGCGCGCAGGATCGGCTCTTGCGCCGCGGCGCGGCTTTGCGGCGGCGTGGGATGCGGCCGCGGTGCCGCTGCGCTGGGCACTCAAGGACTCGACGCGCTCGACCACGCATGCCCGCCTGAACGTGCGGCCTGCATGGCGCAGCGGTTTCCGTAGGCTGTCCGGACCCACCGCGGATCTGGTCGCACAGCCGCTCGAATCGATCCGACTGCTGCCGCGCCGCGAGGCGGTGCGTGTCATTGATCTCGCCCGCAGTGCGCTCGTGGCGCGCAGCCGTGAAGTGCACGCGATGAGCTACGCGAATGCCGCGGAAGTACACCTCGCCGACCTCGGCGCGGGCGTGGAACTCGCGGTGATCGGCGTGCCGCCGCCGCAGCGTCTGCTGCTCGAGGCGAACTACGGATACCTGCTGCTGAGCAACGGTGTGCCGATCGGGTACGGCGGCGTCTCGCCGCTCTTTCGGCAGGCGAACACCGGCATCAATATCTTCGATCCGTTCCGCGGCAGCGAGGCGGCATTCCTCTGGGTGCAGACGCTGCGCGCGTTCCGGACGCTGTTCGGCGTGCGCCGCTTCATCATCAACGGCTATCAGTTCGGCGCCGGTAACAGCGAAGCGATCGCCAGTGGCGCGTACTGGTTTTACTGGCGCCTGGGATTCCGTCCCAGCCTCCCCGAGAACGTTGCGCTGGCCGCAGAGGAGGGCGCGCGACTGAAGAAAGTCCCGGCACGGCGCACGCCGGCCGCCGTGCTGCGGCGCCTTGCGCGCGGCGACCTGATGCTCGACCTGGCCGACTGGGAGCCGGCCGACACCTTCGAGGAGCCGCTGCTGCTGCGCCTGGGTGCGGCCGTAGCGCGTCGAATTGCGGCGCTGTCGGTGGACTCCCACGAGGCCGGCGAGCGGGAATTGGCGCGCGAAGTCGCCGCTGCGCTCGAGGCCGGGGGCGTGCGCGGCCGCACAGCAGATCGTCATGGTTTCGAGCGGCTGGCGCCCCTGGCGGCGCTGCTCGATCTGCGGCCATGGTCGACCACCGAGCGCGCAGCGCTGCTGCGATGGATGTGGGCCAAGAGTGCACCGCTCGAGCAGGACTTCGCCCGGCAGGCCACGGAACAGGTGCGCTTCTTCCGTGCGCTGCGCGAGGTGGGTCGCGCCGAGGAGCGCCTGCCATGACGGGAAGCTCGCCATCAGATGCGACCGCCGCAACGCCTTATGAGCGGCTCGGCGGAGCGCCGCGTGTGCGCGCGCTGGTCGACCGCTTCTATGACCTGATGGACTTCGAGCCCGCCTATGCGGACCTGCGCCGCGTGCACGGCAACGATCTCACTCACGCGCGCGACAAGCTTTACTGGTTTCTCAGCGGCTGGCTCGGCGGGCCGGACCTTTACATCGAGCGCTTCGGGCACCCGCGGCTGCGGGCGCGGCATCTGCCGTTTTCAATCGGCGTGCGCGAACGCGATCAGTGGCTGGCCTGCATGAACCAGGCGATGGTGGAGCAGGACGTCGACGAAGGTCTGCGCAAGCGCCTGCTTCAGGCGTACTTCCAGACGGCGGACTGGATGCGCAATCGATCGGAGCCAGCGGACGGGAGCTGAGTCCTCGCTGAGTGCGCCGGCGCCACGTAATGCCGTGGAGTGGAGCGCGGGCGACGTGGGGCGGGACGTATCATCACTGCATGAACGACCCAGTTGTCATCGCGCTCGCGATTGTCCTCATCGTCCTCGCGATCGTCGTTGCATTCGTCCTTCGTGCGCGGTCAATCGACCCGCAGCTGCTGGAACGATTCGACGAGCTGGCGCGTGCCAATGAGCGGCTGGAACGCGAACTGCGCGCCGCTGTCGAGTCGTCCGCGAGCGCATTGCGGGTCGAAACCGGCGCGCGCCTGAGCGAGCTGCAGTCCGGCCTGGTGCAGCAGGTCACCGGGCTCGGCGGCGTGCAGGGACAGCAGTTGCTGGGCTTCGGGCAGCAGGTAGCGCGCATGTCGGAGCTCGCGGAAACCACCGCGCGCTCGAACCGCGAGGAGAACGCGCAGCAACTGCAGGACTTTGCCGCCCGCATGCAGCAGCAGCTGGCCGATCTGACGCGCGCAATCCAGCTGAATCTCGGCGAGGTCCGCACGACCCTGCAGGCACAGCTCGCCAGCCTGCAGCAGGGCAACGAGACCAAGCTCGACCAGATGCGCGCGACGGTCGAGGAGAAGCTGCAGAGCACGCTCGAGGCGCGGCTCAGCGAATCGTTCAAGCTGGTGTCCGACCGGCTCGAGCAGGTCCATCGCGGCCTGGGCGAGATGCAGACGCTGGCGGCCGGGGTGGGCGACCTCAAGCGTGTGCTGTCGAACGTCAAGAGCCGCGGCACCTTCGGCGAGGTGCAGCTCGCGGTGCTGCTCGAGCAGGTGATGGCAGCCGACCAGTACGCCGCCAATGTGGCGACGCGGCCGGGCTCGAACGAGCGTGTCGAGTTTGCGATCCGCATGCCGGGTCGCGACGACGGTGTTCCGGTATGGCTGCCGATCGATGCGAAGTTTCCGAGCGAAGACTACGAGCGCATTCTCGCGGCACAGGAGTCGGCTGACCGCGAGGCGTTCGATGCCGCGGCGCGCGCCCTGGAAAGCCGCATACGGTTGGAGGCGAAGACGATGCGCGAGAAGTACGTCGAGCCGCCGTATACGACGGACTTTGCGATCATGTTCCTCCCGACCGAAGGGCTGTTTGCCGAGGTGCTGCGCCGGCCCGGGCTGACCGAGGCGCTGAACCGCGAACTGCGCGTCGTGGTGGCCGGCCCGACGACGCTTTTCGCGATGCTCAATTCGCTGCAGATGGGCTTTCGCACGCTGGCGCTGGAGAAGCGTTCGGCCGAGGTGTGGCAGGTGCTCGGCGCGGTCAAGACCGAATTCGCCAAGTTCGGCGACGTGCTGGGTCGTCTCAAGGCGCAACTGCAGACGGCGTCGAACACCATCGACCAGGCCGAGACTCGCACGCGCCAGATGACGCGTGCCCTGCGTGCGGTCGAAGCGTTGCCGGCGGAGCAGACTACTCAGTTGCTGCCGGCAGAGCGAAGCGAGGACGGATGAACACATGCAAAGAACCCACGACTGAGTGGCGTGCTGGCGCCGGTCGTCACGCCGTTCGGAGCGGACGGTGCACCGGACGCCGAGCGACTGGCGCGTCACTGTCAGTGGTTGGTGACGCAGAACGTAGGTCTCGCGGTCTTCGGCACCAACTCCGAGGCGAACTCGATGTCGCTCGACGAGCGACTCGACCTGCTCGAGAGGCTCGTCGCCGCCGGAGTGCCGCCGGCCCGCATGATGCCCGGTACCGGATGCTGCGCGATCACGGACACCGTGCGACTCACTTCGCGGGCGGTGAAGCTCGGGTGCGCCGGTGTGCTGATGCTGCCGCCGTTCTACTACAAGGGCGTGTCCGACGAGGGCCTGTATCGCAGCTACGCATCGGTCATCGAGAAGGTGGGTGACGCAGCGCCTGCGCATCTACCTCTATCACATCCCTCCTGTCGCGCAGGTCGGCATCAGCCTCGCACTGATCGAACGGCTGCTCAAGGCCTACCCTGGCACCGTCGCCGGCATCAAGGATTCCTCGGGCGACTGGTCGAACACCGAGGTCGATGCTGGAACGGTTCGGCGCAAGCGGTTTCGATGTCTTCGTCGGCAGCGAGTCTTTCCTGCTCGCCAACATGCGCAGCGGCGGAGTGGGGTGCATCAGCGCCACGGCGAACGTCAATCCGGGGCCTATCGATCGCCTGTTTCGCGAGTGGCAGTCGGCACGCGCAGAGGAACTGCAGGCGGCGCTCGACGTGACGCGGGCGATTTTCCAGAAGCATCCGATGATCGCCGCGTTGAAGTGCGCGATCGCGCGCTGGAGCGGCGATCCGGGCTGGACGCGGGTGCGGCCGCCGCTGGTGGAACTCGACGCGGCTGCCTCGGATGCGCTGGTGGCAGCGCTCGAGGCGAGCGGCATTCGACATGCCGAACCTGCAGAGCAGGCCAGCCTGCCGCATGACGGCCTGCGCGGGGACACGATTCACGTTGCCCTCGGACGAATCCTGAATCCGCGATGACGATCTGGGTCGACGCCGATGCCTGCCCGAAGGTCATCAAGGAGATCCTGTTCCGTGCGGCGGAGCGCGCCCAAGTGCAGGTGACGCTGGTCGCCAACCGGAGTCTCTTCATTCCCACGTCGCGCTGGATCCGGACTCTGCAGGTGGCGCGTGGCTTCGACGTGGCGGATGACACCATCGTTGGTCAGGTCGCGTCAGGGGACCTCGTGGTGACGCAGGACATTCCGCTCGCCGCTGCCGTGATGGGCGCGGGTGCACATGCCGTGACGCCGCGCGGCGAGCCATTTTCGCCGCAGACCATCGGCGAGCGGCTCGCGATGCGGGAACTGATGGACACGCTGAGGACGAACGGGGTCGATACCGGAGGCCCGAGCGCGCTCGGCACGAGCGATCGCCAGGCCTTCGCCCGGCACCTCGACATCTACCTCGCCGGACGCTGGCCGCACCACTGATGCCGCAAGACTGGAGCCCATTGAAGGACGGAATGCGGGTGAAACTCAGCATCGACGCCCTGGCCAGCGGCCCGACCGTGTGCAGCCGGGCGCACGATGGCTGACAAGGTGCTGGTGTTCTACGGTTCCTACCGGGTGGACCGCCTGGGCATCCGCCTGGCGGACTACGTTGTCGCGGGCCTTCGGGCGCGAGGGGTCGATGCTGAACTGGTAGATGCCAAGGCCGTCAATCTGCCGATGCTGGATCGGATGTACAAGGAGTATCCGAAGGGTGGCGCGCCGGCCGCGATGGAAGCGCTGGCAGAGAACATCCGCCGTGCCGATGCATTCGTCTTCGTAACGGGCGAATACAACTGGGGTCCGCAACCCGGCTTGAAGAATCTGACGGACCACTTCCTCGAGGAGTGGTTCTGGCGTCCGGCGGCGATTGCCAGCTATTCGGCCGGTCGATTCTCGGGCGTACGCGCGGGGACGGTCTGGCACAGCATCCTGTCCGAAATGGGCATGGTCGTCATCTCGAGCACGCTGGCCGTCGGAGTGATTTCGCAGACGCTCGATGCCAGTGGCAAGCCGACCGGCAGTGGCGGCGAGGCACTGCAGAGGGCCTTCCCGCGTTTCGCCGATGACCTGGCCTGGTGGACCGAAGCGGCTCGCGAACAGCGTGCGCGCAAGGCGCCGCCCTACTAGGCGCCTTCAATCGGTGGCCAGACGCGGAAGGCACAAGCGGTCGAGCGGCGGCCCACGCCGCGACCGCCAGATAAGTACTCTCTGCGATTGACTGGCTCGACTCGGTCAATGTTCTCTCTTGCAAGAGAAGCAAGGGAAGCGCCCGATGCGCGATCGGGCGGCTTCGCTCGATCATCCCTGCAAGTCGCCCGTGGACTGCGCAAATTGCTCGGCGGCATCGTGCCCCGCCTTGGCGATCAGACGCTCCTGCTCGGCCGTGGCGATCGGAGCATTGCCCTCGCCGACAGAAATGAGACCAAGCCGCTGCGCTTCACGCAGTTCGGCCAGCACCTCGGCGCGACTGCGCGACGACTCCGGGCCTTTCGCGGCCACATAACCGCGTTCACCGAAATTGCTCTCGCCGCGTGCAAACGCGTCGCGCATTTCCTGCTGAACCTGTTCGCGGGTGACGGTGGAACTGAAGGTCGACCAGTCATTGATATGCACGTCGCCTGAATCAGCGAACGCACCGGTCGCGGCGAGTGCAAGGGATGCAACAAGAACAAACTTCGATGTCAACATTTTGATACTCCTCAGGTTGCGCCAAACGGATTTCGGCGTGGGAGTACTCTGCGCGAGGCTCGTGTCTATGTCCCGTGAGTATTAGGTGCTTTGCGTGCGCATTGTCGGAGCAGCTTGACGCGCGGAATCCGCGTTCGCGGACCTGGTCGCGGTCAGAGCGCTCGGGAGGTGTTGCCTACATCACTTGGAGTGTCGCGCAATCCGGACGAGACGTTGCAGCCAGGCACCATTGCGTCGGTGCACCACGTAGGGACGGCGGCCGATCCACTCGACCACGAGCACGCGGGGTCCGGCAGCCGGCCATAGTTCAAGAGTCAGTCGCTGGCCGACTTCATGATGCTTTGTGCCTCGCGCAGGCGCGCGAGAAACGACGGCCTGCAGATCTCCGAGCCGGAAGAAGCGTGCCTCGACATGCTCCTCCACGCCGCGGAATGCCGAGTCGACCATGGGCCACAGCGATTGCACGAGGAGCTCCTGCAGTCCGCTGCTCAAGGCGCGAGGCCGTCGGATCGGCGCAGGCGGCGCAGCCGCAGCGTGCGCCTTCAGGGCGCGATGCCCCGAACTGCCTTCCTTCGACGCCGGTGGCAATCTCAAGGTCGAGCGCACGTGGAGCAAGCCCTTTCGAACGGATCCCATCTTGGTGAAGAATGCAACTTGGTCGACAGCCGGAATTTCACTGTTTCACTTGCCGCTTGCACATCATCCGTTGGTCTGGTCTCCGATCGTCGGCACACTGACCTCACGGCATGACCAGCCACTCGCGCTGGTCCTGTGAAGCAGGGCGATCGCGCTGCGGACGTTGCACGCGAGGCCGATGGACAATGACGTTCGAGCGGTGTGGCAGCGATGACCGTGAGCGCGCGCACAGTTTTACACCTTCATGCCTATCCTACAAACAGAGCGCCTGACGCTTCGCCACTTTGAGGCGGAAGACCTGGATGGGCTGTTCGCGCTCTACCGGGACCCCGACATCCGGCGCTACTTTCCGGACGGCACTCGCACACTGGCCGAAACGAAGGAAGAACTCGAGTGGCATCAGCACGGTCATCCCCGGTACCCCGAGCTCGGGTTGTGGGCGACGGTAGAGCGAAGCTCCGGCAAGCTGCTGGGCCGATGCGGGCTGCTGCCCTGGATCATCGACGACGTGCCGGAAGTCGAACTGGCGTTCCTCATCGACAAGACGCGCTGGGGTGAAGGATTCGCGACCGAGGCGGCCCTGGCGATCTGCCGCCACGCACGGGAGCGACTGCACCTGCAGCGGATGGTGTGCCTCGTCATGCATGGCAACACGGCCTCCGTACGCGTGGCAGAAAAGGTTGGCATGACCTACGAGCGGGAGTACGCCGACGCCTTTGGTCCCTGCATGATTTACGCACGCAGCCTTGAGGTCGAGGTGCAAACCGATCGTGAACCGACTTGGGGCGACCTCTGACACACATCTTCGCGCCACTAGCCATCGCCGCGGCATGCGAAAAGCATTGTTCGCATTCCCTCGAGCCCCGACCGTCTGCTTCTATTGCAAACGGCCAGCCCCGCAACTGCGGGGCTGGTCGGCCTTGCCTCAGTACTTCCTGCGGCGCGCGAAAACAAGTCCCGCAATGCCTAAGGCGAGCAGGGCCAGCGAGGCGGGTTCCGGCACCGTGGTGACTGCGCGAAAGTCGCCTCGGGTCCACGACTCGTCGTGGAAGATCGTGGTCGTTTCGGACAGAAAGTGAACGTTTTCATCGTCGCTGCAGTTGCTTGGTCCGCCCAGACAGAACGCCGCCGAAATGACGCTGTCGTTGGGATTACTGTGCAACAGGCCCAGGCCGATCGAGCCCTCGTAAGCAGACGGCAGCGCCACCTCTTGCAGCAGCGTTCGCGTACCCAGCAGGAAGTCCTGCCGGAAGAAGCTCACCACCACCGCGTCGAGGGTGGATGACCAGGCCACCCGCAGGTCCACGACGTCGTTTTGAGCACCGTCGGTCAGGCGCACTCCGTAGCTATCGCCAGGCCCTGGAGCCACGTAATCGAACCAGCCCAGAACCTCGAAGGCGAAGTTCCTCTTGAGGCCGTTCGTCGTGTCGGCCGAGTCGCTATTCGTCAACAGCGTGGCGCTATTGACCAAGAAGGGTTGTCCGAGAGCGTTCTGCGTCGGAGCGTATCCGTTGCCGCCGATCCTCAGCATTCCGCTCGACTCGCCGCCGGCGAAACTGCCTTGGACCGAATAGGTTCGCTGGTCGGGCAAAGCGGACGGCGGCGGATTGCCATCGCTGAAGTTGTCGATGAAGAACAGGTTGTCGCCGCGGTTGATCCTGAACTGATCGATGTAGGCCGTGAACGGTATTGCCTGGGCCGCCGAGCTGGCTGCCAGTAGCACTGCGGCAACCCAGCACGGCGCGCGCCACGCGCGCTGGCAACGAGACTCCTTCTTCATGCGATCCCCCTTGTGATCTGTCTTTCGATCCCGGTAGCAACCGAAGGCCCTCGCAGGCGCCTCAGGACCTGAAGCACGTTGCGCGCCATGGGCACTAACCTGAACATAATCAATGCTGTACCAGTTTCCGAAAATCACGCCTGTAAAGTCTTCCGTCCGTATG
>CAWEPP010000013.1:0-62218 GCA_963810985.1 uncultured beta proteobacterium
GACGAGAAGCGCTGGCGCGAGTTGTTCGACGGCTATGTGGTCTACAAGCGCATCCCCTCGGAGTCGCTCACCCGCCATACGTGGGCGCGCATCTTGGACGACGCGTCGCCCATCCACGCGATCGTCGCCGAAAATCGAAACATGGTGTAATCGGCATCGCGAACTACGTCGTCCACGAACACACGCTAGGACTGACCCCAGTCTGCTACCTGGGGGACTTGTTCGTCGATCCCGCGCAACGCGCGACCGGGGTCGGCGAGCAGCTGATCGGCTGGCTAATGGCCGAAATGAAGCGCGAGGGCTGGTCTAGGCTCTATTGGCGACCAGGCTGAACAACTACCGCGCCCGCGGCCTGTACGACAAGTTCACGCCGCATAGCGACTTCGTTCGCTACACCGTGTATCCGGAAGCCTGAGACTTCGGAGCGCCGATCATGCCGCTCAACCACCGGTTCTTGACCGACGCGTTAGGCTTGCAGCTACACCGCGCGCACCGCGCGGCAAAACCGGGAATGTCGATGTCCGCTTCCGGACATCGTCAATGCGGCCGCTTTTCGTGTATCGAGCCGTCCGCCTAGGGTCGCGCCGGGCCCGCGTCTCGATAGACTCGACGCGGCCAGTAGCCGAAGTCGCATCCAGCGGCGAGATCGCCTGTGAGCAGTCATTCCGGCCGTGGCCTCGCGCCACGAGCCGATTGGACGGCAGATGGCGGGTCATATCGTGGCGCTGGGTGGTGGGGGCTTCTTGATGGAGCCCGACAACCCACTGCTGGACGACTTCATCCTTTCGCTGAGTCGGCGCAAGCCCGCGCGGGTGTGCTTCATTCCGACGGCGAGCGGCGATTCCCCGACCGCGATTACGAGGTTCTACCGCGCCTTCAGCGGGTGCTGCGTGCCGACGGATCTGACACTGTTCGACACCCAGGGCCTGCCGCGGCATCCCGCGCTGACGGGCGACCTTGCCCGCTTCGTGGCCGCACAGGACATCTTTTACGTCGGCGGCGGCGACACCGCGAACCTGCTCGCCGTGTGGCGCGCACACGGGCTCGACGGTTGCTGCGTCGCGCCTGGCTAAACGGCGCGGTACTAGGTGGCATCAGCGCCGGGATGCTGTGCTGGTTCCAGGGTGGAGTCACCGATTCCTTCGGCGGATTTCGTGCTCTGCAAGACGGTCTCGGCCTGCTGCGCGGAACAGCGTGCCCGCACTACGACGGCGAGCCGCAGCGACAAGCGGCGTTCCGTCGACTGATTGCGCGTGGCGCCCCATCAGGCTATGCCGCCGACGACGGCGTGGCATTGCACTTCGAAGGAAGACGACTGAAGCAGGCAGTCAGTTCACGACAGAAGGCTCTCGCGTACCGAGTTCATCTCAGGAAGGGCGAAGTGGAACAAGTGCCGCTCAAGGTGCGCTATCTGGGCGGGTGACAAGGTGAGCGCACAAGAACCGGCGCATTCGCGCACTTTCGACATCCTGAGTAAGGGCGTAGCTCGCCCAAAAGCGGACAGCCCCCCGCTCTCCGTCTAGAGTGGGCCACGCAGGCATCCATCAAAGGCAGTCTCGTGCTCTTCGAACTTAATCGTCATGAGCCACTCCTCCGTACTGCATGGGATGAACCCCGAGCGCGAGAAGTAATCCAATCGATCGTTGGTGACACTGAGCGGGCGCGCGGCTCCCACGACAACTGGCCGTTGCATCCGCTCGACGATGAAGGCGACGCGCCACGATCCGGGTTCAAGGCCTGTACCTCGGGAGCGCGGGGGTGCTGTGGGCGCTGTGGTACCTCCAGCGCGAAGGGGCGGTCGACTGACTCTCGATCCGACAATCGCCATCGAACGAGTCACGGCCGCGTATCGGGCGGATCCCGACACCGGAGCGTCGTCCCGTCCTATTTCCTTGGCGAGGTCGGCGTCTGCTCGCGCCCTGGCTGTTGACGCAATCACAGCGGTGGCCGACCAGCTCCACGTCTCGGTCAAGGCCAACATCCCCAACCCGACCAACGAAGCGCTGTGGGCTGCTCCCGGACCATGCTCGCGGCCTGGCATCTGTGGGAGGCGACCGGAGAGCAACGGTGGCGCGACCTGTTCCTGGAGAACGTCGAGCAGCTCTGGCAGACTGGACCTTCGACCAGAACGGCGCAGTGACGCTGGACGCAGGATCTGTATGGCAAGGCCGTTCAGTACCTCGGGGCCGGACATGGCTTCGCGGGCAATGCCTTTGCGTTGCTGAAGGGCGCCAGCGTACTGGATGCGGAACGGCGAGACGAGCTCAATGAGCGCTGCGTCGCGACCCTGCGTGCCACGCGAGCGGTCGACGGACGGCGCGGTCAATTGGCCCCCCGGCACCTTCCAGCCTCGGCCGGGCGGGCCGAGCATGCTGATGCAGTGGTGTCACGGAGCACCGGGTGTCGTCAGGCAATGGCGGATTTCCCACCGCAGCGATCGCCGAGATGGAGCCATGTTGCTGGGGGCCGGCAAGCAATCTGGAAGGCCGGGCCGCTTGCCAAGGGATATGGGCTATGCCATGGCACGGCGGGCAACGGCTACGCGTTTCTCAAGCTGTACGAACGCACCGGGATCCGATCTGGCTTGAGCGCGCTCGTTCTTTTGCAATGCATTCGATGGAACAGCGACAGCAGCTGCGCAACAGTATGGCCAAGGACGTACACGCTGTGGACGGGGATGCGGGCCTCGCGGTTTACGTGTGGCACTGCATCAGAGGCGTAGGAGGATTGCCCACCCTGGACTTCGTTTGATGAAACTGTTGAGCTCCTTGCAAGAGTTGGCCGCTGCCTCTTGCGTCTAGGCGCGGCCACGAGCTGACCTGGGCACCTTGAGGCTGGTTCGCCCAGGAGCGGACGTTTCCGAGCTGTTTCGTGGCCGCGAACCCGACATAGCCGGACCGACGACCTGGCACGCCCTCCAGAGGAGCCTGCCTCGAACGGACTGTGTTGTAAGCGTTGACAACATCACTCAATGTTGTCACAATTTACAACATGCGAGCTACGCCGTTGCTGGACGAGCGCCTGACTCTTGAGGAAGAGGCCTTCGTCGAGCTGGTGGTGTGGCGATTGGATCGTCCATTGGAAGGCTGTGAGCACCGCTTCAAGTACCGCTTGGCGTATGTGCTTCGTGGCAATTGCGTTGTGCGATACGACAACGAGGCTGGCAAGGGTGACCATCGGCATGTCGGCAAACGTGAGCGGCCGTACGAGTTCACATCGCTCGACAAATTGCAGGCGGATTTCTGGGCGGATGTAGTCCGGGTAAAGGAGTGACAGTGGCTACGGTGACGATTGGGGTCGGAACAAAAGTGCAGGTGCGGGAGCGACTCGCGGGCGCGTTTTTGGGGCGCCCCCAAGGCGGGCCACGACTGACTTTTGCTTCGCACGCACTCATGTGGCGAATTCTCACTCCCAATCGCTGGGCGGTACTGAAGCGATAACCGGCGCCGGGCCGCTGCTCTGCGAGAGATTGCGCGGCGCGTCGGCCGCGACGTGAAGGGAGTCCATACGGACGTTCATGCACTTCTGAATGCGGGGGTCCTCAATCGGACGGAATCCGGAGCCTTTGAGTTCCCATACGAAGCGGTCCACGTGGACTTCACCCTGCGAGCGGCGGCTTAGCTTTCTCGGGGGCTAAGACAGGGCTCGGCCAATTGCGGCCTCGATCCTCTTACCGGAGAATCGCCCAGGAGCAGCCATTGCTGCGGGTTCGGCAACGGACGAGAGTCCCCTTGAAGCGGACCGAGCCGCTGCTAGGAGGAAGAGGATTGAAAGTCGATCGGTACACGGATGCCGGCGCTTTCTTGACGGCCACCAGGCCTTGGCTGATGGCGGCCGAAGTTGAAAACACAATCATTCTGACCACGGCAGGGTCCGTTGCGGACGGCAGCCGGGTACTTAAGCAGCCACCTTACTTCGCGGCGGCGATCGACGGCGAACAGATCGTTTGTTGCGCCATGCGAACGCCACCGTGGAGCATGCTGGTTACCCATGGAACTCCTGACGGCATTGCGGCACTCGCAGCGGATGCGTTCGAGGCATTTGGGCGACTGCCTGGCGTGATTGGACCCCGCCAGGCGGCGGAGGCCTTTGCCGAGGCCTGGCGCGCACGGGCCGGCGGCCGAGCAACGATCAGCATGAGGCAGCGTCTGCACCGGATTCAGCATGTCAACACCGATTTGCCGGGGACGCCAGGCCGGCTGCGCAAGGTGGCCGCCGGCGAGCGCGCATTGGTCGTGGAGTGGATCAGGGCCTTCGAGCTCGAGGCGATCCCAAATCACCCGCATGACGCAGAGGAGGCGGCTGACCGCCATTTGAAGTCGGGTGCTCTGTGCTTCTGGGACGTCGGCGCGCCGGTTGCGATGTGCTCAAACGCCGGCGTCGCGCAGTCGATCGCGCGAATCAACCTCGTGTACACACCGCCGGACTTCCGTCGCCAAGGCTATGCAACGGCCGCCGTGGCAGCACTCACACGACGCCTGCTTGATGTAGGCAGCCGATACTGCTGCCTGTACACCGACCTTGCGAATCCGACCTCGAACAGCGTCTACCAACGAATTGGCTATCAGCCGGTGTGCGATTTCGACGAATACTCCTTTACTGAAACATGATGGCCCTGGCTCTGAGCGGCCAGAAGCCGACGCGGGCAGTCGAGTGCAGAATCACCCTGAAGCGGACACGCTTGGGGAGATCCTGTGGTCGTTGTTTCTACTGAGCGGCTTACGCTGCGGCGCCTTCAGCGAGACGACCTTGCGCCGCTGTTTGCGCTCTATCGGGACCCCGATATCCGCAGGTACTTTCCTGAGAAGACGCTGACACTCGAGCAAACGCGCGACGAATTGGAGTGGTTTCTCGAAGGGCATCCAAAGAATCCTCAGATTGGCCTCTGGGCCACGATCGAAAAGCCGACTGGAATGTTTCTAGGACGCTGTGGACTGCTGCCCTGGACGATCGACGGAAATCAGGAAGTCGAGCTTGCGTTTCTGATCGACAAGCGCCGTTGGGGCGAAGGCTTCGCGACGGAGGCCGCCACAGGCATCATTGAATATGCGCGGGATCGACTGGGATTGAAGCGGCTGATCTGCCTCATCATGCCGGGCAACTTGGCGTCGATATGCGTAGCCCAGAGGGTCGGAATGACATTTGATCGCACCTACCATGATGAATTCGGTGCTTGTGAGATTTGGGCGCGTTCTCTTTGTTAGCCGGCCGTGCTCCGCCATGAGCTGTCGTGCCTAACCTGGTGATGACTTATCGCTTCGCGGACGTTGCGTGCGTGCGATTGCGCTAACGGGTGGACCGGGGGCCGGCAAGTCGACTGTCCTGGACGCGCTCCACGCGCGCGGTTACGAATGCGTTCCGGATACGGCCCGGGCCATCATCCGGGAAAGATTGAAGCTCTCGCTTAGTCCGCGGCCATCACCACGTGAGTTCGCCGATGAGATCCTGAAGCGCGACAGGGTGCAATGCCAGCGCATGGCGAGCATTCCGGGCTTGGTGTTCTTCGATCGCTGCGTTGTGGACGCCCTGGGAATGATCAATCAACTCGGCGGTCTGGCATCGCTACTCGAACTGGAAAAGCTTCTTGAGGAGTACGTGTACTTTCGCACCGCGTTTATCTTTCCGCCATGGGAGGAAATCTATACGACGGACACAGAACGCGATCACCCGTTCGCCCACGGGGTTGCGGTACACAGGGAAGTCTCTGCCTGGTACACGAGGTGCGGCTACGATCTGGTCGAGGTACCGCGCGGAACGGTTCAGCAACGGTGCGATTTCATTCTTGCGCGCGTCACTTGAGGTTGCCGGCACAAGCCGGCCAAGATCGGACCTGGACTCGACGATCGAGAATCGCTGGCGGGTTCAGTCCTTTGCTGCTGTCTGTCCGGCCGGGTACCAATCTGCAACCTCGCATCGTCCATGTCACCTTATGGACTGATCGTGCCTAAGGTCGGCCGAACGGACTCCCCCAAAGGAATCAGCTTCCTGACTGCTGCGGACCGCGGCACACGATAGAGTCGGCCGGACCGGTACTCACTGTCACTCGCGCGGACATCGCAGTCCGAGCCTCTCGGTTCACTGCACTGTGCGCCGCGTCCCATCGTGTTGAAGACGGACCTCCATATCTCATCCAAAGGCCGTGCGCACTCGACCAGCGCTATCGCCCCTTCATTGCGCTACTGGCAAGGGAGCGCACGTGCTAGGCCCGCTGCGCAGCCTGGCGCGGCGCCCATTCGACGAGGCAATCGGACCCGGACGGGGCGCTGGTTCAGCCGCGACGAGGCGATCATGGGCACGGCGATCCACGTCGAGCTGTGGGGTGATAGATCGCGCCGCGGCCACCGCGGCCATCGACGCGGTGATGCACGAGATGCACCGGATCGATGCGCTGATGAGTCACTACAAGGACTCGTCGGAGCTGTCGCGCATCAACCGCGACGCCGCCCGGCAGCCGGTCCAGGTCAGCGCCGAACTGTTCGACCTGTTGGCGCGATCGATCGCGTTTTCCGAAGCTGTCCGACGGAGCGCTTCGACATCACCTACGCGAGTGCAGGCCATCTGTACGACTATCGCAAGCACATCCGGCCGACGGAGGAGCAGTTGGCCGCCGCCCGCAATGCGATCGGCTATCGCCATCTGCAGCTGGACCGCGAAACTCGCAGCGTGCGGTTTGGTCCGCGAGGGCGTGCGCATCGACCTCGGCGGTTTCGCGAAGGGCTACGCGGTCGACAACGGGGCCGCGATCCTCGCGCGGCACGGCGTGCGCCATGCGGTGGTGGCGGCAGGCGGCGACAGCCGGATGCTGGGCGATCGCTGCGGCCGGCCGTGGACCGTCGGCGTGCGTGATCCGCGCCGGGACGGTGAAATCGTCGCGCTGCTGCCGCTCGAGGACGTCGCGGTCTCCACTTCAGGCGACTACGAGCGCTATTTCGACGACGGCGACGAGCGCTGCCATCACCTGATCGATCCGCGTACCGGCAAGTCGCCGCACGAGGTGCAAAGCGTGACCGTGATCGCGCCCGACGGGCTGACCAGCGAGGCGCTGTCGAAGACCGTTTTCGTGCTGGGCGTCGAACAGGGAATGCGGATCGTCGAGTCGGTACCGGAGGTGGACGCCGTGGTCATCGACGCGGCCGGAAAGCTGCATTTCTCGGCGGGTCTACTCGCAGCCGGAGGTCCCGGAAGTCCTGCTGCCGGCCTCATGACTATGGCCTAGCGCCATCACTCGCAGGATCGATCAAACCATGAATCAGCCACTACATCACCCAATCAACGCGCGCATGTCTCGGGACAATTCCTGCGTCCCGCATCCGCGAGGTTCCATGGAGGCCATCATGAGGGACATCCAGGCTGGAAGTTGGACGGCTGCGTTTGCGCTCGCGGCCGCCATCGGCATTGCGGGTTGCTCCGGCTCGAGCAAGGACTCGGAGAGCACGCTCACCGTGGCCGGCGACGCTCCGATCGCCTACGCCAAGCGCTCGACGGCGTTGAACATGAATCCCACCAACGGTGCGCCGTTCGCCGCCGGCGGGCGACTTGATGATCCGCGAGAAGTCCTCGCCGAGCGCGCCCGAGTTCAACGTCACCGCGGCGATCACGCAGGGCAAGGGCGACGTGTCCGATCCCGAGGTCTCGTACGACGGCAAGAAGATCGTGTTCGCGATGCGCTGCCCGACCAGCAATACGTCGAGCGTCGGCGGCGTGGCGGCCTGTACCGGTCGCTGGAACATCTGGGAATACGACATGAACGCCGGCCTGACGACCGGCACGCTTCCGCCGCATCACCAGTTCGACGACCGATGACGACGTCGATCCGGCCTACCTGCCGGCCGACCGCGGATTCGTGTTCGCCTCGAACCGCCAGACCACGACCAAGACCCAGGCGCTCGGCCAGACCTATTACGCCGTCGACGAGTACGAGCGCGAGCGGGTGCTCAACCTGCACACGGTCGACCGCAACGGCGGCGCGATCACGCAGATCTCGTCCAACCAGAGCCATGACCGCAATCCGGTGGTGCGGCCCAACGGCGACATCATGTTCTCGCGCTGGGAGCACGTCGGCCCGCGCAACCGCTTCGCCATTTTCCGCGTCAAGCCCGACGGCACCGACATGTTCGTGCTCTACGGCGCGCACAGCGGCGGCAACAGTTTCCTGCACCCGCGCGACATGGATACGCGCGGCGCCTACGCGGGCAAGGTGGTGTCGTCACTGATGCCGCTGTCGGGCACGCAGGAGGGCGGGGCGCTGATGCTGATCGACGCCGCCAACTACTCCGAGCAGAACACGCCGGCCAACGCGCAGGTGGTCGGGCAGGGCGGCCAGGCGCAGTGGACCGCGAAGGAAATCGATCTCGGCCGCGGCCTGTCGGAGTTCGGCCGCATCTCGGCGCCGTACCCGCTGTGGGATGGCACCAACCGCGTGCTGGTTGCCTATCGCCCCTGCGAGGTGACGCGCAATGGCGTGGTCGTGCCCTGCGTCACGTTGACCGACGCGGAACGCGCGATGCTCGCCGACGACACGATGTCGCGCGCCCAGCAGGCATTGCAGCCGGTGCAGGACAACGCGCCGGCGGTCTACTCGATCTACATGGTCGATCCGGCCAAGCAGACTTTCCTGATCGTCGCGTCACCCCCGCCGGGCTTCATGTACACGGACCCGGTCGCCATCCAGGCGCGCCCGGAACCGAACGCTTCGCAGCCGACCGTCGTCGACGAGGCGCTCAAGGCGCAGAACCTGGCGCTGATCGAAGTGCGCAGCGTGTACGACACGGACGGGCTCGATCGCATGGGCGACTCGATGCTGGCACCGGTCGATCTTCCTGCCGGTTGCAGCACGGCGATCGCCAAGACCGCGCCCGTTGACGCGGCCGATACGCGCTCGCAGGTGCCGCACATCGTCAGGATGAAGGATCCGGCCGATTCCGCTTATCGCTGCGCGCCGGCGTACTTCGTGCGCGCGTTCCGCGCGGTCGCGCCGCAGGCGAACGCGATGGGCATGCGCGAGGCGATCGGCGAGACCGAGTTCGAGCCGCAGCAGATCCTCGGCTATGCGCCGGTCGAGCCGGACGGCTCGTTCAAGCTGCTGGTGCCGGCCGACACGCCGCTGGGGCTGGCGATTCTCGACTCCAAAGGGACGCGCGATCCAGACGCACCTGAACTGGATCCAGGTGCGGCCCGGCGAACGACGCACCTGCGACGGCTGCCACAGCCCGCGGCGCGGGGCATCGCTGAACTCGGGCGCGATCGTCAATTCGCTGCCGGCGGCGCTGATGCCGGCGATGGCGGCCGCGCACCAGTCCGGCGAGACGATGGCTTCCACGCGCACGCGCATGGACGCGACAGCACTGAACCTCGGCACGGATCTCGTCCATGCCGACAACTGGGCCGACACGAGCAAGGCCGGCGTCACCGCGCGCCCGAGCATCATCGTGCGCTACACGGGCAACACCAACGCCGCGGACGATCTCGCCACCGCGGTGCCCACCAACGGCATCATCAACTACCCCGATCACATCCAGCCGCTGTGGACGCGCAGCCGCGGCGCCAACGGCGTCAACACCTGCACCGACCTGCCACAGCGACACCGCGAAGCTGGACCTGCGCGCCTCGGTCTCCGGTACCGGTCGACTGGTGTCCTATGAGGAACTGCTGGTCGGCGACCCGGTGATCGACCAGGCCACGGGGCAGCCGGTCACGCGGCTCGAGGACGGCGTCCCGGTCATCGTTCGCAATTCGCCGCTGGTGGACAACATGGCCGGCAATGCGCTCGGCATGACGCGTGCAAGCCGCCTGGGCGAAATCATGTTCGGCGAGTCGCTGAAGGCCTCGGCTGCTGCGCGCACCGCGCATCCGAACCCGCCGGCCAGCGCGCCCGATCATTCGACGCTGCTGAATGCCGCCGAGAAGCGGCTGATCACCGAGTGGATGGACCTCGGTGGGCAGTATTTCAACAACGTATCGGCCAGCAACAGCCCGGTGCGCACCGCGACGGCACTGTCGCGCAGCGCGTTCGATGCGAACGTCTATCCGGTGATCAAGGCCAATTGCGTGATCTGCCATCAGCCGACCGGCAATTCCGGCGCGGCGCAGACCGGCCAGTCGTACCTGCGCAACCGCTATGTCCTGACCGGCGATGCGGAGGGCGACTACAACGTCACGCTGACGATGGTCTCCAATGCCTGCAGCGCCAGCACCGTCGCTTCGAATGCGCTGCTGCAGCGGCCGTCGACCGTGCCCCATCCGGCCGGCGCCGTCGGTCAGGCCACCGCGGTGCTTCCGACCGGCAGTGCCGGCTACAACGCGATCGCGACCTGGATCAGCACGGGGTGCAGCACTCCATGATCCTGGAGCAGGCGGGGGCCTTCAAAGGAGCACGTCGAACCAGACTGGCGGCAGCCAGCCTGGCTGCACTCGTACTGGCTGCCTGCGGAGGCGACGGCGGAAATCCGCTCGACAACCCGCCGAAGGTGGCGAACCCGACCACGACGAGCGGACAGAAACTGTCGTTCGTCTACTTCCAGAAGTGCGTTCAGCCGGTCTTCCTGAAGCAGCTGCAGATCAACCAGAACGGCGTGATCTCCACCAACACCTGCGCCGCCGCGGGCTGCCACGACAACGTGACCGGTACCGGCGGAGCCTTCCGGCTGCTGGGCAATGCGCAGCCCGTCGATCTGTCGAACCCGGCCAACACGTCCGATGTGGTCCGCAGCACGGACATGTACAAGAACTTCTACTCGTCGCAGGGCGAGGTGGTGTTCGGCGCGCCGCTGTCGAGTCGGCTGCTGACCAAGCCGCTCACGCTCAACGTCCTGCACGGCGGCGGGCTCATATTCCTGAGCGAGAGTGATCCCAACGTCATGCTGATCCGCTACTGGATCAGCCGCCCGATGCCACAGGGCCATGACGAGTTCAGTTCTGCGGCCAACAGCATGTTCACGCCCGCTGACCCGAATGTCGGCACCTGCAACACCCAATGATGGCCGGTCAGCCTCGCACGACCCGGTGGCGACGGGCGCTGGCGCGCGCGGCGGCCTGCGCGTTGCTGCTGCTGACCGCTGGGAGCCGCAGTGCCGACGGCATGGGCCGAGGAGAAGGTGCAGATCACCGATCCGTACATCGATCTGCGCACCGGGCCGGGTCGTGGCTATCCGATCTTCTTCGTCGCTGCGCGCGACGAATGGATCGAGATCCTGCTGCGCCGTACCGACTGGTTCAAGGTGCGTACGGCCGAGCGGCCAGGAAGGCTGGGTGAACCGCTCGCAACTCGAGACCACGCTGACCGAGGCCGGCACCACCAAGGCCTTCCGCGATGTCCTGCTCGACGACTACCTGCGGCGGCAAGCTCGAACTCGGCGCCGCCTGGGGGATGTTCGACAGCGAGCCGATGCTGAAGGTATGGACCGCGTACCGGTTCGCGGACGCACTGAGCATCGAAGCCACGATCGGCCAGGTGCAGGGCACATTTTCGGGCACGGAATTCTGGAACATCAACCTCAACGTGGAGCCGTGGTCGGATCAGCGGTTCTCGCCGTTTTTCGGCGTCGGGCTGGGCCACTTCAAGAACATCCCGAACGCGAGTCTCGTCAGCGCGGTCGTCACCAATGCCAACCTGGCCAATGCGGCGGTCGGCCTGCGCTACTACATCGCCGAACGCTTCGTGGCGAAGCTCGACTACTCGATCTACACGGCCTACGTCTCGGACAGCGACAGCGCTGAATACCGGGCCGTGACACTCGGCATCGCATTTTTCTTCTGATCGCGACATCCACCCATGCGAAAAATTCTTCTTGCGCTACCGCTTGCTGCCGGCCTCGCGATCGCCGCGACACCGTCGCTCGCCCAGACCACGGCACCGGCCGCTGGGGCGCCGAACCAGCCACCGAACGAGCAGGTGATCGAGCCGACCGTGCCGCGACGCGATGTTCGCGTGCCGAAGATTCCCAAGCCGGGACATCATCGCCGGCGCCTACCTGGGCACCTATTCGAGCGAGGACTTCGGCGCGAGCTTGGTTTACGGCGCGCGCCTCGGTTATCACATCACCGAGGACTTCTTCGTCGAGGGCGTCTATGGCACGACCAGTGTCAGTGACGAGAACTACCGGCAGATCCTTCCGGGCGGCGTCTTTCCCGAGAAGGAAGAGACGCTCTCGTACTACAACCTGTCCGTCGGCTACAACATCCTGCCGGGCGAGGTCTTCTTTGGCAGCCGCTACGCAATGGCCTCCGCGCTGTACCTGATTGCCGGCGTGGGCAGCACCAAGTTTCTCGAACAGAGCAAGCAGACCATCAACTTCGGTCTTGGCTACCGCGTGTTCCTGAAGGACTGGGCGGCCATCCAGGTCGACTTCCGGGATCACCTGTACACGCTCGATCTGCTCGGCCAGAGCAAATCCACGCAGAACCTCGAGCTGACGGCAGGCATCACGTTCTTCTTCTGATCTTCCGACCCATGCACGACATGACATTGATCGCCCGAGTTTTCCAGACTGTGCGGCTGCTTGTGGTGGCCGCGCTCGCAGTCGTCGGCAGTGGGGCCGGCGCCGCCGTCACGCCATCGGCCGGCGCGCCCGACTTCACGCTTCCCAGCCTCGACGGCCCGAACCTGCGGCTGCAGGAGCAGCGCGGGCGCGTGGTGATGATCAACTTCTGGGCGACGTGGTGCGGACCGTGTCGAGTGGAGATGCCGCACCTCTCCAAGCTGTACGAGAAGTACCGCGGCTCCGGATTCACGGTGCTGGCCGTCAACATCGACGAGGATCCGCACAAGGCCGCGAGCCTGGCGAAGCAGCTCGGCATGCGCTTCCCCGTGCTGCTGGATACCGAGAAGAAGGTGAGCCGGCTGTACGACCTCAGCACGATGCCCTCGACGGTCCTGGTCGATCGCGACGGTCGGGTTCGTTTCGTACATCGCGGCTACCGCGACGGCTACGAAGACACCTACGACAAGCAGATCCGGGAGTTGCTGCGCGAATGAAGCCCGCTCGTCGAAACCTGTGGACCGTGCTGCGCAGCGCGTTGCTCGGACTCTTTGCCGCGGCTGCGCTGGGCGCATGCGCGATGCCGGAGCCCTGGGTCAAGCCCTATGAACGCGAGCGGCTGGCCGACCCCTTGATGAAGTTTCCGCGTGACCCGCTGTCCGCCAAGCACTTCGAGCACGTGCACGAGGTGCGCGAGGGCTCGCGCGGTGGCACGGGAGTGCAGGGAGGCGGTTGTGGCTGCAATTGAGGCGGCCGTCGAAGCCGCAGCCCACGCTGCCGGCGCGCGTTGCGCAGGATGCAGCTGGCGTTGCTGACGCTCGGCGAACGCCGCGACGGCGCGCGCCGACTGCCGTTCGTGGCGACTGCACATCTGCTCGGGGCGCTGGGTGGCTTGCTCGCGACGGGCCACGCGCACGCAGCGGAACTGCCGGAGGACCGCGCCGACCTGATGCTGCACAGCTTCGACGGCGGTGGGGTGACCGCCTGGGGTCCGGCGCTGCTGGTGCGCAAGAGCCTGCTGAACAAGGCGTCGCTCTTTGCGACCTACTACGCCGACATCGTCAGCAACGCGTCGATCGACGTGGTCACCACTGCCAGCCCGTACGACGAAACGCGCCACGAGTACGGGTTTGGCGCCGACTACGCGGTGCGCGACTCGCTGATTACCGTGGCGGGTTCGTACAGCACCGAGCCCGATTACACCGCGACCGCATTCAATATCGATGTCGCGACGGATGTCTTCTCCGGCATGACAACGGTCGGTCTCGGATACACCTACGGTTCGGACGACGTCGGCAAGGTCGGCGAAGGGTTCTTCGACACCGCCAAGCACTGGCGCTACCGGGTCGGCGTGACGCAGATCCTGTCGCCGCGCTGGTACGCCAACGCGAACTTCGAGGTCGTGTCGGACGACGGTTTCCTTGGCAGTCCGTATCGCATGGCGCTCGTCTTCGGCGCCGCGGTTCCGGAGCGCATGCCGCGCACGCGTACCAGCCGAACCGTCCAGTTCCGCCTGGTCGGAGAGGTCGCTCCCGGCTGGGCGGTGCGCGGCGAGTATCGCTACTTCTGGGATACCTGGGACATCGCCGCGCACACCTTCGGAATCGGCGCGTCGACCCGCTTCGGCGAGAGGTGGCTGGTCGACGCCTATGCGCGCGGCTATCGCCAGGATGGCGCGCTCTTCTATTCCGACAACGCGACCAGCGAAACGCTGTATGTGACGCGCAACCGGCAGTTGAGCAACTACAACTCGTGGACGATCGGTACGAAGGCGACCTACGCGCTGAAGCGCGAGCCGGGCCGGTACGAGATCTTCCTGAACGGCGCGGTCGAGTTCTGGATGACCGATTACAGCGATTTCACGGACGTGCGGACCGGCAGCTTGTACTCGTACAACGCGACCGTGCTGCAGTTGTACGTGACTGTGCTTTTCTGATCTTTGAGTAAGGGACGCAGTATGTTGAACCGCAGCCTGCTCTTGGCCGTCTTCCTGGCCCTCACGGTACTTGCTAACGCCTCGGCGCAGCCGACACCCGCGCCCGCGTCTTCCAACGCGACGGCTTCCACGCCCGCGCCGCGTCCAGCCGCCCCGCGCCGCACCGACGTCGACCGGCAGCCTGGATGACCGCATCCAGGATGCCAAGGCCGATGTGATCCGGCTCAATCGCGACCTGATGGTGCTCGAGGAAGAACTGCTGTTCCCCGCCAACACCCAGGTCGCCATCTTCGTGTCGATGGATGTGGGCAAGATGTTCTTGCTCGACTCGGTGCGAGTGAAGCTCGACGGCAAGGATGTCGCCGGCTATCTCTACACGCCGGCCGAGGTCCAGGCGCTGCACCGCGGCGGCGTGCAGCGACTCTATCTGGGCAACCTGAAGTCGGGCACGCACGAGCTCGTGGCCTTCTTCACCGGCAAGGGACCGCACGAGCGCGACTACAAACGCGGCGCCACGATCAAGATCGAGAAGGGCGCCGATCCGAAATACATAGAGCTCCAGATCAAGGATTCCACCGGCAAGCTGCAGCCGGAGTTCGACGTCAAGGTCTGGCAGTAACCGCTGCATGCGTCACGGGTTCTGCATGAGCCGACTCACTGGACGCTGGGCGCGCGCCGCGGCGCTGGTGGCCGTGTGCGCGTGCATGGCGTCGGCCGTGCAGGCACAGGCGTCGGGTGGAGCCAAGCCGGCGGGGGCGTCGCTGCCCTTCAGCTGGATGGACATGTCGAACTGGCTGAACTGGTGGCCGTGGAGCGACACGACGCCGCCACCGCCGGCCGGCGTCGAGTCTCCGCACTACGGCGACAGCCTGTTCTACTTCTACCAGGGGCGCTACTTCACGTCGGTCACCCGGCTGATGGCGTCACAGCAGTTCGGCCGCATGGTGCCGCATGACGACGAGGCCGAGATCCTGCGCGGCGGGCTGTTCCTGTCGTACGGCATGCACCGCGAGGCGGGCGAAGTCTTCGCCAAGCTGATCGAGCGCGGAGCGCCGCCGCCGGTGCGCGACCGCGCCTGGTACTACCTCGCCAAGATCCGCTATCAGCGTGGCCTGTATGCGGAGTCCGAGGACGCGCTGGGACGCATCGAAAAGCCGCCTGGCGGGCGCCCTGGAAGAGGACCGCGCGCTGCTGCAGGCCAACGTCCTGATGGCGCGTGGCAAGTACACCGAGGCGATCAAGGTGCTGGATGTGCTCGCCAAGGGTCCGGGTGCAACGAGCTACGTCCGCTACAACCTCGGCGTCGCACTGGTCCGAAGCGGTGACCTGGCGCGCGGCACAAAGCTGCTCGACGAGGTCGGCAAACTGCCGGCCACGAGCGATGAGTACCGCAGCCTGCGCGACAAGGCGAATGTCGCGCTCGGCTTCGCGTCGCTGCAGGAAGGCCGTAGCGAGCCGGCACGCGCCTACCTGGAACGGGTGCGGCTGTCAGGGATGTACTCGAACAAGGCGCTGCTCGGCTTCGGCTGGGCCGCCGCCGCCCAGGGTCAGATGAAGTCGGCGCTGGTGCCGTGGAGCGAACTGGCCACGCGCGACCCGAGCGATGCGGCCGTCCTCGAGGCCAAGCTGGCCGTACCTTATGCATTCGCCGATCTGGGCGCCAACGCCCAGGCGCTCGAGCTGTACCAGGACGCCATCGGCGTGTTCGACCGCGAGAGCGCCAACCTCGACAAATCCGTGGCCGTGATCCGCAGCGGCAAGCTGCTCGACGGATTGATGGCCAGCAATCCGGGCGAAGAGATGGGATGGTTCTGGAGCATCTCCGAGCTGCCCGAGGGGCAGGACCTGCCGCTGGGTGGTCACCTCGCAGCTCTGATGGCCACGCATCCGTTCCAGGAAGCGTTCAAGAACTACCGCGATCTGCTCTACCTCTCCCGCAACCTGCAGCAGTGGCAGGAAAGCCTGGGCGTGCTGCGCGACATGCTCGCCAATCGTCGCCAGGCCTTTGCGGAGCGCTTGCCGCAGGTCCAGGAGAAGGAGCGCGCATTGAACCTCGCCGGCTTCGAGCAGCGCTTTGAGTCGCTGCAGGCCGAACTGGAGCGCGTCGAACGCGACGGGGACGCGGCGGCATTCGCGACAGTGCGCGAACGCGAGCTGCAGACAAGGCTCGACCGCGTGCGGGAGGTGCTGGAGCAGTGCCGGCAAGGATCCGGAGATCACGCAGGCCGAACTGGCGCAGGCGCGTGAACGCTATCGGCGCGCTGCCGGCGCATTGCTGTGGCAGCAGAGCGATCAGTTCGCGGTGCGCCTGTGGAATGCGAAGAAGGGCATGCAGGAACTGCAGCGCAACCTGGCTCAGGCGCAGCAGCGCGACGCCGCGCTCGCCCTGGCGCAGCGTGACGAGCCCGCACGGCTCGATGCGTTTGCCGGCCGTATCGATGCACTGTCGGCGCGCGTCGATACGATGGTTCCGCGCGTTGCGGCGCTCACGCAGGAGCAGCAGGCCGCGGTGCAGGAGCTCGCCGTGGCGGAACTCCTGCGGCAGAAGGAGCGGCTGGCGGCTTACGGCACGCAGGCGCGCTTTGCGGTGGCACAGATCGTCGACCGCGCCAGCCTGGCTAAGGAGGGTGGCCGTGCGCCCGACGAACTAGCCTGGCTGCCTTGCGTGCGACCGCCATCGGCGCGGTGGTGTTGCTCGCGGCCTGTTCGAGCCCATTCAAGCGGACGCCGCCCGAGCCGCCGACGCTGAAGTCGCTCGCGTCACGCCAGGTCACGGTCAATCCGGATGCCGGCATCAAGGCCAATGAAGAGGACGCGGCGCGCGCCTATCGCGACTTCCTGGCCGCGTCGCCGCGCGAGCCGCAACGGCAGGAGGCACTTCGTCGCCTTGGCGACCTGGAGATGGATCTCGTCGACACGCGCATGGGGACCGGCGAAACGAGTGGATCCGTCGCCGATTACAAGGCGGCCATCACGCGCTACCAGGACTTCCTGAAGACCTACCCCAACGACTCGGGCAATGACCGCGTGCTCTACCAGCTGGCGCGCGCCTACGAGTTGAGCGGCAACCTGGAGACGTCGCTTGCGACGCTCGACAAGCTGGTGCTGCTGTATCCGACGACCCGCTACCGCGACGAGGCGCAGTTCCGTCGAGGCGAACTGATGTTCGCGTTGCGCGAGTATCCGAAGGCGGAGGCGGCCTACCTGGTGACGATGCGAGGCGACAAAGGGTCTCGCCTACTATGAACGATCGATCTACATGCACGGCTGGTCGCAATTCAAGCAGGCCAAGCTCGAGGATTCGCTGCAGTCGTTCTTCGGCGTGCTGGACCTGAAGCTGGCCGGCCGTGGCAACGAAAGCGACCTGGAGAAGCTGCCCGGCCTGACCCGTGCCGACCGCGAGCTGGTCGAGGACACGTTCCGCGTGACGAGCATCTCGCTCGCCAACCTGCAAGGGCCGGCATCGATTCCGCCGTACATCAATTCTGATGTGCGCCGCGAGTATGAGTTCCGTGTGTACCAGCAGCTGGGCGAGCTCTACATCCGGCAGGACCGTGTCAAGGATGCAGCTGACACCTTCGGCGCCTTTGCACAGAGATCCCCGTCGCATCCGGAAGCGCCGGTGCTGCAGGCGCGCGTAATCGACATCTATGCGGCCGGAGGATTTCCGACGCAGGCACTGGAAGCGAAGAAGCAGTATGTGACTCACTACGGCGTGGGCAGCGACTACCAGCGCAGCAACCCGCAGGGCTGGTCCCGCAACGCCGAACCGCTGGTCAAGACCCACCTGGAAGAATTGGCACGCTTTCATCACGCCAGTGCTCAGAAATCGAAGAAGAGCGAGGATTACCAGGAGGCAGTGCGCTGGTACCGCAGCTACCTGACTTCTTTCCCGCAGGACCCGCAGGCCGCGCAGAACAATTTCCTGCTCGCCGAGCTGCTGTACGAGGATGCGCGCTTCTCCGAGGCGGCGGTCGAATACGAGAAGTCCGCTTACGGCTATCCGCAGCACGCCAGGAGCGCCGATGCCGGATACGCAGCACTGCTTGCCTATGCACAGCAGGAAAAGCGGATTGCTGCGCCAGACGCGCAAAAGGTCCAGCTGGCCGCAGTGGACAGCGCGCTGCGGTTTTCGAAGTCGTTCCCCCAGGACCCCCGCGGCGCGCCGGTGCTGACCAACGCTGCCGAGAAACTGTATGCGCTGAACGACGGCGAACGCGCCAACGCGGTCGCGCGCCAGGTGCTGGCCCTGCAGCCGCCGCCTCCGGCCGAGCAACGGCGCGTGGCCTGGACTGTCGTGGCGCACACGTCGTTCGAGAAGGGCTGCGTTCGTCGACGCCGAGCGCGCCTACGGCGAGGTGCTCGCATTGACGCCCGAGAAGGACGCGGCGCGCGCCGCGTTGACGGAGCGACTTGCTGCTTCGGTCTACAAGCAGGGCGAGTCGGCGCGGGAGAAGGGCCAGCTGCCCGAGGCGATCGGGCACTACACGCGGGTGGCGAGCGTGGCGCCGGCCTCGCCCGTGCGCGCCACTGCGCAGTACGACGCGGCTGCGGCCATGCTGGCGCTGAAGGACTGGGACGGTGCGGCGCGCCTGCTGGAGGACTTCCGCACCCGCTATCCGAAACATCCGCTGCAGGACGAAGTGTCCGGCAAGCTCGCTGTGGCCTACGTGGAGAAGGGCAGCTGGACACAGGCCGCAGCCGAGTTCGAGAAGACTCTCGGCCGCGAACACGGACCCGCAGCTTGGCGCGCGCGGGGCTGTGGCAGGCGGCCGAGATGTACGAGAAGGCCGGAGCGCGCGCTTCGGCGGCACGCGCCTACGAGCGCTACGTCAAGCAGTACCCCGAGCCGCTGGAACCTGCGCTGGAGGCCCGCTATCGCCTGGCTCGGGTCGCGCGCGAGGACGGCAATGGGGCGCGCGAACAGGCGCTGATGAAGGAAGTGCAGCGGACCGACCTGACCGCCGGCGCTGCGCGCACCGACCGTACGCGCTACCTCGGCGGCATGGCCACGCTCGCACTGGCGAAGCCGCTGGTCGACGACTACCGCAAGGTCGCGCTGGTCGAGCCGCTGAAGCGCCAGTTGAAGGTCAAGAAGGACAAGATGGAGCTGGCGCTGAAAGCCTATGCGACGGCGGCGGACTACGGCATCGCCGAGGTGTCCACGGCGGCGACGTTCCAGACCGCCGAGCTGTATCGCGACTTCGGCAAGGCGCTGATGACATCGCAGCGGCCGAAGGGCCTGAAGAAGGACGAGCTCGAGCAATACAACGTGATGCTCGAGGAGCAGGCCTTCCCGTTCGAGGAAAAGGCGATCGAGGTGCACGAGGTCAACGCGAAGCGCACCGCGGTCGGCATCTACGACAGCTCGGTACGCGAAAGCATCACGGCGCTCGGGCAGTTGCGCCCGGCGCGCTACAACAAGGTCGAACGCGCGGAAAGGACGGTCGATGCGATTCGCTGAGCGCCTGATCCGGACCGGCAGCCTCGTCGCACTCGAGCATGATGCTGGCGGCGTGCGCGATGTTTGGCGAAACGCCGGCTTCGCCTGACGCTGCGGCGCCTGCCGATGCAAAGGCCGTCCCGGCAGCCAAGCCCGCCAAGGACGCGACCCGGACCGGCAACCGCGAAACCCGAGGTGCCGGTCAGCCCGACCGTGCAACGCGCCTTCGATGGCGCGCGTCAGTCGCTGGCCGCCGGACGCACGACCGAGGCCGAGCGCGCGTTTGTCGCGCTGACGAAATCGAATCCGGAACTGGCAGGTCCGTACGCCAACCTCGGCCTCATCCATCGCCAGGCCGGCAAGACGGCGGACGCGGTTGCCGCGCTCGAGAAGGCGGTCCAGTTGAGTCCGCAACGTGCCGAACTGCACAACCAGCTGGGCATCACCTACCGCACGGCCGGGGACTTCGCCAAGGCGAAAGCCTCATACGAACAGGCGATCTCACTGGATGCCGCCTACGCGCCCGCCGTGCTGAACCTCGGCATTCTGTATGACTTGTATCTATGGGATGGCGTGCGCGCGCTCGAACTCTACGATCGCTACCTGCAGCTGACGCCGGCGGTGACGAGCAGGTGCAGCGCTGGGTCAGCGACCTCCGGAATCGCAGCGCGCAGAAGAGCGCGCCTCAACGGAAGGAGCAGGGATGAAGCGGCGCTTCTTCGGGCATTGGCGCGACTCGTTGCGCGCGACCATGGCCCTCGTGGGCGGGCTGGTCGCGTGCGGGGCCATGGCGCAGGACCGCGCGGAGATCGACCGTGCGCAGATCATCGGCAATCGCGAGTTGCCCAAGGTGCTCTACATCGTGCCGTGGAAGAAGCCATTGCCGGGGGATCTTTCGAGTCGTCCGCTGGACAGCGTGCTCGACGAGGCGCTGGCGCCGGTCGATCGCGATGTATTTCGCCGTCAGGTGCGTTACGACGCGTTGATCCAGTCGCGCACCGCAGAAGCAAACGGCCCCTGCAGCGAACGCAGCGACGCCGGCGCAAGGCAAGTGAGTTCAGCAGTCATCGGAGTGTTTTTGGAGATCGAGTCATGAATACCTTCAGTACCGTCGTCAAGTTCTTCCAGGACAGCGGGATGTTCATCTATCCCAGCATCCTGATCATGGCGCTCGGCGTCGCGGTCGCGATCGAACGATTCATCTTCCTGAACCGGGCGCGCGCGGAGAACCGCAAGATGTGGGACCAGATGCTGCCGCTGCTGCAAAACGGCAAGTTCGACAAGGCGCAGGCCGTGGCCGGCGGCGGCGACGTGGCGATCGGCAAGATCGTCACCTACGGCATCGAACGGCTGCGCACGCCGCACCGGCGCGAGGACATCGACGCCGCGATGGAGGAGGGCATGATGGAAATCGTGCCGCGACTGGAAAAGCGCACGCACTACATCGCGACCTTTGCCAATGTCATCACGCTCGTGGGCCTGCTCGGCACCATCATCGGTCTGATCAAGGCCTTCACGGCGGTGGCCAACGTCAACCCGGCCGAGAAGGCCGAACTGCTGGCCGCGTCGATCTCGATCGCGATGAACAACACCGCGTTCGCACTGATGGTGGCGATCCCGTTCCTGCTGATCCATGCGTTCCTGCAGGCGCGCGCCACCGAAATCGTCGACAGCCTGGAGGCAGCAAAGATCAGCTTCCTGAATCTCGCGCAGCGCATGACCTCCGAAGTCCGGCGCGCGGCTGCCTAGCCGATCGAGAGTCGAGGAGCACAGCATGCGCGTGCGTCGCCTGCGCCGCGAGCCCACCGGGCTCGACGTCACGGCATTCATCAACCTGATCGTCGTGCTGGTGCCGTTCCTGCTCAGCACGGCGGTGTTCACGCACCTGTCGGTGCTCGATCTGTCGTTGCCCGCACAGTCGACCGGCGCGCTGGAGAAGCTCTCGGCCGACAAGCTCAACCTCGAGATCGTGATCCGCGCCGAGTCGATCGAGGTCGGTGACCGCATTGGCGGGCTGATCCAGAGCATTCCGAAGACGTCGGCGGGTCAGCATGACATTGCCATGCTCGGCACGGTCGCGCGGACGATCAAGGAGCGCTTTCCCGACAAGACCGATGCCACGGTGCTGCCTGAGCCGAACGTCCCATACGACGTGCTGGTGCAGGTGATGGACGCACTGCGCGCCGGACGTCAGGTGCATGGCGCGAAGGTGGTCGAAGTGGCGCTTTTCCCCGACATCTCGATCGGCGATGCGCCGATCCGGCAGGCGGCCGCGCGATGAAGCAGAGCGGAATCCAGAGGCGCGCGGCGCGCCGCAACCGCAATACCTCGACGGTCGACCTCAACCTCGTGTCGCTGATCGACATCTTCACGATCCTGATCTTCTTCCTGCTGTTCAACATGGGCGTCGCCGAGATCCTGCCCAATTCGAAGTCGATCAAGCTGCCGGAGTCGACGGCAGAGAAGCTGCCCCGCGAGACGGTCGTCGTGATGGTCAGCCAGAACGACATCATCGTCGATGGCCGCAAGGTCGCCGCGGTGAGCGACGTCATCAATGCCGAAAGCGATCTCATTCCGACGCTGAAGGCGGAACTGGACGTGCTGGCCGGCCGCCAGGTGATCCGCGCCGAGAACGAAGCGTCCAAGCGCGCGATCACGATCATGGGCGACAAGGAGATTCCTTACCGCCTGCTGCGCAAGGTCATGGTCACCTGCGCGCGCGCCGATTTCACCGACGTCTCGTTCGCGGTGCAGAAGAAGGGCGGCTGATGACTGCTGCTGCAACTTATCTGCACACGCCGATCCTGGCGTGGTCGGTTTCTGCCGAAGACGAGGAGCGCTTCAAGCGCATTCTCAAGCAGGTGCTGGCGATCAGCCTGCTGGTTGCGCTCGTGATGCCATGGCTGCCCGTGCGTGAACCCGATCGTGCGGCGGTCGAACCGCTGCCGCCGCGACTGGCGAAGCTGCTGCTCGACCGCGAGGCGCCGCCGCCGGCACCCTTGCCGAAGCTCGACAAGCCCGTGCCGAAGGACGAAGCCAAGGCTACGACGCCGAGCGTGCCGAAGGCAGAGCCGAAGGTCGCCATCGTCGAAGCGCGCCGGCCGGAGGCCAACAAGCCGCCGGGTGAGAAGCTCGAGAACGCGCGCGCCCGCGCGTCCGGCGTGGGCCTGCTCGCGATGAAGAACGAACTGGCAGAAATGCATGCGGCCCCGGCCGCCGTGCAGTTGAACAAGGACATCAAGCCGGGGCCGGGTGTGGGTTCCGGTGTCGGTCCCGGCGTCGGCGCCGGGGTCGGGCCTGGCGTACCGACCCGTTCGCTGATCACATCGAATGCAACCGGAGGCAGCGGCGGCATCAATACCGCGGCCTACAGCCGCGATACCGGCGGCGGCGGACTCGGCCGGGCGCTCGACGACGCTGGTCGAGGGCGTGGCCGGCGGACGCGGTGGCGGCGGCCCCGGCGGCACGACGCAGGGCGGTGTCGGTCGTGGCGGCGCCGGCGGTGGTGGCGCGGGCGGCACGCTGCAGCGAGGCGCGAGCGGCAAGGCATCGCGCTCGATCGAGGAGATCAAGCTCGTGTTCGAACGCAACAAGGGCGCGATCTATGCGATCTACAACCGTGCGCTGCGCGAAGAGCCCTCATTGCAGGGCCGGGTCGTGCTCGAGCTGAAGATCGCACCCGAAGGCCAGGTGGTCGACCTGCGGGTCGTCTCCAGCGAACTGAAGGCGGCGGACCTCGAGCGCAAGCTCCTGGCGCGCATCAAGCAGTTCGATTTCGGCGCGAAGGACGTGGACGCCATCACGGTTACTTGGCCGGTCGACTTCCTGCCTTCCTAGTCGCGCCGCATCGAGCGACCGTGACTTGGACGCTTCCACCCGGAAGCAGGTTCAGCGTGTCGATTGGTCAAGACCCTCAACGAAGCGGCGCACCGGCGTTGCGCTGCAGCAACGCTGTGCCGCATACTCTACGGAGTATCCGTTTCGATTGCCCGCGCTCAACCTGAGCCGCGCGCTCGGGCGTGAAATCCCTCCATGGACGGCGGCCTCCTGGCCGCCCTCGATTTGACCTACCAGGGAGGATTGGATGACATCAAGGTTCGCACTGCGGCCAATTGCGGCCGCGATCTGCGCGGCGGCGTTACTGCCGCTTACGGCGGCGGCGACCGACGGCT
Source organism: uncultured beta proteobacterium (assembly GCA_963810985.1). Lineage (GTDB taxonomy): Bacteria > Pseudomonadota > Gammaproteobacteria > Burkholderiales > Burkholderiaceae_F > JALORV01. Next base: position 24,028 of record CAWEPP010000013.1, read on the forward strand.
ACTTCAGCCACGGTTACGGCATGCGCGAAAAAGGCATGGGTGGCGCGAGCTTTGGTCTGGCGCTGGATGCGATGGGCGGCGCCAACAATCCCGCCAGCATGGCCTTCGTGGGTACACGAATCGACGTGGGCATCGACTGGTTCAGCCCGCAGCGCAGCGCGAGCCGTTACGGCGCCGCGCCGGGCCTCAACGGGTCCGTCGACAGCGACAGCACGAATTTCTTCATACCGGAGTTCGGCTACAACTACATGCTCAAGTCGGACCTCGCGCTCGGCGTCACCGTGTACGGCAACGGGGGCATGAACACCGACTATCCGGGTGGGCAACTCAATTGCGGCATGGGGCCGAACACGGCGAACATGCTGTGCGGCAACGGCACGCTGGGTCAGGATCTGTCGCAGCTGATCGTGGCGCCGACGCTGGCCTGGAAGTTCGCTCCGACGCAGGCGATCGGCATTGCGCCACTCTTCGGCTACCAGCGATTCAAGGCTGAAGGGCTGCAGGCATTCGACAATGCACCGGGCTTCCCGCCCTTCACCTCCGCACCGGGTTACGTGACGAACAACGGCTACGACAGCTCCAGCGGCTGGGGGGTGCGGCTCGGCTACCAGGGCGAGTTCGATGGTTTCCGCGTCGGCGCCGTGTATTCGTCGAAGATGCAGATGAGCAGCTTCGACAAGTACAAGGGTCTGTTCGCCGAGCAGGGCAGCTTTGACATTCCGGCGAGCTACGGGGCCGGCGTCGCCTACACGGGTCTCAGGGGCTGGACGTTTGCGTTCGACTGGCTCTATATCGCCTACGGCGACGTGCCATCGATCGCGAACCAGGGCATGACGGGCGCGCCGCTGGGTGCCAACAACGGCCCGGGCTTCGGATGGCAGTCCGTCAATGTCTACAAGATCGGCGTCGAGTATCAGCTCGACCCGGCGTGGACCCTGCGTGCCGGCTACAACTACTCGCAGAACCCCATCGACTCGGCCAATGTCACGTTCAACATCATCGCGCCGGGTGTCGTTCAGGAGCACCTGACACTGGGCTTCAGCTACAACATGCCGGACAAATCCAGCATCACGGTCGCCTACATGCACGCGTTCAAGAACTCCGTGACCGGATCGTCGATGTTCAACGCGATCCTCGGTCCGGGAGCCGGCGGCAGCGAGACGATATCGATGTACGAGAACAGCCTCGGCATCGCGTGGGGCAAGCAGTTCTGATCGCAGTACACCGAAGCGAAAACGGCCACCTTGCGGTGGCCGTTTTCATGTCCAGCCGGCGGAGGAGGAGTGTCGGCCGAACGGGGAAATCAGGACATGCGCGGACGCAGGTGGCTGAACTTGCGCTGCAGCCAGTCCATGCCGCGCGCCGCGAGCAGCAGGAAGGCCACGAAGGCGACGACCCACCAGCCCATGCCGATGCCCGTCAGCGCCGGCAGCGTCACTTCTCCGCTGCTCGTGGCCTTGATCCACGCCTCCATACCCGGCGTGAACTCGGCGTACGCCATGACGCCCGCCAGCATGCCGAGGGCGAACACCATGCCGTCCTTCTTGCCGGTGGCGATCGCCGCCACCGAGGTTCCGGGACAATAGCCGCCGATGATGAAGCCGGCGCCGAATACCAGGCCGCCGAGGATCTGCGCCGCGTACGACGTCGGTTCGACGTAGAGGTCGGAAATCGCCAGCATCCCGGCTGCCGACAGCACGAACAGCCCGACCATCGCCGTGACGATGGCGGTGAACATCACCTTCACGACCGACATGTCGAAGAAGTAGAAGACGGCAGTCAGCTTGCGCGCGCTGCCGAAGCCGGCACGCTCGAGGCAGAAGCCGAAGCCGATGCCCAGCAGCACCGCGATCGCGAGGTCAGCAACGACGCTGAATTCCATGTGAGTAGGCGAAGGGCAGCATCAGATCCACTCCTTGCGAACGAAATAGGCGAGGGCATAAGCCGCCAGGAAGACCGACACCATGAAGACCAGGCTGCCGACGTTGAGGATCGACCCTCCGGTCAATGCCTGGCCGCTGGTGCAGCCCTTGGCGATCTTGGCGCCGAAGGCCGCGAGAAAGCCGCCGCCGAAGGCCAGCATCAGGCGCTGGTTGTCCGTGATGCGCGGTCCGCGCTCGATCGTCATGCCCACGCGGCCGCCCTGCAGGCCTGACACCAGGGCACCGATGAAGGCGCCGATCAGCAGGAACACCGTCCATGACAGCAGTGGCGCACCGTCATTGAAGTAGCGCGAATGCACGGCGTTGGATGCCACGTGCTCGGGCGAAAAGAGGCCGGCAATCCACGCGGCGACTGACGAGAAGGCTCCGGTCGCGCCAAGGCCACGGCCCGTGACCACGTAGGTCGCCAGCAGCACAAGGCCAAGCAGGAAGCCGACGAAATACGGATTCCAGTAGGGCTTTGCCGCGGCCCGCGTGCCGCGGAGGGCACCGGAGCCCGGGAGCGGATGAGTGAGTGCATCAGACATGACGGCAGTCCTCCAAAGTCATCGAGCGTGCAGACGGCGACGCGGCAGGATTCCGTCTGGCAGGGGCCTACGGCAACGCCCTGTAACGAAATCACAGGGTCAAGGCTAGGTTGCATTCCGCCGGGCGTCGTTGCGCGCAGTCAACGCGATCAAATATACCCCATGGGGTATAACGCTGTCACGTAGTAACCCGCCGGGATCCCGCCTATCAGGGGCGGCCTCAAAAAGGAGCGGGTCCAGGGACCCGCTCAGCCGCCAATGCAGAGCCAGGAGGGGCTGGGTGGCGGTTACTTCGACGTCACCTTGAAATTGCCGGCCTTGTCGATTTCGATCTCGGCATTGAGGAAGCCGGCCTTGTAGCCCGCGTCCTTCAGCTTGTGATACGCCATCTCGGCGCGGATGCCAGTGCTGCAGTGGGCGATGACGCGCTTGTCCTTCGGCACTTCGGCCATGCGCGCGGCCAGGTCTTCGTCAGGAATCAGCAAGCGCGCCCTTGATCATCCCGGCGTTCGCCTCGTCCTGGTTGCGCACGTCGAGGATCAGCACGTCGACCGGCGTACTGCGCGCCAGCTTGTTGAATTCGTCCACTCCGATAGCGCCAGGACGTGGCTTGGGCGCATAGGCCACGGTCGTCAATGCGGGTACGCCCGACTCGATTGCGTAGCCCGCCGCCTGCCATCCCAGCAGTCCGCCCTGCACGACCTGCACGTTGCCCTGGCCGGACTTGATGAGTTCGCGCGCCACCGTCACCGCTTCGGCGCCGCCGCGTCCGTCATAGACGATGATCGGCGCCTGCAGTTTCGCCGGCGGGAAGGACTTGAGCTGGGACTTCACGGTCGCTGCCGGCATGCCGACGGCGCCCTTGATGTGCCCGCTCTTCGCCTCGTCCGCGGAGCGCACGTCGAGGATGACGGCCGGAATGTCCTTGTCGACGTAGGCTTCCTTGACGAACTCCGGACGTGTCGCCAGGTAGTCCTTCGTCTGCCACTCGGGAACACCCTCGTGATAGACCTTCGTGTTCTTGTAGCCCAGCGCAATCGCCTTGCGCTGCGACAGCGGGCTCATCTGGCAGGTCACGCCCTGGCAGAAGAATATGAGCTGCGTCGCCTTGTCGGCCGGCAGGCGGCTGACCACCTTGTCCCAGTTCGGATACGGGATGTTGACCGAACCCGGGATCGTGCCCTGCTGGAAGCGGGGCAGGGGCCGCGAATCGATCAGCATGAAACTGCCAGTGCCCTGGTCGACGAGTTTCTTCACGAACGCGTAGTCGACAAGGTCTTCCTTGGCGACCTTGACCGGACCCTTGAAGCGGATCTCGGTGGCCCACTTCTGTCCGTCCTTCTCCACAAAGGCGATGCGGGCCTCATGGCCCTTCTTGACTTCGCGCAGCTGCTCGGGAGTCTTTGCAACGCCGGCGTCGTAGACCTTCAGCGTCTTCGGGTCGAAGCGGACGATCTCCTTGTTGGCGTCGATCCCGAGCTGGATCGCCTGCGACTTGAACGCGACGTTTTCGAAATAGCCCGCCACCTGTCCCGGCGCTGGCTTGTGGCAGTTGTTGCACACGGCCGGCTGGCTCGGTTTCTGGCGCCGGGGCCTGCGCGAGGCGCCGGCAGAGGCGAGCGCGATGGCACTCAGGACGAGGTACTGGACTTTCATGCGTTTCTCCTCCCTCGGTGTGAGGGCTCAGCGGCGAGGGCCGGCGCGCGTCGGGTCGTCGCGCCGGCCGGGTTCTGCCAGCCAAGCGTCACATCGCCTTCGGAACGGCGACCGGATAGCCGGCCTTCTTCCAGTCTTCGAACAGCATCACGACGGCGGTGACGTCGGTGAAGCCGAGGTCCTGCAGCGATTTCGCCGCGAGCGTGCAGCGGCCGCCGGTCTTGCAGTACACGTAGATCTTCTTGTTGACGTCGGTCTTGTCCGGGAATCCGACCTCGCCCCAGATGTTGAACTCGAGCAGGCCGCGCGGCACGTTGACCGCCCGGGGATGTAGCCGGCCGCGATACTCCTCGGGCTCGCGCACGTCGACGATCAGGGCGGTCGTCTTGGCGTCAAATACGGTCTTGAAGCCGGCCATGTCGATGGTCTTGACCTGCTTGCGCGACGTTGGCGACTACTCCTTCACGCTGGCCGGATAGTTCTGCGCGGCGACGAAGCTCGGGAAGGCGATGGCGGCGCCGAGCAATGCGGCGGCAAGGAATGTGGACTTTCGACTTGTCATGGCTATACTCCTGTTGCGATTGAATATCGAAGTTCTTGATCCGGTGTTCGAGATGCATGGCTGCTAGAGGCGCCGCGGCCTGCACGATGGCGCTTGCCTGGCCCGCATTAACCAGCACCCAGCGCAGCGCAAATCCGCCGGCGAGCACCAGCACGGCGGGCACGACCGTGTGTGGAATGCGGTGTGACAGCTCCAGGGCCTGCAGCACGATCGGAGTCAGGATCCCAATCGCGATGACGCCCACCCAGAACACCAGTCCGTAGGAGCCGCTGAACAGCAGACCGGCCGCCTCGATGTGCGACAGCGTAGACGTCGCCAGCGACAGCAGCAGCAGGGCGATCAGCACCAGTTCGATGACCAGGAACGCGACATCGGCGCGGATGACCGTGTCGATCGTCCGCTTCGCGGGCGGCTCGGCGCCCAGCGGCTGCGTCATCGCCGCCAGCGCGCCGCCGATCAGGCCGCGCGGTGCGGGCCGGCCCGGGAAGACGACCGTGGCCAGGTGCACTGCGGCCGCCGCCGCCGACAGGCCGGAGAAGAGGAACAGCAGCGGCAGCACCGCCGAGTTCCACAACGGTCGCGCGACCATCGTGTTGAGCAGGATGCCGGTATAGATGCCGACCGCGATGCCGAAGGCGATGTTGGCCATCCCCAGCCAGCGCATGCGCGCAGGATGCTTGACGAAGAAGTCCGAAGCCTTCTGCAGCAGCGGCACGCGTTCGCCGAGCCATGGCCAGGACTCTGGCAGCCTGATCAGTGCCGATACGAGCAGGATGCCGTAAACGATCAGCAGCACCCACGAGCCCCAGGACATCGGCGACAGCGGCTTGAACGTGATGTAAATGGCCCAGACGTACAGCGGATGCGCCAGGTCGAGCAGCAGCGCCAGCATGCCCAGGTTCAGCAGCATGAAACCGAGCAGCGGCGTCTGGATCGAGAAGAATGACCTCGTGTCCTCGCCCTTGGCGGTGCGCAGCATCGCGTAGCCCGCGAGAACCATCATGCCGGCGACCAGACCGCCGACGAAGAGGTACAGTGGAATCTCCCAGCCCCAGACATGAAGCGCAGGATCGATGCCCGGGTTATGGCGGGTCGTCGTCAGTTCGAACATGGTGCGCGCTCCTTACGTCAGGTAGAAGACCCGGGGCCGGGTGCCGGCTTCGGGCAGCAGCGTGTGCCACTTGCGCGTGCGCAGCAGGGTGGCGACGCTGCTCTTCGGATCGTCGAGATCGCCGAAGTGCATGCAGTGGGTCGGGCACACCGAGACGCACGCCGGATCCTTGCCATCCTTGATGCGGTGGTCGCAGAACGTGCACTTGTCGACATAGCCCTTCGGGTGCACATAGCGCGCGCCGTACGGGCACGACGCGATGCAGGCCTTGCAGCCGATGCAGCGATTGGCGGTGACCTTGACGATGCCGAGTTCCGAGACGTGGCTCGCGCCGGTCGGGCAGCACGACACGCACGGCGGGTTCTCGCAGTGGTTGCAGCGTTCGCTGCGGATCTCCATCGACAGGTTCGGGAACTCGCCCCGCACCTCGGTCGTGATCCAGTCGCGGCTGAACCCGATCGGCACGTCGTTTTCCGTTTCACAGGCCACCACGCAATCCATGCAGCCGACGCACTTGCGGGTGTCGATCACCATTCCGTAGCGCGCCATCTCAGGCCTCCTTCAGGAAGGTGACGAAGTTCGCGTGAATGCTGGTGCCTCCCATCAGCGGGTCCGTGGCGTACTTCGTGTTGATCTGCGCCGCACTCGCCCCGCGCTGGTAGGCGCTGCTGGCCATCGAGTTGCGCTGGCCGAAGCCGTAGACCATGTAGACCGTGTCGGGGCGGATGCGCTGCGTGGCCTTGACCCTGATGCGATTGGTCTCGACGCCGTCCTGGTTCTTCAGCTTCACGTACTGGCCGGTCTTCAGTCCGAGCTGCGTGGCCGTCGCGGCGTTGACCCAGATCTCGTTCTCGCGCATCAGGCCGGTGAGCAACGGGTTCGACTGCGTGCGGCTGAAGGTGTGGACAGGAGCGCGGCCCGGTGATCAGGCGGAAGTAGCCCGCAGGCGCCTCGGCGTGCTTGGTGTACTTCGGTACCGGATCGAAGCCCTTCTTCGCCAGCTGATCGGACCAGAACTCGACCTTGCCGGAAGGCGTGTCGAACTTGAGCTCGAGCCCTTCCTCGACGGTGTTCGGCTCCTTGCCGCCCATGATCACGCCCTCGGCCTCGAGCTTCGCGAAGCTGAAGCCGCCTTTCTCGACGCGAGCGGCGAGGTACTCCCGCATGTCCTTGAAGGGCATGCACTCAGGAATGCCGAGCCGGCCGGCCAGTTCCTTCGCGATCCACCAGCCCGGCTTCTGTTCGGCCGGGGCCTCGACCACCGGTTGCCGCAACGACATCCAGCCGCGGCGCCCCCAGCCGACCAGCAGCTCGTCGTAGCGCTCGAGAAACACGTTCTCGGGCAGGACGACATCGGCATAACCGGCGATCTCGCTCGGCATCGTGTCGATGACGACGAGCAGGTCGAGCGCCTGGATCGCTTTCAGCGTCTCGGCCTCGTTCGGCAGCGCGTTCATGATGTTCGTGGAGTAGACGATCCACCCCTTGATCGGATACGGCTTGCCGCTGATGGTCGCGTCGCGAATGCCCGTGGTGACCGCTTCATCGGCAAACGGATAGCGCTCGCCGTTCGGGTTGTCGACCATCGGCTTGTCCGACTTCGGGTACTTGGGCAGCGGGTAGGACGGCACCGAGAGGCCTGCCTGCACGAAGAGGCCGCCCTTGCGCCCCCAGTTCCCCAGCAAGGCATTCAGCAATGCGATTGGCGCGGCTGCGTTGCGTGTCATCGCCGTACCAGTTGACCCGACGGCCCGGATGAACCAGCGCTGCCGGTCGATGCGAGGCCAGCTCGCGGGCGGTCACGCGGATCATCTGCGCATCGATGCCGGTCTCGGCGGCCGCCCATTCGGGCGTGTACTTCGCGATTTCCGCGGCGAACTTGTCGAAGCCGTGTCCGTACTTCGCGACGAACGCCGTGTCGTAGCGGCCTTCGGAGACGAGCACGTTCATCCACGCCAGCAGCAGCGCCAGGTCGGTGCCCGGTTTGATCGGCAGCCAGTATTTCGCCTTGCTCGCGGCCACCGAGTAGCGCGGATCCACGACGATGATCGGGATGCGGCGCTCGACCGCCTTGGCGAACTCCTGCACCTGCGAGTTGTGCATGTTCTCGCCGAGGTGCGATCCGACCAGCGCCAGGCAATTGGTGTTCTCGATGTCGGTGGGCTCGGGTGATCCCAGGCCGGTCCCGTAGGTAAGGAGGTAGCCGATGTCGCGCGGACCGCGGCACTGCGCGAAGGAGGGCGCGCCGATGTTGATGGCGCCGTAGCTTTTCGCCAGATGCACGATGAAGCGCGCACCGATGCCATGGTTGAACACCGCGAGCGACTCCGGGCCATGCTCCGCCTTGATCTTCAGCATCTTCTGGGCGACGAAGTCGAGCGCCTCGCCCCAGGTGACCGACTTCCACTGTTCCTTGCCGCGCTCGCCGACGCGGATCAGCGGAGTGCGGAGTCGATCCGGGTCGTTGACGGCGCCGACCGCCCCGGTGCCGCGAGGGCACAGGCGGCCGCGGCTTTGCGGGTCCAGCGGATTGCCCTCGAACTTCCACAGCTTGCCGTCGCGCACATAGGCGATTCCGCCGCAGCGCCAGAAGCACATTTCGCAGAAGGTCGGGATGGTCTTGACTTCACCCGGTGCGGCCGGGCGGCCGGCAGCGATCGCAGAGCGGGGAATCGGATCGAGCTCGGCGGCAGCGCCGGCGAGCAGGGTGGCTGAGGAGATCTGAAGGAAGCGCCGGCGTGATACGGCTGGTGTCATCGTTTTTGCCCTACCCGGTAGGGTACCTAACGATGCAAATTTTCCTCCCCGAGGGTCAGCACAGGTTGACCCGAGTCAACGTCGCCCAGTGAGCCGAGCGGGTACTCGAAAGCGTGTGTAACGACACGTAACCCGGCTAGATCAACCCGGTGCCGGAAAGCGACTCGAACGTGACGCGCGTCAAGTCGGCGAGCTGCGATGTCGTGTCCGAACCGCTCGGGCTGGTCGCGCGCCCCGACCACATCAGCTTGCCGCTTGCCACGTCGACGATGGCCGTGTCGGACGCGAATGCCTCGTTGGGCGTGCCACCGCCGACCGGAAGCGTGACGCCGCCACCGACACCGCCGCCGCGATAGCCACCTCCACCGCCGTAGCTGCCGCCGAATCCGCCAACCCCGATGCCGATCGTCGGTCCCGAGCTCACCGCCGGTGTGTAGGTACTGAGTGAACTGCGGTACACCGCAATCGCATTGGCGCGCTTTGCGGCGGCCTCCACCACCTCGGGAGCCGGCGGCGCGTTGGGACTGACGACGGCGAACTTGAGCGTCTTGATGCCGCGCACCTCGAGTTGCGCGGCCGCCTGGTCTTCGCAAACGGCCTGGGTGGTGAAGTCACGCGCCTGGCACACGACGAGCACGGTTCCGCCACGCAATGACTTTCCGGCGAATTCCGGGTTGGACCACTGGGCGTCCATCTTCGTGGTTGCGCACGCCGCCGTGAGAGCAGCGGCCAGCAGCAACGCGGAGCGGACTGAGACACAGATAGAAGACATTCTGTAATCCGTGAGATCGGCAGGAGAGCGCCATTGTGCTTGGCCCTGTGCGCAGTGCCAACGGGAACACGCGCCGACTGCACCGCGGAGCGCAACATTCGGAGCCTCGTTACACTGGATGGCCATGCCGGAGGAGAGGGGATGAATATCACCGGGGCGCGGTTTGCCGCGCTGTTGCTGGGAGCAGCGCTTCATGCGGGCGCTTGCGCGCAGGTCGAATGGCCAGCGGTTGGCGAACCTACGACGGCGGCGCGCGCCTCGGGCCGCTGGCTGTGGGCCGATCTGGTGTCGACGGACATGAGCCGGTCGGCGGAGTTCTACGGGAGAGTCTTCGGGTGGACGTTCCGCCAGACTTCGGCGGGCGACGGGCCGTCCGGGTACATGACGATCCTGGCCGACGGCCGTCCTATCGGCGGCATCGTTCCGGCGCGCGGAGGCAAGGAGCGAGGCGCACGCTGGATCGGTCTGGCGAGCGGCGATCCCAAGACATCGGCGATGCGCGCGCAGGAGCGCGGTGGCACCATCGCCACTGCGCCGCTCGACTTGCCGGGGCGCGGCGAATTCGCTGCGTTGCGCGATCCTGCCGGTGCCTACTTTGCCGTCATTCGCACTGAGCGCGGCGACCCGAGCGATCACCTCGGTCGCAACAACGAATGGCTGTGGTTCGAACTCTGGACCGATGATCCGACGAAGGCGGCCAACTTCTACCGTGATGTATTCGGTTATGCGGTCGGCCCGGCCGACGGCAGGCCCGGTACCGACGCCTACGTGCTGTCGGCCGGTGGGCGCGCCCGCGCGGGCGTGATGCGCAGTCCCGATCCGACGCTGCCGTCGGCATGGATTCCTTACGTGCGGGTCTCCGATCTGCCGGCCGCTGTTACGCGAGCGGTGGCCAACGGCGCGCGAGTCGTGGTTGCGCCGCAGCCGCACCATCGGTCGCAGGTTGCCGTACTCGCGGATCCTCTGGGAGCGCCATTCGCGATGGCCGACTGGAGGCCGCGATGATGCGAACTCAGCGCGGTGCAGCGCTCGCCGTTGCACTGGCGTTCATGAGTGGTTGCGCCGGCTACAACCTGCAACTGGGAACCAGCGCCAGCACCAGCCGGTCAGCGGGTTTCTTCGAGGTCTACCAGGTTCCGGCGACCAGCCTGTCGCCCTGGACGGAGCGCAGCACGCCGTTGACATTGCCACCGCCTGGACAGGACGGCGCGTCGGGCGCCAGCACGCTTCCGGCCTCGCGGGATGTCATGCCGCCCGAGCGTCCGACGGCGGCATCAAACGCCAGCAGCCTCGCGCCGAAGTGACGGCGCGGACCGTGGCCGTGCCACGATGTCAGTCTTGCGTCCAGGGCAGGCCGCGTTTGCGCCAGCCGTCGATTTCGCTGCGGCGACCGTCGATGGTTCGCTCGCCCTCGAATCCTTCCAGCACGTTGTAGGCACGTGTGAATCCGGCGAAGGCCGCCGCCCGCGCGGCGGCATGCGATCGAACAGCACTGCGACACAGCAGCAGCACGGGCTGATCAGGCCGTGCGACGCTGCGCAGGGCGCTGACGAACATCGCGCTGGGCAGGATGTCGTTGCCACGCCATTCGATGTTGATCGAGCCAGGCACGGCGCCCACGAACTTGAACTCCGGCGGCGTGCGCACATCGATCAGTCGTGCGCGCTGCAAGCTGGCCAGCGCCCATGCTTCGTGGGGCGTGACTGCGCCGGCGTACGGAAGTTCGAACTCAATGCGGCGGGTTTCAGCGAGGTCGAAGATCGTCTCGACCGAGACATCGTGGGCCGGCGCGACACGCGGGGCGGTGAGGATCGTCATGGTGTGAGCCGCTTGACTGTGTTGGCTGCACGCTACCGGCTCCGCGCCCGATCGCAGCAACGTTTCCGGCATATGCATAGATCCGTCCATGGCGCCTTCGGATGTCCTGCGGTACGACCTTCATATGCCGACCGCTGTTCCAATGACGCGGGCAGCCGCGGCTTGGGAGGCTAGGGCCTGTTCACGCTAAATGCGGGAGATGCGTTGGGCCGCAATGCGGATGGATGCGCGAAGGGTGGCGCAGCGAAGGGTGGTTCCCCTTCGCAAGCCGCCCGACAAAGCAGACGCCGCATTTCGGCCCAACCCGAAGGGAAGGCGAATGGCGGGCGCATTGCGGCGTTGCCGCTTCGCTGATTGGCATCAGCCAACGGCGCTCGCGGCGCCTGGCACTGCATCCCGCCATTCGCCTTCGCACTCCCGGCTTTGGCGTGAACAGGCCCTAGCTGTAAGCAGGTAGACTCCCGCCCCGACGCATTGAGAGCCCGGGCGTCAACGACGCACGGGCGCGATCCGTTATCGGTCCGCCGGCTTCGGCAATCCATCCACGTAAATATCGGAGTCCCACCCATGAAGAAACTGCTTGCTGCCATGATTGCCGCCTCGTTCGCCTGCGGCGTTGCGTACGCTGCCGACCCCGCCAAAGATGCGAAGAAGCCGACCGCCGAAGAGTGCAAGAAAGCCAAAGACGCCGGAAAGAAACTGGAAGGCTGCGAAACTGCCAAGAAGGACAAGAAGGGCGGCTGCTAAGCCAAGCGGTTCACTGCGCCCGGTCGTTCGATCGGGCGCCTTACTTCATGCGCCGCTTTTCCTGGCGAGGACGGCTCCCCGGTTTCTTACTGCAGGCCCTTGGCTTTCAGCAACGAAAGCGTCGAAGGGTAGGAATCCCCTTCACCGTTCGCCGCGCCGTTCTTGAGGGCGAGGTTCAGGTGCTTGCTGGCCTGTTCCGAATTCCCCAACCGCGAATACGCAACTCCCAGCCAGTAGTGAAACTCCGGTGAATAGCCGGCTCGCGCCACTTCGCGCGCGAACATGTCTCTCGCGGTGTTGTAGTCATTGCGCTTCAAGGCTGTCATGCCCAGAGTGAAGTAGTGGTACGGCGGCTCGGGTTCGATGCTTGCCAGCGTTCGCAACAGCTCTCCCGCCTCAGCCTGGCGGCCCTGGCGCAGGTAGACCTCAGCCAGGTTGGACATCGCCCGCGTATGAGCGGCATCGAGCTGAAGCACGCGCCGGAACGCAACCTCGGCGGGACCCAGATCCCCGTGGCGCGCGTACACGATACCCAGCGTATTCACGGCGCTCGCAAAGTCCGGGCTTTGATGAACTGCTTCCCGTGCCCAGGCGTAAGCCTCGTCCACCCGGCCGCGCAGCAGCGCCTCGACAGCCCGGTTGTTCATGAACATGGCAATGATCGTCTGCTCGCTCACCTCGCGAGTGCGAATCTTGTTGGCGTCCTCAGGAGGTAGGAAGTCCACCGTGTAGAAGCGCGACAGCGGATTCGAGCGCTGCTGCATCGGAGGGCCCAGGGTCACATTGACGTGTCCGGTGCGCAGAAGTAGCGAGCCGCTGCGGCTCCAGGACTCCTCCCGGTAGGCGCTCTGGTAGCGGACCTGCAGTCCGAGTTCCTTCGCGAACGCGGCTGTCATGATGACCAGGGACAGGCAGTTTCCAGCGCGTGCGTCGAAGGACTCTGCCGCGTTCCGCGTGACCGTCGCATCGTATTCGAGCTTCAGTTGCCCCTTGCGCAGCAGGGCTTCGATCAAGCCACCCTGCACTCCGAGCGCCCGGATCTGAGACTGGATCTCCGTCCGCAGGTACACCCTCATCGCATCGTTCAGCGCGAAGACCTGTTCCGGGCTGACGTTAACCGCGGGCTGGGCGAACAGCTGGTCGTGGAAGAGATCCGACTGGGGCGGGGGCACGGGTTGCGGCGTGGCGCATGCCGCCAAGAGGGCGCAGCCGAAGGCCACGATAGAACCGATCGTGCGGCGCAACAGCGCAAAAGGGGCACGCCCGGGTTGCCCGGAACCGTTGTCCGGAACCAGCCTTCCGAGTGTCGCACCCGACATGCCGCCTCCTCTTGCCACCTCTCGCCTGCACGACAGGATAAGACTCCCGCAGAAGCACTGCGCGGTCAAGTCGTCGCCGACGAGTCCGGGTGGCTGATGGCCGGAAGTCACTCGGCGCCGACCGGCCCCTCACCGGTTCAGGTCAACCTCGAGGCGGCGCAACCGATACAAACGCCCAACCAAGTCATACCGGACTGAAACAGCGCGACAACCTCGACTTTCCAGAATGCCCACACCGTTCGACAACACGCTGTCGTCGGCAGTTTCATCCTGGAGAGAGTCATGCCTTGGTTCATTCGGACGCCCGACGAGGAGTCTTGTGAGGTCGCGTTTCATCGTTGCGCCGGAATCCACACCCCGGCGAGGACGTTCCCCCTTCGGACGGGAGTTGTGTCGTGACGCCGGCAGTCTGGCGTACGGTGGCGGCTGCCACCCTGCTGATGGCGCTGGTCATGGGCTCGAGATCGGCGTTCGGACTCTTCGTGTCGCCGCTGAACAGTGCCACGGGGATCGGTCTGGCGGGGCTTGCCTTTGCCATCGCGGTGGGACAACTGGCACAGGGGGTGGCGCAGCCGGCGCTGGGCGTGCTGGCCGACCGGTACGGCGCTCAGCGCCTCATCCGCTACGGCGCACTGGTCCTCGCGCCGGCAACCATTGCGGTGACGATGGCCGACAGCCTGACCCTCATGAGCGCCGCGATGGCGGTGATGGCTTTCGCCAGCAGCGCCGTCGGCAGCAGTAACGTCCTGGTTGCGGAAGTGGGGCGCCGTGTGCCGCTGGAGCGCCGCGCCATGGCCTTCGGTCTCGTCAGTGCGGGGGGATCGGCCGGGCAGATGCTGTTCGGGCCGGCAACTCAGGCGCTGATCGAAATGCAAGGCTGGGTGTTCGCACTGGGTGCCACGGCCTTGGTTGGCTTGCTCGCGTGGCCGCTGGCGCGCAGTCTCGGATCGGAAGCCGTCACGGCGCCGGCCCACGAGCCCGTGACGACACAAGGCGGCCGTGACGCGTTGCGTTCGCCCGCGTTCTGGCTGATCGCCGGCAGTTACGCGGTGTGCGGCTTCCACGTCGGCTATCTGACCACGCATATGCCGGGCGTCATCGAACGCTGCGGCCTGCCGGCGTCGCTGGCCGGAATCTGGCTAGCCGTGCTGGGTGTTGCCAACATCGCCGGCAGTCTGTCCGTGGTCTGGTGGCTGCGTCGCGCCTCGTCGCACGTCGTGCTGATGGGCATCTTCGGCCTGCGCGGCGCCTCGGTCGCCTTGCTACTCGTATTGCCGCCGAGCCCGGCGCTGATGCTCGGCTTTGCGGTGCTGATGGGCCTGACCTACATGGCGTTGCTCCCCGCGATCTCGCAACAGCTTGCCGAACGCTTCGGCATCGGCCGCATGGCGACGCTGTTCGGCATCGTCGCGCTGGTACACCAGGTCGGCAGCTTCGGCGGTGTCTGGCTGGGCGGTGTGATGGCCACGGCCACGGGGCGCGACACGCTGCTGTGGTCGATCGATATCGGCCTGGCGCTGACGGCCATCGCTCTGCAGTGGCGGTTGGTATGGGCTCCGTCGACCCAGAAGGCGACGCTGCGCTTGCGCACGGCTTGAATTATCCCGGCAGGAGCAGTCGGAATGCAAAGGAACGCGACGTGACCACCCAGAGCCTTGCGGAACGGTTCACCGGTGCGTCGGAACGGACCTGCAGCGCTTACCGTGTGGCCGATTCCCGCCCTGAGTTGTCACGGGTGGCGCGGTGCCCGGATACGGAGGACCTTTGATGGACGTCCGCCTGAAGCATGCGTACTGGCAGGTCACTGCATTGTCGCTGGCCGCCTACCTGGGCGGTTGGGATCCAGGTCTCGCCATCGCGATCGTTGTCACGGCTGGGCAGACGATCCACTTTGCTTTCAATCGGCGCGACCTGCGGTCATTCGAGGTGCAGGTGCGTGCGGCGTATCTGGCGCTGCTGCTGATCGGACTCGCTCCCTCGCTGTGGATCCTTCATGTCGCGCAGTTCGTCGGTCTCAACGCGAGGCTGATCACCGACTACTGTCCCATGGCACGCATGCTCGTGCTGGCGCCCTGGAATCGATCGGTACCGCTGAGTTGGAGTCTCGTGCGCTGGATCATCTTCTCGCCGCCGGCGCCGGGATCAATACTCGACCGGCTGCCGAAGGAATCCGGCCATGCGGAGCATGGCGGAACGTGTTCCGCGTGAGGTCCGTCGTACCTAACGCGCCGTCAGCGCTTCGGGGTTGATGACATTGATCGGCGTGCCTGCGGCGTACGCAACGATCTGGTCGAAGATGTCGGAAAACTGCAGGTCGTACTCGTCGCGCGTCACGTAGCCGATGTGCGGAGTGCAGATGACGTTGTCCATCGACAGCAGCGGATGGGTCGGATCGCGCAGCGGCTCCTGCTCGAACACGTCGACCGCGGCGAAGCCCGGCCGGCCGGCACGCAGCGCGGCCACCAGCGCACCGGCTTCGACCAGCTGGGCTCGACTGGTATTGACGAAAATGGCCGTTGGCTTCATGGCAGCCAGGTCGGCCGCGGTGACGATGCCGCGGGTCGCATCCACCAGCCGCATGTGCAGCGTCAGCACGTCGCTGCGCGCCAGGAAGTCCGCCTTGCTCGATGCGATTTCGTAGCCGTCGGTTCGTGCGCGCTCGCGCGAGGCCTCGCGGGCCCAGACCAGCACGTTCATGCCGAAGGCCCGTCCATAGCCCGCAACGGTCGCGCCGATGCGGCCGTAGCCATACACGCCGAGGCACTTGCCGCGCAGCGTGTCGCCGACGCCGGTCTGCCAGACGCCCCTCCGCAGCGCCGCGACCTGCTGCGGCAGGCGGCGCGCCGCCGCCAGTACCAGCGCCCAGGTGAGCTCCGCCGCGGCATAGGACGGAGTGCCCGGATGCTGGTCCGATGACACGATCACGCCATGCCGCGTGCAGGCGGGCACGTCGATGTGGGGATAGACGCTGCGCTGGCTGATGAGCCTCAGACTTGTCCAGCCGCTCGAGCAGCGGGGCGCGGATCTGCGTGCGCTCGCGAATCAGGACCAGGACTTCCGTGTCCTTCAGCCGATCGGCGAGCACCTCCACGTCCTGAACGTGGTCGTTCCAGATCGTCACGTCGTGGCCGGCGAGCTTCACAAAGCACGGCAGCGTGCGCAGGGTGTCGAAGTAATCGTCGAGGATGGTGATCTTCATGCTGGCAGGGCGCCGGAGCGCAGGTGTCCCGCGCGGTCGGCCGACTGCGCGGGACTTGCTGGCAGCATATCGAATAGCCGCGCGTTCCGGTCAGGCCGCTTGCCGCAGCGACGCGCCTGCCGTCGAAATGGCCTGGTCGTCCAGGAAGGCACCGATGCGCCACGCGACCGCCTGGGAGTGAGTGATGGGCCCCAGATGCCCTGCTTGCGCGACGAACTCATGCGTGGCCTGCGGCAGTGTGTACCGCAGCAGTTCGCCGATCCGGCGCGGTGCCGGACGCGTCTGGCTGCCGGTCATGCAGAGGATCGGCATGCCGAGTTGCGCCAGCGCGGTACGGGTCAGCGAGTCATTGAACAGCGCGTCGAAGTGGCCGATGACTGAGCCGATGCGCGCAGCAATGAGCTGCCGCGGCACGGGCGGCAGGCGATCCCATGCGCCATCGCCCGACCAGAAATCGACGAAACGCTGCGCGGCGCGTGCGCTGTGGCCGAGTTCGAACCAGTTCCGGATGGAGCTGGCCGCGATCAGGACTTCGGTCGTCGCGCGGTCGCGCGGCAGGTAGTCGAGCAGCAGCCGGAAGAGCACGGGCTCGTAGACGGCGACGCTGGCGATGCGCTCCGGCATCATCGCGGCCAGCTTTAACGCCAGTACGCCGCCGTAGGAGTGCCCGACCAGATGTACGGCACTGGCGCTCTTGAGCAGCGGTTGCACCAGCGCAAGATCGTCTTCGAGACGCATGGGTCGGCCGTCCGCCCACGCGGGGGTCGTGCCATGCCCGTGAAGATCGACGGCATGCAGGCGGTAGCGGGACTGCAGGTCGGCGGTCAGCTGAACCCACTGACGGCCCGAGCTTCCGCTCGAGTGCAGCAGCACCACCGTCGGTCCGTGTCCGACGCTGCGGACGTGAGGCTTCTTCGTTTCCATCGTGTGATCTCCCATGTACGGCGCCGTGTGAGGCGGGACGGTGTCGTGCGGCCAGTTGCGCTCGACACCGTCCACCGACCCTCAAGGCTCCTTGAAAGTCCGTCCTCAGTGGGCCGGGCTGCCGATCGAGCCGAGCGCCGCGTGAATCCGCTCGCCCTGTGCCGGCGTGATCATTCCGCCCAGCACTTCGAGGAAGCGCGCATCCTGCACACCGGAGAAGATGTACTGCCAGCGATAGGCTTCGAGCAGCTTGGCGTGGATCGAGGCGCGCTGCTGCGCCGTGAACGAGCGTCCGGCCTGCAGCAGGAAGTACTCGGTGTCGGACTGGGCCTGCGCCTGAATGATGCCGTCGACAGCCGCCACCAGTGCGATCAGGTCGTTGACCGCTTCGTCACGCTCGGCCGCTGTCAGCCGGGCGTTTTCGCGCTTCCACTCCAGCTCGTCCAGGATCGCGTGCTGCGACTCTTCCTTCCAGTGGAACAGGAAGACGTCCTTCCACAGCGGCGAGAGCTCCGGATCGGGGTCGATGCTGGCGCGGTAGTGCGCCTGCGTGAAAAGCTCGATGTCGAGTGTCAGACCGAGCACGGCCCAGGTTGACTTGCCGAGCACGACGCTCGCGACGTCGTTGGGCTGCGGCATGAAGCGGTAGCCTGCGGGCATGCCCTCGGCCGCCATCGCCTCGAGCCGGCGGAACATCTCCTGGTGCTTCAGTTCCTCGTCAGTGAACCGGACCAGCGCTTCCAGCGCCGTCTGGTCGCCGAGCCAATGCTCGCGGCTGATTTCGAGAACCTTGGCGCCGATGAAGCGCTCGACCAGGCCGAAGATGTTCGCGTAGGTTCGGCCCTGGATCTGGCTCAGAAAGCGATGCTCGGCGGGCGTGATGAAGGTCAACTCGTTGAGTTTCGACAGGCCGTCCGGCAGGAACTTCTTGCCGAAGTCGAATCGACGGCCGCGGATCACGTCGCGGTCGATGTCCCAGCGGATGCGCTTCGAGACTTCGACGGCCTTGGCATAGCGGCTCTGCTCGTTCGTACTCGCGGCGACGGGTCGACCCGCAACGGCTTCTTCGGTGATGATGTCTGCAACTGCTTCCATGGTGGTGCTCTCCTTGCGTTCAGGGTGAAAGGGAAATCGACTAGAAAAGGGAAAGCGCGCGCAGCGTGCGCAGAGCCTGCATGCGGGTGCGATCGGCCTCGCCGGCGATCTCGGCGGAGACTGATCGCAGCTCGCTGCGATCAAGGCCGATGTCGTGCAGGGTACGGGCGTCGAGGCCACGCAACGACCGGTACGTAGCCCGAGACAGGCGGCGCTGGCGCCGGACGTCGAAGTACCGGCGGGCCACTGCCGCGACCCGCTGCGTGATGTCAACGGCGAGAGCCCTCATCCCGGCTGTCTTGTAGATAAGCGGGCTGTCGCCTGGTGCGAATGCGATGGCCGCGCGGACGGGCAGCGCGAAATCGGCTGACACCGAGCGCATCTCGCTGCGATCAAGGCCAAGGTCGCGCAACGTCCGTGTATCGAGCTCGCGGAGTGCACGGTAGGTCGTGCGTGCTTCCTCTTGCCCGAGCCCACGACGCGTAGACGCGCCGCGCAACGTCGGCGGCTGCATCAAACAGCACGCCGACGATCTCGGCCAGGCTGGCGTCGCGCGCGGCGCGCGCCTCAACCGTCAGGCGGTGGCGTCGCGGCCCGGATACGAGGTCGCTGCATCAGCCTGTGCATCGCCGAAGCCATTGGCCGAGGCGGCCCGACGCGCCCAGCCATCCAGCTCGGCGGCGTGGGCGCGCTCGGGCACGTAGGTGGCGTCATTGCTCGCGGCCGTGTAGCGCGCGAGCGTGTGGGGAGCGTAGCTCCGCTTGATGCGGGCGACGCCTTTGTTCATGGCGGCGAGGGCGTGGCCTTGCGCTTCAAGAGACAGTGTTCGGGTGTTCATCTTTGCACTCCCCGTGGATCCGGCAGCGCCGGCGTTGTCGATGGGCGGCACTCTAGGCAGCCGCGGTATTCGTGGCCTTTCAGTTCTGCATCACTGTGTATCGCTTGGTAGCCGCCAGTGGCTTGCCGGTATCGACGGCGCGCGGATCGCGTCCCATAATTCGCGCCTCCGAACGAGCGGACAGAGGGAGCGGTGGCCAACGCGAGCGTGCTGGTGGTCGATGACGATGCCGACGTCCGTCGCATGCTCGTCGAGTACCTCGGCGCGCACGACTACGAGGTCGTCGGGCGTCGCCAATGGCGCCGAGATGCGCGCCGCACTGGAGCGCAAGGTTCCCGACGTCGTGCTGCTCGATGTCGGCCTGCCGGGCGAGGACGGCCTCTCGCTGGCGCGCTTCCTGCGCGAGCGCTATCCGGTGGGCATCATCATGGTCACCGCCGCCGACGGCGTCGTCGATCGCGTCGTCGGGCTCGAAATGGGGGCGGACGACTACGTCGCCAAGCCGTTCGATCCGCGGGAACTGCGGGCGCGCCTGAAAAGCGTGCTGCGGCGCGTGCGTGGAGAGCCGGGCTCAGGCGCGACCGGTGGCGGCTCGACAGCGGCTTCGCATCGGGCGTTGCACGCTGGACGTCGACGCCCGGCGCCTGCTCGATGCCGAGGGCGCCGACATTGCGATCACGGCGATGGAGTTCGATCTGCTGAAGACCTTCGTCGAGCATCCGAACAAGGTGCTGACGCGCGATCGCCTCCTCACCTTGACCCGGAACCGCGAGTGGGAGCCGTTCGACCGCTCGATCGACATCCGCATCGCACGCCTGCGCAGGAAGGTGGAGATCAACCCCGACAATCCCCTCGCGATCCAGACGGTCCGGGGCGCCGGATACATGTTCGTGCCGCCGACGGATTGATCACCGGGCGTCGTATCGACGGCGTATCGCTGTGTTTCAGTCGTGTAACAGTGCGGGCCGGCATGGCCGCGCCTGCCTACACTTGATGGAAAGAATCCGAGGCCATCAGTTGAAGGTGACGCCCGCCGATGAAGCGCACTGCGATGAATCCCGAGTCCCCTGCGACCCACGAGTGCCCCGTCGGACGCGATGCACGCTGACGCGTGCAACGACGGTGCCAGCTTGCGGGAGGTGCTGGAGCGCACGACCGCGGCCGCCCTGGCTGTATCGGGGGCCGACGCCGGCCGCGTGTTCGAGGACCTCGCGCTCGGGCTGGCGCGCGTGCTGGGCACGGATGCGGCACTCATCGCCGAGTTTGTCGACGCTGGCAAGTCCCGCATGCGCACGCTCGCGCTCGTGCTTCGACGGTCGTCTCCTGCGGCAGGTCGAATACGACGTATCGCAAACGCCCTGTCGCTACATCGTCGGCCGCGAATCGCGATTCGTGTCCGCAGGGCGTGCATGCCGAGTTCGCGCCCGGGACGCTGTTCTCGGCCATGGGCTTCGATGCCTATGCGGGTTACTCGATCCTGAATGCTGCCGGGGAGCAGCTCGGCAACATCGTTGCGCTCGACCGCAAGCCGATCGCCAACCAGGAGCTCACCGAGGCGCTGCTGAAGATCTTTGCGGTCCGTGCGGCGGCCGAGATGGAGCGCCGTGCGCGCCGAGGCGGCACTCGAGCGGTCTGAGACGAGCTACCGCGCGATCTTCGAGTCGGCCGAGGACTGCATCTTCGTTCACGACTGGGACACCGGGGCGATCGTCGACGTCAACCCCACCGCCTGCCGGACCTACGGCTGGTCGCGCGAGGAGATGCTGCGGCTCGACGTCGGCGACGTTCAGCTCGAACGAACCGCCCTACACGCGTCGACACGGCACTGGCCTACATCGAGGCGGCCAAGCGCGGGCGAGGTCGTGCGCTTCGAATGGCACCGCCGCAACCGCGACGGCAGCCTGCACTGGGACGAGGTCATGCTGAAGGCCGCCGACAATCGGCGGCCAGCGGCGCGTCCTCGCCTTCACCCGCGAGATCAGCGACCGCAAGCGCGCTGAACTGGCCCTGCGCGCGAGCGAGGAGCAGTACCGCGCGATCTTCGAGGCCGCCACCGACTCGCTGCAACTGCTCGATGCGCAGCACCGGGTGGTCGACGTGAACCCGGCGTACGAGCGCATGTACGGCAAGCGCCGCGACGAGGTGATCGGCAAGACCCTGACCCAACTCGTGCCGGCGCCGCTCCGGCAGGAACGCCGGGCGCTGGTCGAGCGCGCACTCGCCGGCGAGGCCGCCGAACTGCTGACCACCGGCTTCCGCGGCGACGGTACGCCGTTCGATCTCGAGGTGCGCGTGATCCCGTTCCGGCATCGCGGGGAGCCGCACGTGCTGGGCATTGCGCGCGACATCACCGGGCGCAAGAAGGCCGAGGAGGCGATGCGGGCGAGCGAAGAGCAGTACCGCGCGATCTTCAATGCCTCGGCCGACGCGCTCGTGCTGCGCGACGCCGACTTCCGCATTGTCGACGTCAACGCGACCTATGAGCGCATGAGCGGCTGGACGCGCGACGAGGTGCTGGGCATGGACCGGGTCGTCGCCAACCCGGCCGAGGTTGCGCCGACGATCCGCGCGCTGCACGAGCGCGCGCTGGCGGGCGAGCTGATCGCGCTCGAGGTGCCGCTGGTGCGGCGCGACGGCACGCGCTACGAGCTCGAACTGCGCGGGGTTCCGATCCAGCATCGCGGCCAGCCGCACGTGCTGTACATGGGACGCGACGTCACCGAGCGCAAGCGTGCAGAGGAGGCCCTGCGTGCCAGCGAGGAGCAGTACCGCGCGATCTTCAATGCGTCGGCGGATGCTTTGGTGCTGTGGGACAAGCAGTACCGCCGCGTCGACGTCAATCCGGCCTATCAGAGCGATGTACGGCTGGGCGCGCGAGGAAGTGATCGGCAAGGGCTACGAAGACCCGCGCTTTCCCGCGGAGTACGCGAAAACACGCCTGGACCTCGTGCGGCGTGCGCTGGGCGGCGAGGACTGCCAGGCGGAGCTCGAGGCGATTCGCAGCGACGGCACGCGCATCCGGACGGAGGTGCATGCGATCCCGTTTCGCCACCGCGGCGAGCCGCACGTGCTCGCGATTGCGCGCGACATCACCGAGCGGAAGCAGTCCGAGGAAGCGTTGCGCGCCAGCGAGGAGCAGTACCGCGCGATCTTCAATGCCTCGGCCGATGCGATGCTGCTGCGCGACGATACGATGACGATCGTCGACGCCAATCCCGCCTTCCTCGCGCTGTGCGGACTCCCGCGGTCACAGGTCGTCGGCAAGACGGCACGCGCCGTTCGTGACCGAAGACGTACGAAGGCGACGCAGCCCGTGTGCTGGGTGAAGCGATGGCCGGCAGCCGCGGCTCGCTGCAGGCGCAGACCCGGTCGTTCGATGGCGCCGTGCTCGACGTCGACGTGCGCGCGATTCCGATGCTGTACCGCGGCCGCCGGCACGTGCTGGCGATCGCACGCAACATCACGGGAGAGAAGCGCGCGGAAGCCGAGCGGCACCGCTTCGAGGCCCGCCTGCGGCAGGCGCAGAAGATGGAGGCGATCGGCCAGCTGACCGGCGGCATCGCGCACGACTTCAACAACATACTCGCGAGCGTGATGGGCTATGTGGTGCTGGCCGAGGAACGGGTGACCGATGCGGGTGATGCCAAGAGCGTCGAGTACCTCGACCAGGCGCTGGCATCGTGCCGCCGTGCCCGCAACCTCATCCAGCAGATGCTGACGTTCTCCCGCGGTGGCCGCGGCGAGCCGCGCGCGCTGTCACTGGCGACGGTCGTGCGCGAAGCGACGCCGATGCTGCGCTCGGCGCTGCCGTCAACGCTGGCGATCGACGTCGACGTCGATGACACGGCACCTGCGGTGTGGATGGACGAAGTGCAGGTGCATCAGGTGCTGCTGAATCTCGCGATCAACGCCCGAGACGCGATGTCGGAGGGCGGCGCGCTGCGCATCGCAGTCCGACGCAGCGAGCTGCACGACGCGGTGTGCACCAGCTGCCGCGCGGTGGTCAGCGGCAACTACATCGAACTCAGTGTCGTCGACAACGGCAAGGGCATCGACCCCGGACTGCTGGAGCGGATCTTCGACCCATTCTTCTCGACCAAGGCCCCGGGTCGGGGCAGCGGCATGGGGCTGTCGATGGTGCACGGCATCGTGCACGAGCATGGCGGTCACGTGATCGTCGAGTCCGACTGGGGGAAGGGATCGCGCTTCCGGATCCTGCTGCCCGAACACGGCGGCGCGCCGCGCCCGGTTGAGCCGCCCGTGGCAGGACGCGCGGCGCGCGAACCGCTGCAGGGAAGGGTGCTGCTGGTCGACGACGAGCCGAGCGTGCTCGCTGTAATGCGCGAGACACTGGAGGCCTGGGGCCTCGAGGTCGAGGCGTGCCCCTCGGCCGACGCCGCCGAGCAGGCGTTCCTGCAGACCGGCGAGTTCGACCTTCTCGTGACCGATCAGGCGATGCCTGTAGCCACGGGAATGGACCTTGCGACGCGCCTACGCAGCGCGCTGTCCGGAGCTGGCCTGGCTGCTGTGCACCGGCTTTGCCGACGCCGACACGATCGCACGCGCGCGCCAGCTCGGGGCGGACGCCGTACTGATGAAGCCGATCGAGCGCGATGAGCTCCGGGCCGCGGTGGAGTCCGCGCTGGCAGGGCACGGGGACGCGGGGATGCCTGAGGTCCAGTTCGCGGACTTCGAGGCCACTTCCTTTGCGGGGGGGTACGACGAAGTCGTCGAGCGGCGCTGGGATGCGAACGAGGTGCTCGAACCTCACCGGCATCCGTTCGACGTCAAGGCGCTGATGGTGGCCGGCGATTTGTGGCTGACGCGGGAAGGGCAGACGAAGCACCTGCGCGCCGGCGACTCCTTTGAGATACCCCGCAACCAGGTACACGCCGAGCGCTACGGACCGAACGGCGCTATCTTCTGGGTGGCACGGCGTCACGCGTCCTGACACCGGGGACGGCCTTACAGTTGAACGACGCGCCTTCCGGCCTTGTGCCCACGCACAATGTGGCGTCAGATCCTCCATTCCGAGAACCTGGAGTGCAACATCATGGAGTCGAATCGGCCTGCGCAGCGTTTCACGGTCAGTCACCTGCGCGAAGACGACTTCAGGCCCGGCGGGTTGCGCGATTACTCGGCGTATCGGGACCTCGGCATCGCGGCGGCCACCGGTGGACTGGCGACCGCGCATGTGATCCGGATGGTCGCGCCATTCCGCGAGGACCTGGGCCAGCGGCATCATCACAATGTCGACATTCCAGATGGTCTACGTCCTCAAAGGCTGGTTCAAGAATGAATTCGAGGGCGAAGGCGTCCATGTGATGAAGGCCGGCTCTTGCTGGATCCAGCCGCCCGGCATCCGGCACACCGTGCTCGGATGGTCGGATGACTGCGAACTCCTCGAAATCATCATGCCTGCCGAGCACGAGACGGTGAACGATCTCTGACCTTCGACGCCGATCCAGGTCCGAACATCCTCCCGCCTTGATGTCCGTCCAACCCGTGCAGGAAGCAGTCGCTATAAGGGAATAGCTTCAACTCCTGCGACTTCGCGGCTCGGCGATTTTTGACAGATGAATCGATGCCGGGGACCGACCCATTCGCGGCGATGATCAAGACGAACGAGACACCGGCGCTGCTGCGGCATGAGGCCCTGATGCGCGGGCTGCTGCGGCCGCAGGCGTATCCCGAACCGGTCGATCATGTCGAGCGCATCGACACGCACATTTCGACGGTGCTGCTTGCAGGGCAGCATGCCTACAAGTTCAAGAAGGCGCTGGACCTCGGCTTCCTGGACTTCTCCACACTCGAGAAGCGACGCCAGGCCTGCGAGGACGAGGTCCGCCTGAACCGGCGCACCGCGCCAGGCCTCTACCTCGATGTCGTCCGCATCACGGGATCGATCGAGGCGCCTTGCATCGGAGGCGACAGCGGACAAGGTCAGGCCGCGGACGTGCTCGAGTTTGCCGTGCGGATGCGCCGTTTCGATCCGGAACTCACTTTCGATCGGCTTGCGCTCCGCGGCGAACTGAGCGTATCCGTCATGGATGAGCTGGCCGCCGAAGTGGCCCGGCTGCATGAGCAGGCGCCGCGCGCGGTGCCCGAGCTCGGCGGGCCCGCGCAAATCGAGCGCTGGGCGCAGGAAAACTTCCTCGCGATGCGCGGGCACGTGAATTCTGCGGGCGACCGGGCGCGCCTGGACGCGCTTGACGGCTGGACCCGGTCGGAAGCACGGTCGCAGGCCGCACGGATGGCCGAGCGAGTCGCCGCCGGTCGCGTACGCGAGTGCCACGGCGATCTGCACCTGGGAAACATCGTGATGCTCGATGGCGCCCCGGTGATATTCGATGCCGTCGAGTTCAACCTGGAGCTGCGCTCGATCGACGTACTCAGCGATGTCGCCTTCACGTTCATGGACCTGCACGACTACGGCCTGCCGCGCCAGGCGTGGCGCTTCGTCAGCGGCTTACCTGGAGCGCACGGGCGACTACGAAGGGCTGCCGTTGTTGCGCTTCTACGCCGTCTATCGTGCATTGGTGCGCGCGAAGGTGGCGCTGATCCGGCTGCGCCAGCCGCAGGTGTCACACCACGTGCGGTTGCGCGAGCACACGACGTTCGAGCACTACCTGGCCCTTGCCGAGCGCCTGCGCGAATCCGGTGGCGCGATGATGATCACCATGACCGGGCTTTCAGGCTCCGGCAAGTCCACCGTCGCCCGATGCCTGGCCGAGACCCTCGGTGGCGTGCGGGTCCGGTCCGACGTCGAACGAAAGCGCCTGTTTGGCCTTGCGCCCAACGCCACGTCACCGGGCGACATCTACACCGCCGAGGCGACCGCGCGCACCTATGCGCGTCTCGCAGCCTGCTCACGGGCCATCGTGTCGGCAGGCCTGCCCGCGGTCGTCGACGCCGCATTCCTGCGGCGCGAGGAGCGGCGAGCGTTTCGGGTTCTGGCCCAGGAGCTTGGCGTCGCGAACGCTCTGGTCGCCTGCGAAGCACCGCTCGATGTCCTGCGTGCGCGTGTTGCGACTCGGGCGGCAGGTGGGGCGGACGCCTCGGAGGCCGATCTGACGGTTCTGGAGCGGCAGATTGCGTGGCGCGAGGAGCTAGATCAGGACGAGCAGAACAGCGCCCACGTGATCGATACTGACAGCAGCCTGGGACAAGTCGAGGAGAGTTGCCACCAGCTCGCCCGCGTGCTGCAGCGGGCAGCGGCCCGTTGACGTGCCGTGCGGCAGCCAGTTACGTCATCAGCCGCTCACGCGCCAACGTTGGACGAAAGACGCAACGGACGCAGAGCGGTGGCAAACTCCTGCAGCGCTTCGCGGTCGAGCTTGCCGGCGGCAGTCTGCGGCAGACTCGGGACAAAGCAGATCTGCCGCGGTCGCTTGTGCGGCGCCAGGCGCTCATTGAGATAGTTACAGCAAAGTCGCATCACTCGGTGGAGCCTGCGTCGTGACCAGAGCGGCGGCGACGGTCTGGCCCCAGATCTCGTCCTGCACGCCGAACACGCCGGCCTCCCGGATGCCGGGGCACTTTTCCAGCGCGTGCTCGACTTCCGCCGGGTAGACGTTCTCGCCACCCGTCACAACGAGATCGGCGCGGCGTGCGTGGATGCGGAATCGCCGCGTTCGTCGAGTCTCCCGAGATCCCCGGTATCGAACCAGCCCGCAGCCGGCAAGGGCGGCTCGCCGAGGTAGCCCGCCATCAGCATCGGGCCTCGCACCTCGATGTGCCCGCCATGTGATGCGAAGTTCGACACCCGGCAGCGGTCGACCGGCCCCGCATGCCGCGCCTCGAAGCGATGTCGAGTACGGCGTGGCCACGATCTGCGAGCAGGTCTCGGTGCATCCGTAGGTGATGACGATCGGCAGCCGGCGTTCTGCCGCGCGTTGCAGCAGCCCCGCTGGCGCGGCCGCGCCTCCAACCAGGACCGCCCGCAGGTGCGCGGGCGCCACCCAGTCGGGATGCGCGTCGAACACCTGCGCCAGCATCGTCGGCACCAGTGACACGAGCGTGCTGCGCGTTGCATCGATCCGCGCCGGCAGCGTGGCAGCGTCAAATGCCGGCTCCAGCGCCACCGGCTTGCGCGCGGCCAGGCAGCGCGTGACGATCGAGAGCCCGCCGATACGTCCGATCGGCATGGCGAGCAACCAGCAGTCGTCGTCGAGCCAGCCGAGATTGGCCGCGCTCGCCTGGGCCGAAGCGACCAGCGCCGAACGCGTGAGTACGGCGCCGCGCGGCCTGCCGGTGGTGCCGGAGGTGTAGAGGATCGCCGCAGCGTCGGGTCTGGCCGGACAGATCGTGCCGGCATCGCGGCCCCGGCTTCGACCTCGCGCTCGGTCGGCGTCGAGGCGAGGATGCAGCAACAGGACCGGGACGCGCTGCTCGAGCAGCGCATAGAGCGTGACCACGGTTTCCAGCGTGTTGAGCCCCGTCAGCGCATAGGGCGCTCCGGGCTTCAGCTCATCCTGCAGCGTCCGCAGGCGGTCGCGGGTGAGTGTCGGCCAGATCACGCAAAGGTGAACGTTGCACTGCCGTGCTTCAAGGCCACTGCCCGCGGCACCTCGCGGGCCGCGGCGAAGATCGACAGCGCCTCAGTCATGCCCAGCGCCAGTGTCTGAGTCCCGCACGCAGGGTCACGGGAAGCGCGGGAACTTGCGGAAGTCCGGCTTGCGCTTCTCCACGTACGCGTTGCGGCCTTCCTGGCCTTCTTCGGAGAGGTAGAAGAGCAGCGTGGCGTTGCCGGCGAGTTCCTGCAGGCCGGCCTGTCCGTCGCAATCGGCATTGAGTGCCGCTTTCAGGCAGCGCAGCGCGATCGGGCTGTTGGCAAGCATTTCGCGGCACCACTGGATCGGTCTCGGCCTCCAGTTGCTCGTAGGGCACGACGCAGTTGACCAGCCCCATTTCGAGCGCCTGCTGAGCGTCGTATTGGCGGCACAGGAACCAGATTTCGCGCGCCTTCTTCTGGCCGACGATGCGTGCCATGTACGCCGCGCCATAGCCGCCATCGAAGCTGCCGACGCGCGGGCCGGTCTGGCCGAAACGCGCGTTGTCCGCCGCGATCGTCAGATCGCACATCATGTGCAGCACATGTCCGCCACCGATCGCATACCCGGCCACCATCGCGACCACCGGCTTGGGCAGCGTGCGGATCTGCCGCTGCAGGTCGAGCACGTTCGAGTCGCGGTACGCCATCGGCTCCGACATATCCGCCCTTGCCGCGCACGCGCTGGTCGCCCCGGAGCAGAAAGCCTCCTTGCCCTGGCCAGTGAGTATGACGACGCCGACGTTCGGATCGTCACGCGCATCGGTGAAGGCGGCCTGCATTTCGCGCACGGTCTCGGGGCGGAAGGCATTGCGGACCTCGGGCCGGTTGATCACGATCTTCGCGATCCCTTCCTCGGCCTTGGCGTAGATGATGTCCTGGTAGCCGGGAACGGTGGTCCACGCCGGTACGGCAAGCGGTTGGGGGGCGTTCATGGTGCTCGTCGATTCATGGTTGCGGCCTGCGGGACCGCTATTTCATCATGCCTCGCAGGCAAAGCCTGCTCGGGGTGCGCCCGGGCGGCTGTGGCGGTGGCCGCCGCCCGCCGCAAGGAGGCGGATTGACCTGCCGGCCGTTCAGTCGATCTTTGCGCCGAAGCTTTGACGACCTTGGCCCACTTCTCGGTGTTAACCGCGATGTGGCGGGCAAACTCTTCGGGTGAGCTCGGCACCGGCTGTGCACCGCGCGCCTTCAGGGCCTCGACGACCTCAGGATCCTCCAGCGCCAGACGGATGGCGGCGTTGAGCTTTGCAATGACCGGTGCGGGGGTTCCGGCCGGGGCCAGGACGCCGTCCCACGCACTGACCTCGAATCCCGGCAGTCCCGACTCGTCGATCGTCGGCAGCTCGGGAGCAGTCGGCACGCGACGCGACGTGCTGACGGCGACCCCGCGCACGCGTCCTTCGCGCGCCAGCGGGTACGCATTGGGCATCACCTCGATCATCATCTGCACCTGCCCGCCGATGAGGTCGGTGATCGCCAGTGCGCCACCGCGGTAGGGAATGTGCACGATGTCGATGCCTGCCATCGTCTTGAAGAGTTCGCCCGCGAGGTGCGACGTCGTGCCGTTGCCGGCGGAGGCGAAGTTCACCTTGCCGGGGTTCGCCTTCGCGTACTCGATCAGTTGCGCGACCGACTGAGGGGGAGCTTGGGGTTGACGATCAGCATGGCCGCGATCGACGTCATGCGGGACACGGGCGCGAAGTCCTTCACCGGGTCGAAGCGCAGGTTGCGGTACAGGCTCGCGTTGATGGAGTGGGTGCCGTTGGTGCCGTAGAGCAGGGTGTAGCCGTCGGGAGTGGCATGCGCGACAAGTTCGGCCCCGACATTGCCCCCGGCGCCCGGCTTGTTTTCGATCACGATCGGCTGCCCCAGCGCCTGCGAGACCCGCGGCATGATCGTGCGCGCCAGGTTGTCCGCGCCGCCCCCCGGAGGGAACGGGACAATCAAGTGCAGCGGGCGATCCGGGTAGTCCGCGGCCGATGCGCCCGGGACGGCGAGCGCCCCGGCCCAAGCCGCGATGCACACTGCGAGCACCCGCCGTCCAGCTGTGGAGCCCGCGCGCTTCGCCGCTGCTCTCGTCACTCTGCAACTCCCGTGGCCTGATCTGCCGGATTTCGACAGAGCATCAGTGTCATCGCCTTGACGGTCATCAGGATGTCGCCACGTTCGCTGCACACTTCGATCAAGGAACGCAGAAGTCCGCGGTCGGGCTTCGACCGGGAGCGACGCGCTTCCAGAACGGTGATGCGGACCCACAGCCGGTCACCAGGACGAACGGGAGCCAGCCAGCGCAGTTCGTCCACGCCCGGGGAACCAAGACTGGCCACCCGCGACAGGTATCGATCGACCAGCACCCGCATCATCATGGAAGCTGTGTGCCAGCCACTGGCGACGAGACCGCCGAACGGGCCGGCCGCGGCGCGCCCGGCATCAACGTGGAACTCCTGCGGATCGAAGCGGCGAGCGAAGTCGATGATCTTGGCGGCGTCGACCTCGATCGGACCGTAAGTGACGACCGCGCCCGGCCGGTAGTCCTCGAAGTAGCGCTCATCGATTCCGACTGCGAGGTCCGATTCGACTGGCGGGGTGACAGACTTTGAATGCATTCGTGTTCCCTCGGCTGCGCCAATGGCGGCGGCCCGGGCTCGAATTTACCCTGTGCGATCCGTCAATGACGGCCCGGATAGGTGCCCAGCGCGGGGACGAACTTCCGGACGCTGCCTCCAAACTCGGATAATCTGGCCGGGCTTCCGGACGCTTTCACCTTATCCATTCCAGATGTCGAGTTCCGATCTGACCGGCACTTCACTGGTGCGCCCTGGCTCGCTGCAGGCATGGAGCGCGGCCGTGCGCCTGCCGAGCCTGCTCGTCGCCGTCAGTCCGGTCGCGGTGGGGACGGCGCTCGCCTGGAATCGGACGGGCCAGCTCGATCTGCTCATCGCCCTGCTGGCACTGGCGGCCGCCGTCGCCCTGCAGGTGATCAGCAATCTTCAAAATGACGTGGGTTATACGGCGCGCGGTGCCGAGGAGGCCGGCGACCGAACCGGTCTCCCGCGTGCGACGGCCGAAGGCTGGCTGTCCGTCGGGCAGGTTCGGGCGGCCATCGTGTTGTGCTGCGCATTTGCGATCGCGATCGGACTGCCGGTGGTGGCCGCACGGGGCTGGCCGGTGCTCGCGATCGGACTGGCGTCCATGATGGCCGCTCTGGCCTACATGGGCGGGCCACGGCCGATCGCGTACACGCCGTTCGGAGAGTTGGTCGTCTTTGTGTTCTTTGGCCTGGTCGCGGTCGCGGGGTCGGACTTCATCCAGACCGGCGGCATAGGTGTTGCCACGTGGCTGGCGGCGATCGCGCTCGGCGCGCTGGCCGCAGCGGCACTGGCAGTCAACAACCATCGTGACATCGACCACGATCGCAATGTCGGTCGTCGAACCTTCCCGGTCGTGTTCGGGGCGCAGGCGGCAAAAGGCATGTATTCGGCCAGCGTGTTTGGTGCCTTCGCGCTGTTGCTGCCCATTGCCTGGCTGGAGAGCGCCGTGACGCTGCTCGCGCCACTGCTGCTGCTGCCTGCTGCGCTGAAGCTCAACCGGGATTTTCTCCAGTGCCCGCCTGGCCTGGCGTACAACGCGATCCTAGTGCGCACCTTCAAGCTCGAGCTCGGCTACGCCGCATTGATTTCGGCGGGCGCCGTGGTGGCGCGGTTGATGCCTTGACGCGGCAGATCACGGGCGGAACTCATGCGCCCGCGCAGTGCGCTGTTTCACCGGACGGATCGCAGCGAGCAAGCAACGATCATCGACGGTTCGCATCTTGGTGACGATGTGGTGCTGATGGGAGGGACGACTCGTGAAGTTTGACTTCAAGGGCAGGCGCGTCATCGTCGCAGGAGGCAGTCGAGGCATCGGCCGGGCGATCGCGCTGGGATTCGCCGCGGGAGGAGCCGACGTCTCCATCTGTGCCCGCAGCGCGGGACCGCTGGAGATCACGCGCAATGACCTCGCGCGTCATGGCGGCAAGGTCCATGCCACGCCCTGCGATCTGGCCGACGGCGAGGCAGTCGCCGCGCTTCGTGGCCGAGGCGGCCACTGCGTTGGGAGGCATCGACGTGCTGGTCAACAACGCGTCGGGTTTTGGTACCGGCGACGACGAAGCGGGATGGGCGGCGGGACTGGCCGTGGACGTGATGGCCATGGTGCGCGCTTCACGCGCGGCGCTGCCGCAGCTCGAGGCCGCGCCCGGCAGCTGCATCATCAACATCTCGTCGATCGCAGGACTGAGACCGGCGTTGCGCATGCCTGCGTACGGGGCGGTGAAGGCAACGATGATGCATTACACGATCAGCCAGGCAGGCATGCTGGCCCGGAAGAACATCCGCGTGAACTGTATCGCACCGGGCTCGATCGAATTCCCCGGCGGTCACTGGGAGTCGCGGCGGCTTGCAAACGACCCGATCTACGCGCGGGTTCTGCAGAGCATTCCCTTCGGTCGTTTGGGCACTCCCGACGAAGTGGCCGACGTGGCGCTTTTCCTGGCTTCACCGTTGGCGCGGTGGGTCACGGGCCAGATCATCGCTGTCGACGGTGGACAGTTGCTGGGTGCCTGACGAATCGATCGGCCGGCGCATCGTTAAACTTGCGACTTCAGGTCCCGTCGTCCGCGCGTCTGGGGCGTTCGACCGTGAAAGTGACGTACGGAATCTTGGAGGGCGAGGCATGCACCATCATGTGATCGTGTCGTTCGGTGAGAACCGGGAGTTTGAGTACAAGTTCTCGCAGGCCGAAGCGGCGAAGCAGTCGCCGGAAGAGGCGCGGAAGTGGTTCGATGCCGAGTTCATCGCTCTCGAGGCTGATGTGCCGTCCCCGATCGGCAAGGTGCTGCTCGCCGACCGCATCCTGAGTGTCGCCAAGTACGGCGGTGAACGACGTTTCAGGGAACAGGGCGAGTGGGCGGAACGGTACGCGCGGAACGCGGCTGCACTGCTGGCGCGCGACTTCATTCGTGTCGACGTCGCGAACTACACGGTCGGCTACTGAATTTACTGTTGAACGCGCGGCCGAACTCTGGACAGGCGCTCTTCCGGCCGGGTCAGGAAGTGGCGCGGTTGAGCTTTCCGGTCGCGGCGGGCCGGGCTGCAGGAGCTTCCGCGAGCGAACGTCGCCACAGCATGTGGCAGACGATGACGGCCCCGATCGCTGCCGCGACGTGTTTCACCGAGTGCCCGCTGACCACTCCGCCTAGTGCGAGTAACTGGCGGTCGAAATGTTCGAACAGTTTCGCCAGCACATAGGCGCCAAACACCCAATAGATCGCCGCGCCGCGCGTGTAGCGTGAAGGGTGCGATGCGGCCAGGCCTACGAGTATCGCGACCGAGTACGCCTGCAGCACCGCATACGGCACGACATTGCCGCGGCCCGCATGCTCGGTCACGATCCAGTAGATCACCGAGGCCATCCCGACCAGCAGCAACGGCACCAACAGCGCAACGCCGAGTCGTGCATTGATGCGATCGACGATCTGCGCCGACACCAGCGACATGAAGCTGATCGTCATCGGCAACCGGTCCCAGAGGAGTGTCTCGTTGTCCGGCGCCAGGTGGTAGTAGGCGGAACCGGCCGCCGTCAGCAGCACGCCGACAAAGAAGACGCCATACGGCCAGCGCTCGGTAGCATCGGCAAAGCACGTGCGCGGGCGCAACGAAACAAGCAGTCCGGCCAGGCCCGCGATGGCGAACGCCAGGTTCGAAGCTGACGTCAAGGAAGTTTCCGATGCCGAGGACCTCGCGTTTGTCGGCGAAGTCGTGGTAGTCGAGTGGTTGCGGCACCGCCGGCAGCAGGACCGCGGCGCCGATGGCGAGCAGTGTGAAGGCGATGAGCAGGCCGAGGCGAAGGTTCATGGCGGTCGAGGCTGGAGAGTCTCGGCCGCATTCTCGACGAAATGGCGCAGGCGCGCCCGCAGGTTCGAGCCGTGCAATCGGTCAGCGAGCGGCGGCACGGTGCCGCAGGCTTTGTCAATGTGCCAGGCGCTGGGGGCTGGAAGTTCTGGCCATCGCGGCCTGCCTGTCTTCATGCGTCACGAGACCCTTGATCTGCGTGTCGAGCCAGTGCGCAATGCCATCGAACGCGCGGGCGTAGATCTCGGAACGGTTTCGACGTGCCGCGGCCTCGAGTTCGAAGCGGCCAGGGACGAGCGTTGAGTCGAAGCGGTTCATGAGGTTCCTCCTGCGGGTGATGTCGGCTGGCGACGGAAGAACACTAACTCTCACTCAGTGCGGCTAACAATCCGGTCGCCAGGAACAATATTTGTGCCATCATGGCAATAATCGCTGCGGAACTCGCCCGCAGGAGGGTGATGGAGTCGAGCCTGGCGATGCTGGCTTTCGTGCGTGCCGTCGAGTGCAATGGATTCACTCGCGCGGCCCGCGATCTTGGTGTAACTCCTTCGGCCGTATCGAAACTCGTGACTCGCCTCGAACGCGGCTCGGTGTTCGCTTGCTGCAGCGATCCACACGACGGCTTGCGCTGACAGCCGAAGGTGAAATCTATTTCGAGCGCGTACAGCGCATCGTCGGCGAGATCGAGGACGTCGAGTCCGATGTCATGCGCTTCGGCCAGCAACCGCGCGGTCGCGTGCGCATCAGGGTCGGCACCGCGTTCGCCACCTATGCGCTCGGTGCCGGCGCTCCCGGAATTCATCGCGCGCCATCCCGAAATCAGCCTCGATCTCGTGATCAGCGAATACCCCATCGACCTCGTAGAGGCCGGGATCGACCTGGGCATCCGTGTCGGCCCGCTGGGTGACGTGAACCTGGCAGCGCGGCGCATCGGCGAACTCGAGCGCGTCATTTCGGCGGCACCGGCGTACCTCGAACGCTTCGGCATGCCGCGCAAGCCCGAGGACCTGGCGCGCCACAACTGCCTGACGGTGCCGGGCATCGCAGGGCAGGCGGAGTGGCCCTTTCACGGCCCGGACGCCGTGCAATTGATGCCCGTGCGCGGCAACATCACCGTCAACAATGCCGAGACACTGTACGAACTTGCACTGCAGGGCCTCGGCATCATCCGGCTGTCGGATCTGATCGTCGGCCCGGCGATTCGCAGTGGCCGGCTGGTTCCCATCCTCGTCGATTCGCACCAGCCCGAGCCGCTGCCGCTGCATGCGGTTTATGCCGCCAGCCGCCGCCGGCCGCCGAAAGTGGATGCCGTCATCCAGTTTCTTGTGGAGAAATTCGCCTCGGTGCCCTGGCGCCTGCCGCTCCCAGTCAAGCTGTCGCGGCGACGCGCGTCCGCGAGCAGGCCGCGCAAGAGCCAGTGATCGAGGATGGGAAGAGGGAACTTCTGCCACCACGGGCCGTAAATCGCTCTATGCGCTGCCGTAGATGCCGTGGAGTCCGGAGCGATGGCAATTCACGACACCGTCACTTCGGCATGACAGCGCCTGCGCCACACTTGTCGCCTTTGGAGACTGACGTCGCCCCATGCTGAAGAGCCTGCTCCTCGTGGTTTCACTTGCATTCGCGTCAGGCGTGGACGCCGCGACCGTGAGCACGAAGGAGCATCGGGTACGCATCGTCACGGTGACCGATGGCCTCGAACGCCCATGGGGCCTCGCCTTCCTGCCTGACGGACGCATGCTCGTGACGGAGCGGCCCGGACGCATGCGGGTGATCGACCGTGACGGCAAGCTCGACCCGGTACCGGTGGCCGGGCTCCCGCGGATCGACGCGCAGGGGCAGGGCGGGCTGCTCGACGTCGCGCTACACCCGCACTACGCGACCAATGGCTGGATCTATTGGTCATATACGCAGACGGAATTCTTTCGGAAGAACGGCACCGAGGTGGCGCGCGGCAAGCTCGCCGGTGGTCCCGGCACCTGGCGCATGGAGTCTGTGGAAGTCCTGTTCCGTCTGGCGCCCAAGAGCAGCGGCGGCAACCACTTCGGCTCGCGCATCGTCTTCGATCGCGCCGGGCTGATGTACGTGACGCTTGGTGAGCGCGGCGACATGGCCCGTGCGCAGAAGCTGGACGACCACGGCGGCAAGATCGTGCGGCTCACCGACGAAGGCAAGCCCGCTCCCGGCAATCCCTTCCTCGGCGAACGCGGTGCGCGACCGGAGATCTACTCGCTGGGTCATCGCAATGTCCAGGGCGCCGCCATTCATCCCGCAACCGGCGTGCTGTGGGCCAGCGAGCACGGTCCGCAGGGAGGCGACGAACTCAATGTCATCAAGGCAGGTGTCAACTATGGGTGGCCCGTCATCACCTATGGCGTGAACTACGTGACCGGCACGAAGATCGGCGAGGGCACGGAGATGGCCGGCATGGCGCAGCCGGTGAAGTACTGGATTCCGTCGCCCGCGCTCTCTGGACTCGCCTTCTACGAGGGCGACAAGTTTCCCCGGTGGCGCGGCGACGTGCTGATGGGTACCTTGAAGGCCGAAGCGCTGCTCCGCGTGCGGCTGAACGGCGAACGCTTTATCGAGGACGAGTTCATGTTCAAGGGAGAACTGCCGCGGGTGCGCGACGTGCGCGCCGGGCCTGACGGGTTCGTCTACCTGCTGACCGACATTGTCAACGGCGCAATACTGCGGCTCGAGCCGGCTGACTAGGATTCACGAGGCGCACTGCCGCCAGTGAACGAACCGGGAGGACTTGAGTCGGTCCCAAGCTCAAGGTGTGGAATGGCTTGAGTATTGCGACCTGGGCCGCAATATTCCGGGCTGAGCAGCGAACCGTACGGATTCACCCGCAAGCCACGCCAGCACGACGAATTCCAACATCGACGAAATTCATGTCCAGCCATCCTGTGATTCGAATCAGTCCCTTAGGCTTCCCGTGGGAAACCGCGGACCCGTTCCTGTTCTGCGTGTATCACGACGACGCCTATCCACGCGGCAACGGACGTTTGGGCCCGGACGCCACGCTGGCCGGCCGCGCGATCGGGCAGGACTTCAGTCGCAAGGACGGATGGAGCATGTATCACGGGGACTCGGTGCCGGGGTTCCCTGCGCATCCGCACCGAGGTTTCGAGACGGTCACCGTGGTGCGCAAAGGTCTCATCGATCATGCCGACTCGCTCGGCGCCGCTGCGCGCTATGGCGGCGGCGACGTGCAGTGGCTGACCACGGGCCGTGGCGTCGTGCATTCGGAGATGTTTCCACTGATCGATGAGGGCGCGTCCGAATCCGCTGGAACTCTTCCAGATCTGGCTCAATCTGCCGGCCGCCTCGAAGATGTCTGCGCCGCACTTCACGATGTTCTGGGCCGAGGACATCCCGCGCCACACGGTGACCGACGATCAGGGCGCGACGACCGAGATTGCGGTGATCGCCGGCCGTTGCGGGACAGCGGCGCTGCTTCGGGCAACGAAGCCTTTGTGCGGCCGCTCGCGCCTCCCCCAGATTCCTGGGCGGCGCGCGCCGAAGCCGACATTGCGATCTGGACGATCCGCATGGCTCCCGGTGCGCGCTGGACGGTGCCCGCCGCCAATGCCGAAACGCGACGCACCCTGTATCTGTTCAAAGGAGGTCCGGTCGCAATTGGCGGCGCCGCGGTGCGCGGCCCCGCCGCCATCGAAGTGCGCGCCGACGTGCCGGCGGAAATCGTCAATGGAGAGACCGTGAGCGAGTTCCTGCTGCTGCAGGGAAGGCCGATCGGGGAGCCTGTCGTGCAGCACGGTCCGTTCGTCATGAATACGCAGCCGGAGATCGTGCAGACCATTGCCGACTTTCAGCGCACCCGATTCGGGGGCTGGCCATGGCCCGATGCGGCTCCGGTGCACGGACGAGAACAGGGCTCGGTTTGCTCGGCACCCGAATGGCCACAGCGAAAGCCCGGTTGAACACGCGGCGGCGGGATAAGGTTTCGAGAGCGCGATACCATTGCGTTCGTTACAGGGTAAGTAACAGACTACTTTCGAGGCGAGGTATCCATGGCATCAACCCGATTGATGCTTGCGCTCAGCGCTTTTGTCATCGCCGGCTGCCAGTCCAGTGCCGAGATGCTCGAGAAAATGGAGCCGCAGGCCATACAGACCGCCGTCAATCGTGGCAAGTTCGAGATGAACTGTCCAAACGCGACTGGCACGATCCTGTCCAAGGATGTCCTGCAGCCGGCAGTACGGGCCGTCCGTTTCAGCGGGCCGGAGCGCGCCGAGTACACGATCGGCATTGCTGGCTGCAGCGAGCGCGCCACGTACCTCGTGATTTGTCCGATGGACTCAAGTGGCTGCTGGTCCGCCGGCGCCCGTAACGTCATTCGCTGATCGGCGCATTTTCTGCCAGGCCGACGGACTTCCGTCGGCGTTTCCCGTTTTCCCTTTCCGTAAGTCCAAGAGGAGTCATCGATGCGTGTGCGCTTGGTTCAAGCCGGT
>CAWEPP010000014.1:0-150000 GCA_963810985.1 uncultured beta proteobacterium
CCCGCGGTTCGGTGGCGCAGATCCGCCAGCTGGCCGGCATGCGGGGCCTGATGGCGAAGCCTGACGGCTCGATCATCGAGACGCCGATCACGGCGAATTCCGCGAAGGCCTGAACGTGCTGCAGTACTTCATCTCGACGCACGGCGCCCGCAAGGGTCTCGCCGACACCGCGCTTAAGACGGCGAACTCGGGTTACCTGACGCGCCGCCTGGTCGACGTCACGCAGGATCTGGTCGTGACCGAGGACGACTGCGGCACGACGAACGGCGTGGCGATGCGCGCGCTGGTTGAAGGCGGCGAGGTCATCGAGCCCCTGCGTGACCGGATCCTCGGTCGAGTCGCGGCGGTGGACGTGATCAACCCGGAAACCCAGGACGTCCTGTTCGCGCAGACCGAGCTGCTCGACGAGGATGCGGTCGAGAGGATCGAGGCACTGGGCATCGACGAAGTACGCGTGCGCACGCCGCTCACCTGCGAAACGCGCTACGGCCTCTGCGCGAAGTGCTACGGACGCGATCTGGGCCGTGGCGTGCTGGTGAACTCGGGCGAAGCGGTCGGTGTCATTGCCGCGCAGTCGATCGGCGAACCCGGCACGCAGCTGACAATGCGCACGTTCCACATCGGTGGGGCGGCGTCGCGTGCAGCCGTCGCCTCCGGCGTCGAAGCGAAGAGCAACGGCACGGTGCGTTTCACCGCGACGATGCGTTACGTCACCAATGCCAAGGGCGAACAGGTCGCGATCGGCCGCTCCGGCGAGGTCACGATCGCCGACGACAACGGGCGCGAGCGCGAGCGGCACAAGGTGCCGTACGGCGCCACGCTGCTCGCTGCCGACGGCAAACAGGTCAAGGCTGGAACCGCGCTCGCGACCTGGGATCCGCTGACCCGACCGATCATCACGGAGTACGCGGGCACTGTGAAGTTCGAACACGTCGAGGAAGGCGTCACTGTCGCCAAGCAGATCGACGAAGTCACCGGACTCTCGACCCTGGTCGTCATCGACGCCAAGCGACGCACCGCATCGAGCAAGGGTGTGCGCCCGCAGGTCAAGCTGATGAACGAAGCCGGTGAAGAAGTGAAGATCCCCGGCACCGAGCACTCGGTCACGATCAGTTTCCCGATCGGTGCGCTGATCGTTGTCCGCGATGCGCAGCAGGTGGGCGTTGGCGAGGTGCTGGCGCGTATCCCGACGGAATCGCAGAAGACCCGCGACATCACGGGGGGTCTGCCGCGGGTTGCGGAACTCTTCGAGGCGCGCTCACCGAAGGACGCTGGCATGCTGGCCGAGGTCACCGGAACCGTCACCTTCGGCAAGGAGACCAAGGGCAAGCAGCGGCTGATCATCACGGATCTCGACGGTAAAGAGCACGAGTTCCTGATCACCAAGGACAAGCACCTGCTGGTGCACGACGGACAGGTCGTCAACCGCGGCGAGTCGATCGTCGACGGCCCAGCCGATCCGCACGACATCCTGCGGCTGCTCGGCGTCGAGGCGCTCGCGCGCTACATTGTCGATGAAGTGCAGGACGTCTACCGCCTGCAGGGCGTGAAGATCAACGACAAGCACATCGAGGTCATCGTGAGGCAAATGCTGCGCCGGGTTCAGATCACCGATCCGGGCGACGCACCGTTCATCACCGGTGAGCAAGTCGAGCGCTCGGAGCTCTTCGACGAGAACGACAAGGCGGTCGCCGAGGGCAAGCGCCCGGCGCTGTACGACAACATCCTGCTGGGCATCACCAAGGCCTCGCTGTCGACCGACTCGTTCATCTCCGCGGCATCGTTCCAGGAAACCACCCGCGTCCTGACCGAGGCGGCGATCATGGGCAAGAAGGACGACCTGCGTGGCCTGAAGGAGAACGTCATCGTTGGACGCCTGATTCCCGCCGGCACCGGCTTGGCCTACCACCGCGCCCGCAAGGACAAGGAGGAGGCCGACGCACTGGAGCAGCAGCAGCTGGCTGCGATGGAGGCCCTGGCGGCCGAAGGTGCCGGCGAGGAGCCCGGGGCCGACGAGTCGACCGAAGTCGCCGAATAGTCGTCGAATTGCCGTCGCAAGCGGTAGGTTTGCCTCACGGACGGCCCGCCTCGGCGGGCCGTCTTTCCTCTCGGCGCTGCACTCTGTGGCACGGTGCGTTGCCTTGACACCGCAGGCCCCGACTAGCGATAATGCTGAGCTTTTCGGCGCCCGCCCGGGCGTTGCGCTCTTTGCCCCGCCCCCTTCGCGCTGAGTTCTGGCGCGTCGTTTCCCGGTCAGCCGGGTCGCGTGAAATTCCGCGAATGGGTCGAGTCCAAGGCGCACCCCACCGCGCCGCCGAAGCAACAGCAGTCCCGGCCACCAGCAACAGTTTTTGCGCGACGCGCTTTGCATCGCGCCCCTTGGTTTTCTGAACACGGACGAATTTCCAGGCGAAACTTCATGCCAACCATCAATCAGCTCGTGCGCAAGCCGCGCGAATCGACTCGCATCAAGAGCAAGAGCCCGGCGCTGAAGAACAGCCCGCAGAAGCGCGGCGTCTGCACGCGCGTCTACACGACCACGCCGAAGAAGCCGAACTCGGCGCTGCGCAAGGTCGCCAAGGTGCGCCTTGTGAACGGCTACGAGGTGATCTCCTACATCGGCGGCGAAGGCCACAACCTGCAAGAGCACTCGGTGGTCTTGATTCGCGGCGGCCGCGTCAAGGACTTGCCCGGTGTGAGATATCACATCGTGCGCGGATCGCTCGACACGCAGGGTGTCAAGGACCGCAAGCAGTCCCGCTCGAAATACGGCGCCAAGCGTCCGAAGGCAGCCTGATTTTCAACCCGGCTGCTGGCCCTAGCGGGCAGCCGAGTAAGTCGCGGCTCGTTTCGATGGAGCCGCATTCGTGGAGACGCCGACGGTGTCTTCGCATAACGACTGAAGCCAGCAAAGAGGTGAGAAATGCCCCGTCGTCGTGAAGTACCCAAGCGCGAAATCCTGCCGGATCCGAAGTTCTCGTCCCAGGATGTCACGAAGTTCGTCAACGTGATCATGCTGGACGGCAAGAAGGCCGTGGCCGAGCGCATCGTCTACGGTGCCCTGACCCAGATCGAGACCAAGGCCGGCAAAAATGCCCTCGAAGTGTTCTCGGCGGCGCTTTCCAACGTGAAGCCGATGGTCGAGGTCAAGAGTCGCCGTGTGGGTGGTGCCAACTACCAGGTCCCGGTCGAAGTGCGCCCGGTGCGCCGCATGGCACTGGCCATGCGCTGGTTGCGTGAGGCCGCCAAGAAGCGCAGCGAGAAGTCGATGCCGCTGCGCCTGGCCGGCGAACTGATGGAAGCGGCCGAGGGCCGTGGCGGCGCGATGAAGAAGCGCGAGGAAGTGCATCGCATGGCGGAAGCGAACAAGGCGTTCGCGCATTTCCGCTTCTAACGAATTTTCTGTGCGGACCGACCACAAGCCGTTCCGCAGCGAGGTTTACTAGGTGAGCCTTATGGCACGCAAGACCCCCATCGAGCGGTATCGGAACATCGGCATCTCGGCGCATATCGACGCCGGGAAGACAACGACGACTGAGCGGATCCTGTTTTATACCGGCGTCAACCACAAGCTCGGCGAGGTGCATGAAGGCGCCGCGACGATGGACTGGATGGAGCAGGAGCAGGAGCGTGGCATCACGATCACGTCGGCCGCGACGACCACGTTCTGGAAGGGGATGGATCTCAGCTTCCCCGAGCACCGCATCAACATCATCGACACGCCGGGCCACGTCGACTTCACGATCGAGGTCGAGCGTTCGATGCGCGTTCTGGACGGCGCGTGCATGGTCTATTGCGCGGTGGGCGGCGTGCAGCCGCAGTCGGAAACCGTCTGGCGCCAGGCCAACAAGTATGGTGTGCCACGGCTGGCGTTCGTCAACAAGATGGACCGCACGGGTGCGAACTTCTTCAAGGTCTACGAGCAGATGCGTCTGCGTCTGAAGGCCAATCCGGTGGCGATCCAGATCCCGATCGGCTCGGAAGACAACTTCAAGGGTGTGGTGGACCTCGTCAAGATGAAGGCGATCTTCTGGGACGAAGCTTCCAAGGGCATGAAATTCGAGTACGCGGAGATCCCGGCCGAACTCGCCGACACCGCCAAGGAGTGGCGCGAGAAGATGGTCGAGGCGGCCGCCGAAGCCAACGAGGAACTGATGAACAAGTACCTCGAGGGCACCGCGCTGACGGAAGCCGAGATCAAGCTCGGTCTGCGTCACCGCACGATCGCGCACGAGATCACGCCGATGCTGTGCGGCTCGGCCTTCAAGAACAAGGGCGTGCAGGCGATGCTCGACGCCGTCGTCGAATACCTGCCGAGCCCTGTCGATCGTCCGGCCGTCATGGGCGAGAACGACCGCGGCGTCTCCGAAGAGCGCCCGGCGAACGACGAAGCACCCTTCGCCGCGCTGGCGTTCAAGATCATGACCGACCCGTATGTCGGTCAGCTCACATTCCTGCGTGTGTATTCCGGCGTGCTGAAGTCCGGCGACACGGTCATCAATTCGATCAAGAGCCGCAAGGAGCGCGTCGGTCGCTTGCTGCAGATGCACGCCAACCAGCGCGACGAGATCAAGGAAGTGTGCGCGGGCGACATCGCGGCGGCGGTCGGCATGAAGGACGTCACCACCGGTGACACGCTGTGCGACCCCGACAAGGTCATCACGCTCGAGCGGATGATCTTCCCGGAGCCGGTGATTTCCCAGGCAGTCGAGCCCAAGACCAAGGCCGACCAGGAAAAGATGGGCATCGCGCTCAATCGCCTGGCGCAGGAAGATCCGTCGTTCCGCGTTCACACGGACGACGAGTCCGGCCAGACGATCATCTCCGGCATGGGCGAGCTGCACCTGGAGATCCTGGTCGACCGCATGAAGCGCGAATTTGGCGTCGAAGCCTCGGTCGGCAAGCCCCAGGTGGCTTATCGCGAAACGATCCGCAAGACCGTCGAGAACGCCGAGGGCAAGTTCATCAAGCAGTCCGGTGGTCGCGGCCAGTACGGCCACGTCGTGCTGAAGCTCGAGCCGCAGGTGCCGGGCACGGGCTTCGCTTTCGTCGATGCGATCAAGGGCGGCGTGGTGCCGCGCGAGTACATCCCGGCCGTCGAGAAGGGCGTCAATGAAACGCTGAAGGCCGGTGTGCTGGCAGGCTATCCGGTGGTCGACGTCAAGGTGACGCTGCACTTCGGCTCGTACCACGAGGTCGACTCGAACGAGAACGCATTCAAGATGGCGGCCTCGATGGGCTTCAAGGACGGCATGCGCGCCGCCTCGCCGGCGCTGCTCGAGCCGATCATGGCCGTCGAGGTCGAGACGCCTGAAGAGAAGATGGGCGACGTCATGGGCGACCTGTCGTCGCGCCGCGGCGTGATCCAGGGCATGGACGACATTCCGGGCGGCGGCAAGGCGATTCGCGCCGAGGTGCCGCTGGCCGAGATGTTCGGCTACTCGACCACGCTGCGTTCGCTGACGCAGGGGCGGGCGACCTACACGATGGAGTTCAAGCACTACGCCGAGGCGCCTAAGACCGTCGCCGAGGCCGTGATCACCGCCAAAACGAAGTAGCGTTCAACACAATACGAACAACCGTTCTTTGAGGACCTAGCGATGGCAAAAGGCAAGTTTGAGCGTACGAAGCCGCATGTGAATGTGGGGACGATTGGGCACGTTGATCATGGCAAGACGACCTTGACGGCGGCGATGACCTTGGTGTTATCGAAGCTGTACGGTGGCGAGGCCAAGGCGTACGACCAGATCGATGCGGCGCCGGAGGAGAAGGCGCGCGGCATCACCATCAACACCGCCCACGTCGAGTACGAGACCAAGAACCGGCACTACGCCCACGTCGACTGCCCGGGCCATGCCGACTACGTCAAGAACATGATCACCGGTGCCGCCCAGATGGACGGCGCGATCCTGGTGGTCAGTGCCGCTGATGGCCCCATGCCGCAGACCCGCGAGCACATCCTGCTCGCGCGCCAGGTCGGGGTGCCCTACATCATCGTCTACATGAACAAGGTCGACATGGTCGACGATGCCGAGCTGCTCGAGCTGGTCGAGCTCGAAGTGCGCGAGCTGCTCAGCAAGTACGAGTTTCCGGGCGACGACATTCCCATCGTCAAGGGCAGCGCCAAGATGGCGCTCGAAGGCGACAAGGGCGAGCTGGGCGAGCAGTCCATCATGAAGCTCGCCGAGGCGCTCGACAGCTACATCCCGACGCCCGAGCGCGCCATCGACGGCGCCTTCCTGATGCCGGTCGAAGACGTGTTCTCCATCTCCGGTCGCGGCACCGTGGTGACCGGGCGGATCGAGCGCGGCATCGTCAAGGTCGGTGATGAAATCGAGATCATCGGCATCAAGCCCACGCTGAAGACCACCTGCACCGGGGTCGAGATGTTCCGCAAGCTCCTGGACCAGGGCCAGGCCGGTGACAACGTCGGGGTGCTGCTGCGCGGCACCAAGCGCGAGGAAGTCGAGCGCGGCCAGGTGCTGGCCAAGCCCGGCTCGATCACGCCGCACACCAAGTTCAAGGCCGAGGTGTATGTGCTGTCCAAGGAAGAGGGCGGCCGACACACGCCGTTCTTCAATGGCTATCGGCCGCAGTTTTACTTCCGCACGACCGATGT
This sequence comes from uncultured beta proteobacterium, assembly GCA_963810985.1. Classification (GTDB taxonomy): domain Bacteria; phylum Pseudomonadota; class Gammaproteobacteria; order Burkholderiales; family Burkholderiaceae_F; genus JALORV01. The sequence continues at coordinate 6,620 of CAWEPP010000014.1, forward strand.
GACGGGCTCGATCCAGTTGCCGGCCGGCACCGAGATGGTGATGCCGGGCGACAACATCCAGATGGATGTGGCGCTGATCGCACCGATCGCGATGGAAGAAGGACTGCGCTTTGCCATCCGCGAAGGCGGCCGCACCGTCGGCGCCGGCGTGGTGGCCAAGATCGTCGAGTAGGGAAGACTCGCCTGAAACTAAGGCCGGCGCCTGTCGGGTGCCGGCCTCTCGCTCTTTGAAGAGGAATTGACATGCAAAGCCAACGCATTCGCATTCGCCTGAAGGCGTTTGACTACAAGCTGATCGACCAGTCGGCGCTGGAGATCGTGGACACGGCCAAGCGCACCGGCGCCGTGGTCCGCGGACCGGTTCCGCTGCCGACCCGCATCCAGCGTTTCGACATCCTGCGCTCGCCGCACGTCAACAAGACGTCGCGCGATCAGCTCGAGATGCGTACGCACCAGCGGCTGATGGACATCATCGACCCGACCGACAAGACGGTGGACGCGCTGATGAAGCTCGACCTGCCGGCCGGTGTCGACGTCGAGATCAAGGTGCAGTAACGGGCGGCTTGCCTCAGACGAGCCCCTTCGGCTAGAATCGCAGGCTCTTTTCGCTGCCGGCCGGCCTCCGTAGCAATAATCGGCCCCGGCAGCAACAATCGCGATAACGCGAAATTTTTTGGTCCCGGCCAATCGAAGCCGGGGATGGAGATAAGAATGAGCGAAGCTCGCTCGACGCTCGGCCTATTGGGCCGCAAGGTCGGCATGACGCGCATCTTCACCGATGACGGCGAATCCGTCCCGGTCACGGTGCTCGACGTGTCCAACAACCGCGTCAGTCAGGTCAAGACGCCTGAGACCGACGGCTACACCGCGGTCCAGGTCGCCTACGGCACCCGCAAGTCCTCCCGTGTTGCCAAGCCGCAAGCTGGCCACTACGCCAAGTCCGGCGTCGAGGCGGGATCGGTGCTGCGTGAGTTCCGGGTCGACGCCGCCAAGGCGGCCGATCTGAAGACGGGAACCGCAATTGGACTCGACATCTTCAGCGTCGGGCAGAAGGTCGACGTCACCGGCGTGACGATCGGCAAGGGCTTCGCTGGCGCCATCAAGCGGCATCACTTTTCGTCCAACCGCGCCACGCACGGCAACTCCGTGTCGACCAACGCCCCGGGCTCGATCGGCAACCGGCAGGATCCGGGCCGCGTGTTTCCCGGCAAGCGCATGGCTGGGCACCTCGGTGACGAGCAGCGCACGACGCAGAACCTCGTGGTCGCGCGGATCGATGCCGAACGCGGTCTGCTGCTGGTGAGGGGTGCGGTTCCGGGATCCGCCGGTGGCAATGTGATCGTGCGTCCGGCCGCCAAGGCCAAGGCGCCGAAGGCCTAAGGGGACGCGATGGAACTCAAGCTATTGAACGCCCAGGGCCAGGCTGCCGGCACGACGCCGGCGCCGGAGACGTTGTTCGGCCGTGAATTCAACGAAGCGCTGGTGCACCAGATCGTGGTCGCCTACCAGGCCAACGCGCGGCAGGGCACGCGTGCGCAGAAGGATCGGACGACTGTCAAGCACTCGACTCGCAAGCCGTGGCGTCAGAAGGGCACCGGCCGTGCGCGTGCCGGCATGACCTCGAGCCCGATCTGGCGTGGCGGTGGCCGCACCTTTCCGAATTCGCCGGACGAGAATTTCTCGCAGAAGGTCAACAAGAAGATGTACCGCGCCGGCATGACGTCGATCCTGTCGAAGCTGGCGCGTGACGACCGCATCGCCGTCGTGGACAGCCTGGCGGTTGATTCGCCAAAGACCAAGCAACTGGCCGAGAAGCTCAAGGCGATGGGTCTGGAGTCGGTGCTGATCATCACGGATGCCTTCGACGAGAACCTGTATCTCGCCTCGCGCAACCTGAAGAACGTGCTGATCGTCGAGCCGCGCTATGCGGACCCGCTGTCACTGATCCACTACAAGAAGGTGATCGTGACCAAGCAGGCGATCGCCAAGCTCGAGGAGATGTGGGGATGAGCACGCCAACCCGTCAGGACCGTCTGTACAGCGTGCTGCTGGCGCCGATCGTTTCCGAAAAGAGCACGATGATCGGTGAGAAGAACGACCAGGTCGCGTTCCGCGTTATGCAGGACGCCACCAAGCAGGAAGTCAAGGCCGCTGTCGAGCACCTGTTCAAGGTGCAGGTCGACAAGGTTTCCATCCTGAACCAAAAGGGCAAGAACAAGCGCTTCGGCCGCTTCACCGGCAAGCGCGGGAACGTGCGCAAGGCGTACGTGAGCCTGAAAGAGGGTCAGGAAATCAACTTCGCGCAAGAGGTGAAGTAATGGCACTCGTCAAGGTCAAACCGACGTCTGCCGGCCGGCGCGGGCTGGTCAAGGTCGTCAACGACAAGCTGCACAAGGGCAAGCCGTTCGCGGGTCTGCTCGAGAAAAAGACGCGCTCGTCTGGCCGCAACAACACCGGGCGCATCACGACGCGCCACATGGGCGGCGGTCACAAGCAGCATTACCGCGTGATCGACTTCAAGCGCGCGAAGGATGGCGTCGTCGGCCAAGGTCGAGCGCCTGGAGTACGACCCGAACCGCTCGGCGCACATTGCGCTGCTGGTCTATGCGGACGGCGAGCGCCGCTACGTCATCGCGCCCAAGGGGCTTACGGTCGGAGCGCAGCTCATGAGCGGCAACGAGGCGCCGATCCGTGTCGGTAACACGCTGCCCCTGCGCAACATCCCGGTCGGCACGACCGTGCACTGCGTCGAGATGCTGCCGGGCAAGGGCGCGCAGCTGGCGCGCGCGGCCGGCACGTCAGTGCAGTTGCTGGCGCGCGAAGGCACGTATGCCCAGTTGCGGCTGCGCTCCGGCGAGATCCGCCGCGTGCTGATCGACTGCCGCGCGACGATCGGCGAGGTGGGCAACGAAGAGAACAACCTGCGCCAGATCGGCAAGGCCGGTGCGATGCGCTGGCGTGGTGTGCGGCCGACGGTGCGTGGCGTGGCGATGAACCCGGTCGATCACCCGCATGGCGGCGGCGAAGGCCGCACCGGCACCAAGCGTGATCCGGTCAGCCCGTGGGGTCAGCTGGCTAAGGGCTACCGCACCCGCAACAACAAGCGCACGGATTCGATGATCGTGCAGCGACGCAATCGCAAGTAAGGGGTCCTGAATGTCTCGTTCTCTGAAAAAGGGCCCGTTTGTCGACGGGCATCTGCTGAAGAAAGTGGAAACGGCGCAGGCAACCCGCGACAAGAAGCCGATCAAGACCTGGTCGCGCCGCTCGATGATCCTGCCGGAATTCATCGGTCTGACGATTGCCGTGCACAACGGCAAGCAGCACGTGCCGGTCTACATCAACGAAAACATGGTCGGACACAAGCTCGGCGAGTTTGCGCTGACCCGGACCTTCAAGGGTCACGCGGCGGACAAGAAGACCGCCGTGGCGAAGAAGTAAGGTGATGACGATGGAAACTAGTGCATCAGTCCGCGGAGTCCGGCTGTCGGCCCAGAAGGGACGGCTGGTGGCCGATCTCATACGCGGCAAGCCGGTCGACAAGGCGCTCAACATCCTTGGCTTCACGCAGAAGAAGGCCGCCGGCATCATCAAGAAGGCGCTGGAATCCGCGATCGCCAATGCCGAGCATAACGACGGCGCTGACATCGACGAACTGCGTGTGACCAGCATCCTGGTCGAGAAGGCGGCGACGTTGAGCCGCTTCGGAGCGCGTGCGAAGGGTCGCGGCGCCCGCATCGGTAAACAGACCTGCCACATCTTCGTGACGGTCGGCGACGCCAAACCCAAGAAATAGGTGAACAATGGGTCAAAAGATCAATCCCACCGGCTTCCGTCTCGCGGTCACCCGTAACTGGGCCTCGCGGTGGTTCGCGACCGGTCCGGCGTTCCCGAAGATGCTGCAGGAGGACCTCAAGGTCCGCGAGTTTCTGCGCAAGAAGCTGCGCAGCGCCTCGGTCGGCCGCATCGTGATCGAGCGTCCAGCCAAGAACGCCCGCATCACGATCTACTCGGCGCGTCCGGGTGTCGTCATCGGCAAGAAGGGCGAGGACATCGAGGCGCTGAAGGCAACACTGCAGAAGATGCTCGGCGTGCCAGTGCACGTCAACATCGAGGAAATCCGCAAGCCGGAGTTGGACGCGCAGTTGATCGCCGACTCGATCACGCAGCAGCTCGAGAAGCGCATCATGTTCCGCCGCGCGATGAAGCGCGCGATGCAGAACGCGATGCGACTCGGCGCGCAGGGCATCAAGATCATGAGCGCGGGGCGGCTCAACGGCATCGAAATCGCGCGCACCGAGTGGTACCGCGAAGGCCGCGTGCCGCTGCACACGCTGCGCGCTGACATCGACTACGGTTTCTCGGAAGCCAAGACCACCTACGGCGTCATCGGCGTCAAGTGCTGGGTGTACAAGGGCGACACGCTGGGCCGTAACGACGCCCCGGCAGCGACGGACACTCCGGCACCGGAGCGCGATGAGCGCCGCCCGCGCCGCCCCGAAGGCCGTCCCGACAGCCGGCCGGCAGGCAAGGCCCCCGCCAAGCGCGCCCGCAAGACCGGAACTGAAGTGGCTGCGGACGCGGCGACACCCACGGCTGCGCCTGCGGACAAGCCCAAGGACGACGCTGCCAAGCCGGTGGTCAAGCGCGTGCGCAAGGTCGCGGTCAAGACGCCGACTGAAGGCGGCGCGAAAGACGGAGAGTAAGTCATGCTGCAACCCGCTCGACGCAAGTATCGCAAGGAGCAGAAGGGTCGCAACCGCGGCCTCGCGCTGCGCGGCGCCCATGTTTCCTTTGGTGAGTTCGGCCTCAAGGTCACCGAACGCGGACGCCTGACGGCGCGCCAGATCGAGGCGGCTCGTCGCGCGATCAGCCGCCACATCAAGCGTGGTGGCCGCGTGTGGATCCGCGTGTTTCCGGACAAGCCGATCTCCCAGAAGCCGGCGGAAGTGCGCATGGGCAACGGCAAGGGCAACCCGGAGTACTGGGTCGCCGAAGTGCGGCCAGGCAACGTGGTCTACGAATTGGATGGCGTGACCGAAGCGCTCGCGCGCGAGGCGTTCGCGCTGGCGGCAGCGAAGCTGCCGCTGAAGACGACGTTCGTCGTCCGCCAGCTCGGGACCTAAGGAGACGGAACGATGAACACGAAGGAAATGCGCGCGAAGGATTCCGACGCGCTGACCAAAGAGCTGCAGGAGCTGCAGAAAGCGCACTTCTCGCTGCGCATGCAGAAGGCCACGCAGCAACTGCAGAACACCAGCCAGATCCGCAACACGCGGCGTGATATCGCCCGGGCGCGGACTATCCTGACCCAGAAGGCGAAGGCCAAATGAACGCTGAGAAGAAGGCGCTGACGCGCACCCTGGTCGGCAAGGTGGTCAGCAACAAGATGGACAAGACGGTGACGGTGCTGGTCGAGCGGCGTGTGAAGCACCCCGTGTACGGCAAGTACGTCGTCAAGTCGAACAAGTACCACGCACACGACTCCACCGACGCCCTGAACGAAGGCGACATCGTCGAGATCGCTTCGTCGCGACCACTGTCCAAGACGAAGTCCTGGACCGTCACCCGCGTGGTCGAAGCGGTCCAGGCGATCTAGCGCTTGCGGCAGTGCGGCGAAAGTAGGTAGAATGATCGGCTTCGCGTTTGAAGGGAGTCTTCTGGATCCATCGCTGGGTCCGTCGAACCGAAACTGGACGCGTTGATAGAAGTGAAGTGCGTCAGGCGCAGTGCGAGATGGCGCCGACGGTCAGTCCCGAGCAGTCAGCGGGCAAGGTTGCAGTAAGAAGAAGGCAGTTTTCCGGAGCGCGACGGTGCGCCCCGTCCCCCCGCCGGCGGCAGGGCACAGGACGGACGCATTGCAGGCTCCTCAACCCGCACGGGACCAAGACTGACCGTAGCGTCGCGATTTCGAACTTTCGAAGTCCGATCCGCGGTTCAAGTTGGGATGCGATAGCCATGATTCAGATGCAGACGATGCTGGACGTCGCCGACAACACCGGCGCCCGTTCGGTGATGTGTATCAAGGTGCTGGGCGGCTCCAAGCGCCGCTACGCGAACATTGGCGACGTCATCAAGGTGACGATCAAGGAGTGCGCGCCACGCGGTCGCGTCAAAAAGGGCGAGGTCTACAGCGCCGTTGTCGTGCGCACCGCCAAGGGCCTGCGCCGCGGCGATGGTTCCGCGATCAAGTTCGACAGCAACGCGGCCGTGCTGCTCAACGCCAAGCTGGAGCCCATCGGCACCCGCATCTTCGGCCCGGTCACGCGCGAGCTGCGTACCGAGCGCTTCATGAAGATCGTGTCGCTGGCGCCGGAAGTTCTCTAAGGGAGCGCGGACATGGAACGTATCCGCAAGGGCGACGAGATCGTCGTCATCGCAGGCAGGGACAAGGGCAAGCGCGGTGTTGTGCTGCGCCGGGTCGATGGTTCGCACCTCGTCGTCGAGGGGATCAACGTCGTGAAGAAGCACGTCCGTCCGAACCCGCTCAAGGGTGAGACCGGCGGGATCATCGACAAGACGATGCCGATCGACCAGTCGAACGTCATGCTTTTCAATCCGGCCACCAGCAAGGGCGACCGCGTCGGCATCAAGCTGGTCGACGGCAAGAGGCTGCGCGTGTTCAAGAGCAACGGCGCCGTCGTCGGCGCTAAGCAGTAAGGGGATCGGACATGGCGCGTTTTCACAGCCAGTACCGCGAAAAGGTCGTGCCTGAACTCATGGGCAAGTTTGGCTACAAGTCCGTGATGCAGGTGCCTCGCATTACGAAGATCACGCTGAACATGGGCGTCGGCGAGGCGGTCAACGACAAGAAGAACATCGACATGGCCGTCGGCGACCTGACCAAGATTGCCGGCCAGAAGCCGGTGGTAACCAAGGCACGCAAGGCCATCGCGAACTTCAAGATCCGCGAAGACCTCGCAATCGGGACGATGGTGACGCTGCGCGGCGAGCGGATGTACGAGTTCCTCGACCGCCTGATCACGGTGGCGCTGCCTCGGGTGCGCGACTTCCGCGGGGTGTCGGGTCGTGCGTTCGACGGTCGTGGCAACTACAACATCGGCCTGAAGGAACAGATCATTTTCCCGGAGATCGAGTACGACAAGATCGACAAGCTCCGTGGCATGAACATCAGCATCACGACGACCGCGAAGTCGGACGACGAAGCCAAGGCGCTTCTCGCCGCGTTCCGGTTCCCGTTCCGTAATTGAGCGAGGGGAGAATGGCGAAACTCGCATTAGTTAATCGCGAAGCGAAGCGCGAAGCCGCGGTCAAGAAGCACGCCGCAAAGCGCGCCGAGCTCAAGACCATCATTGCCGACCAGGCGCGCTCGATGGATGAGCGCATGGATGCGATGAAGCGCCTGCAGGCATTGCCGCGCAATGCCAGCCCGACGCGGTTGCGCAATCGTTGCGCGCTGACCGGTCGCCCGCGCGGCACGTTCCGCAAGTTCGGGCTCGCGCGCGCCAAGATCCGTGAGGCCGCGATGCGCGGTGACATCCCAGGCCTGACCAAGGCCAGCTGGTAAGCGAGGAACGCACATGAGCATGAGTGATCCCATCGCCGACATGCTGACCCGCATCCGCAATGCACAGCGGGTCGAGAAGCCTGAAGTCGCGATGCCGTCGTCGAAAGTCAAGGTGGCCATTGCCCAGGTCCTGAAGGACGAGGGCTACATCGAGGGCTTCCAAGTACATGCCAACGACGGCAAGCCGGAACTGCGTATCGGCCTGAAGTACTACGCCGGCCGCCCGGTCATCGAGAGCCTCGAGCGCGTGTCGCGTCCGGGGCTACGCGTCTACAAGGGCCGTGACGACATTCCGGCCGTGATGAACGGCCTCGGCGTGGCGATCGTTTCGACCTCGCGCGGCGTGATGACTGACCGCAGGGCGCGCAGTCAGGGCGTCGGCGGCGAAGTCCTCTGCTACGTCGCGTAACGGGCGGAGGAAGACATGTCTCGAGTTGCACGAATCCCGGTGACGGTCGAAAAGGGCGTGGACGTCCAGATCGGCGCCGACAACATCACGGTCAAGGGGCCGCTGGGCACTTTGCAGCAGTCGCTGTCGAGCCGCGTCAAGGTTGCACTGGCGGACGGCAAGGTGTCGTTTGCCGCCGCCGACGAGTCGCGTGAAGCCAACGCGATGAGCGGGACGATGCGCGCGCTGGTGGCTGGCATGGTCCAGGGCGTCTCCAAGGGCTTCGCGAAGAAGCTCACGCTGGTCGGTGTCGGTTACCGAGCACAGGCCCAGGGCGACAAGCTCAACCTGTCACTCGGCTTCTCGCATCCGGTGGTGCACCAGATGCCCGTAGGCGTGAAGTGCGAAACCCCGACTCAGACCGAGATCGTCATCAAGGGGGCCGACAAGCAGAAGGTCGGCCAGGTCGCGGCTGAAGTCCGAGGCTACAAGCCGCCGGAGCCCTACAAGGGCAAGGGCGTGCGCTACGCCGACGAGGTCGTGGTCATCAAAGAGACCAAGAAGAAGTAAGGCGGCGAGAGGTCATCATGATTGAGAAGAAGGAATCCCGTCTCCGCCGTGCCCGCGCCACTCGCGCCCGCATCGCGCTGCAGAAGATCGAGCGACTGACCGTCAACCGGACCAACGTGCACATCTACGCGAGCGTGGTTTCCGCGGACGGCGGCAAAGTCCTGGCGACCGCTTCGACGGTGGAGCCGGAGGTGCGTACGCAACTCGCGTCGGCCAAGGGCAAGGGCGGCAACGTCGATGCCGCCAAAATCGTCGGGACCCGCATCGCGCAGAAGGCGAAGGCGGCCGGTATCGAGAGCGTGGCTTTCGATCGCGCCGGGTACCGATTCCACGGCCGGGTCAAGGCGCTGGCGGACGCCGCGCGTGAAGCCGGACTGAAGTTCTAAGGGGCAGCCACATGGCACGAGTGCAACCGAAAGGTGTCGTCTCCGAGGATCGTGACGACGGCATCAAGGAAAAGATGATCGCGATCAACCGCGTCACCAAGGTGGTGAAAGGCGGTCGCATCCTGGGTTTTGCCGCGCTGACCGTGGTCGGCGACGGCGATGGCCGCATCGGCATGGGCAAGGGCAAGGCACGCGAAGTGCCGGTGTCGGTCCAGAAGGCGATGGAAAAGGCGCGCCGCGCCATGGCGAAGATGCCGCTGAAGAACGGAACGGTGCACCACTTTGTCGAAGGCAAGCATGGCGCGTCGCGCGTGATGCTGTCGCCGGCGGCGGAAGGTACCGGCGTCATTGCAGGCGGGCCGATGCGCGCGGTGTTCGACGTCATGGGCATTCGCAACATCGTCGCCAAGTCGCACGGTTCGACCAACCCGTACAACCTGGTGCGCGCCACGCTCGATGCGCTGAGCAAGCTGCGCACGCCGGCGGAAATCGCGGCCAAGCGCGGCAAGTCGGTCGAGGAAGTGTTCGGCTGAGCCGGAGAAACATGATGAAGAAGATGCTCAAGGTCACGCTGGTCAAAAGCCCGGTTTCCGCAAAGGCGTCGCATCAGGCGACCGTGCTCGGCCTGGGTCTCAAGAAGATGCACCAGACGCGCGAGCTGGAAGACACGCCGGCCGTGCGCGGAATGATCAACAAGGTTGCCTACCTGGTTCGGGTCGGCGGCTAAGCACAGGGGTCGAAGATGCGCCTGAACAATCTGAAGCCCGCCGCGGGCAGCAAGAGTGCGCGCCACCGCGTGGGTCGCGGCATCGGCTCCGGCTGGGGCAAAACGGCGGGCCGCGGCCACAAGGGCCAGAAGTCCCGCGCCGGCGGCTTTCACAAGGTCGGGTTCGAGGGCGGCCAGATGCCGCTGTATCGCCGCCTGCCGAAGCGCGGCTTCACGTCGCTTACGCGCCGGTATGTGGAAGTCGTGCGGCTGGCGGACCTGCAGCGCCTTGGCATCGAAGAAATCGACCTCGCAGTCCTGAAGCAGGCGGGCGTGGTCTCGTCGCTCGCGCTCGATGCGCGCGTCGTCAAGACTGGCGAGCTGTCGCGCAAGGTGACCGTGCGCGGCATCGGTGTCACCAAGGGCGCGAAGGCCGCGATCGAGGCGGCCGGTGGCTCAGTGACCGAACCCGCGGTGACGCCGGACACGGCGAAGAGGGCAGCGGCAATGAAGGCGGCCGCGGACAAGGCGGCGGCAATCAAGGCAGCGGTAAACAAGCCGGCCGAAAAGCCGGCCGAAAAAGCGCCATCGAAGAAGCAGTGATCGGCCTTACCTGACGTAAACAGGACATTCTCGCGTGGCGACTAGCGCATCACCGACGATCGGCAGCACGGGCAAGTACGGCGACCTGAAGCGTCGCCTGTTCTTCCTGATGATGGCGCTGCTCGTCTATCGCGTTGGCACGCACATCCCGGTGCCGGGCATCGACCCGGATCAGTTGCGGCAACTTTTCAACACGCAGCAGGGCGGCATCCTCGGCCTGTTCAACATGTTCTCGGGTGGCGCGCTGTCGCGCTTCTCGGTGTTCGCGCTGGGGATCATGCCGTACATCTCGGCGTCGATCATCATGCAGATGCTGACCTATGTCCTGCCTTCGCTCGAGGGACTGCGCAAGGAAGGCGAGTCGGGTCGGCGCAAGATCACGCAGTACACGCGTTACGGCACGTTGGGCCTGGCGATTTTCCAGGCGATCGGCATTTCAGTGGCGCTCGAGTCGCAGCAGGGTCTGGTGCTGGATCCCGGCCTGATGTTCCGCTTCGTCTGCGTCGTGTCGCTCGTGACCGGGACGATGTTCCTGATGTGGCTGGGCGAGCAGATCACCGAGCGGGGACTCGGCAACGGCATCTCCATCGTGATCTTCGCCGGAATCGTGGCCGGACTGCCCAATGCGATCGGGGGACTTTTCGAACTCGTGCGCACCGGCGGCATCAACCCGCTGGCGGCGATCTTCATCATTGCGCTGATCGTGCTCGTCACGGCGTTCGTCGTGTTCGTCGAGCGCGGGCAGCGCAAGATCACGGTGAACTACGCCAAGCGCCAGGTCGGCAACAAGATCTATGGCGGCCAGAGCTCGTTCCTGCCGCTCAAGCTCAACATGTCGGGCGTGATTCCGCCGATTTTCGCCTCGTCGCTGATCCTGTTCCCGGCCACGCTGGCGAGCTGGTTCACGACCGGCGACGCGACGCGCTGGATCCGGGACCTGGCGGCGGCGCTTTCGCCGGGACAGCCGCTGTACATGTTCCTGTACGCGTCCCTGATCGTGTTCTTCTGCTTCTTCTACACAGCGCTCGTCTTCAACAGCAAGGAGACGGCCGACAACCTGAAGAAGAGCGGCGCCTTCGTGCCGGGCATCCGGCCGGGCGATCAGACCGCGCGCTACATCGACAAGATCCTGATGCGACTGACGCTGGCCGGCGCGATCTACATAACGTTTGTCTGCCTGGTGCCGGAATTCCTGAACGCGCGCTTTTCCGTGCCGTTTTACTTCGGTGGCACGTCGCTCTTGATCGTCGTCGTCGTGACAATGGACTTCATGGCGCAGGTTCAGGCGTACCTGATGACGCATCAGTACGAATCGCTGCTGAAGAAGGCCAATTTCAAGGGATTCGGCGGGCAGCTGCCACGCTGACTCACACGATGGCCAAGGACGACGCGATCCAGATGCAGGGGGAGATTCTCGAGAATCTCCCGAACGCCACGTTCCGGGTGAAGCTGGAAAACGGGCATGTGGTGCTGGGGCATATCTCCGGAAAGATGCGGATGCACTACATCCGGATCCTCCCGGGCGACAAGGTCACGGTGGAACTGACCCCTTATGACCTGTCGCGGGCCCGCATAGTGTTCCGCGCCAAGTAGCGCGGTTGGAGAACAAGATGAAAGTGATGGCTTCCGTCAAGAAGATGTGCCGCAAGTGCAAGATCATCCGCCGCAAGCGTGTCGTGCGCGTGATCTGCACCGATCCGCGTCACAAGCAGCGCCAGGGGTGAGGCCGGGCGTGCAGGGCTCAACAAACCGAGGTATGTAATGGCTCGTATTGTCGGTATCAACATTCCGCCGCATCAGCACGCCGAGATCGGCCTGACGGCGATCTATGGCATCGGACGCGCGCGTGCGCGCGCCATCCTCGATGCAGCCGCCGTTCCCTACTCCAAGAAGATCAAGGAGCTGAACGACGCTGAACTCGAGCGCATTCGCGAGGAGATCGCCCGCACGACGGTCGAAGGTGACCTGCGGCGCGAGATCCAGCTGTCGATCAAGCGCCTGATCGATCTCGGCACCTATCGCGGCGTGCGGCATCGCCGTGGCCTTCCGGTCCGCGGCCAGCGCACCCGCACCAATGCTCGTACGCGCAAGGGCCCGCGCAAGGCCGGCGTGTCGCTGAAGAAAGGAAGGTAATCGATGGCGAAGAATCCGTCCCCGCAGCAGGTTGCCGCCTCAGCAGCGCGCCCGCAAGAAGGTCAAGAAGATCGTCTCCGACGGGATTGCGCACGTCCACGCATCCTTCAACAACACGATCATCACGATCACCGATCGTCAGGGCAACGCGCTGTCGTGGGCGAGTTCGGGCGGCCAGGGCTTCAAGGGCTCGCGCAAGTCGACGCCGTTCGCGGCTCAGGTTGCGGCCGAGAACGCCGGTCGCGCAGCGCAGGAGCACGGCATCAAGAACGTCGAAGTGCGCATCACCGGCCCCGGCCCCGGCCGCGAGTCGTCGGTGCGCGCGCTGAATGCGGTCGGCATTCGCGTGACGTCGATCCAGGACATCACGCCGGTTCCGCACAACGGCGTGCGGCCGCCGAAGCGCCGACGCGTATAGGCAGGCGCGCGAAAGTGCAAACCTACTTTCGCGCGGATTGCGTTTGAAAATTTCGCTGGCGGAGCCAGTCGAAATTTTTCATTACAAGGGCAGGTAACTGCCCTGGTGTCGCGGCTTCGGGCTGTGACTTAATGCGGCGAGCCGCAGGATGAAAGGAAGACTGAAGTGGCACGTTACACAGGACCGAAACTCAAGCTCTCGCGTCGCGAGGGCACCGATCTGTTTCTCAAGAGTTCGCGGCGCGCCTTCGATTCGAAGGCGAAGGCGGATTCGAAGCCGGGTCAGCACGGCCGCACCTCGGGTGCCCGCCAGTCGGACTACGGCACGCAGCTGCGCGAGAAGCAGAAGCTCAAGCGCATGTATGGCGTGCTCGAACGCCAGTTCCGCCGCTATTACCAGGAGGCGTCGCGCCGCAAGGGCAATACGGGCGAGCACCTGATCATGCTGCTCGAATCGCGCCTGGACAACGTCGTGTACCGCATGGGCTTCGGCGCGACCCGTGCCGAGGCGCGCCAGCTGGTGGGGCATCGTGCGATCGCTCTCAACGGCGATACCGCGGGCATTCCTTCGATGCTGGTGAAGTCCGGCGACATCATCACGGTGCGCGAGAAGGCCAAGAAGCAGGGTCGCATCCAGGAAGCGCTGACGCTGGCCGAGGGTTCGGGCTTTCCGTCCTGGGTCGACGTCGACGCGAAGAAGATGGAAGGCAAGTTCAAGCAACTGCCGGATCGCGGCGAAGTGGCGCAGGACGTCAACGAGTCGCTGGTCGTCGAGTTGTATTCGCGATAACGAGTTCGGGGGCGCCGGCCCGCTTCGAGGTCCGGCGACGGAATCGGTTCGGGCGCCCGATTTCGAATCCTCACCAGCCCTAACCATCAGCCTTATCGGCGTAACGAGCCGAGGGTATTGAAGGGAACAGCAATGACAAGCACAGCACTACTGAAGCCGCGCGCAATCGAGGTCGAAGCGGTCGGCCCGAACGCCGCCATCGTCACGATGGAACCGTTCGAGCGGGGCTACGGCCACACGCTCGGCAACGCGCTGCGGCGCATCCTGTTGTCGTCGATGGTCGGCTACGCGCCGACCGAAGCGCAGATGACCGGCGTCGTGCACGAGTACTCGACGGTCGACGGTGTGCGCGAGGACGTCGTCGACATCCTGCTCAATCTGAAGGGCATCGTCTTCAAGCTGCATAACCGTGACGAAGTCACGCTGACGCTGCGCAAGGAAGGCGAAGGCGTGGTGACGGCCGGTGATATCGAGCTGCCGCACGACGTCGAGATCGTGAACCCGGATCACATCGTGGCGCACCTGTCCGGCGGCGGCCACCTGGAAATGCAGCTCAAGGTCGAGAAGGGCCGTGGTTATGTGCCGGGCAACGTGCGTGCGTTCCGCGACGATCACTCGAAGACGATCGGGCGCATCGTCATGGATGCATCGTTCTCGCCGGTCAAGCGGGTGTCGTATGCGGTGGAAGCGGCGCGCGTGGAGCAGCGCACGGACCTCGACAAGCTCGTGATGACGATCGAGACCAATGGCGCGATCACCCCGGAAGAGGCGGTGCGCCAGTCGGCCCGCATCCTGATGGACCAGTTGCAGGTCTTCGGTGCGCTCGAGGGCATGGCGGAGACGTCGGCGGCTGCCTCGTCGCGCTCGCCGCAGGTCGATCCGATCCTGCTGCGCCCGGTCGACGACCTCGAACTGACGGTCCGTTCGGCCAACTGCCTGAAGGCCGAGAACATCTATTACATCGGTGACCTGATCCAGCGCACCGAGAACGAGCTGCTGAAGACGCCGAACCTGGGCCGCAAGTCGCTCAACGAGATCAAGGAAGTGCTCGCCGCACGCGGACTGACCCTCGGCATGAAGCTCGAGAACTGGCCGCCTGCCGGCCTGGACAAGTGATGTCATTCCGGACGCATTGCGCCGGAATAGCTGCGGCCATCGAAGCGGGCGCCTGCGGCGCCGCTTGATGGCCGCGTGACCAACCAACCGACCCGCCCGTCAGGGATCGAAGAGTCGGCTAACGTTAAAGACAGAAAGGAAGAACCATGCGTCACGGACACGGGTTGCGGAAACTGAACCGCACGAGCAGCCATCGCCTTGCGATGCTGCGCAACATGACGAACTCGCTGCTTCGTCACGAAGCCATCAAGACGACGTTGCCGAAGGCAAAGGAGCTGCGGCGCGTGGTCGAGCCGCTGATCACGCTCGGACGCGAACCCACCGTCGCGAACAAGCGCCTGGCGTTCAACCGCCTGCGCGACCGCGAAATGGTGGTCAAGCTGTTCAGCGAGATCGGCCCGCGTTACAAGGCGCGCAATGGCGGCTACACGCGCATCTTGAAGATGGGCTTTCGCGTCGGTGACAACGCGCCGATGGCCTTCATGGAACTCGTCGATCGTCCGCTGCCAGTCGCGCAGGACGAAGTCGCGGCTGACGCGAGCTGATCCCCGCTTTCGCCGACATGCGGGTTGCTTAGCGCTGCCACACGGTCAGCGCTAACATGACCCGCTCCGCCCAGGCCTGCCATGCGGCAGGCCTTTTTGCATTCTGGAGCCCATGGACACCACGGTTGCCTCCGCCACGCTCGCTGACGAGGTGCTCGCAGTTCGCGAGTTGCGCAAGGTGTATGGACAGGCGCCGGTCGTCGACGGACTCTCGTTCACGATCCGGCGCGGCGAGTGCTATGCCCTGCTCGGGCCCAACGGTGCCGGCAAGACGACCACGTTGCGCTGCTGCCTGGGGCTGACCCGGCCCGATGGTGGGACGATCCGGCTCGTCGGCGAGCCGGTCCCGCGCGAGGCGCGGCGTGCGCGGATCCGCGTGGGCGTGGTCCCCCAGATGGATAACCTCGACCCCGATTTCACGGTGGCCGAGAACCTGATCGTCTATGGTCGTTACTTCGGGCTGAGGGACAGCGAGGTCGCACAGCGCTTGCCGTCACTGCTCGAATTTGCCAGCCTGAGCCAAAAGCGCGACGCCAGGATCGGAGAACTCTCGGGCGGCATGAAGCGCCGGCTGACGCTGGCACGGGCGCTGGTCAACGATCCGGACCTCGTGTTCATGGACGAACCGACGACCGGCCTCGACCCGCAGGCGCGGCACCTGATCTGGGACCGCCTCAAGCGCCTGCTCTCGCGCGGCAAGACGATCCTGCTGACGACGCACTTCATGGACGAGGCGGAGCGGCTGGCGGATCGGCTGGCCGTGATCGACCGCGGCCGGATGATCGCTGAGGGCGCGCCGCGAGAACTCATCGCCGAGCACATCGAGCCTCAGGTACTCGAGGTCTACGGCGACGGCGCACGCGAGTGGGCTGATGCGGTCGGGCGCAGCCTGGCGGCGCGGATCGAGGTCACCGGCGAGACGGTATTCTGCTACGCGCGTGATCCGGCCCAGGCACTGCATTCGCTCGAGGCGCGCCCCGGGGTGCGCTACCTGCATCGTCCCGCGAACCTGGAGGATCTCTTCCTCAAGCTCACCGGACGCGAGATGAGGGACGAATCATGAGCGCGGCACTGCCGGCTGTTTCGGATACCGAGTCGACCTGGGCGCCGCCGCGCCTGTCATTGCGCTTCATCCCGGTCTGGCGGCGCAATTTTCTCGTCTGGCGCAAGCTCTTCGTCGAGCGGCTGCTGACCAACGTCGTCGAGCCGCTGCTCACCATCGTTGCCTTCGGCTACGGGCTGGGCAGCCTGCTGCCGCAGATCGAAGGAGTGACCTACCTGCAGTTCCTCGCCACCGGCTCGATCGCGATGAGCGTGATGTACTCCGCGAAGTTCGAAGCGCTGTGGGGCGCTTTTTCGCGCATGCACGTGCAGAAGACCTGGGATGCGATCCTGCACACGCCGTTGTCGGTGGATGACCTCTTGCTCGGCGAGATCGTGTGGGCCGCGAGCAAGGCGAGCTTCACCGCGTTCTGCATCCTGGTGATGATCTGGGTGCTCGACATCTCGCGCGAGCCGCTCTGCCTGCTGGTGCTGCCGGTGGCGTTCTTCATCGCGCTGGTCTTTGCGGCCATGGCGCTGATCGTCAATGCCGTCGCGCGCAGCTACGATCTGCTGTCCAACTATTTCACCGTCGTCGTCATGCCATTGGTGTTTCTTTCCGGCGTGTACTTCCCGCTGACGCAGCTGCCGGAATGGCTGCGCACGATCGCTCAATGGCTTCCGATGACCGCCGCCGTGGACCTCGTGCGACCGCTGGCACTCGGGCGCTGGCCTGCCAACGGTGTGCGCGACGTCGTGCTGCTTGCCGCGTGGGGCAGCGTCTGCTACTTCATCGCACTGGCGCTGACACGGAGGCGACTGCTCAAGTGATCGACAACGTGCTGATCGTTCTGACCAACTGCCCGGACGCGGACGTCGCGGACCGACTCGCGCGTACGCTGGTCGAGGGCAGGCTGGCGGCCTGTGTGAACCAGTTGCCGGCGGTCAACTCGACGTATCGATGGCAGGGGGCGGTCGAGCGCGCAGTGGAGGTGCCGCTGCTGATCAAGACGACGCAGGAGCGGCTGCTCGAAGTGCAGGAAGCGATCCGGACGCTGCATCCCTACGAGGTACCGGAGATCATCGCGATCCCGGTCGTCGCCGGCCTGCCGGCCTACCTGCGCTGGGTGATCGACGAGACGCAGCCGCCACTGCTGGCGTGACGCCACTCGGGACGCGGCGAACGTTCCGACACGTGGCGGAGTGACGACACACCGTTAACATCGGCACATGGCAGGCGACGACGGCAATGACGGAGCGGTTCGGCTCGACAAGTGGCTTTGGGCCGCACGCTTCTTCAAGACGCGCTCACTGGCGGCTGCTGCGGTGGAGCGCGGCCAGGTGCGTGTCGCTGGCGAGCGCGTCAAGCCGGCGCGCACGTTGCGTATAAGCGAGCGGCTGGTCGTCCAGCGTGGTGACGAGACGCACGAGATCGTCGTAGCTGGCCTGTCAACGGTACGCGGTCCCGCTTCGGTGGCCCGGTTGCTCTATGACGAAACACCGGCCAGCCTCGATCGGCGCGCACAGGCGAAAGAGTCGCGGCGTCTGGCGAAGGAGCCCGCCGCCGCAATCAAGGGTCGACCGTCGAAGCGCGACGCGCGCGCGCTGCGCCGACTCGCCGGAATTCAGGAGCACGGGAGCGAATGAAGATCCAGTTCTTGCCGGCATTGGCCGCTGCGGCCATTAACACGGCCACGGCCTCCGACATCCCGCCGAGCGTCCAGATGTCGGGCTTTGCCCGTTACGAATTCAACAAGTGGCTGTTCCGGTCATGTGTCGGCGGCGGCAAGAAGGCGGTGCTTACGCCTCAGGGCCAGCCGATCATCGATGCGACCGACGGTGGGTTGCTGTTCAAGGCGATTCAGCAGCGCTGGCAACAGTCGGCGGATCCGCAGCGCGGGATCTATCTCGAGTTTGCGGGCTACACCGAAAACGGCCGGGTGACGGCCACGCGGTTGCAGCGATCGCTGGGCTGGGTCGGGGTCTGCGCGGAGCGACCGACGAATATTCCGGCGGGCGCCCGGTTGTGGGCCGCGGGCAACGAGCCGTCATGGAACTTCGTGTACGACGGTCAGCGTGCGAGCCTGCGCCTGGCGGATGGCGTGCTGCAACGGCCAGTGCGGCTCCTGCAGGAGGCGGGCAGGACCGTGACGTATGCAACAGACTCCAGCGCCGGTTCGCTGCGCGTCGAGTTCACGCCTGGCCTGTGCAGCGACACGATGTCGGAAGCGGCATTTGGCTATCGCGTCGTCGCGGCCGCAAAAGGCGGGCTGTACACCGGCTGCGGGCTGGTGCGCTGACGTAGCTCAGTGCCGTTTGCGCAAGGGCCTCGGGGGTCGCGGTCGGTTCAGTATGCGACGGCCCCAGAAGTAGAGCAGCATCACGAGCGCGATCGCTCCGAAGCCGGCGGTCACGATCCAGAACCCCTCTGGGTGATGCGCCAGGGGAATCCGGTCGAAGTTCATTCCCCACATGCCGGCGAGCAGTGTGAGGGGCGCGAAGATGGCGGCGATCGCCGTCAGCTTGCGGACGATCTCGTTGGTCTGGTGCGTGTTGGCGGAGAAGTGCAGCTGAACCGCCGATTCCGCCGAGGCTTCGAGGCGGCGCGCGTGCTGCAGCACGCGCTGGATATGCTCCAGCACGTCATTCAGTCGCACGAGATAGGCGTCATTCAGATTGGAGTCGTCCGTCTCTTCGAGGTAGGCGTCGCGCAGCTCGGTCAGTGCATCGTATTGGCCTTCGCACAGGTTCTCGAGCTTGCGCAGTTCGATGCGGGCTTCGAGCAGGGCCGACCAGTTGTCGAACGGGCGTCGTGGATCGAGCAGATCCCGCTGCCAGCGGTCGAGCCGGTCGGACAGCGGCTCACGCAGTTCCAGGTAGCGATCGACCATGCCGTTGAGCATGCGCAGCATCAGCTCGCCGGAAGACTTCGGCAGCCTCGACCGATCGAACGGCGATCCTTCGGCCCGCACCTTCGGGTCGAGCAGGCGCTGACGCACCTGCTCGAGTGTCTTGCTCGATCCCTGCTGCACGGTGACCAGCAGGCGTTCGAGCAGGAAGAACGTGATCGGGCGCGTCGCGATCTCCTGCAGCATGCGACGTTCATTGGCGGATCCCGCTTTCTCTTCCAGCGGCTTCGCATCCGCCGTGCTGAGCTTGCGGAATACCAGCATGTCGTACTCCTTCGTGCCATCGAAGTACGACGGATGCTGCAGATTGATGGCGTCCTGCAGGTGCAGGTCGAACAGGCGCACTCCCGCAACGCGCTGGACCGCGGCGCGCAGTGCCTCGGGATCCTTGGCGGCTTCTTCGTGCAGGACTTCGAGCCAAAGGAAGCCTTCGACGGGCACGCAGTTGGGCTCGCCGGGCAGCTCCTGCGCCCGTTGCGCGCCGACTTCAATCCACTTCACGGCCCGCCCTATCGTTGCTCGTTCAGCCAGCGCGCGACGGTCAGCGCGAAGTAGGTCAGCACGCCGTCGGCGCCGGCACGCTTGAACGCGAGCAGGGCCTCCAGCACGGCCTTGCGCTCATCGAGCCAGCCGTTGGCGGCGGCCGCCTTGAGCATCGAGTACTCGCCGCTCACCTGATAGGCGAATGTCGGTGCGTGGAATTCGTCCTTCACACGCCGCACGATGTCGAGGTAAGGCATGCCGGGCTTGACCATCACCATGTCGGCGCCTTCTGCGAGGTCCAGGCCCACCTCCCACAGCGCTTCATCCGTGTTCGCGGGGTCCATCTGGTAGACCATCTTGTTCGATTTGCCGAGATTGGACGCCGATCCGACCGCGTCCCGGAACGGGCCGTAGAACGCGCTGGCGTACTTGGCCGAGTAGGCCATGATCCGGGTGTGGATGTGCCCGGCGCCTTCGAGCGCGCGCCGGATGGCGCCGATCCGGCCGTCCATCATGTCGCTGGGGGCGACGATGTCCACGCCAGCCGCCGCCTGCACAAGCGCCTGCTGCACCAGGACCTCGACCGTCTCGTCGTTCAGCACATAACCGTCGTCATCGATCAGGCCGTCCTGCCCGTGGGTCGTGAACGGATCGAGCGCGACATCGGTCAGCAGGCCCAGCTGGGGAAAGTGCTGTTTCAGCGTCCGCACCGCGCGCGGCACCAGCCCGTCGGGGTTCTTCGCTTCACGCCCGTCGGCCGTCTTGACGGCGCCTTCGATCACCGGAAAGAGCGCCATCACCGGGATGCCAAGTCGCACGCACTCGTCGGCCACGGGTAGCAACTCGTCGATCGAGAGGCGCTCGACGCCGGGCATAGAAGCCACCGCTTCACGCCGCCGTTGACCGTCGAGTATGAAGACGGGGTAGATGAAATCGTCGACGCTGAGTGTGTTCTCGCGCATCAGGCGGCGCGAGAAATCGTCGCGCCGCATGCGCCGCATGCGGACGGAGGGGAACTGACCAAGGATCTGCATGAGGGAAAGTCCCAGTTCGGAGTCGTGAACCTGCTTCGCTATCGTCCGTCCTAGATGACAGACGCTGCGTCGTCTCCCGCTTGTCCTCCCTGAGCGGGTGCCTTACTCAAACGAGGCAATTTCCGGCCCGTGGCGCAAGCCCCGGGCCTTTCTTTTTGCCTGCGCATGATACGGCGGCGCCCTTCTCAAGCGGACAGCCACCGAGTCAGCGTGTCGGCCAGTTCCTCCACGCCTGTGCGCTTGAGCCCGGAAAACAGTTGCGCACTGGCGCGCGGACCGATCGCCTCCGCGCGACGCTGCGCCAGGGATAGTGCGGCGCGCTTTTCCGCAGTTCCGATCTGGTCTGACTTAGTTAGCAGGAGGTGCAGCCAGCAGCCCCGACGGTCCAAGTATTGAAGCAAGGCGTCGTCGCCCGGCATGAACGGCCGCCGCGCGTCCATGACAAGCACGATCCCGATCAGCGACAGGCGTTCACGCACGTAGCCGCCGACCAGTTCATCCCAGGTCGCACGTTGCGTCGCGTCGGCACGCGCATAGCCGTAGCCCGGCAGATCGACCAGGTAGCCGCGTTCTACGCGTTCGCCCTGCTCGTTCTTCTCGCTCAGCGCGAAGTAGTTGAGCAACTGCGTGCGTCCGGGAGTCTTGCTCGCAAACGCGAGCCGCTTTTGCTGGGTCAGGACATTGATGACCGTGGACTTGCCGGCATTCGAACGCCCGGCAAATGCGATTTCCGGCAGTCCCGGAGGGGCCAGCCCGGCCAGCTCGGCGACCGAAGTGACGAAGCGCGCGGAATGGAACAACTGCACGAGGACTGCCGGTGAGCGTGACGATGGACTTCGGTAGAATACGCGGCTTTGCGAAGCCGCCCGCGCTTCCGTGATGGAACGGAATGGTGATGCAGTCCCCACGGGGCTGCCAGTGGACCGGGACGCGCTCAACGATTGAAGGCAAGCGATGAAACTGTCGATGTGGCGTCGTTCCCTGTTCGTACTGGCGGCATTGACCAGCCTGGGTGGGTCGGCATCGGTCCATGCGCAGAACAAGCCGGCCGCCAAGCCGGATGCGGCCAAGGGGCAACAGATCGCTTCCCAGGTCTGCGCGGCGTGCCATTCCGGCGACGGCAACTCGACCATCGCGTCCAATCCCATCCTGGCCCAGCAACATGCCCACTATCTGGTCAAGCAACTTACCGATTACACAGTGCGCCAGGGCGAGAAGCAGCCGGCCCGCGAGAACTCGATCATGAACGGCATGGCTGCCACGCTGTCGGAGCAGGATCGGCGCGATGTCGCGGCCTGGTATTCGAGCCAGTCGGCCAAGCCCGGCGTGGCACGCAGCAAGGACACCCTTGAACTCGGCCAGCGGATCTGGCGGGCCGGGATTCCGGAAAAGTCACTGCCGGCCTGCAGCGGCTGCCATAGTCCGACAGGCACCGGCATACCGGTGCAGTACCCGCGCCTCGCGGGGCAGCATGCCGAATACACGGCAGCCACGCTCCAGGCGTTCCGCGACGGAGTCCGCCGCAATAGCCTCCCGATGCAACAGATCGCCGCCCGCCTGACGGATGGCGAGATGCGCGCGGTGGCCGACTACATCCAGGGGCTGCGCAAGTAGCGGTGTCGAGTTCCACAGGCGCGGGCCGCACAGTCGCCTACGCCTTGCCGAAGACCTCGTTGAGTTGCTGCGTCACGCGTACAAACGTCGTCCGCTTTGACAGTTCCTTGAGCCGGCGCGCGCCGACATAGGTGCAGGCCGAGCGGACTCCACCGAGGATTTCCTGGGCGGTGTTGGCGACCGGTCCGCGATAGGGCACGAGTACTTCCTTGCCTTCGGCCGCGCGGTACTCGGCCACGCCGCCCGCATAGCGCTCCATCGCCGCCTTGCTGCTCATGCCGTAGAAGCGCTGGTAGCTTGCGCCGTCGCGCTCGACGCGTTCGCCGCCCGATTCGTCGTGCCCGGCGAACATGCCTCCTAGCATGACGAAATCCGCACCGCCACCGAACGCCTTGGCCACGTCGCCCGGAGTGCTGCAGCCACCGTCGGCGCAGATGAGGCCCGACAAGCCGTGCGCGGCATCGGCGCATTCGATAACCGCCGAAAGCTGCGGGTAGCCGACGCCGGTCATCTTGCGCGTCGTGCAGACCGATCCCGGACCGATGCCGACCTTGACGATATCGGCGCCGGACAGGATCAGCTCTTCGGTCATTTCGCCGGTGACGACATTGCCGGCCATGATCACCAGTCGCGGATAGGCAGCGCGGATGCGGGTGACGAAGGTGCCGAAGTTCTCGTGGTAGCCGTTGGCGACGTCGATGCACACATACTCGACCGCTTCGCCCGCCGCATCGGCGACGCGCCTGAACTTCTCTTCGTCGGCCTTGGTGATGCCCATCGAATAGAAGGCCGCAGACTTGCGTTCAAGTGATCGGAAGAAGCGCACGCACTCGTCCACGCTGTAGTGCTTGTGCAGCGCGGTCGAGAGGCGGAAGGCGTCGAGCGCACGGGCCATCTCGACCGTACCCGTGGTATCCATGTTCGACGCGATGATCGGAATGCCGTGATACTTGACGCCGGCATGACGAAACACGAACTCGCGGGTGATGTCGACGTCCGAGCGCGACGTCAGCGTCGAGCGCTTCGGGCGGATCAGGACATCCTTGAAGTCCAGCTTGACCTCATGTTCGATGTGCATCGGCAATCCCGGGTAAGGCGGAGGCGGCTCGTCGCCTCGAGTCTAGCCGCCGAAACTCCGGCGTCGCAGGGTGGTCTGACATTTCGTTGTAAGGGAAGCGATCCGGATTCGACTGAGAATGAGGAAGACTCCACCCGGCCATGCTGAACCACACCGACCACGCCATCAAGCCCTCGGACATCACTCCTGAGGCCGTCTTCCTGGGCCGGCGCACGCTGCTGCAGGCCGCGGTGGGCGCGCTGGCGAGTTCAGCCTTCCCGTCGGCGCAGGCGCAGGCCACGCCAACGCGCTCGCGCCTTTGCCCGGTCGTGCCAGCCAGCTGTCGGTGATGGAGAAGCCGACGCCGGCGACGCTCGTCACGAGTTACTGCAACTTCTACGAGTTCGGAACCGACAAGGAAGATCCGGCGCGCCAGGCCCCGCAACGACTGAAGACCCGCCCCTGGACGGTCCGCATCGAGGGTGAAGTCAGGAAGCCGCAGACGCTGGACATCGAGGCGTTGCTGAACCTCGCGACAATGGAGGAACGCGTTTACCGGCTGCGCTGCGTCGAGGCCTGGTCTGCGGTCGTGCCCTGGGTCGGGTATCCGCTGTCGGAACTGATCCGCCGCGTCGAACCCACCGGCAATGCAAAGTATGTCGAGTTCACGACGCTCGCCGATCCCAAGCAGATGCCCGGCCTGGGCTCGCCGGTGATCGACTGGCCCTACACCGAAGGTTTGCGGCTGGACGAGGCGATGCACCCGCTGACGCTGCTGACGTTCGGCATGTACGGACAGACCCTGCCGGCGCAGAACGGCGCACCGCTGCGCGTCGTGGTGCCGTGGAAATACGGCTTCAAGAGTGGGAAGTCGATCGTGCGCATCCGATTCACCGAGAAGCAGCCGGCTACGGCCTGGCAGAAGTCGAATCCGGGCGAGTACGGGTTCTATTCGAACGTGAACCCGGAGCGGGATCATCCACGCTGGAGCCAGAAGAGCGAGCGGCGCCTCGGGGAGGAGATCTTCAGCCGGCGGCGTCCGACGCTGATGTTCAATGGCTACGCGGAACAGGTGGCGTCCCTGTACACGGGGATGGACCTGATGAAACTCTATTGATGGCGAGCGTCTTGTCGGCCGCGCGCCGCGTTCCGTTCACCCCGGCTCCGGGCGTCATGGCGTCGCTGCGCGTTGCCGTTTTCCTGCTGGCCCTCGTTCCGCTGGCGCGCTTGATCCTGAGCGGATTCCACGGGAGGGCTCGGTGCCAACCCGGTCGAAGCCATCCTGCGATCGCTGGGTACCTGGACACTGGTGCTGCTGCTCGTCACGTTGTCGATCACGCCGCTGCGTTGGCTGACGGGCTGGAGCTGGCTGCTGCGCCTGCGTCGCATGCTGGGACTCTTTGCCTTCTTCTACGCCATGCTGCACGTGACCGCCTTCGTCTGGCTCGATCACTGGTTCGAGTGGGCGGACATCGTGGCCGATGTCGTCAAGCGGCCCTACCTCACCTTCGGCTTTGTTGCCTTCGTCCTGATGATCCCGCTCGCGGCGACGTCGACGAACGCCATGGTGCGGCGTCTGGGAGGACGAAACTGGCAGCGCCTGCATCGCCTGGTCTACGCGATCGCTGTCCTGGGCGTGCTGCACTACTGGTATCACAAGCTGGCGAAGAACGATCTCGCGGAGCCGATGATCTACACGGCAGTGCTGGGCGCCCTGCTCAGCGCGCGCCTGCTGCATTGGCTGGCCAGCCGGCGGCGGGCGGCACTGGCTACTGCTGTGGCACGCCGCACCTGACGGGCGTCGCGCGCGGGCACGGCGCCACTGCATTGTCCGAAACTACGGAAGCGTGGACTCTCCGGCGTAGAGATCCTCGAGGCGTTCGCGCTGCCGCACGCAGAAGGCGCGATCGCCGTCGACCATGACTTCGGCCGCACGCGGCCGGGAGTTGTAGTTCGAGCCCATCGCCATGCCGTAGGCCCCGGCACTGGTCACGGCCAGCAGGTCGCCGGAGGCGAGCGCCAGCACGCGATCCCGTGCGAGCCAGTCGCCCGATTCGCAGACGGGCCCGACGATGTCGTAGGTCTGTGGTGCCGCGCGGCTGGGTCGGACTGGCACGACGCCCATCCAGGCGTCGTAAAGCGTTGGTCGCAGCAGGTCATTCATGGCGGCATCGACGATCGCGAAGTGCTTCGCCTCGCCATGCTTGAGGTACTCGACGCGGGTGACGAGCACGCCGGCGTTGCCGACGATCGAGCGCCCGGGCTCGAACATCACGCTCTTGCCGCCCAGGCCGCGCGCGTCGAGCCGCGCGAGCAGTGCCCGCACCAGATCCGCGCTGGGCGGGGGTTCTTCCGACTGGTAGCGAATTCCCAGTCCACCGCCGAAGTCGATGTGCTTCAGCGCAATGCCTGCGTGTTCGAGTGCCGCGACGAGATCGAAGATGCGTTCGGCCGCGTCGAGGTACGGGTCGATCTCCGTGATCTGCGACCCGATGTGGCAGTCGATCCCGACCACCTCGAGCGCCGGGACGGCGCGCGGCGTCCCGGTACACGCTCCAGCGTCTCTTCGTAGCCGACGCCGAACTTGTTTTCCTTGAGTCCTGTGGAAATGTAGGGATGGGTGCGGGCGTCGACGTCCGGATTCACACGGACCGAAATCCGGGCGCGCGTACCCATGCGCTGTGCCACGGCGTCGATGCGTTCCAGTTCGGCGGCGGACTCGACGTTGAAGCACAGGATGTCCGCGGCCAGCGCCCGCTCGATCTCGCGCTCGCTCTTGCCGACACCCGAGAACACGACTTTCGACGCGATTCCACCGGCCGCCAGCACGCGTTCGAGTTCGCCGCCGGAGACGATGTCGAATCCGGCGCCGAGCCGCGCCAGCACATTGAGCACGGCGAGGTTGGAGTTCGCCTTCATCGCGTAGCAGACCAGCGCCGAGCGGCCGGTGAGTGCGTTTGCGTAAGCCTGGAAGGCCTTCGTGATCGCCGCGCGCGAGTAGACGTAGAGCGGCGTACCGAAGCGGGCTGCGAGCTCGGCGAGGGCGACGCCCTCGCACTGCAGTTCGCCGTTCCGGTAATCGAAGCCGACGCCCATAGGCAGCGCCTGCGTCATTGGCTCTCGTTCGTGGCGGGCACGTCCGGGAACGGGGCGGGTGGCGGGCCGCTCCGCAGGGCGCTCGGTCGGCGCTTTCGACTGGTTCGTCGGCGGCGGGGGCGGCAAGGTGAGCGGACCCTTCTGTCCGCAGCCGGCGAGCGGCGGCCAGTGCGGTGAACACTAGAATGCGCGGCATGGCTGTCGACATGGTCGAATTGACTCTAGCATGACCGAAACTGAGTTTCTCGAGCGCGCCGAAGCCGTGCTGCGCCGTCTCGAGAGCGCTATCGATGCGCTGGATGGCGACATCGAAGTTACCCGCGCCGGCAACATCCTGACGCTCGAGTTGGCCGATGGCTCCAGGATCGTCATCAACAGCCAGGCTCCCATGCAGCAGATGTGGGTTGCGGCTCGCAGCGGAGCGCACCATTACGCTTGGGATGGCAATGCCTGGCGCGACACGCGCGACGGCAGTGAATTCTTTGCGGCGTTGTCGCGCATCCTGTCGGCACTGGGCGGCGCGCCGATCGTGCTGACTTCCGGGTCCACGCGCTAGAAGATCTGTTCGCGAACGGTTTCGCGCTTCGTCTGCTCTTCCGGTGGCAGGCCGTCCTCGAGACCCACGCTCGCCACCCCTTGTCCGGGTTGATGTTCGACGTAGTAGTACTCGCCCGCCAGTTGAACGATGCCGGCCGGTGCCTCGCGGCGTGCCTCGGGCACCCCGCTGAGCGCCTTGGCCATGTAGCTCGATCCAGATCGGCAGCGCGAGCCCGCCGCCGGTCTCACGCTCCCCCAGCGGCCGCGGCTGGTCGAAGCCCAGCCATGCGATCGCGACAAGGTCGCCGCCATAGCCGGCGAACCAGGCATCGTGTGAATCGTTGGTGGTGCCGGTTTTGCCGCCGATGTCACTGCGCTTGAGCTGCGCCGAGGCGCGCGCCGCTGTGCCGGTGCGCGCGACCTCTTTCAGCAGGCTGTCCATGACGAAGGCATTGCGCTCGTCCAGTACGCGCGGTGCCGACTCGCCGGCGATGACGGGCCTGGCTTCCATCAGGGTCTTGCCGTTGGCATCCGTCACCTTGCTGATGATGTGCAGGTTCAGGCCGTAGCCGCCGTTGGCAAACACGGAGTAGCCGTTGAGCATCAGCCAGGGAGTCACCGAGCCGGCGCCCAGCGCCATCGTCAGGTAGGCCGGATGCTTGTCGGCTTCGAACCCGAAGTGAGTCGCCCAGTCCTGCGCATAGCGCGGCCCGATCGCCTGCAGCACGCGGATCGAGACGAGGTTCTTCGACTTGGCGAGGCCCTGGCGCAGGCGCATCGGGCCTTCGAACTTGCCGTCGTAGTTCTTTGGCTCCCAGACCTGACCGCCTGTCAGTCGCGGATCGATGGATATCGGCGCATCGTTGACCAGCGTGCTCGGCGTGAATCCCTTTTCCAGCGCGGCCGAGTAGATGAACGGCTTGAAGCTCGATCCCGGTTGCCGCCAGGCCTGCGTGACGTGATTGAACTTGTTCAGGTTGAAGTCGAACCCCCCGACCAGAGCGCGGATCGCACCGTCGCGGGAACTGGCCGCCACAAAAGCCGCTTCGACCTGCGGCAGTTGTCCGATCTCCCACCCGCTCTTTTCGTTGCGGGAGATCCGCACCACGGCGCCTGGAACGATCTTGCGGCCCGGCTGGGCCTTCGGAGACAGCGAAGGCGCGACAAACTTCAGGCCGTCGGCCTTGATATCGACCGTTTGCCCACCCTGGGTTGCGACGCGCACAAGATTCGGTGACGCTTCCAGCACCACGGCGGGAATGAGGTTAGGGCTTTCGAGCGCCTCGACGATTGCGTCTTCGATCTGCTGGTCGCGTGTCGCCGGCTCGCCGGTCAGATCGATGAAGGCCTCGGGACCGCGGTAGCCGTACTTGCGGTCGTACTCGAGTACCTGCCGGCGCAATGCCGCATAGGCGACTTCCTGGTCCGCCTGGCGGATCGTCGTCGTGACATTCAGGCCGCGGGTATAGGTTTCATCGCGGAAGACCTCGTACACGAGCTGCCGCGCGAGTTCGGCCGCGAACTCGGCATGGATCCGCGTACGGGGCGTCTCGCTGGCTGCAACGTTGCTGGTACGCGGCTTCAGCTCCTGCGCCAGCGCGGCGTCGTAGGTCGGCCGGTCGATGTAGCCGAGATCGAGCATGCGCGCCAGCACGTACTGCTGGCGGTTCTTGGCGCGCTTGGGGTTGACGAACGGGTTGTAGGCGCTGGGTGCAACGGGCAGCCCGGCCAGCGTGGCCATCTCGGCGACGGTCAGGTCCTTGAGCTTCTTGCCGAAGTAGACCTGCGACGCGGCCGCAAACCCGTAGGCCCGCTGGCCGAGGAAGATCTGGTTCGCGTAGACCTCGAAGATGCGATCCTTGCTGAGCGACGACTCGATCTTGTAGGCCAGCGCGATCTCGTAGAACTTGCGCACATAGCTGCGTTCGGAACTGAGAAAGAAGGTCCGCGCCAATTGCATCGTGATCGTGCTGCCGCCCTGTCCGCGGCGACCCGATACGAAGTTGGACGCCGCCGCGCGTGCGATTCCCGCGTAGTCGACGCCGTGGTGCTCGTAGAAACGGTCGTCCTCGGCGGCGAGGATCGCCTTCTTCATCAGGTCGGGCATGTCGGCGACGGCAATGAAGTCGCGCCGCTCTTCACCGAACTCGCCGATCAGCAGCCCTTCGGTGGTCCACACCCGCAGCGGGATCTTCGGCCGGTAGTCGGTCAAGGCATCGATCGGCGGCAGGTTCGAATAGACGACCGCGAATGCGAACGTGAGGAGCAGCGCCAAGGCCGCACCGGCGGCGCTAACCAGTCCTGCCGCCCACAGCAGCGCCTTGACGTACCAGGGCCTCGGCGCGCGGGGCCGGGAGGTCTGGCTATCGGTGTTCTCGTTGTCGGCCGTCACGCGAAAGCGCCACTGGGAGGAACTGGGCGTGCGAGTGACCGCTTATTTGCGCTTCGCCGCACGAAGAGTCGGGAATTATAGGAGCCGTGCATCCGCCGGCCGGGACCGCTGACGAAACAGGCGATCCGCGAGGGTTGGACGCGCATCGTCACGAACGGTTCGTTGTTTATCCCTCAAAAGAGGCACGGTTAGGCTGAACGCGGGGCTTGTAGTCGGATTGTTTATGTTGCTAGGATCTCAAGTGCCATCCAATAAAAATGCGGTAAACGCTCGAAAGATAAGGAAAATCCGGCTTCGGCCCGGGCGTTTGGAGGGTCGACGGGTGGGTGCCTACCTTCATGGGGCGAAGGGCACCTTTTCTGACCGTCTGACAACGAGCTGAGTCTGTCGCAGGGGGTTACGCCTTGGCATTCGATCTGCCATTTGCAAGCAAGACGCCGCCGCTGATCGGCCTCGACATTGGCTCGTCCAGCGTCAAGATCGTCGAGCTGTCCGAAGCCGGCAAGGGAATGATGCGGCTGGAGCGCTACGCGATCGAGCCGCTGCCGCGCGGCGCTGTCGTGGACGGCAATGTTGACAAGATCGACATCGTCGCCGAGGCCGTCAAGCGCGCCTGGCGACGCGCCGGCGGCAAGATCCGCAACGTTTCGATGGCATTGCCGGCGTCGGCAGTGATCACGAAGCGCATTGCGCTGCCCGGCAACCTGCGCGAGGAAGAACTCGAGATGCAGGTCGAAAGCGAGGCGAACCAGTACATCCCGTTCGCGCTCGACGAGGTCAGCCTGGACTTTCAGGTGCTGGGACCCATTCCCAACGCGCCGGACGACGTCGAAGTGCTGATCGCCGCGTCGCGCAAGGAAAAGGTCGAGGACCGTATCGCGGTTGCTCAGGCGGCAGGCCTGAAGCCCATCGTGGTCGATGTCGAGTCGTATTCGGCGCGCGCAGCGATCGAGCGCCTGATCGAGCAATTGCCGAATTCTGGCGAAGGGCTCGTCATCGCCGTCTTCTATATCGGCGCGAATACAACCAGCGTGACCGTCATGCACGACGGCGAAGCGATCTACGAGCGCGAGCAGCCATTCGGCGGCCAGCAGCTCACCGGCGACATTTCGCGTGCCTATGGCATCCCGACCGAGGAGGCCGAGCTCAAGAAGCGCAGCGGCGACCTGCCGGCGGACTACGAAACCACGGTACTCAAGCCTTTCATCGATACGGCCGCGACAGAAATCACGCGCGCGCTGCAATTCTTCTTCACGTCGACTCCGTACAGCCGGGTCGACCAGATCATGCTCGCCGGTGGATCGGCCGTGCTCGCGGGGCTGCCCGGACGCCCTGATGGAGCGGTCCCAGGTGCCGACCTCCGTGATCTCGCCGTTCAAGGGCATGGAAGTCTCCCCGAACATTCGCGAGAAGCAGTTGCGGCTCGATGCGCCGGCGCTGCTGACGCCGTGCGGACTGGCTATGCGGAGGTTCGATAAATGAGCGCCGCGCCGAACCGATTCAAGCAAGCTCGCGCCGCAGGCGCGAAGCCCGGAGGCTCTTAAATGACGGCTCCGCGCGTCAATCTATTGCCGCATCGCGCCGCCAAGCGCGAGCGGCACAAAAAGCTGTTCTGGGCGCTGACGGGCCTGGCGGCCGTGGCCGGCCTCTTCATGGTGGGCGCGGTGTGGACCGTGCTGCAGGGCTATATCGCCAACCAGGAAGGCCGCAACGAATTCATCCGCGCCGAAAATCGCAAGCTCGACACGCAGATCAAGGAAATCGCGACTCTGCGCCAGGAGATCGATGGCCTGCGTGCCCGGCAACGCGCGGTGGAAGACTTGCAGGCGGACCGCAACCAGCCGGTCTATCTGCTCGACGAGATCGCCAAGCAGGTGCCCGAAGGCATTTATCTGCGGTCCATCAAGCAGGAGGACCGCAAGGTCAACGTGACGGGCTGGGCGGCCTCGAACGAAAGAGTCTCCGAGTTCCTGCGCAATCTGCAAAACAATTCGCGTGTGCTCGAGCGGCCCGAACTCGTCGAGATCAAGGTGGCAGGCCAGGGCCCGGCGGGCATGAATCGTCGCGTGTTCGAGTTCGGCCTCTACTTCACGATGAAGCCGACGCCCGAGCGCACTCAGATGCAGCAGGCGCAGGCGCGTCCGGTGGCGGCTGTCCCGGCGAACTCTGCAACAGCGACCGCCGCGCCGGCTCCAACGGTGGCGACGGCTGCACCGACTCCGTCCGCCGCCCCAGCGGCCCCGAAGAAATAGCGCGCGACGCACGAGGAACTGATGGCAAGTCGAGATCTCCTCAAGCAATTCCAGGGCCTGACCCTGGACAACGTTGGCGCCTGGCCGCCGGCGCCGCGGTTTGCGCTGTGGCTGGTCATCATCATCGCGTTCGGTGTCGGGGGCTGGTTCGGTCTGTGGAGCGGCCAGAAGGAACAGCTCGAACAGTTGCAGGCCGATGAGCTGAAGCTCAAGGACGAGTACAAGAGCAAGATGCAACAGGCGATCAACCTTGACGAACTGCGCAAGCAACGCGAGCAAGTCAGCCAGTACGTGCTGACGCTGGAGAAGCAGCTGCCAAGCAAGTCCGAAATGGACGCGCTGCTGTCGGACATCAACCAGGCCGGCGTGGGCCGCGGTCTTGACTTCGAACTGTTCAAGCCGGGCCAGACGAACGTGAAGGAGTATTACGCCGAACTGCCGATCGCGATCAAGCTGGCCGGCAAGTACCACGATCTTGGCGCGTTCGCGAGCGACATTGCCAATTTGCCGCGGATCGTGACCCTGAACAACCTGAACCTGGCCGCCGGCAAGGGCGGTGCGCTCACGCTCGATGCAACCGCCAAGACGTATCGCTACCTGGATGCGGACGAAGTGGCGGCACAGCGCAAGGCGAAGCAGCAGGCCACCAAGGGGCCGGGCAAATGATGGCTCTCAATAGACCTCTGCGGCTGATGGCGTGCGTCGTGGCTGCGGCCACCCTGAGCGCCTGCGGCGGCGGCGATGAAGGCGAACTGCGCACGTGGATGGACGACACCCGCAAGGCGATGCGTCCGACCACGCAACCGGTGGCGGAGCCCAAGCAGTTCTCGCCGTTCACGTACGAAGCCAAGGCGCTGATCGATCCGTTCGATGCGCAGAAGATGGTGCTCGCGGTAGCTCGGCAGGCACAGGCGCGGGCCAGTACCAGCGCAATCAAGCCGGATCTGGATCGTCGCCGCGAAGCGCTCGAAGGATTCCCGCTGGATCAGTTGAAGATGGTCGGCACGCTGAGGCAACAGGGCAACAACGTGGCGTTGATCGACGCCTCGGGCCAGACGTTCATGGTGAGGTCCGGTAACTACCTGGGCCAGAACTTCGGGCTGGTCACCAAGATTTCGGAAACAGAAGTGGAACTCAAGGAAATCGTCCAGGACGCCGCCGGCGAGTGGGTCGAACGGCCCGCCAAGCTGGAACTGCAGGAGGCCGCCGCGCGGCAAGGGAGCAAGCGATGAGAATGTCGATCGAAGGTCTGGTCAGGGCGCTGTCGAAGTGGGCAGTGGCCGGCTTGACCGCCTGTGCCGCCGTCGCCGGAGCGCAAACTCCGGCCGCCGACGTCAACAACGCGATCGAGCGGGTCGACGCCACGCAGACTCCCACCGGAGTCGTGCTGACCATCGACATGAAGAACCCGGTGCAGGGTGTGCCGGCCAGTTTCTCGGTTGCCAACCCCGCTCGCGTGGCTCTCGACATCCCGAGCTCGGTCAATGCCGTGGGACGCAATGTCGTCGAGATCAACCAGGGCGACCTGCGCTCCGTCAATATCGTGCAGGCGCAGGGTCGCTCGCGCGTGGTGCTGAATCTCAAGCGCCCGTTGACGCATGCGGTCAGCGTCGACGGCAAGCGCATCCTGGTTGCGCTGGGCGGCGCCACGGACACGACGACGTTCCGCGCCACGAGTGCGGAAGCGGCGACGCCGGCCGCGGCAACGACCGCCGCCGCCGAGGCGACGCCGCCTGCTGCGGGATACACGAGCTCGGTCGGTGCGCAGCGCCGTACCTTGCGCGGTATCGACTTCCGGCGCGGCGCCGAGGGCGAAGGTCGAGTCGTCATCGACCTGTCCGATCCCAATACCAACGTCGACATCCGCCAGCAAGGCAATACGGTCGTCGTCGACTTTCTCAACACGGCGCTGCCCGATTCGCTCAAGCGGCGGCTCGACGTGTCCGACTTCGCCACCCCGGTCACCAACGTCACGGCCAGCCAGCAGGGTAACAACTCCCGCTTGGTGATAGAGCCGCGCGGCCTTTGGGAGCACAACGCCTACCAGAGCGACACGCGATTCGTGCTCGAGGTGCGGCCGGTGAAGGAAGACCCGCAGCGACTGTTCCAGGGCACCCGCCAGGGTTATCAGGGAGAACGTCTGTCGTTGAACTTCCAGAACGTCGATGTGCGCTCGCTGCTGCAGGTCATCGCCGACTTCACGAACCTCAACATCATCACGAGCGACTCCGTCGGCGGCACGATCACGTTGCGGCTGAAGGACGTCCCGTGGGACCAGGCGCTTGACATCATCCTGCAGTCCAAGGGCCTGGACATGCGCAAGAACGGCAACGTGCTGCTGGTGGCCCCGCGCGACGAAATCGCGACCAAGGAAAAGCTCGAGCTCGAATCGCGTAACCAGATCTCCGAACTCGAGCCGCTGCGGTCCGAGGCCTTCGTCGTCAACTACCAGAAGGCCGACGAGGTGCGTCGCCTGCTGGTCGACGGGCAGCAGCGGCTGCTGTCGAAGCGCGGCAGTGTGGTGGTTGATCCGCGTACCAACCAGCTGTTCGTGCAGGACACCACGGCCCGACTCGAGGAAGTCCGCCGCCTGATCCTGCGCATCGACATCCCGGTGCCGCAGGTGCTCATCGAGGCGCGCATCGTCGAGGCCGACGACAAGTTCTCCCGTTCGCTAGGGATGCGGATCGGCGGCACGTCTGGCTATCCTCGCAACGTTGCCGGTGGGGCCTACGGCAGCGCGGGTGGCATGGGGACGACCTCAGCCACGGGACCGGGAGGCACCGTCACCACCACGAGCGGCATCGGCACGGGGGGTGGTGGCATCACCACGCCCAGCCTGACCTCGACCGCCAACTTCGTCAACCTGCCGGCGCAGGGTATCGGCGGCTTCAACCCGGGCGGAATCGCACTGACGCTCGTCAACGCCAGCCTGTCGCAGGTGATCTCGCTCGAACTTTCGGCCCTCGAACAGGATGGTCGCGGCAAGGTTATCTCGAGTCCGCGTGTGGTCACGGCCGACAAGGTCAAGGCGGTCATCGAGCAGGGTACTGAAATCCCGTATCAGCAAGCGACGTCGAGCGGTGCCACGTCGGTGTCGTTCCGCAAGGCGGTACTGAAGCTCGAAGTGACGCCGCAGATCACGCCCGAGGGCGCGATCTTCATGGACGTCAAGGTCAACAAGGACACGCGCGGTGCCGAGACGCTGTCCGGCCCGGCGATCGACACGAAGAACGTGCAGACGCAGGTGCTGGTGGAGAACGGTGGCACCGTCGTGCTGGGCGGAATCTATGAGCAGACTGACCGCCGGCAGGTCACCAAAGTGCCCTGGCTGGGAGATATTCCTTACGTGGGTTGGCTCTTCAAGAACGAGGCGCGGATCAACGACAAGACCGAGTTGATCATCTTCATCACGCCGAAGATCGTGTCGGAACGGGCGCTCGCTTCAATCAAGTAAGGCGAACGCATTAGCAAATTGAAGGAACGGAGCGAGTGATCACCGGTGGGTAGCATGGCCAGTGAGCCGCTGCCACCGATCTTTGCCGCCGGATGTCGATTGGAGAAGAAACACATGAAGTGGAACCTTGCCCGCTTGCGTACTACGGCCATCGCTGCCGCGGCCCTACTCGTGGCCGCCTGCGGGGGTGAAGAGGCTCCGGGAAGCTCGACATCGGGAGGCACGAATCCAACCGCGTCGCCGACGGTGATAATTTCCACGACGAACTCGGCCACCGGGCAGCCAAGCAACGCATTGACGCTGTCCTCGCCGCTCAATGCGACGGCCACCGTTCGCGACGCCAAGGGCGCGCCGGTCGCGAACGCAATCGTTCAGTTCACGGCATCGGCCTCCAGCGGCGGGTCGAGTTCATCGAGCACAGCATTCGTGACCTTTTCGCCGGCATCGGCCAACGGCATCACCGATTCCAACGGCAACGTGACGGTCGTGGTGTCGGCCGGCAGCGTGTCGTCGAGCGGCGCCGGGACCCTGTCCGCGAGCGCTTCGGTGGGTGACAGCTCCGCCTCGTCCAGCGCGGCGATTCAGGTCGCGCAGGCCAACATCTCTCTGCAGAACCTCACGCTCAACCCGGCGACGATCGCCGCGTTCCAGACGTCGACGATCACCGTTGCCGTCGCCGGAGTCCCGGCAACCACGCCGGTCTCGGTGAATTTCCAGTCAGTTTGCGCGAGCGCGAAAAAGGCCACCATCACAGCGTCGGCACTGACGGTCAATGGCACGGCGACGGCGAATTACTCCGATAACGGCTGTGGACAGGCCGACACGATCATCGTCAGTGCCTCGGGTGCGCCTAGCGTCCAGGGCACGCTGACGATCCAGCCGGCCGCGGCGACCAACTTAGTGTTCGTCTCGGCCAATCCCGATGTCATCGGCATTCAGGGCAGCGGTGCGAACACGTCGTCTGTTGTGACGTTCAAGGTTGTCGACGCTGGCCAGCAGCCGGTGGCGAGCCAGGCCGTGACGATGGCACTTGACACAGTCGTCGGCGGCGTCGCGCTCGAGAATGGGCTGGCCACGCAGACGAAGACAACGGCGGCTGACGGCACTGTGACGACCCAGGTGGTCGCCGGCACACAGCCGACGCCGGTGCGGGTGCGTGCCTCGACGGCAAGCGGCTTGACTGCAGTATCCAGCAATCTGACGATTCAGAGCGGTCTGCCGACCCAGGCACGGTTCTCGCTTTCTGTCGAAACTTTCAATATTGAAGGATGGCAGATCGACGGCACCAAGACCAAGGTCACGATCCGCGCCGCGGACCGTGTCGGCAACCCGGTGCCGGACAACACGGTGATCAACTTCCGATCCTCGGGTGCAGCGCTGCAGCCGTCCTGCAGAACCGCGGGCGGTGCCTGCACGGTCGAGTTCGTCAGCCAGGCCAATCGACCCCTGACTCCGCCGGTTGGCCGCGTCACGGTTCTCGCATACGCCTCAGGCCTGGAAAGCTTCCAGGACGCGAATGGCAACAATCGCTATGACACGGGCGAGCCGTTCGAGGATCTGGGTGACGCCTTCGTCGACAACAACTTCAACTTCACGTGGCAGGCCGGCGAGGACTACATCCCCTACAACGCCGCCGCGACGGCAGCGTGCGCCACGGGGTTGACGGCGACTCCGCCGCCAATGAAACCAATGACGTGTGACGGAGTCTGGGGCGGCGCTCAGGTCCGTGCGCAACCAGATCGAATTCTGTCCGGGTCCGACGCCCAGGCAACGATGCCGGCTTCGATCACTGCTGTCGCCGACCGGTCCAGCGGTGGCGGAATGTTCGGGCGGCTTCTCAGCGCTGATTTTCGATGTGAACAACAATCCGATGCCCGCTGGAACCAAGATTGCCGTTGAGGTCAGCGGTGTTACGGCGAAGGTTCTCAACGATACGGTGGTGAACACTTTGGCGCCTAACGGTACGACTCACGGCATTACGGTGACCGGCAGTAACTGCACAGGCATCAGGCGGGATCTGTCACGCTCAAGGTAACGACGCCGGGGGGCCTGACAACAATCTTTCCCGCTGTGACAGTCAATTACTAGTCGCACGCGAAGAG
Source organism: uncultured beta proteobacterium (assembly GCA_963810985.1). GTDB lineage: Bacteria > Pseudomonadota > Gammaproteobacteria > Burkholderiales > Burkholderiaceae_F > JALORV01. Next base: position 43,776 of record CAWEPP010000014.1, read on the forward strand.
GGGACACCGCTCGGCACTAGTCCGACGGCGCGAGGCTGAAGCGAAGCCTGTAAAGTGGCGCTTGGCTTCCGCCCTTGCCACTTTGGTGACTCACTGCTCGATCTTCCTCGTCGGCATGATGGGTGCCGGCAAATCCACTATCGGCCGCCAGCTCGCTGATGCGATCGGCTTCGAGTTCGTCGATGCCGATCGCGAACTCGAGGCGCGCAGCGGCGTGTCGATACCGACGATCTTCGAGATCGAAGGCGAGCCCAGCTTCCGGCGACGCGAGGCGGCGTTGCTGGACGAACTCAGTCAGCAGTCCGGCATCGTGCTGGCCACGGGCGGGGGCGCCGTGCTCGACGCCGCCACCCGCCAACACTTGCGCGAGCGCGGGCTGGTGATCTACCTGCGCGCTTCGGCCGACGAAGTGTTCCGCCGCACGCGTCGCGACAAGTCGCGACCCTTGCTGCAGACCGAGAACCCGCGCGCCCGGATCGAGCAACTGCTGGCGGAGCGCGAGCCGCTCTACGCCGAAATTGCGCACCTGAGCTTCCAGTCCGCGGCTTCCAATCCGAAGCGGCTGGTCGAGCGCCTGGTCGCGCATCCGGAAGTCCAGGCGCTACTGTTGGCCGGCCGCTGATCGCGTCCGCGAGCGCGCGCCTCGTACAATCGTGCGATGCAACGCGTGTCTGTCGGCCTGGCGGGCCGTTCGTACGACATCCTGATCGGCCCGGACCTCCTGCGGCGGGCGGCGGAGTTCATCGCGCCGCTGGCACCGACGCGCATCGCACTCGTCACTAGTGCCACGGTGCATGGCCTCTACGCGGAAAGAGTGCGCAGTGCACTCTCCGGACTCGGCGACGTCCTGACGGTCGTGCTGCCCGACGGCGAGGCCCACAAGAACTGGAGTTCCGTATCGCAGATACTCGACGCGCTGGTCGAGGGCCGCGCGGACCGCAAGAGCCTCGTGGTCGCGCTGGGCGGCGGCGTCGTGGGTGACGTGGCCGGTTTTGCCGCGTCGATCTTCATGCGCGGGATCCGCTTCGTGCAGATGCCGACGACGCTGCTCGCGCAGGTCGATTCTTCGGTCGGCGGCAAGACCGGCATCAATCACGTGCGCGGAAAGAACCTGATCGGCGCGTTCCATCAGCCGCAAATCGTGATCAGTGACACCTCGACGCTGAAGACGCTCCCCGCCCGGGAACTCTCGGCCGGACTGGCAGAGATCCTCAAGCATGGCTTGCTGGCGGACCGTACGTACTTCGAGCAGGTGGTGCACGACCTCCCGGCGCTGCGTGCCTGCACGCCGGATGCCCTCGGTCGGGCTATCGCCGGTTCCTGCGAGGTCAAGGCCGGCATCGTCGCGCGCGACGAGCGCGAGACCGGCGAGCGGGCGCTGCTGAATCTTGGCCACACGTTCGGACATGCGATCGAGGCTTTGACTGGCTATGTGCGCTGGCTGCACGGCGAAGCCGTCGGCTGCGGTCTGGTGCTGGCCGCCGATCTTTCGGCGCGTGAGGGACTGCTGGAACGGTGGGCGATCGCGCCGATCGAGTCGGCGGTGAGGGCGGCGGGGCTGCCGACGCGTATCGAAGGGCTTTCGCTGGAGCGCGCGATCGAAGCGATGCATGGCGACAAGAAGTCGGAGGCGGGCGCCATCCGCTTCATCCTGCTCGAGGACATCGGGCGCGCCGTGCAGCGCACCGTGCCGGAGACCGCGCTGCGAGCAACGCTGGCGGCGGGAGGCTACGCGTGAACGCCGGCGAAGCGTTCGGCCTCGCGCCGTACGCCGCGGATCCGGCGCATTCGCGCGGACGGCGACACGCCGAACCGCCGGCGCGCGGGCGAACCGACTTTCAGCGTGATCGTGACCGCATCATCCATTGCACGGCGTTTCGTCGCCTCGAGTACAAGACGCAGGTATTCGTCAATCACGAAGGCGATCTCTTCAGAACGCGGCTGACGCACTCGCTCGAAGTGGCGCAAATTGGGCGTGCGATCGCGCGCACGTTGCGATTGAACGAAGACCTCGTCGAGGCCGTGTCGCTGGCGCACGATCTCGGTCATACGCCGTTCGGTCATGCCGGGCAGGACGCGCTGGCCGAGTGCATGCAGCCGCACGGCGGCTTCGAGCACAACCTGCAGTCGCTGCGCGTCGTCGACGAACTCGAGGAGCGCTACGGCGCGTTCAATGGCCTGAATCTGACGTTCGAAACGCGCGAGGGCATCCTCAAGCACTGCTCGCTCGAAAATGCGCGCAAGCTCGGCGAACTGGGCGAGCGGTTCCTGCGGAGGCGCCAGCCCAGCCTGGAAGCGCAGATTGCCAACCTGGCCGACGAGATCGCCTACAACAATCACGACATCGACGACGGCCTGCGCTCGCAACTGATCACGCTCGAACAATTGGAGGGTGTGCCGCTGTTTGCGCGGCATGCCGCCCCGGTCCGGGATCAGTTCCCCGGCATCGCCGAACGCAGGATGATCCACGAGACCGTGCGCCGCATGATCAACACGCTGGTTGTCGATCTCACCGAGGAGAGCTCGCGCCGGATCGCCGCCGCCGCGCCGGCGTCGATCGACGACGTGCGCCAGTCCGGCCCGCTGATCGCGTTCTCGGCGTCGCTGCGTGCGGAGGCCGACGAACTCAAGCGCTTCCTGCACGACAACCTCTACCGCCACTACCGTGTGATGCGCATGACGACCAAGGCGAAGCGGATCGTGCGTGACCTGTTCGCCGCGTTTGACGATGAGCCCAGGCTGCTGCCGGTCGACCACCAGGCGCGCGCGGCACAGGATAGGGCACGCGCCATTGCCGACTACGTGGCCGGAATGACGGATCGGTACGCGATCCGCGAACATCGCCGGCTGTATGCCGTCGGAGACGATTGAGCGCAGCGGATGGCGCGGCTGGCCCGGCTCTCGATCGGCGGATATCCGCATCTGGTGCTGCAGCGGTCGGGGCCGCGGCCGCTGGTCGTCGATGACGTCGATACGGAGCGCCTGCTGTCTGCGATCCGCGAGGCCATGGGCGCCGGACATGTCGCCATTCATGGTTATGCGCTGACTCCGCGCGCCCTCTGGCTGCTTGCGACGCCTCCGGATGCAAGCGCGCTGGGACGGGCGTTGCAGGCGATGGGCCGTCGCTACGTTCGTTCGTACAACGATCGCCATGCAGCGCGCGGCGCCCTATTCGATGGCCGCTACCGCGCCGCGATTCTCGAACCGGATTCTGCATTTCTCGGCGCGCTGCAATTCGTCGAGACGCAGCCGGTGCGGGCCGGAATTGTGGCGGCGGCGGAGGACTACAGCTGGTCGAGCTATCGCCACCACGCGGGCTTTGCTTCAGATCCGACTTTGAAGGATCACTCTGTCTACTGGGCGCTTGGCAATACACCGTTTGAACGGCAGGTCGCCTATCGCGCCGCTGTGCACGCGGGACTTTCATCCGCCGACGTCGCTCGCTTTGACAAGGCGCTGGCGGGCGGCTGGGTCGTCGGGTCCGACACCTTCGTTCGCGCGATCGCGCCACAGTGCAGCCGACGCCCGATGCCTGGCCGGGCCGGCCGGCCGCGTCTAACTCCGCCTCCGATGCAGACTCGGTGAGCACACACTTACCGTAAAGTCGTTACTCGCAAAAGATGTACAGGCGGACCGGGCTGGCACCGACGCGGTGTCCCGGACCGACTGCAGTTGCTCCGCCCGATTCTCCAGAAGATTCAAGACCATGGACACGGGACGGTCAGGCAGCGCGGCGGTCGGCGTGTTGTTCGCGGTCGTTCTGGTCGCCCTCACGTGGGCTCCAGCCCTCAAGACTGAGCCGACCCGCAGTGCCGGGCGTCATCTATGTCCCCGATTAATCGCCCAATGAATTAATCAACAAATATTTGGGGACAGACCCCATTTATTGCTGTTGTGCGGTGCGGCGGGCGCGCAGTACAGTCCGAATTCACAGAGCCCTACCGGGCTCGACGCCATTGACAGGATCTGGCCCATGAACGAGCGCCAAAACGATCTCGCCATCGACCACGCCGAGGAACTCGGCCTGTATTCGCGGCAACTCGAGCATGACGCCTGTGGCGTCGGATTCGTGGCGAACATCAAGGGCCGCGCCAGCCATGCGATCGTGCAGCAGGCCCTGCTGATCCTGCACAACCTCGACCATCGCGGTGCGGTGGGAGCCGACCCGTTGTGTGGGGATGGCGCAGGCATCCTGCTCCAGATCCCGGACGCGTTCTATCGCGACGAACTGGCGCAGCAGCGCATCACACTGCCACCGCCTGGCGAATATGGCGTCGGCATGATCTTCCTTCCGCGCGAAAGCGCGTCACGGCAAGCCTGCGAGCAGGAGCTCGAACGCACCGTGCGCGCCGAAGGGCAGGTCGTCCTGGGCTGGCGCGACGTGCCGGTTGATCGCGAGATGCCGATGTCGCCACTGGTGCGCGAGCGCGAGCCGGTTATCCGGCAGATCTTCATCGGTCGCGGGCCCGACGTCATGGTGCCCGACGCGCTCGAGCGCAAGCTCTACGTCATCCGCAAGACCGCGAGTCACAAGATCCAGGCGCTGAAGCTGCAGCACGGCAAGGAATACTTCGTGCCGTCGATGTCGACGCGCACCGTCGTCTACAAGGGCCTCCTGCTGGCGGACCAGGTGGGCCGCTACTACGCCGACCTGAGCGATCCGCGCGTCGTCTCGGCGATCGCGCTGGTGCACCAGCGCTTCTCGACCAACACCTTCCCGTCGTGGGAACTGGCCCATCCCTACCGGCTGATCGCGCACAACGGCGAGATCAACACGGTCAAGGGCAACTTCAACTGGATTCGCGCGCGCGAGGGTGTGATGTCTTCGCCCGTGCTGCGTGAGGACCTCGGCAAGCTCTTCCCGCTGATCTACGAAGGACAGTCCGACACGGCGTGCTTCGACAATGCGCTCGAGCTGCTGGTCATGAGCGGCTACCCGCTGGCACACGCCGTAATGATGATGATCCCCGAGGCGTGGGAGCAGCACACGCTGATGGATGACACGCGCCGCGCTTTCTATGAGTACCACGCGGCGATGATGGAGCCGTGGGACGGCCCGGCGGCGATCGCGTTCACCGACGGCATGCGCATCGGCGCGACGCTGGACCGAAACGGCCTGCGGCCGGCGCGCTATGTCATCACCGACGAGGACATGGTCGTGATGGCCTCCGAAGTCGGCGTGCTGCCGATACCCGAGAGCCGTATCGTCAAGAAGTGGCGCCTGCAGCCCGGCAAGATGTTCCTGATCGACACCGAGCAGGGCCGCATCATCGACGACGCCGAACTCAAGCAGCAATTGGCGTCGAGCAAGCCCTACAAGGAATGGATCAAGCGCATCCGCATCAAGCTCGATGACCTGCCGGTAGGCGCCGGCGAAAGTCCTGACTCGGCTGCCCGGCTCGACGTGCCGCTGCTCGACCGTCAGCAGGCCTTCGGCTACACGCAGGAGGACGTCAGGCTGCTGATGGAGCCGATGGCGTTGCAGGGTGAAGAAGCAATCGGCTCGATGGGCAACGACTCCGCGCTGCCGGTGCTCTCCAACAAGACCAAGCCGCTTTACAACTACTTCAAGCAGCTGTTTGCCCAGGTCACGAATCCGCCGATCGATCCGATCCGCGAGCAACTCGTGATGTCGCTGGTGAGCTTCATCGGGCCGAAGCCGAACCTGCTCGACATCAACAATATCAACCCGCAGATGCGTCTCGAAGTGAGCCAGCCGGTGCTCGACTTCAAGGACATGGCAAAGATCCGCTCGGTCGAGAACTACTCGTCGAACAAATTCCGTTCGTTCGAGCTCGACATCTGCTATCCGCTGGCGTGGGGCAAGGCCGGCGTCGAGGCGCGACTGGCGTCGCTGTGCGCGCAGGCGGTCGATGCGGTCAAGGCCGGCTACAACATACTCATCGTGACCGACCGCGCGCTCGATCGCGGCACATGTCGCGATCCCGGCGCTGCTGGCCACCAGCGCCGTGCATCAGCACCTGATCGCCGAAGGGCTGCGCACCTCAACGGGTCTCGTCGTGGAAACAGGGTCTGCGCGCGAGGTGCACCACTTCGCGCTGCTGGCAGGCTATGGAGCCGAGGCCGTGCACCCGTACCTCGCGCTCGAGACGCTCGAAAGGCTGCACGGGGCGGAGTCCGCCAAGGCCGTCAAGAACTACATCAAGGCGGTCGGCAAGGGCCTGAACAAGGTCATGTCGAAGATGGGTATCTCGACCTACATGTCGTACTGCGGCGCCCAGATCTTCGAGGCCGTCGGGATTGCGCAAGGACCTCGTCGACAAGTACTTCCGCGGCACCGCCAGCAACATCGGTGGCCTCGGGCCTGTTCGAAGTGATGGAAGAGGCGGTGCGCACGCACCAGGCCGCGTTCTCCGACGATCCTGTCCTGGCTCGAATGCTCGACGCCGGCGGCGAGTACCAGTGGCGCGTGCGCGGTGAGGAGCACATGTGGACGCCCGACGCGATCGCCAAGCTGCAGCATTCGACGCGCGCCAACAACTACCAGACCTACAAGGAATACGCGCAGATCATCAACGACCAGAGCCGCCGCCACATGACGCTGCGTGGGCTCTTCGAGTTCCGGCTCGACCCGAAGAAGGCGATCCCGCTCGACGAAGTCGAATCCGCGAAGGAGATCGTCCGGCGCTTCGCCACGGGCGCGATGTCGCTCGGCTCGATATCGACCGAGGCGCACTCCACGCTGGCGATTGCCATGAACCGCATCGGCGGCAAGAGCAACACCGGCGAAGGCGGCGAGGATCCGGCGCGCTATCAGCAGGAACTGCGCGGCATCCCCATCAAGACCGGCGAGACGCTGGCCGACGTCATCGGCCGCGATCGGGTCGAAGTCGACATTCCGCTGCAGGACGGTGATTCGCTGCGCTCGAAGATCAAGCAGGTCGCCTCCGGCCGCTTCGGCGTGACGACCGAATACCTCATCAGCGCGGACCAGATCCAGATCAAGATGGCGCAGGGCGCGAAGCCGGGCGAAGGCGGTCAGCTGCCCGGCCACAAGGTCAGCGAATACATCGCGAAGCTGCGGTTCTCGGTGCCGGGTGTCGGGCTGATCTCGCCGCCGCCGCACCACGACATCTATTCGATCGAGGACCTGGCGCAGCTGATCCACGACCTGAAGAACGCCAATCCGCAGGCGTCGATCAGCGTCAAGCTCGTGTCCGAGGTCGGCGTCGGCACCGTCGCTGCCGGCGTGGCGAAGGCCAAGGCCGACCACGTCACGATCGCCGGGCATGACGGCGGCACCGGCGCCTCGCCGGTGTCGTCGATCAAGCATGCCGGCACGCCGTGGGAGCTGGGCCTCGCCGAAACACAGCAGACGCTGGTACTGAACCGCCTGCGCGGGCGCATCGCGGTGCAGGTCGACGGCCAGATGAAGACCGGGCGCGATGTCGTCATCGGCGCGTTGCTCGGCGCCGACGAGTTCGGCTTCGCGACGGCGCCGCTGGTCGTCGAAGGCTGCATCATGATGCGCAAGTGCCACCTGAACACCTGCCCGGTGGGCGTGGCCACGCAGGACCCGGTGCTGCGCGCCAAGTTCAAGGGCCAGCCCGAGCACGTCGTCAACTACTTCTTCTTCGTCGCCGAGGAAGTGCGCGAAATCATGGCGCAGCTCGGAATCCGCTCGGTCGATGAACTCGTCGGTCGCGCGGACCTGCTCGACACGCGGCGCGGCATCGAACACTGGAAGGCGAAGGGGCTCGACTTCAGCCGGATCTTCTACCAGCCGGCGATGCCGGCCGACGTGGCGCGCCGCGTCATTGAAGCGCAGGACCATGGTCTCGCGAAGGCGCTGGACCACAAGCTGATCGAGCAGTGCAAACCGGCGCTCGAGCGCGGCGAGCGAGTCAGCTTCATCACGCCGATCCGCAACATCAACCGCACGGTCGGCACGATGCTGTCGTCGCTGGTCGCCCGCAAGCATGGTCACACGGGGCTGCCGGACGACACGATCCACATCCAGCTGAACGGCACCGCGGGCCAGAGCTTCGGCGCGTTCCTCGCGCACGGCATCACGCTCGATCTCGTCGGCGACGCCAACGACTACACCGGCAAGGGATTGTCGGGCGGGCGCATCATCGTGCGCTGTCCGAACGACTTCCGCGGCGCCGGGACCGAGAACATCATCGTCGGCAACACCGTGCTCTATGGCGCGATCGCCGGCGAGGCCTACTTCAACGGCGTGGCCGGCGAACGCTTCGCGGTGCGCAACTCGGGCGCCACGGCGGTCGTCGAAGGCACCGGCGATCACGGCTGCGAGTACATGACCAAGGGCACCGTCGTCGTGCTCGGCGCCACGGGACGCAACTTCGCCGCCGGCATGAGCGGCGGCATCGCCTACGTGTTCGACGAGTTCGGTGACTTTGCCGCCCGCTGCAACCAGGCGATGTGCGATCTCGAGCCGGTGCTGCCGTTGGCCGAGCAGCAGACGAAGATCGACGAGGCGATCTGGCACCTCGGCGAGACCGACGAGTTCCTCTTGAAGGGGCTCGTCGAAAGCCACTTCCGCTACACCGGCAGCCTGCGGGCGCGGATGCTGCTCGACAACTGGGCCGGCATGCGCACGCGCTTCGTCAAGGTGTTCCCGCACGAATACCGGCGGGCGCTCAAGCAGATGAATCCGCGGCAGGCCCCCGCCGAACGCATGGCGGCGTAGTGGAACTCCGCCATGCGCGCGCCGCTCCCGCTGTGGCCAGCGTCCATTCGCGGCTGGTTGCCGGGGCTGCTGCTCAGCGTTCCGCTGGCGCTCTTACTCTGGAATCTGCGCTCGGCGCCGGAGGATCTGCGCACGGCCGTCGCCACGGCGGCCGTACTGCTCGCGCTACCCTGGGTGGTGCCGGCGATGGTCCTCGTTGCGACAGTCTCGGTGCCTCTCTACATGTGGCTGCACACGCAGGGGCCGGTGCCCGACGTGCTGCAGTGGCTCGGCGGCACGCTGCTGGTCGGCGCCGTGCTTGGCGCGCATATCAACGCGGCACTCGCGTGGCTGTGGCTGCGGCGCGGCCCGGCGGTTCCGGAGCCGGGGTTGCGCGACTTCCTGAAGCGATCGCCTCCACGCATCACCGAACAACTTAACGACGACAAGAGATAGCGATGGGCAAGATAACCGGCTTCATGGAATTCCAGCGGCTCGAAGAAGCCGCCGAGGCGCCGCAGTCGCGCAAGCAGCACTGGCGCGAGTTCGTCGTGCATCTGAGCGACGAGCAGGCGTCGATCCAGGGCGCGCGCTGCATGGATTGCGGCATCCCGTTCTGCAACAGCGGCTGTCCGGTCAATAACATCATTCCGGACTTCAACGACCTCGTGTACCGGCAGGACTGGCGCAACGCGCTCGATGTCCTGCACAGCACGAACAACTTTCCCGAGTTCACCGGGCGCGTCTGCCCGGCTCCCTGCGAGGCGGCCTGCACGCTCAACATCGAGGACGCGCCGGTCGGCATCAAGTCGATCGAACACAAGATCATCGACAAGGGCTGGGAAGAGGGCTGGGTTGTCCCGCAGCCGCCGAAGTCGAAGACCGGCAAGAAGGTCGCCGTAGTCGGCAGCGGACCGGCGGGACTCGCCGCCGCGCAGCAGCTGGCGCGGGCGGGCCATGACGTCACGGTGTTCGAGAAGAACGACCGCGTGGGCGGCCTGCTGCGCTATGGCATTCCGGATTTCAAGATGGAGAAGTCGCACATCGATCGCCGCGTGGCACAGATGGAGGCCGAGGGCGTGACGTTCCGCACCGGCGTGCTCGTCAGCAAGTCGAAGCTCAACGGCGGCGTCACCAACTGGGCCAAGGAGACGATCGACGCCGGATCAGCTGCTGAAGGATTTCGATGCGGTCGTGCTGTCCGGTGGTGCGGAGCAGCCGCGCGACCTGGCCGTGCCTGGGCGCGAACTGAAGGGCGTGCACTTCGCGATGGAGTTCCTGCCGCTGCAGAACAAGGTGGTGGCCGGCGACAAGGTGAAGGAGCAGATCCTCGCCACGGGCAAGCACGTCGTCGTCATCGGCGGCGGGGACACCGGCTCGGACTGCGTGGGCACGTCGAATCGTCACGGCGCCAAGTCGGTCACCCAGTTCGAACTGCTGCCGCAGCCGCCGGCCAGGGAAAACAAGGAACTCACGTGGCCGTACTGGCCGGTGAAGCTGCGGACCTCCAGCTCGCACGAAGAAGGTGTGGAGCGCGACTGGGCGGTGACGACCAAGCGCTTCGAAGGCGACGGCAAGGGCAACGTGCGCGCGCTCGTCGCCGCGCGCGTCGAGTGGCAGAAGGATGCGGTGACCGGCGCACAGAGAATGGTCGAGGTGCCGGGCTCGGAATTCGAGCTGCCCGCGGAACTCGTCCTTTTTGCGATGGGGTTCGTGGCGCCGGTCGGTTCGGTGCTCGAATCCTTCGGTGTTGACAAGGATCCGCGTGGCAATGCCCGCGCCGCCACCGAGGAAACGAAGAACGGATCGCGCCCCTATGCGACCAATGTCGCCAAGGTCTTCGCCGCCGGCGACATGCGGCGGGGGCAAAGCCTGGTCGTGTGGGCGATCCGCGAAGGAAGGCAGTGTGCGCGGGCTGTCGACGAATTCCTGATGGGGACTTCCACCCTGCCGCGGTGAAATTCGCGGATCGCCCAGCGCTCGCTTGGCGAGCGCGTGGGCAGCATGGGAACGCACGCTGACGCGCGCGTTGGGCGAGGGCCGTCAATGCGCGCGGGCCTTGACGAATACCTGATGGGGGCTTCCACACTGCCCCGGTGAACGCTCCCGGATTGCCCGGGTCGCCTCCCGCCCGGCCAAACCACGATCTCGTACGCGGAGCGGGCCGGACGTTGAGGTCTGTCAATGCGCGCGGGCCTCTCCTGCCTAGGTTGAAAGCAGTTGGCGGGCTGCGAATCGTTCGCATCGGACACTTCGCCATGGGCGGAGGACCACTATGAGGCGTGCAAGGATAGGATCGATACTCATCGCCGCGGCCGTTGGGGCCGTATTTGCGGGTTCAGCATGGGCCGAGGCGCGCAGCGACCTGGGCAAACAGGAATACGAGTCGAACTGTGTGGCCTGTCATGGGTTGACCGGCAAGGGTGACGGGTACTTTGCCCAGTACCTGAAGCTGCCGGTGCCAGACCTGACGACAATTGCCAAGCGCAACGGCGGGGTGTTCCCGGCCGACCGCATGATCGAAGTCATCGACGGCCGGCAGGCCCTCAAAGGGCACGGTCCGCGGAACATGCCGATCTGGGGTACGACGTATACGGAAAAGGCGGGCTCGTACTACGGCGGCTTTGCCTTCAACCCCGAGCAGTTCGTGCGGGCACGTATCCTGGCGCTGGTCGACTACCTCTACACGCTACAGGCGAGGTGAAGGTGCTTGACTGAGTGACGCGGCGGTCCCGCCAGGCCCGCCGCGATGCCTCGCCCGCGCGGCAAGCTAAGCTCGGTGCATGCCGCGCATCTTTCACAAGCCCCTGGTGGTCGGCCCGGAGTCCATTGACGCCGTGGGGCACGTCAACAACCGCGAATACCTGCGCTGGATGGAGGAAGTCGCGGTCGAACACTCGGCGGCACAAGGCTGGCCGATGGAGCGCTACTTCGCGGACCAGACAGCCTGGTTCGCGGCATCGCATTTCGTCGAGTACCTACGGCCCTCGCATGCCGGGGATGCGCTGGATGTCTACACCTGGATCACCCACTGGGACGGCAGCAACTGCCTGCGGCGCTACGCGGTGACGCGGGAGCGCAAGTTGCTGGCACGGGGCGAGACGATCTGGGCGTTTGTCGACCTGGCGAGCGGCCGGGCACGCCCGATCCCGGCGTCGGTGCTCGACGCCTTCGTCACTGTGCCGGACGATGATCCGGAGCTGCGCGCGTTGAACCTGGCGCGCCGCGAGCGGAAATCCGCGCGCGTTTGAGCCGGCGGAGCGTCTGTGCCCGGCGTCTAGCGCGCACGCTGGTACGCTTCCGCCCCCGCCATGCATGAGTAACACGGCGCGGTCCAACAACAATCCATCGAAAGGTCTAGACGATGTCGAAGACACTGTGGGCCCTCGTCGGTCTGCTGCTCGCCTTCGGCGTGCAGGCTCAGAACGCCGACACGCTGAAGAAGATCCGTAGCTCCAAGTCCATCGCGCTGGGTTTCCGGGCGGACTCTCCGCCGTTTTCGTTTGCAGGCTCGGACGGGCAGCCGGCCGGATACTCGGTTGATCTGTGCAAGCGCGTGGCGGCCGGTGTCGAGCGTCAGCTCAACGTCGGAACTCTGACGGTCAAGTGGGTGCCGGTTACCGCGGCCAACCGTTTCGACCAGGTCACCAGTGGCGCAGTGGACCTCGAGTGTGGCAACACGACGGTGACGCTGACCCGCCAGGAGCGCGTCGATTTTTCGAACCTGACTTTCGTCGACGGCGGCGCCATCCTTGTGCTGGCCGAATCCAAGCTCGGCCGACTTGGAGACCTCGCCGGCAAGACGGTCGGCGTGAAGCCCGGCACGACGACCGAGCAAAACCTGAAGGCTGCGCTGAAAGACAAGCTGATCGATGCCAAAGTGATCTCGGTCAAGGATGAAACCGAAGCGCTGGCGGCGCTCAATGAAAGGCGCATTGACGGCTATGCAGCCGATCGCCTGGTGCTCGTCGGGAATGTCATTCGTGCCCAGGGCGATACGAAGTACGGGTTGATCCAGGAACAGTTTTCATACGACCCTTACGCGCTGATGATGCGGCGCGACCCGTCATTCCGGCTCACGGTCAATCGGGCGCTGTCGCAGACCTATCGCTCGGGCGCGATCAACGAGATCTTCAATCGCTGGCTCGCGCCGCTCGGCAAACCGGGCCCGTTGCTGGAAGCGATGTTCTTCCTGAACACCACGCCGGAGTGAGTCAGGGATGACGACGCGACCTCGTTAGCCGGTTGCGCTTGCGTCAGTACCCATCGGCGGCCGGGCGATCGGGTCCCCGTGTCGAACGGGGTGATCACCCTAGGGGTGATCACCCGGTTGCGCTAGTCCGCAGCACGACCCCGGCTGGCATTGCCGGCCGGGGGGCCGTGCGACAATCCGCGCCTTTGCCCAGTCTGCTGCGTTCACCCGCCGCATGGCGCTCGGGCAGCTCCCGGTTTCCACTGACGATGACGAACGACGCGCTCGTCGCGATCGACCATGTGACGTTCGGGTATGACCAGCGGGTCATCCTGTCCGACGTTTCCATGGTCTTCCCGCGCGGCAAAGTCATCGCCATCATGGGCGGGTCGGGCTGCGGCAAGACGACGTTGCTGCGCCTGATCGGCGGCGTGCTGACGCCTCAGAGCGGCACCGTCACGTTCGATGGCGCCCCGGTCGATCCGCGCAACGGCGAGTCGCTCTTCGCGCTGCGCCGCCGGCTCGGCATGCTGTTCCAGTTCGGCGCGCTGTTCACCGACCTGACGGTGTTCGACAACGTGGCATTTCCGTTGCGCGAGCACACCCGATTGCCCGAGGTGATGATCCGCGATCTGGTGCTGATGAAGCTCAATGCCGTCGGCCTGCGCGGCGCGGCGCAGCTGAAGCCGGCGGACCTCTCGGGCGGGATGGCACGACGCGTGGCGCTGGCACGTGCCATCGCGCTCGACCCGGATCTGATCATGTACGACGAGCCTTTCGCGGGGCTCGACCCGATCTCGCTGGGAGTCGCTGCGAACCTGATCCGGCGCCTGAACGACGCGACCGGTGCCACGTCGCTTGTCGTGTCGCACGACGTGCACGAGTGTTTTCTCATCAGCGACTACGTGTACGTGATCTCGGGCGGCCGCATCGTGGGTCACGGCACGCCCGCCGAAGTGCAGGCCTCGGACGACCCGGAGGTGCGCCAGTTCATCCTGGGCGAGCCCGACGGCCCGGTAAGCTTCCACTACCCGGCGCGTACCTACGCCGAAGATCTGGGACTGCGCCATGACGGCGACCGAGTTCCTCCCGACGCTGGGTCGCCGCACGCTGGAAGTGCTGCGCGGGCTGGGACACAGCGCGTTCTTCTTCGTCGAATTGCTGAAGAACGTGCCCGGCGGCGCTCGGGCGTCCTCACCTGACCGCCGCGCAGGTGCACGCGATCGGCAACTACTCATTGGTGATCATCGCCGCGTCGGGCCTCGCGGTCGGATTCGTCCTGGCGCTGCAGGGGTACTACACGCTATCGCGCTACGGGGCCGCCGAGTCGCTCGGTCTGCTGGTGGCGCTGTCGCTGGTACGCGAACTCGGCCCCGTCGTGACGGGCTTGTTGTATGCGGGCCGTGCCGGGACCTCGCTTACGGCCGAGATCGGGCTGATGAAAGCGGGCGAGCAGCTTGCCGCCATGGAAATGATGGCGGTCGACCCGAAGTCGCGCGTGCTTGCACCGCGCTTTGTCGCCGGGATCATCGCGATGCCGCTGCTGGCCGCGATCTTCTCGGCGGTCGGCATCCTCGGCGGCTACGTCGTTGGCGTGCAGATGATCGGGATCGATCCCGGCGCCTTCTGGTCGCAGATGCAAAGCGGGGTCGATGTCTGGGACGACGTCGGCAACGGCATCATCAAGAGCGTGGTGTTCGGCATCGCCTGCACCTTCGTGGCGCTGTACCAGGGCTACGAGGCGCAGGCCACGCCGGAGGGCGTGGCCCAGGCGACGACCCGCACGGTCGTCATCTCGTCGCTGGCGGTGCTGGGGCTGGACTTCGTGTTGACGGCGCTGATGTTCAGCACGCCGGGTTAGCAGGTCAGTGCAGGATCAGGCAGGAGTCGATCGATGGGACGCAAGGGAATTGAAACTCTGGTCGGCGTGTTCGTGCTGCTCGGCATGATCGCGGTGGTCTTTCTGGCGCTGAAGGCGGCGAATCTCGCCAGCTTCAGCGTCGGACCCACCTACGCGCTGAGCGCGAAGTTCGACAACATCGGCGGGCTCAAGGTGCGGGCGCCGGTCAAGAGTGCCGGTGTAACGGTGGGACGCGTGACCGCGATCGCGCTCGACCCGCAGAGCTTCCAGGGTCTGGTGACGATCGAACTGGACAGCCGCGTGAGGTTCCCGGCCGATACCTCGGCGAAAATCCTGACCTCCGGCCTGCTCGGCGACCAGTACATCGGCCTCGAGCCCGGCGGCTCGGACAAGAACCTGGCGGGTGGCGACCAGATCAAGATGACGCAGTCGGCCGTCGTGCTCGAGAACCTGATCGGCCAGTTCCTCTACAACCGTGCCGCCGAAGGCGGCTCGGAGAAGAAGTAAGACGGGCGATCATTCCGATGCGGTGTAACGATCAGCTGATGCCGATCCGGTGGCTGCGCGCGGTCGCGCTGCTGGTCGCCCTGGGCGGCTCCGGTTGCGCGACGCTGCCGCCCAATGCCGGCCAGGATCCGCGCGATCCCTGGGAAAAGGTCAACCGCAACGTCTTCGCGTTCAATGAAGGGTTCGACGCGGCCATTCTGAAACCGGTCGCGGAACTGTATGCCAAGCTGCCCGAAGGGGTGCGCGATTGCTTCTCCAATGCCTTCTTCAACCTGCGGGGGCCGTCAACGGCGATCAACAACGCGTTGCAGGGCAAGCCATCGGAAGCCGCCTCGGATGTCGGCCGGTTCTTCATCAACACGACGGTCGGGCTCGTCGGATGCTTTGATCCGGCCTCGGAGCTTGGCCTGGAGCGCCATCGCGAAGACTTCGGACAGACGCTCGGAGTGTGGGGCTTCGAGCCCGGCCCCTTCGTCATGCTGCCGCTGCTGGGCCCGAGCAGCGTGCGCGATGCGGTCGGCATCCTCGCGGTCGAGCCGTTTCTCGACCTCAACTTCTACATCGACTTCCCGGCGCGTCGAGTACGGCATCCTGGGGCTGCGCATCGTCAACGAGCGCGCCGAGCTGCTGCCGGCGGACCGGCTGATCAACGAGGCGGCACTGGACAAGTACAGCTTTATCCGGGACGGCTACCTCCAGCGGCGTCGAAGCCTGGTGTACGACGGCAACCCGCCGCGCCAGCCTGACGAGGATGACGAAACCGAGCCTGATGCCGGCACGAAGAAACCGCCCGCCGAGCCCGCAGAAGCCCTTACACCAAGTGGGGCCGCGGGCGTCGAGATGGCGCCCGCCGTCAGCCCGACGACCGACCCGTCCGTTAAGCTCCAATAGGCTCCTCGGACGACGCGCTGAACCCTGCGCTGACGACCGGGTCTGTAACCTGAACCGCCCTGCGAGACAGCCACGATGCCGCTATCCCGAATTTTGCGAACCCTCCTGCTCACGATGGCGACGCTGGCGGCCGGCGGTGCGCACTCGCAGGCGCCTCGACGCCGCGCCCGATGCACTGGTGCGCGACCTGACGACCAGCGTCCTCGAGACGATCAAGGCCGACAAGACGTTCGCCACGGGCGATGTGGGGAGGGTGCAGAAGCTCGTCGACGAAAAGATCCTGCCCTACGTCGATTTTCAGAAGATGACGCAGCTGGCGGTTGGCCGCGGCTGGCGCGGCGCGACGCCTGAACAACGCGCAGCGCTGACGCGTGAGTTCCGCACGCTGCTGGTTCGCACCTACAGCGGGGCGCTCTCGCAGGTGAAGGATCACCAGGTCCAGATGCGGCCTTACCGCGCACAGGCGACCGACACGGACGTGCTGGTGCGCACCAGTGTCGTGCCGTCGCGCGGCGAGCCGATCCAGCTCGACTACCGGCTGGAGAAGCAGAACTCCGCATGGAAGATCTACGACGTCAATGTGCTCGGCGTGTGGCTGGTCGAGAACTACAAGACGCAGTTTGCCGGCGAGATCAGCGCAGGCGGTGTCGATGGACTGATCAAGTCGCTGACCGATCGCAACCGTGCGCTCGACTCCTCCAAGAAGGCGTAACGGTCGTGCGCATCGAAGTGGACGATATCGGCATGGCCAATGCCGCCGAGGTGGCGGCGCTGGGGCGTGCGGCGATCGAACGCGGCGACGTTGAATTTGATCTCTCCGGGGTCGCCCGCTGCGACTCCTCGGCGGTGGCGGTGCTGCTCGAATGGCAGCGGGTGGCGCGCGAACGCGGCCTGGTGCTGAAAGTGAGCGGTCTGCCCGCGGGCCTCGTCAGCCTCGCCGGCGTGTATGGCGTTGGCGACCTGCTGCCTGACGCCGCGTCCCGAACGTAAGGGCCACGCTCCTATAATTGCCGTTCCTCCCGCCGACGTGCCTCAGTGCACGTCGACGCCCGCCCGTGACTGCCGCCATCCAGATCAATTCCGTTTCGCAAGCGCTACGGCTCCGTGCTGGCGCTGGATAACGTCGACCTCGCGATCGAGTGTGGCGAGTTCTTCGGCCTGCTGGGCCCCAATGGTGCCGGCAAGACGACGCTGATATCCATCATCGCCGGCCTGGTGCGCGCAAGCAGCGGCCGCGTGACGATCATGGGTCACGATGTCGTCGACGACTTTCGGGCCGCCCGACTTTCGGTCGGTGTCGTGCCGCAGGAACTGGCGTTCGATCCCTTCTTCACGGTGCGCGAAACGCTGACTTTCCAGTCGGGATACTTCGGTCTGCGCGGGAACGATGCCTGGATCGACGAGGTGCTGGAAAACCTCGGCCTCACCGCCAAGGCGAATGCAAACACGCGCGCACTGTCGGGCGGCATGAAGCGGCGCCTGCTGGTGGCACAGGCATTGGTGCACAAGCCGCCGGTGATCGTGCTCGACGAGCCGACGGCGGGTGTCGATGTCGAATTGCGGCAGACGCTGTGGGCCTTCATCCGGCGCCTGAACCGCGAAGGCCACACGATCGTGCTGACCACGCACTACCTGGAAGAGGCGCAGGCGCTGTGCGAGCGCATTGCGATGCTCAAGGCCGGCCGCATCGTTGCATTGGACACCACGCGCGCCTTGCTGGCACGCGTGGCGGGCTTGCAGCTGACGATGCGGCCGCAGGGCCGCCCGCCCGCGTCGGTGCTGGCGCACAGGATCGATGAACGCGACGGCCTGCTGACGCTGCGGCTGGCGCAGGCGGCGGACGTCGGCCGTGTGCTCGCCGATTGTGCGGCGGCCGGCTGCGGAGTGGAGGACCTGGAGGTCGGGCGTGCGGACCTCGAAGATGTCTTCCTTCAGCTTGTGTCGGACCGGCCTGCCGCCGGGGCAAGCGCGGGGGCGCGGGCATGAGCACAGTGCAGCTCGATGCGCCTGTCGTGCCCGCTGCAGCTTCGTCTCCGGCGGTGGCTTTCCGCACATTGCTTACCAAGGAGATGCTGCGGTTCTGGAAGGTGAGCTTCCAGACGATCGCGGCGCCGGTGCTGACGGCGGTGCTCTACCTGCTGGTCTTCGGCCAGGTACTGGCCGAGCATGTCGAGGCGTTTCCCGGCGTGAGCTATGCCTCGTTCCTGATTCCCGGGCTCGTCATGATGTCGGTGCTGCAGAACGCCTTCGCCAATTCATCGTCGAGCCTGATCCAGTCGAAGATCATGGGCAGCCTCGTGTTCATCCTGCTGCCGCCGTTCTCGCACTGGCAGCTCTTCGGCGCCTACGTGCTGGCGTCGATGGTGCGCGGGCTCGTCGTCGGCCTCGGCGTGTTCGTGGTCGCGGTGTGGTTCGGGCCGCCCGGCTTCAAGGCGCCACTGTGGATCCTGGTCTTCGCAGTGCTGGGCAGCGCGATGCTCGGCACCTTGGGCGTCATCGCGGGAATCTGGGCCGACAAGTTCGACCAGCTCGCCGCGTTCCAGAACTTCGTGGTGCTGCCCGCCACGTTCCTGTCCGGCGTGTTCTACTCGGTGAAGGGGCTGCCGCCGTTCTGGCAGGGCGTGTCGCATCTGAACCCGTTTTTCTACATGATCGACGGCTTCCGCTACGGTTTCTTTGCCCAGTCCGACGTGTCGCCGTGGCTGAGCCTTGTCGTCGTGGCCGCATCACTGCTGCTGACTGCCGCGATCGCACTGCGGTTGCTGGCGCGTGGCTACAAGCTGAGAAGCTGATGGAACCGACTCCCGACGACGTCAGGCGCTATATCGCCGCCGGCCTGGAGTGCAGCGTGCTCGAGGTTGACGGTGATGGCCGGCACTTCAATGCGCTGATTGTCAGCCCTGTGTTCGAGGGCAAGTCGCGTGTCGTGCGCCACCAGCTCGTCTACGCCGCGCTGGGCGACCGGATGCGGGCGGAAGTCCATGCGCTGTCGATGCGCACGCTGACGCCGGCCGAATACGCGGCGCAGGGGTGACGGTGTCGGCCTTCGCTTCATCGCTCCTTCACCCGCGCTTCGCGGCCGCTTCAATCGCGGCGCTCACGCTTCGACGCAGTCCGCACCGTGCGGACCTCGCCGAAGGAGCGCCGCCATGCTTGACCCTGTTGCCGATTCAGTCGTGCTACGCCCGCCGCGCATCACGCGGCCGGTGGTTTTCCGCGGGTTGTCCCTGCCGTCGACGGTCCCGATGGACAAGCTGAAGATCCGCGGCGGCGTGCCGCTGAAGGGCGAGATCAGGATTTCGGGGGCCAAGAATGCTGCCCTGCCGATCCTGTGTGCGGCCCTGCTGACGGCCGATGAACTGGTGGTGGAAAACGTCCCGCAGTTGCAGGACGTGGTCACCACGCTGAAGCTCCTGCGCCAGATGGGGGTGACCGCGGACCGCGAGGGCGCGACGGTACGCCTGCGCGCCGACGCCGTGACCCACACCGAGGCGCCGTACGAGCTGGTCAAGACGATGCGCGCGTCCATCCTCGTGCTCGGGCCGCTGGTCGCGCGCTGCGGCCGCGCGCGCGTCAGCCTGCCGGGCGGATGCGCGATCGGCGCGCGGCCGGTCGACCAGCACATCAAGGGGCTGGAGATGCTGGGCGCGCGTATCCGCATCGAAGGCGGCTACCTGATCGCCGAGGCCTCGCGCCTGACCGGCGCGCGCATCGTCACCGACATGGTCACCGTCACCGGCACCGAGAACCTGATGATGGCGGCCACGCTGGCCGACGGCGAGACCGTCATCGAGAACGCCGCGCGCGAGCCCGAGGTCGTGGACCTCGCGAACGCGCTGAACGCGATGGGCGCGCGCATCAGCGGCGCCGGCAGCGACCGCATCGTCGTGCAGGGAGTCGAGCGGCTGCACGGCGCGCGCCACCGCGTCATGCCCGACCGCATCGAGACCGGCACGTTCCTCTGTGCCGTCGCCGCCGCCGGCGGCGACGTGCTGCTGAAGGAGGCGGCGCCGGCGACGCTCGACGCGGTGCTCGACAAGCTGCGCGAGGCCGGCGCCGAGCTCGACTGCGCGGCCGACACGATCCGCGTCCGCATGCGCGGCCGGCCGCGCGCGGTCAGCCTGCGGACCTCGCCCTATCCGGCGTTCCCGACCGACATGCAGGCGCAGTTCATGGCGCTCGACGCCATCGCCGACGGCGTCGGCCGCATCACCGAGACGATCTTCGAGAACCGCTTCATGCACGTGCCCGAGCTGCAGCGGATGGGCGCCAACATCGCCGTCGAAGGCAACACGGCGGTCGTGCAGGGCGTGCCCCGCCTGGCCGGTGCGCCGGTGATGGCGACCGACCTGCGCGCCTCGGCCAGCCTCGTCGTCGCGGGGCTCGTGGCCGAGGGCGAGACGCTGATCGATCGCATATACCATCTGGACCGTGGCTACGAAGCGATGGAAGCGAAGCTGGCGTCGGTGGGCGCCCGCATCGACCGCGTGAAGTAGTCAGAACGCGCCGGAACATTCGTGATCACACTCGCACTGTCGAAAGGCCGCATCTTCGATGAGTCGCAGCCGTTGCTGGCCGCGGCCGGCATTGCGCCGCTCGAGGATCCGGAGTCCTCGCGCAAACTGATCATCGGCACGCAGGATCCCAATGTGCGGGTGGTGGTCGTGCGCGCCTCCGATGTGCCGACCTATGTGCAGTACGGCGCGGCGGAACTCGGCGTGGCAGGCAAGGACGTGCTGCTCGAGCACAGTGCGCAGTGGGGTGACCGCGGGCTGTACCAGCCGGTCGATCTCGGCATTGCGCGCTGCCGCCTCTGTGTCGCGGTGCCGGCCGGTTTCGACTATGCCAACGCTGTGCGGCGGGGGGCGCGCCTGCGCGTGGCCACCAAGTATGTGCAGACTGCGCGTGAGCACTTCGCCGCCAAGGGCGTGCACGTCGATCTGATCAAGCTCTACGGGTCGATGGAACTCGCGCCGCTCGCGGGCCTCGCCGATGCGATCGTCGACCTGGTTTCGTCCGGCGGCACGCTGCGCGCCAACAACCTGGTCGAGGTCGAGGAAGTCGTCGCGATCTCGTCGCGGCTGATCGTCAATCAATCGGCGCTCAAGACGCGCCGTGCCGAGATCGCGCCGCTGATCGAGCGGATCGAAGCCGCGGTGCAGGCATGAATCGTCCGCACGCTCGACACGCGCGACCCCGGCTTCGAGGCCGAATTCGCGCGCCTGGTGGTCGTCGACAGCGCCGTCGACAAGTCGATCGAGCGCGCGGCCGATGCGATCGTCGACGATGTGCGGGACCGCGGCGACGCCGCCCTGCTCGAATACACCAATCGCTTCGACCGCATGTCGGTGGCCGCCGTCGCGGACCTCGAGATCGCGCAGGAGGACATGCGCGCCGCCTTCGAAGGCCTGCCGGCCGAACAGCGTGCCGCGCTGCAGGTGGCCGCCGAGCGCATCCGGCGACTTTCATCGCGACCAGCACGCGCGCCTGATGCAGGCGACTGGACGACGCGGGAGGCCGACGGCACGGTGACCGGGCAACGAATCACGCCTCTTGAGAGCGCGGGGTTGTATGTGCCGGGCGGCAAGGCCGCCTACCCGTCGTCGGTGCTGATGAACTCGATCCCGGCGCAGGTCGCAGGCGTCGAGCGGCTGGTCATGGTCGTGCCGACGCCGGACGGCGAACGCAATGCGCTGGTGCTGGCCGCAGCCCATCTTGGCGGCGTGTCGCGCGCGTTCGCCATCGGCGGCGCGCAGGCTATTGCCGCGCTCGCCTACGGAACCGCGACGGTGCCGACGGTCGACAAGATCGTCGGTCCGGGCAACGCCTATGTCGCTGCCGCCAAGCGCCGCGTGTTCGGCGCGGTGGGCATCGACATGATCGCCGGACCGACCGAGATCCTGGTCATCGCCGACGCCGATGCGAACCCCGACTGGATCGCGATGGACCTGTTCTCGCAGGCCGAGCACGACGAACTCGCGCAGGCGCTGCTGCTGACGCCGGACGCCGGGTTGCGCGACGCGGTCGCCGCTTCGATCCGACGCCTGCTGCCCGCGCAGCCGCGGCGCGACATCATCGCGGCCTCGCTGGCGAATCGCGGGGCGCTCGTGCTGACGCGCGACGTTGACGAGGCCGTCGCGCTCTGCAACCGCGTCGCGCCCGAGCACATGGAGATCGTCACCGCGGAACCCGAGGCGCTGCTGCCGCAGATCCGCCACGCGGGCGCCATCTTCATCGGGCACTATTCCTCGGAATCGCTTGGCGATTACTGCGCGGGGCCGAACCACGTGCTGCCGACCGTCCGCACGGCCCGCTTCTCGTCGCCGCTCGGGGTCTACGATTTCGTCAAGCGATCGAACGTGATCCACGTGTCGGCGGCCGGCGCGCAGCGGCTCGGTCCGGTGGCCGCCACGCTGGCCCGCGGCGAGCATCTGGTCGCGCATGCGATGTCGGCAGAACTCCGCCTGACCGGCAGCGGAACGACGCGATGAACGGGCGCATCGGCAAGAAGCCGAACCTCGCCGTGCTGCGCGACGATATCCGCGCGACCGAGGCCTATCCGGTGCCGAGCGCGGTCGGCTTCATCAAGCTCGACGCGATGGAGAATCCGTTCCCGTTGCCGGAAGCACTGCAGCGCGAACTCGGCGAACGGCTCGGCCGGCAGGCGCTGAACCGGTATCCGATGTCGGATCCGCGCGGCTTCAAGGAGCGGCTCGGCAAGGCGATGGGCCTGCCGATGGGCGCCCGCCTGATGCTGGGCAACGGTTCGGACGAGCTGATTCACCTGGTGATCCAGGCCTGCGCCCGCCCCGGGGCGACGGTCCTGTCGCCATGGCCAAGCTTTTCGATGTACGAGCTTTCGTCACGCTTCGACGGCTGCCACTTTGTCGGTGTACCGCTGCGTGCCGACTTCACGCTCGACACCAACGCGCTGCTGGCGGCGATCGCGGAGCACCAGCCCGCGGTCATCTTCATTGCGCACCCCAACAATCCGACCGGCAACCTCTTCGAGCGCAACGGCATCGAAGCCGTGCTGCGAGTCGGCGCCCGGGCTGGTCGTCATCGATGAGGCGTACCTGCCCTTCGCGCAGGACACGTGGATGCCGCAGCTCGCGCAGCTGGCCCAACCTGCTGGTGCTGCGTACCCTGTCGAAACTCGGACTGGCCGGCATCAGGCTCGGCTACCTGGCCGGCGATCCCGAGTGGATCGGCGAACTCGAGAAACTGCGTCCGCCCTATAACGTCAATGTGCTGACGCTGGCGGCTGCCGACTTCCTGCTCGAACACCTCCGCGTGCTCGAAGGGCAGGCGGTGATGCTCCGGACCGAACGCTCGCGCGTGGCGGCGGCGCTGGCGAGCCTGCGCAGCGTCACTGTCTATCCGTCGGCCGCGAACTTCCTGCTGTTTCGCGTCGGCGATGCCGACCGCGTCTTCAACGCACTCAAGGAACGCGGCATACTGATCAAGAACGTGTGCCGCGATGCACCCGCTGCTGGCGAACTGCCTGCGCACCACCATCGGCACGGCGGTCGAGAACGACGCGTTCATCCAGGCGCTGCGCGCCGCGTTGGAAGGTTCACGATGACGTCCCCACTTGCTACCCGCCGCGCCACGGTGGAACGCAACACCAAGGAAACCCAGATCCGCGTCGAAATCGACCTCGACGGCTCCGGGCAGGGCAAGTTCATTTCCGGTGTCGGCTTCTTCGATCACATGCTGGACCAGATCGCCCGCCACGGCATGCTGGATCTCGTTGTCGAGGCGCAAGGGCGACCTGCACATCGACGGCCATCACACCGTCGAGGACATCGGCATCACCTTCGGCCAGGCATTTGCGCAGGCCGTGGGCGACAAGGCGGGCGTACGCCGTTACGGCCATGCCTACGTTCCGCTCGACGAGGCGCTGTCGCGTGTCGTCATCGACCTGTCGGGCCGGCCCGGACTCGAATGGCACGTGCCCTTCAAGCGCGCGATGATCGGCGAATTCGACGTCGACCTTGCGCACGAGTTCTTCCAGGGCTTCGCCAACCACGCGCTGGTCACGCTGCACGTCGACAACCTGCGCGGCGACAACGCCCACCACCAGTGCGAAACGGTCTTCAAGGCCTTCGCCCGCGCGCTGCGCATGGCTGTCGAGCCCGACCCCCGCGCCGCCGGCGTGATCCCGTCGACCAAGGGAAGCCTGTAGGGACCACGATGGTTTTGGCTGGCACTTGGAATAGGGCGCGCGCGCGGCCGCTCCGGAGCGCGCCCTCTCACTCTAGCGCTTTGCGTGCACGTGCGACGCGAAGCGTCGCGTACACGCAAAGCGAATGATCGCCGTCATCGACTATGGGATGGGCAACCTGCGCTCGGTGGCGAAGGCGCTGGAGCATGTCGCGCCGTCCGTGACCGTGCGCATCACGTCCGATCCCGCCGTCGTGAAGGCGGCCGATCGGGTCGTCTTCCCGGGCCAGGGCGCGATGCCGGATTGCATGCGCTATCTGCGCGAATCCGGCCTCGAAGACGCCGTGCGCGCAGCGGCGGCCAGCAAGCCCTTGCTTGCGGTGTGCATCGGCGAGCAGATGCTGTTCGAACGCAGTGAAGAGGGCGACACGGCGGGACTCGGCCTCTTTCCGGGCAAGGTCGTTCGTTTCCGTGACGAGGCCATGCGTACAGCGGAAGGCGGGCGACTCAAGGTTCCGCACATGGGCTGGAACCGGGTGCGCCAGGTGCAGCCGCACCCGCTTTGGAGCGGCGTGGCCGACGACAGCTGGTTCTATTTCGTGCACAGTTACTATGTGATGCCCCAAGATGGCGCGCTGAGTGCTGGCATTTCGGACTACGGCGGCACCTTTACCTGCGCGGTGGCACGGGATAATATTTTCGCGACGCAGTTTCATCCAGAGAAGAGCGCCGCCGCAGGATTGCGCATCTACGAAAACTTCAGCCGCTGGACGCCCTGACGCCGTGCCGCGCCGGTCGTCCCGAAAAACCCACCTTCCTCTTCGTCGCTCCCTGCTGCATATCGCCCACCTGCCGGGCCCACCGCAATGCTGCTGATTCCTGCCATCGACATCAAGGACGGTCATTGCGTGCGCCTGCGCCAGGGCGACATGAACAGCAACGTGACGGTGTTCTCCGATGATCCGGTCGCGATGGCGCGGCACTGGCGCGACCAGGGTGCACGCCGGCTGCATATCGTCGACCTGAACGCCGCCCGGTCCGGTCGGCCGATCAACGAGGCGGTCATCCGCAAGATGGTGAAGGCGGTCGGCGACGACCTGCCGATCCAGCTGGGTGGCGGCATCCGCGACCTCGACACGATCGAGCGCTACATCGACGACGGCGTGGGCTTCGTCGTGATCGGCACCGCGGCCGTGAAGAATCCCGGGTTTCTGCACGATGCGTGCAGCGCCTTCGCCGGACACGTCATCGTGGCGCTGGACGCCAAGGGCGGCAAGGTCGCCACCGACGGCTGGAGCAAGCTCACCGGCCACGACGTCAACGACCTGGCCAAGAAGTTCGAGGACTATGGGGTCGAAGCGATCCTGTACACCGACATCGGGCGCGACGGCATGCTGACCGGCGTGAACGTCGAGGCGACAGTCGAACTCGCGCGCCATGTGAAGATCCCGGTGATCGCCAGCGGCGGCGTGGCACAACTGGCGGACATCGAAGCCCTGTGTGCCGTCGAGAACGACGGGGTCGTGGGCGCCATCCTCGGCCGCTCGCTGTACGAGGGCACGGTCGACTTCAAGGCCGCGCAGGAGCGGGCCGACGCTCTCGCAGGCTGAGACCCGTCCCGGCCCGCGGGTCGCTATGCTCCAAAATGGAGCATTGCCATGCTAGCCAAGCGCATCATTCCGTGCCTGGACGTGACCGGCGGTCGCGTCGTCAAAGGCGTCAACTTCGTCTCCCTGCGCGATGCCGGGGACCCGGTCGAGATCGCCCGACGCTATGACAGCGAAGGCGCCGACGAACTCACCTTCCTCGACATCACCGCGTCGTCGGATCAGCGCGACATCATCCTGCACGTGATCGAGGCGGTCGCTGACCAGGTGTTCATCCCGTTGACCGTCGGCGGTGGTGTGCGGCAGGTGGCGGATGTCCGGCGCTTGCTGAACGCCGGGGCGGACAAGATCTCGATCAACACGGCCGCCGTGCAGAACCCGCAGCTCGTGGCGGACGCCGGCGGTCGCTTCGGGGCCCAGTGCATCGTCATAGCCATCGATGCGCGGCGTCGGAAGGCGAATGACGCGAGCGCGGGCTGGGAGGTCTACACGCACGGCGGTCGGACCCCGACCGGCCTGGACGCCATCGACTGGGCGCGCCGAGTCGCCGAACTGGGTGCAGGAGAAATCCTGCTGACCAGCATGGACCGTGACGGCACGCGACAGGGGTTCGATCTCGAACTGACGCGCGCGGTGGTCGATGCGGTGCCGATTCCGGTCGTCGCCTCCGGCGGTGTCGGCACGCTGCAGCATCTGGCCGAAGGCGTTACCAAAGGTGGAGCAGATGCCGTGCTGGCGGCCTCGATCTTTCACTATGGCGAGTTCACCGTGCGGGCGGCCAAGGAGTACATGGCTGCGCAGGGCGTCGAGATGCGCCTGACATGAGCGATCCGGACTGGCTGACGGAGGTTCACTTCGACGGCGACGGCCTGGTTCCCGTCATCGCGCAGGACGCCGTCAGCGGGCGAGTGCTGATGGTCGCCTGGGCCAATCGCGAAGCGCTGGCCGAGACGGCGCAGACGCGGCGAGCGGTGTACTGGTCGCGCTCGCGCGGCCGCCTCTGGCGCAAGGGCGAGGAATCGGGCCACACGCAGGAGGTAGGAGAAATCCGGCTCGACTGCGACGGCGATGTCGTGCTGTACGCTGTTTCGCAGGCCGGCGGCATCGCCTGCCATACCGGCCGGGAAAGCTGTTTCTTCCGGCGCCTCGCGGGCGGGCGCTGGGAAACCGTCGACGCGGTGCTGCAGGATCCGGAACTCATCTACCGAAAATGAACGACGCGATCCTCAGCCAGCTCGCCGATGTCATCGAGTCACGCCGTGGCGGCGATCCCGAGGCCTCCTATGTCGCACGGCTACTCGCGCGCGGCGAGGATGCGGTGCTGAAGAAAGTCGGTGAAGAAGCCACCGAAACCGTCATGGCCGCCAAGGACGGGTCGCCCGATCGGATCATCGCGGAAGCCGCCGACCTCTGGTTTCATTGCCTCATCATGCTGGCGCATTACCGGCTGCGGCCCGAGCAGGTGCTGGCCGAACTGGAACGCCGCGCTGGCACGTCGGGCATTGAAGAAAAGGCCGCCCGCAAGGCGCGTGGACGCGCCAGCGAAGAAGACAAAGGAAGCGAACGATGACCGCCGGTTGCCTGTTCTGTCGCATCGCCCGCGGCGAGATACCGAGCCGCAAGGCTTACGAGGACGATGAAGTCATCGCTTTTCATGACATCAATCCGGCCGCGCCGGTGCATCTTCTGCTGGTTCCGAAAGTGCACGTGGATTCGCTGGTCACGACCGGCCCGGAGCATGAGGCGTTGTTGGGTAAACTCATAGCACTTGCGCCGCGGCTCGCGAAAGAACAAGGCTGCGTCAACGGCTTTCGCGTCGTGATCAACAACGGCCCGGACGGCGGGCAAGAGGTCTATCACTTGCACATCCACATCCTGGGCGGACCGCGCCCGTGGAAACGTCTGTAGGAGTCTGAGATGGGTTCGTTTTCGATCTGGCATTGGCTGATCGTCCTGCTGGTCATCATCCTGGTGTTCGGCACGAGCAAGCTGAAGAACATCGGCAAGGACATGGGCGGCGCGATCAAGGGCTTCAAGGAAGGCATGAAGGAAGGCACCGAAGAGGCCACCAAGACAGTCGATGAGGCCAAGCAGCAGGTCGTCGGGCAGACGATCGACGTCAAGGCCAAAGAAAAGTCCTGATTGCCCTGTGTGCTCCCCGCGTCCGCTGCGGCCGGGGCGCGCCCTGGCTTCCCCCATCGGACCTGACGGCCGCCATCGATGTTTGACTTCAGTTTCGGCGAGTTGGCGGTCATCAGTGCCGTCGCGCTCGTCGTCCTCGGCCCCGAGC
Organism: uncultured beta proteobacterium; assembly: GCA_963810985.1. Lineage (GTDB taxonomy): Bacteria > Pseudomonadota > Gammaproteobacteria > Burkholderiales > Burkholderiaceae_F > JALORV01. The sequence continues at coordinate 71,943 of CAWEPP010000014.1, forward strand.
GCCTGCCGAAGGTCGCACGCACCGTCGGCGAGTGGGCCGGCAAGGCGCAGCGCTACGTCAGCCAGGTCAAGGCCGACATCAATCGCGAAATGGAGTTGTCCGAGCTGAAGAAGCTGCAGGAGCAGGCGCGTGGCATTGCCCACGAGTTCGAGTCCGCGGTGACGAGCGAGGTCAAGGGAATCGAGTCCAGCGTTGGTTCGGTCGCATCAACGGCGACCGAGGGCATCGGAGGCCTGGGTACGGACAACTACACCGATGCGTGGGACCAGAGGGACAACTGGACCCCGACGCGCTTCGCGCGGCGCTACAAGCCCGGCCCCAGCATCGACGAACTGTCCGACGAAATTGTCAGGCTCAAGCGCCAGCTCTCGATGCCCGGGACGATGGGGCGCAACCGCCACAAGTACGCGCCGCGCGCCCGCCTGAACCGGCCGCGCATCCGTCGCTGATGGCCCGCGAGCCGCCGACCCTGCTTCGATGACGACCGACTCGACGAACCCGACCGAACCCGCGCCGGAACAGAGCTTCCTGTCGCATCTGGTCGAACTGCGCCAGCGCCTGGTGCGCGCCGCGGTCGCGGTGATGATCATCTTCCTCGCGCTGACGCCCTTCATGAAGGAGATCTTCGACCTGATGTCGAAGCCGATGATGGCGGCGCTGCCAACGGGTTCGAAGCTGCTGGCCACCGGCGTGACCACGCCCTTCATGGTGCCGCTGAAGGTGACCTTGTTCAGTGCTTTCCTCATCGCCTTGCCTTACGTGTTGTGGCAGGCCTGGGCGTTCGTCGCCCCGGGGCTTTACCGGCATGAGAAGCGGCTCGCCGCGCCCTTGATCGCATCGAGTGTGCTGATGTTCGCCGCCGGCATGGCGTACTGCTACTTCGTCGTGTTCGGCGTCGTCTTCAAGTTCATCGCGGGATTCGCCCCGGCCTCCGTTTCGGTCTCGCCCGACATCGAGGCCTACTTCAGTTTTGTCATGGGCATGTTCCTCGCGTTCGGAATGACCTTCGAGGTCCCGATCATCGTCGTGCTGCTGGTGCGGTTCCGAATCGCGAGCATCGAGAAGCTGAAGCAGGCGCGGCCGTACGTGATCGTCGGTGCGTTCATCGTCGCCGCCATCTTCACGCCGCCGGATGTGCTGTCGCAGTTGCTGCTTGCGATTCCGCTGTGCGTGCTGTACGAACTGGGCATATTCCTCGCCCGCTTCTTCGTGAAGCCGAAGGGCGAGGAGGAAGCGCCTGCCCCCGAAACACCATCGTGAGCCACGGGTGGCCGCCGGCGGAATCGATGCGACTGCGCAGGCTGCTCCACGGGTTGATGGCCTTCGTGCTGGTCGGGGCCGCGCTGTGTTCGGCGCATGCTGCTCGGTTGCAGGTCATTCCCGGTGACGACGTGGAACTGGCCCAGGGCTTCGCGGCCTACGAAGCCGGCGACCTCACGCGCGCGCAGCGGTACTTCCGTAGCGCGGCGGAACGCAACCAGCGTGTCGCGCAGTTCAACCTCGCCGTGATGCTGCTCAACGGCGAAGGCGGACCGTCCGACCCCATGGCCGGCGTGCAATGGCTGAAGAAGTCCGCTGAAGGCGGCTTTGCCCGCGCGCAGTACGCGCTCGGCCTGCTGCATGAACGGGGCGATGGGGTGCCGTTGTCGCTCACCGAGGCCACCACATGGTTCCGCAAGTCGGCCGAGCAGGGCTATCGCGATGCGCAGGTGAGCCTCGCCACCCAGTACTTCCTGGGCCGCGGCGCGCCGCGGGACTACGCGGAGGCGGCGCGCTGGTACGAGAGTGCCGCCGAACTCGGCGACCAGGCGGCCGCCTACATCATCGCGAGCCAGTACGAGAAGGGTGATGGGGTCGAACGCGACGAGTTGCGCGCGTTTTACTGGTACAGCATCGCCGCTGCCGGCGGCGACCCGGTCGCCGCCCACAAGGCGCGCGAACTGCGCGGGAAAATCGCGACGCCGCGCTGAGCGCGCGGTGAGCCTATTGCTGCGGCAGGCGTGGCGTGGGCCGCTCGCCGACGGTGACCGGAACTTCGAGTTCCTTGCCGGAGCGCAGCACCCGCACGGTGGCACTGGAGCCGGGTGGCAGCTGCGCAATCTGATTCAGCATGCCGCGGCTGTTGGCCACTTTCTCGCCGTTGATCGTCACGATCACGTCGCCGGGCTCGAGTCCGGCCTTGCCCGCCGGGCTCGTGCGCTGCACGCCCTTCAACACGACGCCGTCCGGGCGAGTGAGCTTCAGAAGCTCGGCGACTTCGGGCGTGACATCTTCCGGTTCGACGCCGAAATAGCCGCGCGAAACCCTTCCGCTGCGCACGAGCTGGTCCATCACCTGCCGCACCAGGGTGGACGGAATGGCGAAGCCGATGCCGATCGAGCCGCCGGTGCGTGAAAAAATGGCCGTGTTGATTCCGACGAGGTGGCCACTGGTGTCGACCAGCGCCCCGCCCGAGTTGCCCTGGTTGATGGCGGCGTCGGTCTGGATGAAGTTCTCGAAGGTGTTGATGCCGAGGTTCGACCGGCCCAGCGCCGACACGATGCCCATCGTGACGGTCTGGCCGACGTCGAACGGATTGCCGATCGCCAGCACGATGTCGCCGACCCGCAGCGCGTCGGCACGACCGAACGTGATGACCGGCAGTCCCTTGGCTTCCACCTTGAGCAAGGCGAGATCGCTCTCCGGGTCGGATCCCACCAGTCGCGCGTCGAACTGGCGGCCGTCCGAAAGCGCCACGGCGATTTCATCGGCGGCCTGGACGACGTGATTGTTCGTCAGGATGTAACCGTCGGCCGAGGCGATCACGCCGGACCCCAGGCTCGCGATGCGCTCGGGTCCGCCACGCGGGTCGCCGAAGAAGTATCGATACAGCGGATCGACCGTGGTGCCGCGGCGCTGGACCTCCTTGGTCGTGTAGACGTTGACGACGGCCGGCGCGGCCGTGGCGACGGCCTGGGCATACGACGTGAGCGCGGCAGTGCGCGTGACTTCGATGTTCGGCGCAGCCTGCTTGAGGGCAGGTACAACCGGAGGCACGACTGAGGGTCCGGCTGCGGGCATGCGCGCGAGCCACTCGGGCCGCAGCGTGGAGACGATGAACAGCAGAGCCAAGCCTATCGTGGTCGCCTGCGCGAAGATCAGCCAGAGGCGACGGAGCATCCCGGGTTCCTGCGGATTGGGTGGACGGGCCTGGGCAACGGTCAAGCAGCCTGAGGGTCGAATATCGGCGGCAGCTGCCTGGCCGTAGTGAGCCGCTTGTAAATCAGCGCTTCTTCAACTCGTCGCGGATCTCGCGCAACAACACGACGTCCTCGGGCGTGGCTGCCGGCGCGGCGTCGAGGCCGGACTTCACGCGATTGACCGCCTTCACCATCCAGAAGATGACAAAGGCCAGGATGACGAAGTTCAACAGGACGGTGACGAAATTGCCCCAGGCGAACACCACGCCGGACTTCTGCGCAGCGTCCAGCGACGCGCCGGCAGCCACGTTGCCCGACAGCACCCAGTACTTGTTGGAGAAATCGACCGCCCCACCCAGGAGGGCGTTGATGAGCGGCATCACGACGTCCTTGACCAGCGAGTCGACGATCCTGCCGAACGCTCCGCCGACGATCACGCCGACCGCGAGGTCGATGACGTTGCCCTTGACGGCAAACTCGCGAAACTCCTTCATCATGCTCATGGCTGTCCTTTCTCTCGTCGCGCCCGGACCAAGTTGATTGATCAGAAGTCTAGCCGGGCTCCTGCGGGCCTCCGCCCGGGTGTGCAGGGTGGGGCTTGCCGCATGCATTAGAATCGCGGGCTGCCATGCGGGGCGCTTTGCCCGTTTCCGTCGCGGGAAGTCCTCGGCGTGACCGCAGTGCGCCTGGATTTCACTTCTCTTTCGGGGTTGTCATGTCCTCACCGACCACACTTCCTGCCGGCGACGCGCCCGCGGGCGTCGACAAGGAGCGCCGCAATGCGATCGCCCTGGTAGCGGCCGTCGGCGGTGCCGGGGCCGCTGCGATGGCGGTGCCGTTTGTTGCCTCCTTCGCGCCCTCCGAGCGCGCGAAGGCGGCGGGAGCGCCGGTCGAGTTCGATGTTGGCGGCATCGCGCCCGGCGAGATGAAGACGGTCGAATGGCGCGGCCTGCCGGTGTGGGTCCTGCGTCGCACGCCGGAAATGCTGCAGTCGATCAAGAAGGTCGACGGTGAAGTCGCCGACCCGAAGTCACAGCGGACCCAGTATCCGACGCCCGAGTACGCGCAGAACGAGTTCCGCTCGCGCAAGCCGGAGTACCTGATTGCGGTCGGCATCTGCACTCACCTCGGCTGCTCGCCGCAGGGCCCGTTCGGTTCGAACCAGAACTCACAACTCGGCGCCGACCAGGGCTTCCTGTGCCCCTGCCATGGCTCGACCTTCGACCTCGCGGGGCGGGTCTTCAAGAACAAGCCGGCGCCCGACAACCTGCCGGTGCCGCCGCACAAATATCTGTCGGACACGCTGATCGTGATCGGTGACGACTCCAACGCCTGATTCCGGGAAACGCGATGGCTGAATACAAGACTCCCTACACCGGAATCGCCGGCTGGTTCGACCAGCGCATGCCCACGGCGATGGCGGAGTACAAGAAGCACCTGTCCGAGTACTACGCGCCGAAGAACTTCAACATCTGGTACATCTTCGGCGGCCTGGCGATCACGGTGCTGGCGATCCAGATCATCACCGGCATCTTCCTGGTGATGAGCTACAAGCCCGATGCCGCGCTGGCGTTCGCCTCGGTCGAGTACATCATGCGCGACGTCCCGGGCGGCTGGTTCATCCGCTACATGCACTCGACCGGCGCGTCGTTTTTCTTCATCGTCGTCTACCTGCACATGTTCCGCGGCCTGATGTACGGCAGCTACCGTACGCCGCGCGAACTGGTCTGGATCTTCGGTTGCCTGATCTTCCTGTCGCTGATGGGCGAGGCGTTCTTCGGCTATCTGCTGCCGTGGGGCCAGATGAGCTACTGGGGCGCGCAGGTGATCGTCAACCTGTTCGGCGCGATTCCGCTGATCGGGCCCGATCTCTCGATCTGGATCCGCGGCGACTACGTGATCGGCGACGCGACTCTGAACCGCTTCTTTGCCTTCCACGTGATCGCGATTCCGCTGGTGCTGATCGGGCTGGTGGTGGCGCACGTGCTGGCGCTGCACGATGTCGGCTCGAACAACCCGGACGGTGTCGAGATCAAGAAGAAGCTCGACCCGAGCGGCCGGCCGCTCGACGGCATTCCATTTCACCCGTACTACACGGTGCACGACATCTTCTGGCTCGCCATTTTCCTGATGATCTTCTTCTTCGTCGTGTTCTTCGCGCCGGAGATGGGCGGCTACTTCCTCGAGTGGAACAACTTCGTCCCGGCCGATCCGCTGCAGACCCCGTCCCACATCGCGCCGGTCTGGTACTTCACGCCGTTCTATTCGATCCTGCGCGCGACAACCGAGCAGTTCATGGTCGTGCTGGCAGTCGGAACCATCGGGCTGTCAGCGCTGATCCTGCTGGCGGTGCGCCACCCGATCGTGCGCGGTGCGGTCGCCGTGGGCACGCTGGTGCTGCTGCTGGGCTACTTCACGCTCGACGCGAAATTCTGGGGCGTGGTGCTGATGGGCGCCTCGGTGATGATCTTCATCGCACTGCCCTGGCTCGACCTGTCGCCGGCGAAGTCGATGCGCTACCGGCCCGGCTGGCACTTCTGGCTGCTGATCGTCTGGGTCGTGGCATTCGTCGTGCTCGGCTACTTCGGCACGCAGCCGCCGTCGGCGGCGGGCCAGTACATCTCGATGGTCGGCACGGTCATCTACTTCGGCTTCTTCGCGTTGATGCCGTGGTGGAGCCGCATGGGCACGTTCAAGCCGGTCCCGGACCGTGTCACGTTTCATCCGCACTGAAAGGGCCGGGGACAACAATGAACAAGGTCATTACCCGCCTGCTCGTCGCGTTCGGTCTTGTCGTGACTGCGCACGGGCGCGCTGGCGTCCAGTGCCGGGATACCGATCGAAACCTGGCCGTGCCGAGCGCAGCCGCAGCTTCGGCTCGCTGCAAAACGGCGCGCGGCTCTTTGCCAACTACTGCATGGGCTGCCACAGCGCCAATCTGGTGCGCTGGAACCGCCTGCAGCAGATCGGGCTCGACGACAGGCAGATCAAGGAGTTCCTGATCTTCGGCAACCAGAAGGTCGGCGACACGATGCGCATCGCCATGAGCCCGGCCGACGCCAAGATCTGGTTTGGCAAGGTGCCGCCTGACCTGTCGGTGATCACGCGGGCCCGCACTTCGTTCGATTTCGCCGGCACCGACTACATCTACACACTGTTGCGCGGCTATTACCGCGACAACGGCGCTCCGACCGGGTGGAACAACATCGCATTTCCCGGCGTCGGCATGCCGCATATCCTCTGGGACCGGCAGGGGCCACGCGAGGCCACGCTGGTGCAGACGCACCGGCATGTCGATCCGAAGTCGGGGCATGCGAGCTTCGTACAGACCACGACGGTGTTCGACGCCGCTGGCAATGCGACGAAGACCGAGACTGAACTCAAGGGCCCGGCGACCGAGGGCTTCAGCTACAGCTTCAAGCCGCTCGATCCGCAGCAGGCGCGCCAGTTCGACTCGGATGCGGCCGATCTCGTGGCGTTCCTGGCCTTCATCACGGATCCGTCTCAGGCGACGCGCAAGCGGATCGGTGTCTGGGTCCTGGTGTTCCTGGCGTTCTTCACCCTGCTCGCCTGGCGCCTGAACGCGGTTTACTGGAAAGACATCAAGTAAGGCGGGCTCGGTGCTGGCGCTGCTTCGCGGCGCTCGTGCACCTCGCCCCGATTGATCAATGCGGGAGCCTGGGACAGTCCGGCGCTCCGGCATTCAACAGGTAGCCGACGCCCTTCGGGCGCCGGCATGAAGCGAGGCGGCTGGCCGCCCCGCCAAGGAAAATAGATGATGGTGCTTTACTCCGGAACCACCTGCCCGTTTTCGCAGCGTTGCCGCTTCGTGTTGTTCGAGAAGGGCATGGACTTCGAGATCCGCGACGTGGACCTGTTCAACAAGCCCGAGGACATCAACGTGATGAATCCTTACGGGCAGGTTCCCATCCTCGTCGAGCGCGACCTCGTCCTGTACGAGTCGAACATCATCAACGAGTACATCGACGAGCGCTTCCCGCACCCGCAGCTGATGCCGGCCGATCCGGTGATGCGGGCGCGCACGCGGCTGTTCCTGTTCAACTTCGAGCGTGAGCTTTTCGTGCACGTGCAGGCGCTGGAAAACAGCAACAACCAGAAGCTGATCGAGAAGGCGCGGTCGACGATCCGCGACCGGTTGACCCAGCTCGCACCGATCATGCTCAAGAACAAGTACATGCTCGGCGAGGACTTCTCGATGCTGGACGTGGCCCTCGCCCCGCTGCTGTGGCGCCTCGACCACTACGGCATCGATCTGCCGAAAACGGCGGCTCCGCTGATGAAATACGCCGAGCGCATTTTCTCGCGCCCGGCCTATATTGAGGCCCTGACGCCCTCCGAAAAGGTCATGCGCCGCTAGAGTTGCCTGGTGATCGTCACGCCGATGCCCGATCCTTCGACCAAGCCGTATCTGATCCGCGCCATCCACCAGTGGTGCACGGACTCGGGCTTCACGCCGTATATCGCCGTACTGGTCAACGAGGGAGTGCGGGTGCCGAACGAGTTCGTCAAGAACGGCGAGATCGTGCTCAACATTTCGCCGCTGGCGACCAGCCGCCTGCAGCTGGGCAACGAGGCGATCGAGTTCCAGGCGCGCTTCGGTGGTGTGGCACGCGAGGTGTTCGTCCCGATCGACCGGGTGCTGGCGGTCTATGCGCGGGAAAATGGCCAGGGCATGGCATTCGAAGTTCCGCGAGCGGCGGCACCGGCAGGCGTCGAACCAGCAGCGCCGGAAGCGGCGCCGGCGGGACGCCCGATGATGTCGCTGGTGCAGTCGGATGCGATGGACGCTCGGGCCACCGAAGGGCACGCCGAAGGGCACGCCGAACCTTCGAATGGTGAGGAGGCCGGCGGCAGCACCCCGGACGACACGCCGCCCGCGCCACGCGGAGAGCGGCCCAAGCTAACGCGTATCAAGTAGTCAGTAGCACTGAGCTCAGCACGTGCCGGCATAGCTCAGCTGGTAGAGCAGCGGTTTTGTAAACCGAAGGTCGGGGGTTCGATTCCCTCTGCCGGCACCAGTCGACCCGGCGACGCTCCCTGCGACGGATCGACGTGCTATGCGCGCGCGGCGCCGATCGTGCCGCTCCAGCGCGGCGCCTTCGCTGACATCGAGGTCGAACAGGTCGAGCACGCGAGCGACGGTGTGATCGACCATCTCGTCGATCGATGCCGGCCGGTGATACAGCGCCGGCACCGGCGGGAAGATGACGCCGCCCATCAGCGTCACCGCTTCCATGTTGCGGATGTGGGCAAGGTTCAGCGGCGCCTCGCGCGGCAGCAGCACGAGCCGGCGCCGCTCCTTCAGACAGACGTCAGCCGCGCGCGTGATGAGGTTGTCCGCGTAGCCATGCGCGATCGCGGCCAGCGTCTTCATCGAGCAGGGGGCCACGATCATGCCGACGGTTGCGAAGGAGCCGCTGGCGATCGTGGCGCCGATGTCGTTGACGCTGTGAACGACATGCGCCAGTGCCTCGACGTCGCCGCGCTTGAGGTCGAGCTCCTGGTAGGCGTTGAGCACGCCGGCCGCGGACAGCAGCAGGTGCGTCTCGACGTCCGGCTGTTCGCGCAGGCGTCGCAGCAACTGCACGCCATACGCCGCGCCGCTGGCGCCGGTGATCGCGACGATCAGGCGCCGTGCGGGCGCGTGTCAGTGCCGCCCGGCCGCCCGAAGGCACTGACGCTCCCCCTAGGGGGGCAGCGAGCGACACGAGCGTGGGGAGCTGCTTCAACCTAGGCCGCTTTCGTTTCTTTGAGCAGCGACTGCAGTTCGCCCGACTGGAACATCTCCATGATGATGTCCGAACCCCCGACGAACTGGCCGTTCACGTAGAGCTGCGGAATGGTCGGCCAGTTCGCGTAGTCCTTCACGCCCTGCCGCACATCGTCGTCCTCGAGCACGTTGACGGTGACCAGGTTCTGCGCGCCGGCCTGTTTGAGGACCTGGATCGCACGGCCTGAAAAGCCGCACTGCGGGAACTGAGCAGTTCCCTTCATGAACAGCACCACCGGGTGCTCATTGACGGTCTTGTGGATGAATTCCTTGGCGTCCATGGGATTGACCTCTTGAGGGAGGGGCAGTGTAGGAAGACCGGCGGCGGGCCGTCAAACGGGGCGATCCGCGGGCGGCTGGGGCTTTGTCGCTCCTGTACTGCAACTTGAGCCGGACATGGCGCGGAAATCGACGCCCGGGCAGGCGGTTTTCGGGTCAACTGTCCGACGCATAAGCCGTTCCAATGCGCATGCGTCGCAACCCGGAGATGTCGCCGCCCACAGCGGCCGCCACGACCGACATCGGCGCACCAAATTCCCTGAGACTGCCGCGAGCGTCCTTTCCGCGCCAGGCGTTGGCCGTGACGGCCACCTGGCGCAGCGGCCGCGCCGCAAGGGCGGTGTCAGGCGCGGCCCGCGGTGACCCGCGTCTGGCCTCCGGCATCGCGGTGAGTCGTCACTTCCCGGAAACCTGCGTCCTTCATGCGTTGCCCGACCGCGGCCGCCTGGTCGTATCCGTGCTCCAGCGCCAGCCAACCCTCGCCGCTAAGGTATTTCCGCGCGCCGGCGATGAGAATCGAGAGACACTGCATGCCGTCGCCACCGTCGGTCAGCGCGAGTGGGGGCTCGTGCCGGAGCGCAGCGAGGTGAGGATCAGCGTACGCCACATACGGCGGATTGCTGACGATCAGGTCGAATGCGCCCGGTCCGAGCGCCGTAAACCAGTCGCCCTGCAGGAATGTCACGCTGGCCCCAAGCGACTGGGCGTTGGCGCGCGCCATCGCCAGGGCGGCGGCTGAGACATCGGTCGCGCAGACGGAGGCATCCGGCCGCTCGAGCGCCAGCGTGATCGCGACGCAGCCCGACCCGGTTCCGAGGTCGAGGATCCGGGGCGCGGCGCGGCCGCGCACGCACGCGAGCGCCACGTCGATCAGCGTCTCGGTGTCGGGGCGCGGCACCAGGACGTCGGGCGTCACCGCAAACGGCCTGCCGTAGAACTCCTTCTCACCGAGCAGATAGGCCAGCGGTTCCCCAGCCTGGCGGCGTGCGACCAGGGCCGTGTAATCCGTGTGCGCCTGCGGAGGCACTACCGTCTCCGGATGTGCGACCAGGCGCTCGCGCGGCGTACGCAGCACCCAGGCGAGCAGGGCGCGTGCTTCCGTTGCCGGCAGGGCGTGCTCGGCCAACAGCGCGCTTACGGTAGGCATGCCGTACGACAGCGTGGTCAATGGATCGCGACACCTGCGGCGCGGGCGTCCACGGACTCGGACCAGCACGTCTGCCGGTTCAAGCGGGCTCGCCCAGTGCCGCGAGCAGCTCGGCCTGGTGTTCGGCCGCAAGCCGTTCCGTGAGCTCGGACAGGTCGCCGTCCATGATCTGGTCGATCTTGTAGAGCGTCAGGTTGATCCGATGGTCGGTGATCCGCCCTTGCGGAAAGTTGTAGGTGCGGATCCGCTCTGATCGGTCGCCGGAGCCGACCAGGCTCTTGCGTGTCGAGGCTTCCTTGGCCTGCTGCTCGCGTGTCCGCTGGTCCATGATGCGCGCCGCGAGGATCTTCATCGCACGGTCGCGGTTCTTGTGCTGCGAGCGGTCGTCCTGGCACTCGACGACGATGCCCGTCGGCAGATGCGTGATGCGCACCGCGCTCTCGGTCTTGTTGACGTGCTGGCCGCCGGCGCCGGAGGCGCGGTAGACGTCAATGCGGATCTCGGTCGGGTCGAGCTTGACCTCGTTGATCTCGTCGGCTTCCGGCAGGACCGCCACCGTGCAGGCCGAGGTGTGGATGCGTCCCTGCGCTTCCGTTTCCGGCACGCGCTGCACGCGATGACCGCCGGACTCGAACTTCAACTTCGAATAGGCGCCGGCGCCCACGATGCGCACGATCACCTCCTTGTAGCCGCCGAGGTCCGACGCGCTCTCGGAAATCATCTCGGTCACCCAGCGGTTGCGTTCGGCGTAGCGCATGTACATGCGCAGCAGATCGCCGGCGAAAAGCGCCGATTCGTCGCCGCCCGTGCCGGCGCGGATCTCGAGGAAGATGTTGCGCTCGTCGTTCGGGTCCTTCGGCAGCAGCAGCCGCTGCAGGTCATCCTCGAGCGACGCCATGCGCCCCTTGGCGGCATGGATCTCTTCCTCGGCCAGCACCTTCATGTCAGGGTCGGTGAGCATCTCCTGGGCTCCGAGCAGATCCGCGCTGGCGCGGTTGTACTCGTGGAAGCGCGTGACGACCGGCTCGATCTCGGCGCGCTCCTGGCCATATGCCCGGAAACGATTCATGTCGCGCGCGGCGTCAGCGCTAGACAGTTGCACGTCGATTTCCTCGAGCCGCCGGGCGAGCTGCTCGAGCTTGGTCTTCATCGAAGTCTTCATGGGGCTCGCATTGCAAAGGGCCGCGGCGGCAGCATCCCCGCGGGTCCGCAGCAGACATTTCGGCGACCGGGCCGCGTATCGGAGGAAGCAGACATGCGCCCGACCGACGCGGCCCGCAGAGCGGGCCGGTTCATCGGGCGCTAATGATCGGAGGAATAGAAGCGCGCGAGCAGCGACTGCAGCCGTGCCTGATCGGCCTCGTCGCCGGCATCGCGCAGCGTGCTCATCGGATCGTGCAGGAATTTGTTGGTAAGCGCCTGGGACAGCTGTTCGATGACGGCTTCCGGCGCATCGCCACGGGCCAGTTGCTTGAGTGCCCGGTCCATCTCGCGACGCCGCAGCGCATCGGCCCGCGTGCGCAGGTCCTGGATCACGGGCACGGCTCGCCGTGCCTTGATCCACTCCTCGAAGTCGCGCACGCGCGACTCGATGATGGCCTCGGCCTGGGCTACGGCGGCCTGGCGGCTTTCGCTGCCGGACTGCACGATGCGACCGAGGTCATCGACGGTGTGGACGTAGACGTCGTCGAGCCGCGATACCTCGGGTTCGACATCGCGCGGCACGGCGAGGTCGACGATGAACATCGGCTTGCGCCGGCGCGACTTGATGGCCCGCTCGATCATGCCGAGGCCGATGATCGGCAGCGAGCTGGCCGTGCACGAAACCACGATGTCGAAGTGCGCGATCGTGTCGGGCAACTCGGCGAGCTTGATCGCGTTGGCGTGGAAGCGGTGGGCCAGCGCCTGCGCCCGCTCCTGCGTACGGTTGGCCACGGTGATCGACTTCGGATGCTGCGCAGCGAAGTGCGTGGCCGTCAGCTCGATCATCTCGCCTGCACCGACGAACAGGATGTGTTCGCCGCCGAGGTCGCCGAAGATGCGCTGCGCCACCCGCACGGCCGCCGCCGCCATCGATACCGACTGCGTGCCGATCTCGGTCGTCGTCCGCACTTCCTTCGCCACCGCGAAGGTGCGCTGGAACAGGTGGTTCAGCATCAGGCCGAGGCCGCCCGCGCTGCGGGCCAGCTTCTCGGCCTGCTTCATCTGCCCCAGGATCTGCGGCTCGCCGAGCACCATCGAATCGAGCCCGCTCGCGACGCGGAACGCATGCCGCACCGCGCTCGCCTGTGGCAGCACGTAGGTATGGCGTTGCAGCTCGTCCAGGCTTAGCTGCTTCTCGGCCGCAACGAATTCCTGCAACGCCTGCTGGGCGCGCTCCGGTTCATCGGCCGCGCAGTAAAGCTCCGTCCGGTTGCAGGTCGAGACGATCGCGGCTTCGGAAATGCGCCCGCCGGCCGAGGCCGACAGCTTTTCACGCAGCCGGCCGATCGTCGAGCACACCTCTTCCGGGACGAACGCCACCCGTTCGCGCACGGCGAGCGGCGCGGTCGTGTGGTTCAGGCCCAGGGTCAGGAGTTGCATGGCTGCCGGCAGGAGCGACGGCTGGATAACTAGGACCGCCGAATTATAGGCGCCCCCCTTGGCGCGCACTCTTGATCTGCGTCGACGGTCGGCCCGTCAGACGGACTAGCCGCCCGGCACTGAACGGGCATTGCGGCGCACCAACCGGGGGCAGGAAAGTGTCTGGAGGCGCCGCGATATGTCGCGCTGTGTCGCGACGCGTCCTCCGGGCCCGACCGACAGGCACCACTGATGCTGACAGCCCTCAACGCTTGCCGAGCCAGTGCTGGGCCTTCTGCATTTCCAGCAGGTGCGCGGGGCACGTCATCTCGAGTGTTTCGGCCTGATACAGGCAGATCTGCAGCATCTGTGCGGCTGCCAGTGCGCCAGCGAGCGCACCATGCGGCGCCAGCCTGCGGATGTTCATCTTTGCCAGCCAGTCATCCATCGTCTTGTTCTCGTTTGACGGATAGAGCGCCGGCAGCAGTTCGGCGAGATCCAGCCAGGGGCTCTGGCTCATCGTGCCCAAAGTCTCTTTCAGCGCGCGATCGATCATCGTCTGATTGAACTCGACACGGAACGCCACCAGCGGACAGTGGCGTACGTATTCGAGGAACTGCAGCAGCGACTCGGCCGGGTTCTCGCCTCCCAACTGTCTCTCGCCACCGATGTGGTGAATCAGGATGTTGTCGCCGCTCGAAGATTCCGCCTGTCGCAGCACGACTTCGAAGCAGTAAGCGAGGTCGATGGCACACTGATCGACAGCCACGGCGCCGATCGACAGCACTCGATCGTGACGCATGTCGAACCCGGTGGATTCGATATCTACCGTCACATAGCGCGAAGCGCGATGGTGGTTGTGCGTCGGTGGTGGCGACACTTCAGACAGTCGCTGCAGCCGGTCCTCGAAGTCTGGACCGAGGCGCGGCCTCGTGTGGAACAGCCGACTCAGCAATCCCATGCGATATCGTCCAGGAGACGTTCCATGCCGTGAGTCAAAGACCGAATGAGAAAGCTTCCTTCAGGCGCTGCTGCAGCTTGCGCGCCTGCCGGAAGGTCTCCATCAACATGCGCTGGTCGACCTCGTTGAGTGCGTAGGGGTCGACGCGATTGGGACTGGCCGGATGCGGGTGCTCCTGCGCACGCAGGCGTAGCACCTGGAGGTAGTGAAACGCATCGACGGTGGCCTCGACGTGCCGCGGATCGGCCCTGACCTCCTCGCCAGCGCGCCGCAGCCGATCCGCGGTTCCGGTGAGATTGGACCCCGCAGCTAGCGCGAATACCCGCGCTGCATCCACGAAAATTCGTGCTCCCCGCTTCTTGAGATCGAGCGTGCCCTCGCGTCCAGCCTTGTCCGACACTTGAAACGCACGTATCAAACCGAGCGGTGGTTCGGTCTGCAGCGCGTTCTGAACCATCAGGCGCAGAAACAGCTTGTTGTCCTGGGTTCGCGCCAGCAACCATTCACGCAGGGTTTCCGCCAGCGTGCTGTCGCCAAAGAGCGGACGAAAGTCGAAGAAGATGTTCGCGTTCAGCAGTCGCTCCGGCGTCGGCTCGCTGATCCAGGCGGTGAACTGGTCGCGCCATTCGACCTCGGTCAGACACCACTGCGGGTTGCTGGCCATGATGTTGCCCTTGCATAGCGGGAAACCGAGCTGATCCAGCGCCGTGTTGACTTCGCGCGCGAATGCCACCAGTTCGTGGCGCGCGCGCAGCACCTCGCCACTATCCAGCGGAGCCTCGAAGATCAGCGCGTTGTCCTGGTCAGTGGCCAGCGTCTGCTCGCCACGCCCCTCGCTGCCAAGGGAGAGCCAGCACCACTTGAGACCGCCGAGATCGTGGTCCTGCAGCACCCGGTTGATGACTTCGCGCGTCAGCGCATCGTTCAGTGCCGCGATCGTGCGGGTCAGCGCCTCCGCGGAAACACCCTGCGCCAGCAGATTGCGAGCCAGGTTGCGGATGTCGCCCGCGACGTGCGCGAGCGCCTTGATCGACCGCGCCGAGCGGATTGCATGATGAATCTGCCTCAGGCTCACGCGCTGCAGCGCGAACAGATCGTGCTCGAAGATCGTTCCGAGCACCTTGCCGTGCGAAGTGACGATCATCTGGTGAAAGCCGCCCGCGGCCATGCTCTGGATCGCCTCGGCGGCAGTGGCTTCGGCCGGCAGGGTGATCGGGTTCGGCGTCATGACCTCCGACACCTTTGTATCTAGCGGCAGTCCCTGCAGCACGACGCGATCGCGCAGGTCATTCAGTGTGAACACCCCCATTGGTGCCGATTTCTCGTCGACGACGATGATCGACCGGACGGCGTGCTCCTTCATCCGGGTCAGCGCATCGCGCAGCGACGTGGTCGCGAGGCAGGTGATGGGCTCCGAAGGGATCAATTGCGCCAGCGGTCGTGTCAGCGAATGCTGATCGGAAGCGACCTGGCTGTAATGGCGTTGCAACTCGGCGAGCGACTGCTGCGCGAGCACGGTGACCGCTTCGGTGCAGTAGGCCGCAAACTGGGGCGAAAGCGCGCGCAGTTCCTGGAAGTCGTCCACCTTGAGAAGATAGGCAAAGACGTCGCCGGTCGCGCGGTAGCTGCGCGTGGGTTGTCCTCCGGCGGTCAGCGAGCCGACCGGAAAGCAATCGCCCGGCTGCAGCACGCGGTCTGGCATCGTGTCCAGGCCCGCAGTGACGCTCGCCACATTGCCACTCTGGATGATGTGCAGTGGCGGGAACTCGGCGCTGCGGTCGACGATGACGCTGTCCTTCGGAAAATAGGCGAGCTTGAGTCGGGGAATCAGGAACGCAAGCGCGTCCTCGCGCATCTGCGAGTACGGGGCGTGCTTTGCAAGAAAGTCGCGCACGGCCTCGAACACGACCGGCGGTGTTTTCGGTTGGTTCATGCCTCAAAGTTCCAGAAGATCACGATGGCGGTCACACGATGTCCGTCAACCGATCAATATTTGATCCGCGCGTAGTACGTCTGCTGCGTTGCCTCCCGAGCCTGGCCCAGAGTGTGGATGCCCCTCTCAGCGAGCAGCGGAATCATCTTGAGGAAGATCTCGGCGGTCACCATTGCGTCCCCGAGCGCAGTATGACGACCGAAGATCGTGGCGCCGAAGCGCTCGGCGATCGCTTCCAGCCGATGCGACTCCTGATTCGGGTGCATCAGTGCTGACAGCAATAATGTATCGAGCACCGGTTGCTCGAAACGCACTCCGCTTGCCTCTTCCTTCATTTGGAGAAACCGCATGTCGAACGCAGCGTTGTGTGCAACGAGCACAGTGTCCTGCGCAAACGCGTGAAACGCGGGCAGGACTACATCGATGGTCGGCTGCCCGGCCACCATCTCCGGTGTAATGCCGTGAATCGGCACCGACGCCTCGGCGATCGGTCGGCGCGGGTCGACCAACTGATCGAAGCATTCGCCTTTCAGCAGTTTGCCGTTGACCAGACGCGTAGCGCCGATCTGGATGACTTCATCTCCGGCGGACGGATTCAGACCCGTTGTTTCGGTGTCGAACACCGTATAGCTCAACTCGGTTAAGCGCCGATCGTCGAGTTCGCGCGACAGTTCGGTGACCTGAAACAGGTCGAAGTCGTAGTACTCGGGGCGTCCCGCGTTTTGTACGAGCGCAGAGGAGTTCGGTTCCTCCTGCGCGCTGGCCAGAGGCAGCAGGAAGCGGAAGAACGCCTGCTGCCGCGCCCGGTCGCGCTCGAACCAGAACTCACCGCCATGGCGTTGAACGATTTCGCGCACATTGAGCGAGCCTATTTCCGAGCCAACGCGAATCGGATCGGTCTCCCAGCTTGCCAGGGCCTCGGTGCTGATCGCCTGGCCACTCCAGACCAGGTCCAGGTGCGCGCGGCTGTCGGCCGGCGTCAGGCGCAGCCACACGATCTTGATGTCGTATTCCTCGGCCAGCCGCCCGGCAAGGTAGGCGAGTGCCTGCATCATCGAAAAGCTGTCGACCTTCAGCCACAACGCGTCGTTGACTTCAGCGGTCGCCGCGCGCAGCTCTCCGGCCGCTTCGATGCGTCGCTGCGCGGCGGTGACGAGATCGGTGCCGAGCATGTCCTCAAGTGGCCAGCGCGTCTTGATCTGCTGTGCCGCCTGCGCCGCGAGCGTGCGGATACGCTCGCTCATTGCGTGCACCTCCTCGCGAATCACGCCATGGAAGCGCTCGCGCATCGACGCGTCGAGCTCAGGGTCGTCGAGCACCTCGACGGCGGCCTGCATGTTGCCAAGTGAGGCGCGGCTGCCCTCGGTCAGTCCGTGCAGCAGACGGTCTCGAACCGATTCCTGTTCGAAGTCGCTGGTGATGTTGTCGAGCATCAGCACGAAGCCGTTCAGCACCGCCTTTTCATCCGGTTCGGCGTTCGCGATCCGCACTGGCGCCATCTGCACGCGCAGCAGCTGACCCGCACGCGTGGTTGTGACGAATTGCGCCGACGGGTTGGCCACCCCGCGCTGTAACCGGTGCTGGATGTTCTCGAGCGCGTGCGCGACCAGCTTGCGGTCGAACACGGCGTAGATCGAGCGCCCCAGACCGATAAGCTCGGCGCCAGCGGCCAGCGTGGGGGTCTGTGACAGTGTTCGAAACTGCACGCGTGCGCGGTTGTTGTACAGCAGGACGCGTCCGTCCATATTGCACACGACGACGCTCTGGGTCAGTTCCGACATCAACGCGGCGAGCCGACTACGCTCCTGCTCGACGTTTCGGCTGGCTTTCTGAATCTGCGTGGCGACATCACCGCGCAGCTGTGCGCGCTGGCGCACAAGTTCGTTGACCACCTGCGCCAGGCTGCGCACGTCGGCGTTGCCGTCGCTCGCATCGAGCTCGCGTTGCGCGTCGCCGGCAACCAGTACGCGCGCCTGTTCGAGCAGACGCGCTGGCGCGGCGACCCATCGCCGGTACAGCGGCGGCACGGCCGCGGCAACGACCCCGAGAATCAGCAGCATTGCCACCGCCGCGGCTGGCAGGCTCGTGTCCAACAGCCCAAAGAGCGCGTCGCCCTTGCCCGGGGCGAGCGTAGTCCACACCAGCGCAGCGACTAATCCGGCCCATGCCAGCAGCAACAGCGCGGCCGCGGCCACCGCGCCAATCACCGTTACGAGCAGTCTTCTGTCGCGTTTCACTTCTTCGCAGCCAGTAGCTCCCGCACCTTCTGTACCAGTTCCTTGGTCGAAAACGGCTTGGTAATGTAATCGTCCGCGCCAATCGCAAGCCCCTTGGCGACGTCGGTGTCGCGGCCCTTTGCCGTGAGCATCACGACGAGCGTGTCCTTTAGTTCGTCGTCCGCGCGCACTTCCTGGCACACCTCATAGCCGTTCTTCCTCGGCATCATCACGTCGAGCAGCACAAGAGTCGGGCGCTCCCGCCGCAGCGTGTCGAGCGCCTCGACGCCGTCGCGCGCGACGCTCACGGCGTAGCCTTCGCGCTTCATCAGATATTCGAGCGAGATCAGGATGTTCGGCTCGTCGTCGGCAATCAGGATCTTGCAGCTCATCGGTATCTCACGGTGTGGTGGAAGCGCGGCCCTTGTCGTGACTCCACGGTAGTTCGAAAACAAAGCACGCGCCCTGTCCAGGGACAGAACGCAGCCACAGGCGTCCGCCGAAGTGCTCGATGATCTGGCGACTGATCGGCAGGCCCAGTCCGGTGCCTTGTGGTCGTTGCGCCGCGTCTCCGCCCTGGCGAAACTTCTCGAAAATCAATGCCTGCTGCTCGTCCGGCACGCCTGGCCCGTTGTCCTGCACCTCGACCTGTAGGCCCTGCGCGTCAGTGGTCAATCGCATCTCGACCCGACCGCCCGCGGACGGCACGAACTTGGCCGCGTTCGACAACAGGTTCAGCAATACCTGCATCAGCCGGTCGGAGTCGGCCATCAGCGTAGGCACGTGTTCGGGCATTGCCAGCATCAGCTTTGCGCCGCGTTCGCGAAACACCTCGCTCGTCGTCTGCGCGGCTTGCGTCATCAGCGCGCGCACGTCGACTTCGCTGTTGCGCCACTCGACACTGCCGGACTCGATTTTGGCCATATCGAGCACCTGGTTGACCAGCCGCGACAGGCGCTCCGTCTCGGCGACGATGATGCCGAGGAACTGCTGGCGCTGGTCCGCGTCCATTTCCGCCTCGGCGACCATCAGCTCCGCAAGTGCACGGATCGAGGTCAGCGGCGTGCGCAGTTCGTGCGTCACAGACGACATGAAGTCGTCCTTGAGCCGGTCCAGGCTCTTCAACTGCTCATTGGCAGCGCGCAGCTCGGCGGTCGCACGCTGCAGCGAAAGCGACTTCTCCTCCAGCTCGCGCGAATAGGCGCGCAGTTGTGAGGCCTCGTCGAGAATGCGCATCACGTCGTCGAGGCCGAGCGCTTCCTCCTCGACTGCCGAGGCCACCATCACGCGCGCCGAGGCACTGCCGATCGCGCCGGCGAGTTGTGTCTCGGCAAATTGAACCAGTCGTGCGTCGGGCGGGATTTGATCGATGCGCGCCACGCCGACCTGCCTGGCGTAGTCCTCGAACATCCGCCGCGCCGGCTGCATGCCGAGGAAGCGACCGACCAGCGAGAGCAGCTCGGATACCTCCGCGCGGCCACGCCAGAACACCGGCCCATGCTTTCCGCCGCCGTCCTGCGTGCGCTGAAATACGTCTACGAACAGCAGCGCCTGGCTGGTTTCCTGAGCTGACGGCGTGCGTGCAAGCGACACGACCACGTAAGCGCCGACGTTCGCGAGCAGGCTCCAGAACAGTGAGTGTGTCAGGCCGTCCAGCCCGGCCAGCCCGAACAACTGCTCCGGCTTCAACAGAGCGATTCCCCACGGCCCGTACGAAACGAAATCGGTATGCCACCAGCCCGACTTGGCAATCGACGGCAGCATCAGCGTGTACACCCACAGTCCGAAGCCGAGCAACAATCCGGTCAGTGCGCCGCCGCGTGTGCCGCCCCGCCAGTACATGCCGCCCAGCATCGCCGGCGCGAACTGCGCCACGGCCGCGAAGCTGATCAAGCCGATGCTGACCAGCGCATACGCTTCGCCGGCGAGATGAAAGTAGAGGTAGCCGAGCAGCAGCACGGCAAAGATCGCGGCGCGCCGGATCGATAGCAGGACGCCGGTGAAGTTGACGCCGGTGCGGCTACCGAAGCGCCGGGTGCGCAACAGCAACGGCATGACCAGGTCATTGCAGACCATCGTCGACACCGCGATCGTCTCGACGATCACCATGCCGGTGGCGGCCGACAGACCACCGATGAAGGCGACCAACGCAAGCAGTGGCTGCCCCACCGCCAGGGGCAGCGAAAGCACAAAGCTGTCGGCATTCACATTGCCCGGACCGAAGTGCAGCAGCCCGCCGACTGCGATCGGCAGCACGAACACGTTGATCAGGAGCATGTACATCGGAAACGCCCATGCGGCGCGCTTGAGGTGATGCTCGTTGACGTTCTCGACCACCATCACCTGGAACTGCCGCGGCAGGAAGATCACCGAGAGCATCGACAGCACCGTCAGCGCGAACCACTGCTCGTAGGCGAAGTTCTTGCCCTGACTGAGGCTGAGCAGGTTCTTGACTTCCGGAACCGCAAGCGCCCGTGCGAACAGATCGCCCGGACCGCCGAACATGCCCCACGTGACGAATACGCCGATGGCCAAGAAGGCCACCAGCTTGACGATCGACTCGAATGCGATCGCGGCAACCATGCCCTCGTGGCGTTCGGTCGTGTCCAGGTGCCGCGTGCCGAACACGACCGTGAAACCGGCCAGCAACAGCGCGACGTACAACGTGCTGTCGCGCCACCAGTCCCCGGCCGCGAGGACACTCTGTCCGGGCGGCGAAGTCAGCAGCGCGTATCCGGTCGAGACGGCCTTCAGTTGCAGCGCGATGTAAGGCACGATGCCGACCACGGTGATCAGCGTCACCAGTCCGGCCAGCAGCGGGCTCTTGCCGTAGCGGCTGGCGACGAAGTCGGCAATCGAGGTGATGCGATAGGTCTTGGCAATGCGGATCATCTTTCGCACCACCATCCAAGCCAGCACCATCGCCAAGGTAGGGCCGAGGTAGATCGGCAGAAACCAGACGCCGCCCGAGGCGGCGCGACCCACGCTGCCGAAGTAGGTCCAGGCGGTGCAGTAAACCGCCATCGACAGCGCATAGATCCAGGCGTTGTCGATGATCGAGCGTCCCTGCTGTGCGCGGCGGTCACCGACCCAAGCCACCGCGAACAGCAGCATCAGGTAAGCAAACGATGCAACGATGACCAGCGGGGCCGCGAGCATTGTCTAGTTATCTATGCGCTCGACAGTCCAGCCTACAGCCGCAATCAGCACCCCCCAGCCGATGAACAGCGCCGTGGGAAAGAGCGGCAGGCCAAACAAGGTGAGATCGCGGTCCCACAGCGCCAGGAGCGGAAAGTTGAACAGCACCATGCCGGCGAAGAACAGCGCCACCAGGCGTTGGACACCCAGGCCCTTGATCACAGCCGTCTCCTCGTCACCGGCAACGATTGTGCCGCTTCGCAGTCAATATTCCTGTTTCGGGACGCAAGGTCACGTCAAGAGGCAGAAAAAAGTGGCCCCGCTTGGGGGCCACTCTTGTCATCGCCACGATCTTTGGATCAATGGGCCGTCGCCTTCGCCGCCAGGATGCCGGTGGTCTGGCGAACATACAGCTCGTCCCACATATCCTCAGAGCGCTTGTCTCGATAGAGCAGCGAGCCGAGTATGACGGCGAGGAAGCCCAGCGGTATCGAGATCAGGCCGGGGTTGCGCAGTTCAAACCACGGCTTCTCAAGACCCATGATGCTGGTGTCGTCGCCCTTGAACTTCTCGAGGTTCGCCTTCGCAGCGGCGACGGCCTTCTCGAGTGCGGCCTTGTCCTTCTCGGCCTTCGCAACCTTCGCCGCATCGCCGGAGGCGAGCGCATCGGTGATCGGTGCCATCCTGGCCGGCGCGCCGTCGATTACTTTCTGCGCCGCCGCCTTGACCGCCTTCGGATAAGTGAGGTTTGGCGACACCATCACGAGGCCGATCGCCGCCACCGTGCCCACGATCATGCCGAGCACGATGCCACCGGTGTTGCAGCGTTTCCAGAAGAGCGTCAGCAGCACGCACGGGAAGTTGGCCGACGACGCTACCGCAAAGGCGAGAGCGACCAGGTGAGCCACGTTCTGGCCCTTGGCGGAGATGCCTATGACGATGGCCATGGCGCCGACGAAGACGGTGGCGATTCGTGCGGCCTTGACCTGCTCCTGCGGCGTCACGTGCTCCTTGCGGATCACGCCGACGTACAGGTCGTGCGCCATCGCACTCGCGGCGGCCAGCACCAGTCCTGCGACGACCGCGACGATGGTGGCGAAAGCAACGGCCGAGACAAATGCCATGAAGAGGTTGCCACCCAGCGAGTCGGGGCCGCCGCCCAGGGCTTGCGCCAGCAGCGGATTGGCCATGTTGCCGCCCGGATCGATGCCAGCGATCACCGTGGGACCGACCTTCATCGCTGCGGCCATCCCAAGGAACAGCGTCAGAACATAGAAGCCGCCAATGATGGCCATCGCCCAGTTCACAGACGTACGCGCCGCCTGCGCGGTGGGCACGGTGAAGAAGCGCATCAGGATGTGAGGCATCCCGGCCGTGCCGAACACCAGTGCCATGCCCAGCGAGATCTGGTCCAGCGGCACCTTGAGGAACAGTCCGGGCTCGAGGAAGATCTGGCCGAGTTGCGTGGCAGAGAGGTTCGCGGCCTTGTCGCCGATCAGGGCGGCGACGCGGGCCTGGACCTTTGCATCGCCGACGACGTTAGTGAGGAAGTCGCCGAAGAATCCGTACTGGCTCCAGACCAGTATCACCATCAGGATCGAGGCGCACACCAGCAGTACGGCCTTGATGATCTGCACCCAGGTCGTGGCGACCATGCCGCCGAACAGCACGTACGCCAGCATCAGCACGCCCACGGTAATCACCGACACTTCGTAGTCGATGCCGATCAAGGTCTTGATCAGCACGCCGGCGCCGACCATCTGCGCGGTCAGATAGAACGTGGACACGGTAATGGTGGAGATCGCGCCAACGATGCGCGCCTTCTTCGGGTCGTTGCGATAGGCGAGGATGTCCGACAGCGTGTACTTGCCAATATTCCGGCATGGCTCGGCGATCACCAGCAACACGGTGATGTAGGCGACCAGCCAGCCCACCGAGTACATGAAGCCGTCGTAACCATAGAGCGAGATCAGGCCGGCGATGCCGAGGAACGAGGCCGCCGACAGGTAGTCGCCCGCAATTGCCCAGCCATTTTGCAGGCCGGACACGCCGCCGCCGGCCGCGTAGAAGTCGGCGGCTGTCTTGACTCGCTTGGCCGCCACGTAGGTGACGTACATCGTTACGGAGATGATGGCTCCGAATACGAGGAAGGTCAGCCACTTCCACTGATCGGCGACGGCACCCTGTGCCAACGCCGGCATTGCGATAAGCGGCAGGGCCAGCGCGCCTGCCGCAATGAGTAGGACTCGTTTCTTGTCCATCGCTTATCTCCCGATCTTGTCAGCGTCGCGGACCAGTTCGGCCGCCATGGCGTCGAACTTCTTGGCCTTCGCCGTGTAGTAGAAGGCGATACCCCAGGCGACGATGAACTGCGAGAGCGCGAAGAGGATGCCAACGTTGACCACGCCGTAGACCTTGATCTTGAAGAGGTCGGTGAAATAAGCGGCGCCGATGGGCAGCAGGAAATAGTAGAAGAGCGAGAAGACCATCAGGCTGGTCAGAAACGAGACCTTCTTTGCGTGCAGCGTTTGAAAGCGCGGGTCTTCATCGATTGCTTTCCAGTTCAGCGGCGCGCGCGGCGCCTGCACGCCTGGCATTGCAGCGGTAGACATTTCTTCCCTCCCACGGAAAGTTTGAGTAGTTGCCGTTTTGTTGGATACACCGCCGGCTGGATCCCCCTCGAGCGGGACCTTGCGCCGGGATTTTGTAGTTATCGGCAGGGCCGACGTTATGCGCCAAAGCTTTCCCTCGGCTTACAAGCAAACGCGGCTTCTTGACCTACATCTAGTTCTTATGCTGAATCCTGGCCTTCGGCCGCCGGCCGCACGTGCTGTTGCGGTGCGGAATCCGTGGCCGGACCGCGTACGATCATCCGATGGCCCCACTCGCAAGGTCCTCGCGCGAACTGATTATCGTGCCGTCGACGCGCCGTGACATCGACGCCGTAGCGCGCCTATGCCGCAAATTGGCGACCCGACGGGCGCTGATCTCGGCCGGCGCCTCGGTGGTTCCGATTCCGGGGGTCGATGTGGCGGTGGACATCGGCGTGCTGATGTCGATGATCGAGGACATCAACAGCGCCTTCGGCCTGACACCCGAGCAGATCGATCGCCTTGCGCCGCGACGCAAGGTGTTTGCCTACAAGGCCGTGATGGCGGTTGGCAGCGCGTTGGTCGGCCGCGTCGTGACGCGCGAGCTGGTGATCAGGCTGCTGAAGACGGTCGGAGTGCGGCTGACGGCGAAACAGGCCGCCAAGGCCGTGCCGTTTGCCGGGCAGCTCGTGGCCGCGTCACTGAGCTTCGCCGCGTTGAAGTACCTGGGTGACCGTCACATCGAGGACTGCGTGCAGGTCGCCGACACGCTGATGGATCTCGCCGGCCCGGTCGTCTCGCGTCAGTAGTCCGCGTCAGTAGTTCGCGTCACCTGCGCAGCGCTTCCTGCTCCAGCCCGAGATAGGCTCCATACGCGTTGATGCGGTTGGCGGCCGCGAATGCCGGCACTTTCTCGAAGCGCGACCAGTCGACTGCTGCATACGCTTCATCGAACGGCACGAGGTCGCGTACGGCGTTGCCCATCTGCTCGCGCAGGTACAGCAGGTACTCCCGGGTCAGCGCAATGTCGGGCGCCGGATCGCGCGACGAAGCGCCGTGGCCCGGAATGACGACCGTGGGCTTCAGCGGCGCGATGAGATCCAGGGTGGTAAGCCAGGAGCGCGTGTCCGCACTGCCGACGAACGGAATCCGGCCGCTGAAGTAGAGGTCACCGGCCAGCAGCACGCGGTCATTCTCGACCCACAGCATGATGTCTTCGGGCGAATGCGCGCCGCCGACGTCGATCATGCGAAAGCGCATGCCGCCACGCTCGAACGAAAATGCCTTCCCACCGGGGAAATCGATCCAGCGACCGGGCCCCACCAGCTTCGTCTGGTCGTCGACATAGGGCCAGAGATCGCGCCTCCGTTGCTCGAGTCTTTCCTGCGTCTGTGGCGCGGCGAGCGACGCGCGGCCCCGGGAACTGGCCCAGATCTCGACACTCGGTCCCGCCAGCGCCTGCAGGCCGTAGAAGTGATCCGCGTGGAAGTGGCTGATGATGACGACGCGGATCGGTTGCGTCGTGACAGTCGCGATGGCCTGCTTCATCGCGGCCCCGAGTTCAGGAGTGCCGAGCGCGTCGAACACGACGACCCCATCGCGCGTGACGACGAAGGCCGCATTCGAGTTGAAGGCATGGTTGGCGGTCGAGGCCATGCCGGAGTCGCCCTGGAAGTAGTAGACGTGTTCCGACGCGCGAATCGGCGTCAGGGTCTGCTGCGCGAGCGCGGCGCCGAGCAGCAGGAAGTAAGTTGCCAGCCCGAGGGTGGCGTGCAGAAGTTGAGAGGAGCGAGTCATCATCATCGGTCGTAGCGGCCGAGCCGCACCTGCGTGTTGCCGGGCTTCAGATGACGAAGCGAGGGCATCACCAGCACGGTGTTGTCGTAAGGCGCCGTCCATACAGTACCGCTGTCGCGCGCGATCGGCGTGCCCGCTTTGGGCACGATGCCGAGTCCTTCGATCGGCACCAGGAACTCGAAGGCCAGCGACCTGGCGACGACCGGCTCGGTGACCCGCACGACACGTTGTGTGTCCGGCAGGGTTACCGTCAGCCGCGCCGCGATGAGGTCAAATGGAACGCTGCCGGTGGCCGCGAGGAAACGAAGCGTGGTGTCGCGCGCGACGTCGAGCGCACGGCGTTCCCAGTGCTGGCCGCACTCGATCAGCAGGGCCTGCTTCGGGCTCATGGGGTCGTTGAAGCCGCCGCGGTCGCGCATGCGCAGCCCGGCCGGATGCCCCGTGTCGATCAGCAGGTCGGCCGGAAGTCCCACCTTGCGGGCGAGTCCGAGATGCTTGTCGACCATGCCGCAGACCATGATCGGCCGGCCGGGCTCGTGCATCGAGTGCAGGTCGAGCAGGAAATCGGCGGCATCGACGAACGGGCGCAGCGCGCGCGCGCGCCGCAGTTCGGCCGAGTCGCGCGGACCGTCGAGGACGTCGTCGCGCCCAGACGCGGTTGTAGTCCTCGTCGATGTAGCGCGAGGCGTCTGGATTGTCGAAGTCGAAGCGGGCAAAGGCCTCGACGTTGGCGAAGGCGACGATCAGGCGACCCGCCTGCGGTCGAATGTCGGACTCGAGCAACTCGATCAATGCATGAGCGCCGCAGAACTCATTGCCGTGCGTCAGCGCCTGCAGCATCACCGTCGGCCCGGCGCGGCCGGAATCGAACACATGCACGTAGTCGACGCCGCTCGCGCTCGTGCGATACGGCGTGATGTCCGGCGGCTGGATCTCGATCGGATGATGTTCAGGCACGGCGCGTCGCCCGGTGGATGTAGTCGCGGATCGCCTCCAGCATCTGCAGCAGGTTGCGCTGCAGCGGTGCGAAGCCGGCGTGCTTCGCGCGCGCCGCCTCATCCATGTAGAGACGCTTGTTGATCTCGACCTGCAGGCTGTGGCGGCCGCGCGCCGGGTCGGAGTACGCCCGCACCAGTTCGACTCCCTTGTAGGGATCGTTCACTGTGACCCGGTAACCCATGGCGGCGAGCGTGGCGCGCACGAACTCGGTGAAGGCCGGATCGCAGGTCGTGCCGTCGCGGTCGCCGAGCACGAAGTCGGCGCGCTCCGATCCCTCGCCGCCTTCGCCCATCTTGCCGGCGACCGAGTTCATCGAATGGCAGTTGAGGTGATACACGACACCGTGCGCCGCGCAAGCCGAATCCAGAAGTTGCGCCAGTGCGCGATGGTACGGCGCGTGGCAGCGCTCGATCCTGGCGTGCACTTCGTCGACGCGCAACTTGCGTCGATAGATCGGTCGGCCGTCGTCCAGCGTGCGCCAGACCAGCGCCTTGCCGATGCGGGCCTTGCCGCTCGGCGCGTACTCGTGCGGCCAGGCCCCACCTTCGATCAGTTCCAGATCGATGTCGCCGCGATGGCGGTTCGGGTCCAGGTAGGTGCGCGGGAACTGCGCCGCCATCAGCGCAATGCCGTCTTCCGTCGCCGGCAGATACAGTTCGTCGACGAAGCAATCCTCGCCGTCGCGCAGATCGAACTCGGACACGGCCGCATCGAAATCGGCGGGAAAGGCGAATCCCGAGTGTGGCGAATCGAGCACCAGCGCGACCCGTGGAACCGCAGGGCCATGCAGCCCGTAGGCGTCTGACGCGGGACTTTCGGTCATGCAGCCTCAGTGTCCATCCAGATGGCAGGCCGACCGGCCGCACGGCGCAATCTCGCGCATCTTGAGGAACAGCATGGCACCGAAGGCGCGGAGCGCGGGGCGTGACATCACGGGACCCAAGTTGGGAGTATCCATGTAGCTTATCCGCGTTGGCGGAGATGGAGACGGCGGGCCGCTTGCACGGCGTGACTGCTCGCGGGCGTGCCGCTCGGCTATACTTCGCGCCCTTCGCGACGGCTTCAAATGCCGTCCTGTAGTACCCGGGCCAAGTAGCTCAGTTGGTAGAGCAGAGGATTGAAAATCCTTGTGTCGGCGGTTCAATTCCGTCCTTGGCCACCAAGATTTCGCGAGCGCAGCAAAGCCAGCCAAGGGCGATTCCGCCCTTGGCCACCAATTTCCGCAAGCGTAGCGAGCTTCAGGTGCGTCTTGCCCCATATGATGGTGGCCAGCTGACCACTTCATGGTGGTAGCGGCGTAGCTGCAAACAGTCTCAAGTCAGCCAACAGTGTCCACTAAGCGTCGGCGCAATCGTGACCCTTATGCGGACGATCATGAGCGTCAGCAACCAAGTTGTCGCCGACGGCCCAGCCTTACGGTGCGCCGAGCAGCAGGTAAAGACTCCAGCGGCCGCTGCCAACGCCCACACCGACGTAGGCTGGCCCAAGTGCCGTGTCTGCGCCGAGGAAGACCGAGCTTGACCATACAGTGCCCGGCGTAGGAAGGTCGTTGACGCGATCGCTGATGCGACCGACTTCGGCGGATGCTCCAACGTAAACACCCGAGCCCAATAAATCTGGCAACGGAAGCGTGCGGTTGTAGTACATCAGGCGGCCGTAGGCGTATTGGCGCCCGGAAAACTCGTTGATCCGGTAGGCGGAAAGATGAAGCGGGCCGCCGAGCGTGAACGACTCGTAGGCCGGCAAGTCGGAGCCGAGCGAAGATCCGCCGCTCGCCAACGCGTTCAAGGTATGCGGACCCCAGCTCTTGACGGCACGTCCGACGGCCTCGAGGCGGTTGTAGTTCACTTCGGATCCGAGCGATTCCATCGCAAAGTAGCCGGTCCCGACCAGGCCGTATCCTGCGCGCGGGAAAAATGCATGGTCGGTCTGATCGATGAACAGCGCCGTGCGTAGGCCTGCTGTCGTCTCCCGAACCGACGGCAGCAGAGGCGAACCGGTGTCGACTCGGCCGTATACGCGCGACATCACATACCCGGCGCGCAGCTGGCCCCAGGTCCCGAGGACCGCGCCGCCATCCAGACTTCCCTGCGTGACGCTGACGAGGTAGTCGGCGACCTTGTCTTCGCCGACGAACACGCTGCGGGTCTGCTGCCCGATGTAGGCATTGGGCGCGACGAACCACTTCCGGCTTCGTTCAGCGGTTGATAGAACGTTGTTGCAAGATGCGTGTCCTGGCCGATCTGGAGCTGGGTCGTCCATTCCGCGCCGAGTTGATTGATCCACGACTTGCGGTACTGAACCAGCGCATTGAACTGCGAATCGCCCGAGAAATCACTTTGGAGACCGAGGCCGAAGCGCAGGTAGTCGGGCCCCCATGACTTCTCGACCGGCTCGATGACGAGCGCGCGCGGACCGGTTTCGCCGCCGACGATGCGATAGCTGATGCTCTCGAAGTCGCGGGTGCCGTAGACGCGGCGCAGGTCGGCACCGAGCTTGTCTTCGGTGAGCGGTTCGCCCGGCTTGCTTTCGACAAGCGCCTGCGCGACCGCCGGGTTGGTGCGCTTCAGGCCCTCAACGCGGATCTCGTCAACGGTGCCGAGCGCCTTGGATTCCGCCACCTGGTGGCTGCGCAGTGCGGCGTACTGCTCCGGTGAGACGCTGTAGCGACTGAGCTTGCCGGCCAACGCGCGGGTCGCGTCTTCCCCGATCTTGATCGCGTCCTTCGAGCGGTCGAAGCTGCCGGCGGAGATGTCGCCGAGGTCGGGCGAGATCAGCACATCATTGGGGCCGAGGCTGCGAATCTGCTGCTCGACCGTCTGCTTGCCGAGGAAGTTGATCAGTTGCGCGGTGACGCTCAGCGCGGAAGTGATCTCGTCGCGCTTCAATGGCGGCGTCGAAATGTTGACGGCGATGATGACGTCACCGCACAGCTTGCGGGCCTCATCGATCGGCAGATTGTTGGCAATGCCGCCGTCGACCAGTAGATGCCCGTCGATCTCGACCGGCGCAATCGCGCCCGGCACCGACATGCTGGCGCGCATCGCCTGGGCCAGACTGCCATGGGACAACACGACCGACTCGCCGGTCTCGATGTCGGTGGCCATCGCCCGGAACGGGATCGGCAGCTTGTTGAAGTCGCCGATGCCGAAGGCCGGTGTCGAAAGCTCGCGGAAGAATGTTTCGATCGAAACGCCGGCGATGATGCCCTTCGGCAGTGCAAGGCCGCCATCCTTGACGCCGAACTCGGGCGCAAACAGCGTGAAGTAGTCCTCGATCTTGCGCCGGACCGCGATTTCCTTGCGGGGCGGCGCGTCGCGGAAGATGGTCTCCCAGTCGGCCGCGATGACCGCTTTTCCATGTCCTGCGGCGTGCGGCCCGCCGGCGTAGGTCCCGCCGACGATCGCGCCCATGCTCGTGCCGGTGACGCAGCTGATCGGAATTCGCATCTCGTCCAGCACCTTAAGCACGCCGACGTGCGCGATGCCGCGCGCACCGCCGCCGGACAACGCGAGCCCGATGCGCGGTGCGGCCGTAGCTGCCGAGACTGCCCTTTCGGGCGAGGCTGCGGGAGCACCAACGCCTGCGGTCTGTGCGGAGACTGTGGTCGCAAGAACAAAGGCAGCCGCTGCTGCGGCCCGTTGCAAGTAAGTGCAGTTCGTCATCAGGGGCTCCTTCAGTGCAGGCGCGTTGCGCCGCCGGCCCGATACTCGCCCGCGCAACGAACCTGGCGTTGTGCCTTGACGCAAACCGCTGAGAAGTCGGCCGATCAGGCCACCGATCCATGCCGACAGGGCCAACCTCAATCTCCTAGCCGCAGCGACCCCCGGCCGCGCGCCGCCGCCACGCGGCCGGCGTCGTGCCGCTCCAGCGCTGAAACGCCCGCGTGAAGACGCCCGGGGCCGCGTAGCCGAGCAACTCCGAGATCTCGCCCAGGTCCATCGATGAATCGTGGAGCAGCTGCTGGGCAAATGCGAAGCGGCTCTCGTCCACGAGTTGCTGGAAGTTCGGTGCCGAATTCGCTGAGGCGGCGATGCAGGGTGCGGCAGTGCATTCCGAAGAGCACCGGCCACCTGGTCGGCCTTGAGGTGACCCGTCAGGAGCGCCGTGCGCAGCACGCTGCGAACCTGCTGCGGAAAGTCGTCGCGATGGCGCTCCTCGAGCACATCGATCTCGCTCTGCAGAAGACGACGCAACTGCGCGTCGACCTCGGCAGGGGGCGCTTCAACAGTGCGGCCGGGAAAACCAGCGCGAATTGCTCGGCGTCGAACCGCAGGGGGATACGGAAGAACTCGCGAAACGGTGTGATGTCCGCAGGCCGACGATGCGCGAACCACGCCTCGGTCGGTTTCCAATCGGAGCCGCACAGTTCACTGAGGATGTTGTAGCAGACGGCGACCGCGCCGTCGCCGACCTGATCGATGGCCTCGACTCCCCGTTCGTGGATTTCCCAGGTCAGGATCGCCCACTTGCCTTCCAGGATCAGATTACGCCCTGGCGCCGCGGACATGAACCCGCAGATGGCGAACGAAGCAGTCCAGCGCCGTCTGTACGTCGAGCGAGTACTTCACAAGCAGACCCATCAGCCCGAGCGATTGCAGTCCATCCTGCTGGCCGACCAGGAGACCGAAGTGCGGGCAACGCGTGCGGTCCGCGCAATGCTGGACGATGCGGTTGTGAGCGGCGAGCGAGATCCGGTGTTCGGCGTCGTCGAAGAGTTTCAGGTCGACGCCTGCTTCGGCCAGCACCTCCTCGGGAGTCGCACCCAGACTTCGCAGGAGCGCGGGAATGACCAAAGCGGTGCCCATGCGAACCGTCGACCCGGTGAGCTTGGGCTTCCGGTTGCCTTTCGTCGTGGCAGGTCTGACTTCGAAGTGGGCCTTCTTGCATTTACGAAATGAACCGAATCCTTGTCAGTCCGGACAGCCCTCAGAGCGGCGGCTACTCGGCGGCGCGCTCCACACTCTGTATCGCGCGCGATCGACCGAACTTCCACTCTCTGATTGCTGCCCCTTCGTTGGTCGGTCCGCCATTGGTTGGGTGTCTTCCCGCTCCATCGCTGGAAGGCGCGCACGAACGAACTTGCGTCGGCATAGTCGAGCAACGCCGCGACGTGGCCCACGTTCATGTCGGTGTCGAGGAGCGCCTGGCGCGCGATTTCGTAAGCGACCTTCGTCGACCAGATCCTTGAAACTGAGTCCGAAGGTGCTCAGGCGCCGGTTCAGCGTGCGGGGCTGCATCGAGAAGAGAGCCGCAATGTCTTCAATACTCGTGCGGTCGGTCAGCAACGCGATGCGAAGGACTCGCCTGACCTGTTCGGGAAACTGGTCCCGGAACTGTGCCTCGAGCGCGTCGATCTTCTCTTTCAGCAGGCGACGAATGGCCGGCTCGCGTTCGGCCAGGCGATGGCTGAGCCACGATGCAGGGAAGATGAGGGCGTTCTGCTCGGCGTCGAATCGAATCGGGGCACGGAATAACTGCCGGTACGGTTCGACGTCAACGGGTCTGCGGTGCGCCAGCATCACTTCGCTGGGATTCCAGTCCGCACCGCATAGCTCGCGCATGATGTTGACCGCGCCCGCCATGGCGCCGGCACCGATCTGGCCCGTCGCCTCGGTGCCGGGCTGATAGATCGTGTAGTCGAGGACCGCGAGCTCGCCATCGACGACCAGGTCGATCGATGCGCCTCGCAAGTGGTGGTGGAAGAAGCGCACCAGGCTGCGCAGCGCGGTGCCGACGTCGGGCGAGTATTCCGCGAGCAGACCCACCAGGCCGAGTGAATGCAGCCCGCCCCTGCTGGCCGACCAGCAGCCCGAAGTGCGGGCAGCCCGTGAGCGCGGCGCAGCGGGCGATCAGGCGGCTTCGTGCGGCAAACGAGATCTGGTTGTTCGGATCGTCGAACAGCGAAAGATCGAACCCCGCTTCCGCCAGCACCTGCGCGGGATCGGCGCCCAGGCTGCGGATCACGCCGGGCACCGCCGAAATGGCCCCGACGCGAATGATCGGGTCCTGCGGCGTGGCCGGTGGCGTCTTCAGACGAAGCGGCGCAAAGCGGTCGACTCTTGAGTCCATCTGAACCTACACGGGACTGCCAGTTCATCAAGGCAAGCGTCTCGGTTTGACATTTCGCAACCGGGAAAACTGGCTCTGTCCGAAATAGTGAAAAGTCTGTCCGAATTTGTAAAGAGTCGTTCTGCACGTTTTTTGACAATGCGCAGCAGACGGACATGGCCAGTGCCCGATGAAACCGCCAGGGCGGGAGCAGCAAAACCCAAGTTGGAAGCTGACAAGGCCCGCGGCGGCAGGGCCGGCTCGCCGCGTTCGCCTTGTCTCTAACTGATAGGAGTCCAGATGAAACTCAAACCAGGTCCTACTCGCAAAGTCCACGCCAACAACACCCGCGGTGCCGCGTTCTGCGGCATGGGCGCCTTCGTCGGCACCGGCAAGACCCAGCGGGCGCACGTCTACACGGCGGCAACGCTGCCTGTCGGACCGGACGACTACAAGAAGATCGATCCGGAGAAGCTGGCGCGCGAGCTCGAAGTCGACAAGTGCGCGGTCAACAGCGGCCGCTTCTGGATGATGGACGAAGTGGAGTACGCCGGGGGCGACACCGTCGACTTCCACGGCGTCAAGATGAACTGGGCCGGAGACATGACCGGCGCCGAGATGATGACCCAGTTCCAGAGCGCGTACGTGCCCTCGTTGATCCGGCGCGACACCAACTGGATCTTCCACGCGGGCAAGCCAGTGCATCTGCTGCGCGAGCCGAACGGGACGGTCTGGGTGTTGCAGGAGTACACGAAGGCGGTCGATCCGAGCCTGACCCCCGACAACCTCGACACGATCGGCAGCAAGCTGAAGAACCTGCCGGAAGGCTGGACGTTCGAGACCAAGGTGCTCACCAAGAACCTGGAACTGGACACCAATCGCGCCGGCGGCTGGGCCGCGATCATTCGTGATGACCTGCACGCACGTACCAGGGCTGCGGCTACGGCACGGACACGAGCGCGAACTACGTCCTGTGAGCCTCTGCCGCGGTGGTAACGAAGTTTCGTAGCCGGCCGGGTTTGGCCTTGAACCAATCGCCATCACCGCCGGTCCGGTGAGGCACAAACAGGAGCAATCGAATGCATAAGAAATTGATGGATATGCAACCGGTAGACGACTTCGTCACCCGGAACACTCCGGGCCTCAAGATCTGGGATGAGCAATGGGGCGGCATGCAGTGCGCCTACCACATCTTTGCCCCGGGTACTGACTTCACGGACATTCTGAAGGGAAAGGGACTGGAGCACGATCTGTGCGGGGTTGAACACTGGGCTTACGTTTTGAAGGGCGCGGTGGAGGTCATTTACCTGGACGGGACCGTTGAGATTTGCCGCGCTGGGGAAGTGTGCTTCTGGCCGGCTCCGCACAACTTCAAGTCGAAGGAAGGGGCCGAGATCCTCCAGTTCAGCACCGCTGGAGGGTTGGCTGAGCAAGGCAAGAGAGTCCAGGAATTTGTCATGAAACAGATGAAGAAGTAAGTGTTGATGCGCCGGGCGCGGACGGCCGAGACGCCCCGCGGTTGGAAGTGGGAGAGCAAGGTGCTGACGCAAGGACCTGGTTCTGGATGCGTGCCTTTCCAATGGCTACATCAAGTTCCTCCGGACGAGGCGGCCTGCGCCTACCAGGCGTCGCTTTCGACAACAGCGCCAACTATGTTCCCTGACTCCATTGCGGAAATGGCGTTGTAGACCGGGCGATTCGCAAATGGGACTGTTCTGGTGGCTGCCGTTCGGCAACGTGCCGGAGATTTCGGTCGGGCAACTCGATCGCATGCTCAAGGCCGGATCGGCAGCGCGCAGCTCATCGACGTGCGCACGACCGCAGAGTGGAGGTCGGGACGCATCGCCGGTGCGGTGCACGTGCCGATCACCGAACTCGGCTCGCGCATTGCAAGCCTGCAACTGGATGCCGCGCGTCCGATCGTCGCGATCTGCCGCGCGCCCATCGCAGCGTTCCGGCGGTGCGGCTGCTGCGGCAGCACGGTTTCGACAACGCGTGCCAACTGCAGGGCGGCATGCTGGCCTGGCAGCAGGCCGGGTTGCCTGTCGAGGGTGAGGCTGAACCGGTTTCACTGGGATAGACGGATGCCAGCGAACAACTTCGCGCAGCAGCTTCGGCCAGGGAGTCGGACATGATTGCGGATAGCAGACCCGAAATCGAACTCGAGCAGCGCATCGCTTCTCGGGTCATGGATGTCTTCGTCCGCATCGGCCTGGTGCTCGTCCTGGCCCTGCTTCTGTTACCGGGCGCTCTCGCCGTTCCTGACCTTGCTGATCTGGTCACTGATCCTCGCCGTGGCGCTGTATCCGCTACACCAGGTCGTCGCCCACAAGATGGGTGACCGCCAGGGGCTGGCGGCGACGCTGATCGTGATACTGGGCCTCGCACTGATCGTCGCGCCGTCCTCCGTGTTGATGAGTTCGCTGGGCGATTCGGTGCATCAGTTCATTCGAAACGTCCAGACGAATTCGCTCGAAGTCCCGGCGCCGAGTGAGTCCGTGGCCACCTGGCCGGTCGTTGGCCCGAGGCTGCATGCAATGTGGTCGCAGGCGCATGCCGATTTGCCCGCGCTGGTGCAAAGCCTGCAGCCGCAGCTCGGCGACATCGCGAAGTCGGTGCTCGGCTTCGTGGCGGGCATCGGCGTCGGTCTGCTGCAGTTTCTCGCGGCCTTCATCATCGCCGGCATCATCATGGCCTTCGGTGAGGAGGGTGCGCGAGCGAGCCTCGCGATCTTCCGGCGCGTCGTCGGCCCGGCGCGCGGCGAGGAACTCGCCAAGCTGTCCACCGCGACCATTCGCGCCGTCGCCCAGGGCGTCATTGGCGTCGCTTTCATACAGGCCATCATCGTCGGCCTCTGTCTGCTCGTCGCCGGCATGCCCTGGGCGGGCGTGCTCGCACTCATCGTTCTGGTGCTCGGCATCGCGCAGGTACCGGCATTGATCGTCACTCTCCCGGCGATCGGTTACATCTGGTGGACCGGCACCTACGGCAACGTCGAGGCCATCGCCTTCACCGTGCTGCTGCTCGTCGCGGGAATGGCCGACAACGTCCTCAAGCCGCTGATGCTCGGCCGCGGCGTCAAGGCGCCAATGGTGGTGATCCTGCTCGGCGCGCTCGGCGGCATGGCGACCGCAGGAATTCTCGGCATGTTCGTCGGCGCTACGTTGTTGACGCTCGGCTACAAGATCTTCATGGGATGGGTGGCCGACAACCCGGATGCGGATGAATCCGGACGCGCAGGGCGACACGCCCTCGGCGAGCTGAATCGCATAGGCAGTCGTGAAATGAAATCCGAAGACGCTGAAGGAAAAGGCCAAGCACGAGCTGATCGAGTACGCGGTGAACGTCGTCTACCTGGCGATCGTGTTCGCCGCCTTCACGTGGTACCGGCGGCTGATCCTCGCCTCGTACGACATCACCTACACGAATTACTGGGTCGCGCTGATCGAGGCGCTGATCCTCGGCAAGGTCATCATGATCGGTGGCATCTTTCGCCTCGGCCGCAGCCTCGAGGACAAGCCGCTGATCTACAGCAGTCTGTACAAGACGGTCGTGTTCTGCCTGTTCTGCGCCGCGTTCACGGTCGCCGAGCATACGGTCGTCGGCCTGTGGAAGGGCGGAGGCCTTGCGGCGGGGTTGCACGAGATTGCCGAGAAGGGAGGCCACGAAGTCCTGGCCAACACGCTGATGTTCTTCGTGTCGCTGTTCCCGTTCTTCGCGTTCAGGGAACTGGGACGCGTCTTCGGGCGCGACCGGCTCAAGGAAATCTTCTTCCTGAGACGACACGACCTCGTGAATCGAGCCGAAGGCAGAGCCGTGAAGTCCGAAAGCGGCCTTGCTGGCCTGCTGCGCCGCCGACTTCCGATCCTCGAGTGGGGAGCGGAGTACTCGGGCCAGACGCTGGTCGGCGATCTCGTCGCCGCTGCGATCGTCTCGATGATGCTGATCCCGCAGTCGCTCGCGTATGCGCTGCTGGTCGGGCTGCCGCCGCAGCTCGGGCTCTACGCCTCGATGGCGCCGCTGCTGCTCTACGCGATCTTCGGCACCTCGCGTGCACTGGCCGTGGGGCCGGTCGCCGTGGCGAGCCTGATGACCGGCGCGGCGGCCGCCCAGATCGCGACGCAGGGCACGCCGGAGCATCTCGGCGCGGCCGTTGCCATCGCGCTGCTGACCGGCCTCCTGATGGTCGCCATGGGGTTCCTGCGGCTCGGCTTCCTCGCGAACTTCCTGAGCCACCCTGTCGTCTCCGGATTCATCACGGCGGCCGCGGTGCAGATCGCGGCCGGGCAGGTCGGCCCGTTGCTCGGCATCCGCACGCACGGCGAGAGCCTGCTGGAAATCCTCGAGTCGCTGGTGCCCCACCTCGGCGACGTGAAGCCCGTCACGGCCGCAATCGGCATCGCGGCGGTGGTCTTCCTGCTGTGGGCGAAGCGCGGACTGAAGCCGCTGATGGTCCGCTTCGGCCTCGGCGACCGCCCCGCGGACATCGTCGCGAAGGCCGCCCCCGCGATGGCGATCGTCGCCTGCACCGCCGCCGTGGGGGTTCTTGGTCTCGATGCGCGCGGCGTCGGCATCCTCGGCGAAGTGCCGGCGGGCCTGCCGAAGCTGGCGCTGCCGCCGTTCGACGCCGCACTGTGGACGAAGATCCTGGTGCCGTCGCTGCTGATCTGCATCGTCGGCTACGTGGAGTCGATCTCGGTCGCGCTGACGCTCGCCGCCAAGCGCCGCCAGCGCGTCGACCCGGACCAGGAACTCATCGCGCTCGGCGTGGCCGACATCGGCTCGGCCGTCTCCGGTGGCTTTCCCGTCACCGGCGCGCTGTCGCGTTCGGTCGTGAACTTCGAGGCCGGCGCGCAGACGCCGGCCGCGGGCGCATTCGCGGCGATCGGCGTGGGGCTCGCGACGCTGTTCCTCACGCCGCTGCTCTTCTACATGCCGAAGACAGCGCTCGCCGCCATCATCATCGTTGCGGTGCTCTCGCTCGTGGACTTCGCCGCGCTGAAGCACACCTGGGATTATTCCCGCGCCGAATTCGCGGCGATGGTGGCCACGATCCTCGTAACCTGGCTGGACGGCGTCGAGTCCGGCCTGATCGCCGGCGTCGGACTTTCGATCTTCCTGCATCTGTACGCGCACGTCGCGTCCGCACGTCGCCGTCATCGGGCAGATTCCCGGGGACTTCGCACTTCCGCAACGTCGAGCGCCACGAGGCGGTGACGGATCCCGAGATCCTGTCGTTGCGGGTGGACGCGAGCCTCTATTTTCCGAACGCCCGCTTCATCGAGGAACTGGTCAACGAGACCGTCGCGGCCAATCCGGCGGTCCGTCACGTCATCCTCGAGTGCCTCGCGGTGAATACGATCGATTTGTCGGCGCTCGAAAGTCTCGTCGGCCATCAACAAGCGGCTCGCGGAAGGCGGCATCACCTTGCATCTGTCCGCGGTGAAGGGGCCGGTGATGGACCGGCTGAAGCGATCGCACTTCCTGCAGGAACTGACCGGGAAGGTGCACCTGTCGCACTTCGATGCGGTCTCCAGCATCAAGCCCGAACTCGCGAAGAGCGCCCTCCAGTCGGCGCGTGCGCCCACCGCTGCAGTGCCGGTAGCGCCTCTTCCGGATCCCGATAGGGCGCGCATCCCCATGAAGACAGTCGAGATCGCCTACCGCTACGACGGCGCCGAAGCTTCGCTGCGCGAGCGGCCCAGCGACGCCGATGCGGCTCGACTGCGGCTGAATGACGGCAACCGTTCGTTTGCGGAACTCTTCACCCATCTCGAAGAAGGAACGGGGACCTCGCGTCGGATCATCCCGATCGATCCGCGCGATCTCGGCCTGCTGCCGACCGGAGCGGAATCGCTGCAGCAGCGACCGTTCGCTGCGGTCCTCGGCTGCGCCGACGCCCGTGTTCCGATCGAACTGATTTTCAACGAAGGTCCCAATGATCTGTTCGTCGTGCGCGTTGCCGGCAACACGCTCGGCGACGATGTCCGCGGCAGCCTGAACTACGCGATCGATCATCTGGGCGAAAGTCTCAAGCTCATTGTCGTGCTGGGCCACAGCGCCTGCGGTGCGGTGACAGCCGCGGTCGATGTCTTCCTGGATCCGTCCGGTTATTTCGCGCTCGCCTCGAAGCATGCGATTCGCGCGATGGTCGACCGCCTGCTGGTCATCGTCGAGGCATCGGCCAGGCGGATGGCCGCGGCGTTCGGCCCCGACATCGTGCGCCATCGCAATTACCGCGAAGCCCTGATCGAGGTGGCCGTCGTGACGAACGCGGCGCTCGCGGCACATGCGATGCAGCGCGAAATCGAAGCGCGCCGCGCGAGTGGCGTGCGCGCCGCGTACGGCGTCTATGTGTTGACGGAACGCGCGATCTGGGCGCCGCGTCATGGGACGGACGAAGTGACAGGCATCGCCCTGCCGCCCGAAGACGCACGGGGATTCATCGAATTCGGCGAGGCGGTGCTTCGCTCGCGGCGGGTCGTCGGCCTGCTCGGACCTTGAGCCAGACGCCCGCTCGCATGGCGATCACAGAATGCATTCGTTACAGAGATGAAGCAGAAGAAGGAGCACACATGAAAGTCATCATCGTCGGTGGAGTGGCCGGGGGAGCGTCCTGCGCAGCGCGCCTGCGACGGCTCGACGAGAAGGCCGAGATCCTGATGGTGGAGCGCGGGCCGTACATCTCGTACGCGAACTGCGGATTGCCGTACCACGTCGGCGGAGTCATTGAAAACGAATCGAGCCTGCTCGTGGCGAATGCAGAGATGTTCCGTGGATTTTTCGCGGTCGAGGCGAGAACAGGGTGCGAGGCGATCAGTATCTCGGCCGGCAAGAAGACCATCGATCTGCGCAATGTCGCGACTGGTGAGGTGAAGACCGAGTCCTACGACAAGCTCGTGCTGTCTCCCGGCGCGAAGTCGATTCGGCCGCCTCTGCCCGGCATCGACCTGCCGGGGATCTTCCAGCTGCGGACCGTGCCCGATGCGCGCGCGATCCGCGAGTGGCTCGAAAAGGGTTCGGAGTTTCTCGCCGGGATGTACCGGTACTCGGGTTTCCAGACGGTTCGCCCGAAAACCCGTGCAGTGGTCGTCGGCGGCGGCTTCATCGGCGTCGAGACCGTCGAGAACCTGATCCACCGCGGGTTCGAAGTGACCCTTGTCGAGATGGCCGACCAGATCCTGGCGCCGCTCGATGCGGAGATGGCGCGCGTGGTCGAAGGCCACCTGGAGCGGCACGGCGTCAAGCTCGCGCTCAACGATGGCGTGGCCGCCTTCGAGAAGGCCGATGGCGCGTTGAAGGTGCGCACCAAGTCCGGAAAGGAGTATCCGGCTGATGTCGTGATCCTCGCGCTGGGCGTGCGGCCGGACACCGAACTGGCGAAGACCGCCGGCCTGCAGATCGGCGAACGCGGCGGCATCCGTGTCGATGAGCAGATGCGCACCAGCAATCCGGACATCTTCGCTGTCGGCGATGCCGTCGAAGTGAAGGACACCGTCACCGGCGAGGCGAGCCTCGTCGCACTGGCCGGGCCGGCGAACCGGCAGGGCCGCATCGCCGCTGACGTGATCGCCGGCCGCGACTCGCGCTTCCGCGGCACGCAGGGCACTGCGATCATCGGGATGTTCGGTGCGGCGGCCGCGTGGACCGGTGTCAATGAGAAGACGCTCAAGCGCCGCGGCGACACCGACTACGAAAAGGTCTACCTGTATCCGAACGCTCACGCGGGCTACTACCCCGGTGCCCGGCCGATCGCACTGAAGGTCATCTTTCGGAAATCGGATGGCCGCGTGCTCGGCGCGCAGGGCCTCGGCGAGGACGGCGTCGACAAGCGGATCAGCACGATCGCAATGGCGATCCAGATGGGCGCCACGGTGTACGACCTGGAGGAAGCGGAGCTCTGCTACGCGCCGCAGTTCGGCAGCGCGAAGGATCCGGTCAACTTCGCCGGCATGGTCGCCGCCGATGTGCTGCGCGACGACATGCCGGTCCGTCACTGGGATGGAGTCGACGGCGCATTCCTGCTCGACGTGCGCGGACCGATCGAACTCGCGGTGGAACAGTTGCCGGGTGCGGTCAACATCCCGCTGCCGCAACTGCGGGCGCGCTGGGCGAGTTGCCGCGCGACCGGGAGATCCTGACGATCTGTCGTTCCGGTGGGCGCGCCTATTTTGCGGCGCGCATCCTGCAGCAGAACGGGTTCAAGGCTCGCGTACTTTCCGGCGGCATGCTGTCGCGCACGTACTCCCAGTTGCTCACGAGCTGATGGAG
Organism: uncultured beta proteobacterium; assembly: GCA_963810985.1. Taxonomy (GTDB): domain Bacteria; phylum Pseudomonadota; class Gammaproteobacteria; order Burkholderiales; family Burkholderiaceae_F; genus JALORV01. Next base: position 112,858 of record CAWEPP010000014.1, read on the forward strand.
CAGCCGACTGAATCACGAATTGCTCCAGGAGAGAAGCCCATGAGGCCATCGAAGCGAGCGTCCCATCAATGGAGAGCGGAATGAAGCTCGTAGCAAGCAATGCAGTCGTACTCCACCGGCAGCGCGCAGCAGGTGGACCGCCTGGTCCGCATTCGTTGCCGTCGTCCTGATAGTGCTTTCCGCGTCGGCATTTGCGCAGGCGCCGGCCGCGAAGGGCGGTGCGGCACCGCCGCTGCCCGCCGAGGAACTCGACGAAGCTCGTCGGGCCGATCGCGCTCTATCCGGACGACCTGGTCGCGATCATCCTGCCGGCCTCGACCAGTCCGCTGCAGATCGTGCAGGCCGATCGCTATCTCGAAAAGCGCAAGGCCGACCCGAAGCTGCCGATCGACGACAAGTGGGACGACCCGGTGAAGTCGCTGCTCAACTATCCCGAGGTCGTGAAGAAGATGAGCAACGATCTCGACTGGACCAGCGCGCTCGGCGAAGCGGTGGTCGCGGACCAGGGGGCGGTGCTCGAGGCGGTGCAGGTCGTTCCGCCGCAAGGCGAAGGCGGCCGGCAACCTGAAGACCGACGACAAGCAGGTCGTGAAGATCGAGAAGGAGGTCATCATCATCGAGCCGGCCGATCCGCAGGTGATCTACGTGCCGCAGTACAACCCGATCGACCGTCGTCGTCTACAGCGCGGCGCCGGTGTACGGCTACTACCCGACGCCGTACCCGTCGTACTACTACCCGTATCCGCCGGGCGCCGCCGTGGCGCGCCGGCGTCGTCTGGGGCGCGGCGATCGGCGCGGCGTGGAGCGGCAACCGCTACGGCTACGGCGGCGGCGACGCCAACATCAACGTCAACAACAACACCAACGTCAACCGGCGGCAACACGTCAACACCGGCAATCGTCAATCGCGGCAGCGGACAGCGGCGGTGGCAGCTCGGAGTGGAAGTCGAACAAGCAGCCGGGACAGGTGAGCAGTTCGGTCGGCAAGTCGTCGCCGTCGAACCGTGCGCGCGCGGGCGATCGCGGGCGGGGCGGGTGCCTCGGCTGGCGGCGGCGCGCGTGCGCCGACGCGGCCGGCGGAGCGGGTGACCGCGGCGGTGCGGGCGGTGCGAGCGCGGTGGCGCAGGCGCTGGCGGTGCGCGGCAGGCGGGCGGTGACGGCGCCGGCGGTGGAAGTGCTGGCGGCGGCCGCGACGGTGCCGGCGGCGGCGCGGGTGGGTCGGCAAGGCCGTCCACGCAACGCGCGGCGCGGCGGCGGTCGGCGGCGACAGCGCCATGGGCGGCTACGACTCCGGTCGGCAGACGCGCGGACAGTTCGCGCGGTGCGTCGAGCCGCAGTTCGGTCGGCGGCAGCGGTGGCGCGTCGCGCTCGACGGCGGCGGCGGTGGAGCGTCGCGCGGCGGCGGTGGTGGCGGTGGCCGCGGCGGCGGCGGTCGGCGCTGACCGAGGAGCGATGCCATGTCCACATCTCCTTCAATCGAAACCAGGGCACTCATCCATGAAGAGCAATTCGATCTGGGTCGTACCTGCACGCGGGCCGTGCTCGCGATGCTGCTCGCTGCACCGCTGGCGGCGATCGCTGTCCCCCGCAGACATTCGCCACGCCCGAAGCGGCGGTCGACGCGCTGGAGGCGGCGCTGAAGGCGGACGCCGACGCCACGACTGGTCGCGATCTTCGGCGACGAGCACAAGGACGCTCATCATCGAGCCCGACCGGGCGGCGGCAACGCGCGAACCGCGCGAAGATCGTCGCGGCAATGCAGACGTTGCGCGTGCTCAAGGAGCCGAGTCCGGACCGCCGTGTGCTGGTCATCGGCGACCAGGCGTGGCCGTTCCCGATCCCGCTCGTGAAGACCGGCGACCGCTGGCGATTCGCGACCGAGCAGGGCATCGAGGAGCTCATCAACCGGCGCATCGGCGGCAACGAGCGCAATGCCATCGACGTGCTGCGGCGTACCTCGATGCGCAGCGCGATTATGCGTCGCAGGATCGCGATGGCGACGGCGTGCTGCAGTACGCGCAGAAGCTCGCCAGCTCGCCCGGCAAGCACGACGGCCTGTACTGGCCGGCGGACGCGGCCAAGGGCGAAGAGCTGAGCCCCTTCGGGCCGCTGATCGCCGAGGCCGCGCCCTACCTCAAGGGCCACGGCACGGCGATCCGTATCGCGGCTATTACTTCCGGATCCTGACGCAACAGGGCAAGAGCGCGGCCGGCGGCGCTTACAGCTACGTGATCAACGGCCGCATGATCGCCGGCTTCGCAATGGTCGCGTATCCCGCCGAGTACGGCGAAAGCGGCGTGATGACGTTCATCGTCAATCAGAACGGCATCGTGTACGAACGCGATCTCGGACCCCAGACGGCGAAAGTGGCTCTTGGGATCAAGGCATTCGATCCGGGCAAGGGCTGGAAACCGGTCAAGCCCGAATGATTCTCCAACCTCTTCTCAACACAGCGGAGCGACACCATGCGTATCTCGATTCTCTTTGCAGCCATCCTTTCCACCTTCGCGCTGATCCAGCCGGCCTGCGCGCAGACCAGCGGCGCCACGGTGACGAGCTCTCCCGGCAGAGTCGAGATGGCGCAGGCCGTGGAAGGCAGTGCCGTCATCACGGCGATCGACAAGGCCAACCGCACCTTCACCGTCAAACGACAGAAGGGCGACGAGGTGAAGATCACCGCCGGGCCTGAAGTCAGGAACTTCGATCAGCTGAAGGTCGGTGACACGGTGAACCTCACCTACGTCGAATCCCTCGTGCTCGAGCTGAAGAAAGGCGGCGGCATGAAGGTCGAAAAGACCGAAAAGTCGAAGGTCGTTGGCGCGAAGCCCGGAGAAACACCGGCAGGCGCGGCCGGCCGCCAGGTCACCGTCGTCGGCGACGTCATCAAGCTGGACGCGGCGACGCAGACCATCACGGTCAAGGGACCGGAGCGACTGTCGAACTGAAGTCACGCGATCCCGAGCAGTTCAAGCGGATCGCGGTCGGCGACCAGATCGAAGCGACCTACACGGAAGCGATCGCGGTACGGTGACTCCGGCAGCCACCGCGACAAAGCCGAAGAAATAGATCCGGCCCGTGCACGGAACTGGAAGACCGCAATTCCTGCGCCGCTCGGGACTGTCGCGTTCGCTGTGCCCTCGCAATGGCAGTCAAAGAGGACGTAATGATGAAAGCGTTCAAATCACTTGTCGCCGGCCTCCCGGTACTCGCGCTGCTGCTGCCCGGAACCGCTGCCGCGCAGCCGGCCGACGTCTGGAAATTCGAGGCCAGCGTTTATTTCTTTCTCGCTGACGTCGGTGGCAAGGTGACGTTTCCGCCAACGGGGGCCAGCAAGGACGTGACTGTCGACATCGGCGAGATCCTCGAGAACCTGAAGATGGGCTTCATGGGTTCGTTCGAGGCGCGCCGCGGCCGGTGGGGTGTGTTCACTGACCTCGCCTACATGGATGTCGGGGATGTCCAGGCAAAGTCGAAGGCGCTGAGCATTGGACGAGTGGGCATCCCGGCCGACGTGAACGTCAATCTCAGCTTCGATCTAAAGCTCTGGGCGTGGACACTGGCCGGGACGTACGCGCTGATCTCCGATCCGGATTTCAGGCTCGATGCCCTTGCAGGTACCCGCGTGCTCGATGTGCGGCCGAAGGTGGACTACGCACTGACCGGCAACATTGGGCAGTTTGCCCTTCCCGACCACTCCGGCAGGCGTGAACTGAAGGAGCAGAACTGGGACGCCATCGTCGGCATCAAGGGCCGCGCCGGATTCGATGCGGACGGCAAGTGGTTCGTTCCTTTCTACTTCGACGTCGGCACCGGTGAATCGAAGCTCACATTCCAGGCGATGGCCGGCGTCGGCTACCAGTTCGGCTGGGGTGACGTAGTCGTTTCGTGGCGGTACATGGATTACGAGATGAAGTCGGGCAAGCCTGTTGAAGCAGCTGGACTTCAACGGTCCGCAGGTGGCGGCGGTATTCCGCTGGTGACAATGACATGCCACTGTCACTTACCACTGTGAAGGTCGCGGAAGCTGAAGCATGGTCTCGGGGCAGAGAGAATGTCTGCAAGGGCTCGCAGCCCTTTGACTGGGAAGGCGCATTTCAAATGATCGGAATATCAGGGATGCGTTGGTACTGAGGCTGGCGCCGACCTGTTGGGCAACTCGCTTGCTGACTTTGGTCGGCCAAGCGATGCGGACATCCACATCAACGAGTCCAGCAGCAAATTACCTCCGGAGCGGACACGATCGGCGGTCGAATGGTCCAGCGCGATTCGAGTGATGCTTCAATTGCCCGCTCGGATATGGAGGATGCGAGGTAGTACGCTTGACCGCTCCGATCAACAGCCGGAAACCAGATGGCCAGGAGACAGACCTACGTCGGCAAGCCCCGCCTGCTGCACCAGATCATCGAGCCGCGTGCCCTGCTCGAGATGGCCGCGCTGCCGTGGAACCTGCCGATGCTCGCCCGGACGCCGCGCGGCGACGGCCACCCGGTGCTGCTGCTGCCCGGCTTCATGGCGGACGAGGGCACGCTGATCGTGCTCAAGCTCTTTCTGCAGAACCGCGGCTACGAGGTGCAGACCTGGGGCTTCGGGCGCAACGTCGGATTCAGCAGCAAGCACGCCAGCGCGCTCGAGCAGAAGATCCGCTACATGCACTACAAGAGCGGCCGCAAGGTGAGCCTCGTGGGCTGGAGCCTGGGCGGCATGTTCGCCATGTACGGCGCGCACGAGGCGACGGAGTGCGTCCGTTCGGTGATCACGCTCGGCAGTCCCGTGACCTTCGATCCCGGGGGCAGCCAGTCGCCGCCGCTCGTCAAGGCGCTCTATCGCCTGATCTCGCATCCGATGGGGACGACGGCGCACCTGACGCAATCGCGCGCGAAGTATCTCCGGCGGCCGAAGGCGCTGCCGGTGCCGATCTCCTGCATCTACTCGCTCGCGGACGGCGTCGTGCCGCCGCAGGAGGCGACCATCGACGGCAATCCGGCGCTGCACGAGAACATCCGCGTGCCGGGCAGCCACCTCGGGCTGGGGTTCAACCCGCTGGTGCTCTGGATCGTCGCCGACCGCCTGGCGCAGCCCGAGGGGCAGTGGCGGCCGTTCGTGGCGCCGGCGGGGCTGCTCGGGCGGATTTACCGCCTGACGACTTCCTACCGCCTCGCGCCGGCCTAGCCTTGGGCCGGGCCGCCGCATCTGGCCCGCGCGCGCTTGCGCGCCAGCGCGAGGTACTCCTGGAAGCAGTCGCGCAGGCACTGCGCGAAGACTTCCGGATCGGGCATCTGCTCGCGGCACGACGTGGGCGAAACGATGATCTTCCCGTCGTAGCTCGTCACCGCGAAGACGAGGCCGAGGCCGTCGTTGATCGGCATGATCGCGGAGAAGTACGTCATGCGGGCGCCGTCGAGGTAGAGCGGAACCGACGGGCCCGGCACGTTGGTGATCGCGCAGTTCGCGATCGGCGCGCGCCGACCGGCCCCGAGCAGCGCGCGGCCGAGCATCTTGCCCGTGATCGCCAGCGTGGCGGCCGGAGCCTGCGTTGCGATGTCGGTGAGCTCGCGCGCGCCGATCGCGCGCGATATGAGCGCGGAGGACGCCGTCTGCCCCTTGATGAACGCCAGCCGCTTCACCGGGTCGGCGATGTTCACGCCGAGCATCACGCGCTCCCACTCCACTTCGGGCCGGCTGCCGGGTACGGCCTCCGGGTCGCGCACGTAGACGGGCGTCAGCGTCGAGAGATCCTGTTCCGGCAGCTCGTCGTTGGCTTCGAGGTACCTGCGCAGCCCGCCCGCGCACACGGCGAGCACGGCGTCGTTGATCTTCGCGCCGGGGACAAGCCGGCGGATCTCGCGGAACTCGCTGAGCAGGAAGCGCCGCGTCTCGAACACCCGGTAGGGCGACACGATGGAGTTGAAGCGCGTCACCGGGAGCGTCTTCGTGCCGCTGCAGCAGCTCGGCCGCGAACGAGCGGGCGGCGGGAGCCACGCTCGCGAGCACATTCGAGATCGGGCGCACCAGCCGCTTGCGGCGAGGTCACCGCGTGCACGAGGCCGCGGCAGACGAGTTCGAGCGAGCTCGGCGGCGACTCGGGGAACCACGGCTCGGGCGGCTCGTGCTTCGGCGGCTGCGGCGTCGTGTCGTGCAGCAGCGTGATGATCGCGGTGCCCCGCTCGACGTCGATCGCCGCGTGGTGCAGCTTGGTCAGCAGCGCGAAGCTGTCCTTCGGCAGGTCGAGCAGGCTGTCGAGGCCCTCGATGACGTAGATCTCCCACAGCGGCCGGTTGAGGTCGAGCGGGCGCGCGTGGATGCGCGACGTCTGGATGCAGAACTGGCGCCAGTCGCCCGGCTTCGGCAGCGCGACGTTGCGCACGTGATACTCGAGGTCGAAGTTCTCGTCCTCGATCCAGTACGGCTCGTCGAGCCCGAACGGCACGCTGCGCAGCTTCTGCCGGAACACCGGCGAGCGGTGCAGCCGGCTCTCCACGAGCGCGAGGATGCTCTTGAACGGAGCCGTGCCGCCGGGCGCCGTCGACGGGTCGTAGATCTGGATGAGACTGACGTTCGAATTGGAATGGGCGCTCTCGGAGGCGAGGAAGAGCGCATCGTTCCTGCTGAGCTGGCGCATGTTGGCGTGTTTCCTGCTGCGGCCGGTCTGCGCCGCGTTGTCGGGAATTGGATTATCTATGACAGCGGCACTGGTGTTGGCGGGGGCGCGGCTACTTTCCTGTCCGTCGGCCTGGCGTCCGACCTCGCCTGCGGCTGCTTGATCCGTTGATCTTTCAGCCATAGTCCGTGGCGTTGCAGACTCAGAGTCAGTTGGTCGGGTGTGAACGGCCAATTCCTGCCAGTCAGCGGCGCAGCACGAGTGCCGATATTGCGAAGGTTTCGCGACGTCCGCTAACATCCTCGCCCCGCGCGTTGGCTGCCCGTGACCTTCCTTCACGGCAAGGGCCATGGCCCTTTGATGTCGCTCGAGTGGCACACCGCTCCTGCACGGTGGCAAGTGATAGACGTCGCGTCCGAACCAACAGAACCCGAGGCCTAACAAGATGAAGAAACCGCGTTGGAAGCAACTTGCCGCCGTCGCCGGAACGGCTGCGCTGATCACACTGCTCGCTTCCTGCGGTAAGCAGCAGGACGCGAAGGTGGACAAGGCCGTGGACAAGGCCGCAGCCGAAGTCCGGGCGAAGGCAGACGCCGTGGCCAAGGAAGCGGAAGCGCTGGCGCTGGCGACCGAAGCCTACGTCTACGCCTACCCGCTGGTCACGATGGAAATGACGCGGCGCGTGATGACCAACGTCGAGAAGCCGGAAGGCACGCGCGCGCCGATGGGTCAGTTCGTCCGGGCGCGAACTTATCCGGATGCGTCATTCCGGGACGTGACGGCGCCGAACGCGGACACGCTCTACACGACCACCTGGCTCGACGTGTCGAAGGAGCCCTGGATCCTGAGCCTTCCGGACATGAAGGGCCGCTACTTCCTGTTCCCGATGCTCGACGGCTGGACCAACGTGTTCCAGGTGCCAGGCAAGCGCACGACCGGCACCAGGGCGCAGAAGTTCGCGATCACCGGTCCGGGCTGGTCCGGAACGCTGCCGGCCGGCGTCACCGAGTACAAGTCGCCGACCGGCATGGTCTGGATCCTCGGTCGCATCTACTGCACCGGCACGCCGCGAGGACTACAAGGCGGTGCACGCGCTGCAGGACCAGGTCTCGGTGGTGCCGCTGTCTTCGTACGGCAAGCCCTACAAGCCCGAGCCGGGCAAGGTCGACGCGACGATCGACATGAAGACGGCCGTCCGCGAGCAGGTCAACGCCATGGACGGCGCGGCGTACTTCAAGCTCTTCGCCGAGCTCCTGAAGACCAATCCGCCGGCGGCCGAGGATGCGCCGATGGTGGCCAAGCTCGCCAAGATCGGCATCGTCCCCGGACAGGACTTCGACGCCGGCAAGCTCGAGCCTGCCGTCGCCAAGGGAATCGCCAGCGCGCCCAAGCCCGCGCAGGATCTGATCATGGGATGGATGAAGGCAGGCATCGCTGCCGGCGACATGAGGCTCGAGAACGGCTGGCTGTTCACGACCAAGACCGGCCTCTACGGCACCGGCTACCTGCAGCGCGCGCTCGTCACCGCAATCGGCCTGGGCGCCAACCGGCCGCAGGATGCCGTGTACCCCACCTCCGAAGGACCGGACGTCCTGAAGAAGTACAGCGGCGCGAAGAAGTACGTCATGCGCTTCGAGAAGGGCCAGCTGCCGCCGGTGGACGGCTTCTGGTCGCTGACGATGTACGACAAGGATTACTTCTTCGTCGACAACCCGCTCAACCGCTACAACGTGAGCCAGCGCAACAAGCTCAAGGCCAACGCCGACGGCTCGATCGACCTGTACATCCAGCACGAGTCGCCCGGCAAGGACAAGGAATCGAACTGGCTGCCGGCGCCGAAGGACCAGTTCATCCTGATGCTGCGCATGTACTGGCCGAAGGAGAAGCCGCCCTCGATCCTCGATGGCACGTGGAAGATCCCGGAGGTGAAGGAAGCGTCGTAGTCGAAATACCTGCAGCGGTCGGCGGCGCCTGCCGCCGTCCGCTGCAGGCGGCGCCGACTTGAGAGGCCCTAGACGGCCACTGGCAGCCACTTGCGGAGCAGGCGCGAAGCCGACATCGATCGCGCAAGCGAACTATGCTTTCGTGCGTCATATCACTCCGTAGGGAGCGCCTCATGAGGTCCTCGATCATCACCTGCGTCGCGATCTTCTCGACCGCGACAGTCGCGAACGCGGCAGACGTTGATGCAGGCAAGGCGAAGGTGCAGACGGTGTGCGCGGCCTGCCACGGCGTGTCCGGCGTCAGCGTCAGCGACCGCATCCCGAACCTGGCAGCGCAAAAGGCCGCGTACCTCGAGGCGCAACTCAGGGCGCTGAAGGACGGCTCGCGCAAGAACGCCATCATGAACGCGATCGCAGTGCAGTTGAGCAGCGACGATATCGCCAACGTCGCCGCCTATTTCGCGACACAGCCGGGTGCTCCCGCTGCCGCAAAGTCGGATTTGCTGCCAAACCTGGCCAAGACGAGTGTGTCGTTCCCCGAAAATTTCAAGGCGACGTTCGTCAAGTACCACTCGATCAACAACACGACAGCGGGGCAGATCCAGCTATTTCTACGCGAACGAGGTCGCGTTGCAGGCAGCCCGGGCGGGAACGCCTCTGCCCGACGGTTCGGTGCTTCTGGTGGAGGTCTATTCGGCGAAGCTGGACGCCGACAAGAAGCCCGTCATGGGTGCCGACGGCTTCTTCGTGCCTGATCAACTGCTGGCTTACACGGCGATGGCACGCGATGCAGGCTGGGGCAAGGACATCCCCGACATGCTGCGCAACGACAACTGGAACTACGCTGTATTTACTCCCGCGAAACAGCTTCGGCCCGGCGTCAACCAGGCTGAGTGTCTGGCGTGCCACAAGCCGCTCGACAAGACGAGTTTCACGTTCACGCTGGACCGGATCGCTGCGGCAGCGAAGGCGAGGTAGACGTTCGCCATCGCTCAACCATGCTGCCGTGGCCCGCTTTCGCGTGATCCAGACGACGGAGTTCCGGCGAAACGGCGGAAGGTCCGCCACGCCCCTCGCAACGTGGCCACGGTATGAGTGCGGGTCTGGCCACTCTATGGGGCGAATCACAGCAAGATTCGCCAGCGGCTACTGAGCCCCTGTTCGCCAGCATCCGAGATCCAGCCACTTTCATCTGAGTGTCTCCGTTCTCACAGGACGTTCAATCGCGCAGAGTGACCTCGGCGTGACTCCTATACTGCGCGGAACATGACGTCTCCAGTGGCAGCGAACCGGAATGAACGAGCAGCTCGACGTTGAGATCGCGGTCGTGGGCGCCGGCGTGGCCGGCATGGCCGCTGCGCTCGGCCTGGCCCAGCAGGGCATGAAGGTGGCGCTCATCGGTCCGCGCGCCCGCATGCACGAGCGTTCGCAGAGTTCGCCGTTTGACGGGCGCATCTATGCGGTGGCGCCGGCGACAGTGGCACTGCTGCGGCAGCTCTCGGTCTGGGGACGCATCGACGAGGCTCGCGTCGACGCCGGTCGAACGCATGCGGGTGTTCGGGGATCGCGGCGATGAGCTGACGTTCGATGCCTACGGTGCGTCGGTCGAACGGCTCGCAACGATCCTCGAAGAATCGGAACTGCTGCGCGTGCTCGATGCGGCGTGCGATTTCCAGCCGTCGATCACTCGCGTCAGCACCGAATTCGATTCGCATTCGAGTCGAGGGCGAGGTCGGCCCAGGTGCGCCTGAGCGACGGCGCCGCGCTCGGGGTGCGACTGCTCGTCGGCGCGGACGGAGCGCAGTCTGCCGTGCGCGCGGCGGCCGGGCTCAGCGTCAGCGTGACGGACTACAAGCAGACCGCCGTCGTCACCAACCTGACCTGCGAACGTGCCGCACCTGAACACGGCCTGGCAGTGGTTCACCGACGAAGGCGTGGTTGCGCTGCTGCCGCTTGCCGGGCAACCACGTTTCGCTGGTCTGGTCGGCGCCAACCACCCTGGCTCACGAACTCGCAGCGCTCGGGCCCGAGGCATTGGCGCAACGCGTGGCGGACCGCACGGGAGCGGCGCTGGGGTCGCTATCCCCGGCGGGCCCCGCGTTCACATTTCCGCTCAGGCTCGTCACGGTTGATCGCCTGATCGCACCGCGTGTCGCTCTGGTCGGCGATGCCGCCCATGTCGTGCATCCCGCTCGCCGGGCAGGGCCTCAACCTGGGCCTGCAGGATGTAGGTGCATTGCTCGAAGTGGTGCGCGGGCGCGAGGCTTTTCGCGACATTGGCGACACGGTCCTGTTGCGACGATACGAGCGCAATCGTGCCGAGCCGATCGCCCTGATGCGCGCAGCCACGGATGGGCTGGCGCGCCTGTTCGGCATGGATGACGCGTTCGCGCGCTTCGTCCGGAATACGGGCATGGCGGCGGTGGATCGTCTGTCGCCGCTCAAGAGCCTGCTGATACGCCAGGCGCTCGGTTGAACTCGACCGGCGGTTGCCGGTCTGAACGCGTTTCGACCTTTGCGGCGGCTACACTTCGCCGCCATTTTTCTGGAGATCGCAATGAATCGTTGGTTGCAGCGCGCCGCCGTGCCGGCCCTGGCCCTGATGTGCAGCCTGGCCCTGGCGCAGGAACCGAAGGGATCGGAGGCGTCGAAGAGCGCGCCGGCGGCGGGCAGCCAGGAGGCGCAGGTGGCGGCGCGGTTCGCCGAGCGCTCGGGCATGAAGGCCGAACAGGTGTTCCGTGGTCCAGCGGGCCTGTATCGAAGTCCTGGTCCGCGGCGAGCTCTATTACGTCGACCCGGCGGTCAATTTCGTGATCACGGGCCGCATGTTCGACACGCAAGACGCGCGAGGATCTGACTCAGAAGCGTCTCGACACGGCCCTCAAGATCGACTTCAAGTCGCTGCCGTTCGATCGCGCGGTCAAGACCGTTCGCGGCAACGGCTCGCGCGTACTGGTGACGTTCGAGGACCCGAACTGCCCGTACTGCAAGAAGCTGTGGCAGAACATGCAGACGCTGAACAACGTGACGATCTATACGTTCCTGTACCCGATCCTGTCGCAGGAGTCGCAGGAAAAGTCGAAGGCGATCTGGTGCGCGAAGGATCGCGCCGCGGCGTGGGACAACTACATGGTTCAGGGCAAGGCGCCATCCGCCGCGCCAGCGGACTGCAAGACACCGCTCGAGCAGAACCTCGAGCTGGGACGCGGTTTTGGCATCAACGGTACGCCGACCATCATCTTCGCGGACGGTGGCCGCAGCGGCGGCGCGATGCCGATGGAAGCCATCGAGCAGCGGCTGGGCACGGCGAAGAAGTAGCGTCGAGGACCTCAGCGCCGCAGCAGCGACTCCGGCGTGCTGCCCTTGGGCACGAGCAGCCATGCGCTGACATCGTGCTTCTGCCGGCCGGCGACGTTGCCGGCGGCGCCGCCGAATCCCCAGAAGAAGTCGAAGCGCAGCGGGCCCCGGATCGCGCCGCCGGTGTCCTGCGCGAGCATCGGGCGCGTCAGTGGGGCGCCGGTCGCGCGGGTCGGTCGTGGCGACGCACCACCGGCGCGCCGAGCGGGATGTAGCGTGCATCGGCGGCGAGCGAGTACGCCGGCGTCAGCGGTACGCCGAGGGCGCCGACCGGTCCGGCGTTCGGATCGCCGAGCGGCAGTTCGCGGAAGAACACGAAGCTCGGGTTCTGGTCCAGCAGTTCCTTGGCACGTGACGGGTTGCAGTGCCACCCACGCCTTGATGCTTTCCATCGAGGCCTGATCCAGCGTCAGTTCGCCCTGATCGACCAGCCAGCGGCCGATCGAGCGATACGGGTGGCCATTTTGGTCGCCGTAGGCGAGCCGACCATGCTGCCGTCGGCAAACTGCACGCGTCCGGAACCTTGCACTTGCAGGAAGAAGGCATCGACCGGGTCGTCGACCCAGACCAGTTCGTTGCCGGCCAGCGGTTCGCCGTTCGTGATCTCGGCGCGCGACGGATAGGGCACGATGCGCCGGCCCTGCAATTTGCCGCGCAGACGCAGCGTCGACAGTTCCGGATACACGCTGCCGAGGTCGACGGACAAGAGGTCCGTCGGCACGCGATAGATCGGCGTGCCGTACTTCTCGCTGCGGCTGCGGCTGCCGCGCAGCAGTGGCTCGTAGTAGCCGGTCATCAGGCCGATGTCGCGCGTGTCGACTTCGCGTTCGGCCTCCACGCGGCGCGCCCGCACGCGATAGGCGTCGAAGCGAGTGGCAAAGAACTTCTGCACGTTGGCGCCGTTGCGTCCATCGACGCCGCCGGCCTGCGCGCAGACGTCACGCCAGGCCTCGCGCTTGCCCGAGCGCCCGGCAGGTCTGCAGAAACGCCGGCCAGGCCGCGGCCCAGTCCTCCACGCGCATCGCGGGCAGCCGCTCGAACGCACCGGTTCGTACACGGCGCGCGTCTCGACGGCGGCCGGTGCAGGCGCTGGCGCGGGCGCCGGCGGAGGTGGCGGGCGTGGAGTCGGCGGGGGCGCAGGCGGACGCACGGCGCAGCCGGCCATCACCAGCGTCACCAGCAAGGCCGCACCGAAGCGGACCCTACAATGCCGAGCGACAGGAAGGGACGTCATGTGGCTCATTCTGCTTGAAGCGGCGCTCGCCCTTGGGGCGCTGGTGTTCATCGTCTGGTGGACGATGTTCTCCAAGCCCGGTCGCAGGCGCCCGCGGGACAAGTAGCTGAAGTCGCACCACGTCGCTCGGCTCATCGTCACGCGCCAGTCAGTCCGCTGGCGGCGCAACGCGGATGTACCCGGGCGCATCGCAGCGCTCGCGTTCAGTGCAGCGTGCGCGGCGTCGACAGCACGAACTCTGGAATCGGGGCCTCGAAGGCCGTACCGTCCTCGGCGACGCACTGATAGCTGCCGCGCATCGACCCGACCGGAGTCGGCAACGGACACCCGCTCGTGTATTCGAACGCCTCACCCGGCTTCAGCACCGGCTGTTCGCCGACGACGCCCTCGCCACGCACCTCCTCGACCGCGTTGTTGCCGTCGGTGATGACCCAGTGGCGCGACACCAGCTGCGCGGTGTGCTCGCCGGTGTTGCGGATCGTCACCGTGTAGGCAAAGACATAGTGCTGTTCGTCGGGATTGGAATGCTCGACGAGGTACTGCGGGCGCACGCTGACGGAAAATTCGTACTTGGCCATGGTCCCCCGGCGCGGGCGCGCTGGTCATGAAGCTCGCAGGAGCGAAGATATACGGCCCTTAGAATAGCCGCGACCCGGCAAGTTTCCGGGAGTCGACGACAGGACCTTCCCGATGGCCACTTCCTTCCGTATCGCGCCGAGCATTCTTTCTGCCGATTTCGCGCGGCTCGGCGAGGAAGTCCGGGCTGTGGTGGCCGCCGGCGCCGACTGGATCCACTTCGACGTCATGGACAACCATTACGTCCCGAACCTGACGATCGGCCCGCTGGTGTGCGAGGCGATCCGGCCGCATGTTCAGGTGCCGATCGACGTGCACCTGATGGTGAAGCCGGTCGACCGCATCATTCCGGATTTCGCGAAGGCGGGCGCGAATGTCATCACGTTTCATCCCGAGGCGTCCGAACACGTCGACCGCACGCTGGCGCTGATCCGCGATTCGGGGTGCCAGGCCGGCCTCGTATTCAATCCGGCCACGCCGCTCGGCTGGATGGACCATGTGATGGACAAGCTCGATGTCGTGCTGCTGATGTCGGTGAATCCGGGCTTCGGTGGCCAGAAGTTCATCCCGGAGACGCTCGCCAAGTTGCGCGCGGTGCGCGACAAGGTGGAGGCCCATCGGCGCGACACCGGCCGCACGATCCTGGTCGAGGTCGATGGCGGCGTGAAGGCCGACAACATCCGCGCGATCGCGGAAGCCGGCGCCGATACGTTCGTGGCCGGCAGCGCGGTGTTCGGCGCGCGTGATCCCGATGGCGGCTATCGCGGCGTCATCGACGCGCCTGCGCCAGGAACTCGCTGCATGCCGGGCGCGCGCAGTGACGGCGCCGTGGCCGGCTCGGGCGGTACTGATCGATCTTGACGGCACGCTGCTGGACACCGTCCCGGACATCGCAGCGGCGGTCAATGCGATGTGCGCCGAGCTCGGTCAATCGGCTTTGCCGATCGAAACCGTGGCCGTCGTATATCGGCAAGGGCGCCGATGTGCTCGTGCATCGTGTGCTGACCGGAGCGCTGGATGGCCGCGCCGACGCCCGAACCGTTCGCGCGCGCGAAGGAATCCTTCTACCGCCACTATCGGCGCTTCAACGGACACGCGGCCCTGGTGTTTCCCGGTGTGCCCGGCGCGCTCGCCGACTTGCAGGCACGCGGTTTCAGGCTGGCCTGCGTCACCAACAAGCCGCGCGAGTTCACGCTCGACCTGCTGGAGCGCGTCGGTCTGGTCGACTACTTCGAGGTGGTGATCAGCGGCGACGACACGGTCGAAAAGAAGCCGCATGCGGCGCCGGTGCTGGCCGCATGCGAGCGGCTCGAGGTTTCGCCTTCGGAGGCGGTGATGATCGGCGACTCCGAAAATGACCTGCTGTCCGCCCGCGCGGCCGGATGCCGGGCGATCCTGGTCGAGGGCGGCTACAACGAGGGCGTGGCGGTCGGCGCGCTGCCGGCCGATGCTATAGTCGAAACGCTGTCGGACGCCGTGCAACTCATCGCCGCGCCGGCCGCGTGATCCACGACATTCGATGACTCACCGCGACTCTCGCGATTCCGTTTCCCTCGGGGCATGGCGCAAGGCCTGGTGCCGGTTCTGGCACGCCCAGGGGGTCTGGTCCTGGCGCCGCTAACTGACTGACTGCCGCGCCGTGCGCGGCCTCCCGTTGGTGTTTCTTGGCGCAGCGCTCGCTGCGCGTGACTCGCAGGTGACGTGTGACCGAACTTGAATTCAAGGCCCTGGCGGCACAGGGCTACAACCGCATCCCGGTGATCGCGGAAAGCTTTGCCGATCTCGAAACGCCGCTCTCGCTCTATCTGAAGCTGGCCAACGAGCCCAACACCTTCCTGCTCGAATCGGTGGTCGGTGGCGAGCGCTTCGGCCGGTATTCGTTCATCGGCCTCGCCGCCCGCCGCTCATTGCGCTCCTTCATCCGCGACGACGGCTGCGTCACGGAGCTCCTCGAAGCGCGGGCGCGTGAAGGAGACGATCGACGGCGATCCGCTCGCCGTCATCGGCCGCTACTTCGATCAGTTCAAGGTTGCGCTGCGTGCCCGGCCTGCCGCGGTTCGCCGGCGGACTGGCCGGTACTTCGGCTACGACGCGGTGCGCGTCATCGAGAAGAAGCTCGCGCGCACCAAGCCTGACGATCTCGGCGTGCCGGACATCCTGCTGCTGCTGGCCGATGAGGTGGCCGTCATCGACAACCTCGCGGGGCGCATCTACCTGATCGTCTACGCCGATCCGCACCCAGCCGGAGGCGTATGCGAAGACGCGCGCAGCGTCTGCGCGAACTGAAGGCGCGGCTGTCGCGGCCGATCGAGCCGCCGCACGCGCGGGCCAGCGTGCGCCGCGAGGAATACCGCGAGTTCGCCAAGGAGGATTACCTCAAGGCCGTCGCGCGCGCCAAGGAATACATCGCCGCCGGCGACGTGATGCAGGTGCAAATTGGCCAGCGCATCCGCAAGCCCTACGCCGACTCGCCGCTGTCGCTTTACCGCGCGCTGCGCACGCTGAACCCGTCGCCCTACATGTACTTCTACAACTTCGGCGATTTCCATGTGGTCGGCGCCTCGCCCGAGATCCTGGTGCGCAGCGAGGATCGCGAGGGCAAGCGCATGGTCGCGATCCGCCCGATCGCCGGCACGCGGCCGCGCGGCAACACGCCCGAGCACGACGCGATCCTGGCCGCCGAACTCGCGGCCGATCCGAAGGAGCGGGCCGAGCACCTGATGCTGATTGACCTCGCCCGCAACGACATCGGGCGCATTGCCGAGATCGGCACGGTCAAGGTGACCGAGCAGTACGTCATCGAGAAGTACTCGCATGTGCAGCACCTGGTGAGCCACGTCGAGGGCGTGCTGAAGCCCGGCATGACGAACCTTGACGTGCTGCGCGCGACCTTTCCGGCCGGCACGCTGTCCGGTGCGCCGAAGGTGCGGGCGATGGAGATCATCGACGAACTCGAACCGGTCAAGCGCGGAATCTACGGCGGCGCGGTCGGTTACCTGTCGTTCGCCGGCGACATGGATCTCGCGATCACGATCCGCACCGGCGTGATCAAGGGCAACGTGCTCTACGCGCAGGCGGCCGCCGGCATCGTCGCCGACTCGGTGCCGGAGAGCGAGTGGAAGGAGACCGAGGTGAAGGCGCGGGCCGTCCTGCGCGCGGCCGAGCAGGTCGAAGATGGCTTCGACGCAGGGAAGTGACGCCATGCTGCTGATGATCGACAACTACGATTCCTTCACCTACAACCTGGTGCAGTACTTCGGCGAGCTGCGGCGAGGATGTGCGGGTCTTTCGCAACGACGAGATCACGCTTGACGCAGATCGAGGCGCTGGCGCCGGACCGCATCTGCATCTCGCCGGGGCCGTGCACGCCCAACGAGGCCGGCGTGTCGCTCGGCGTCTTCGAGCGATTTCGCGGGGCAGGTGCCGATCCTCGGCGTGTGCCTCGGGCACCAGGCATCGGGCAGGCCTTCGGCGGCAAAGTCGTGCGCGCGCAAGACGCTGATGCACGGCAAGACCTCGCCGATCGCCCACAACGGCGACGGCGTGTTCGCGGGCTGCCGACGCCGTTCGACGCCACGCGCTATCACTCGCTTGTCGTCGAGCGCGGCGTCTCTGCCGGAGTGTCTGGAAGTCACCGCCTGGACCGTCGATGGCGAGATCATGGGTCTGCGCCACGAGACGCTGCCGGTCGAAGGCGTGCAGTTCCATCCGGAGTCGATCGCGACCGAGCATGGTCACGCGATGCTGCGCAATTTTCTGGAGTCCTCACGGTGACTACGGTTAGCCACCTGAAGACCCAATCGCTTCGTGCTCTTGTCGTCGCGCCGCCCGCCCGGCCGCCCAAAGGGCGGCGCGCTAACTTGAGTCGTGCCGGTGCACGTGCGACGCGCAGCGTCGCGTACACCGGCACGAAAGGATAGCTATGTCGATTACTCCCACCGAAGCCCTGGTCCGGTGCATCGAGCACCGCGAAATCTTCCAGGATGAAATGCTGTCGCTGTGGCGACGGCTGATGAGCGGCGAACTCACGCCAGTGCAGATCGCTGCACTGACGATGGGTCTGCGCGTCAAGAAAGAGACGATCGGCGAGATCGCCGCGGCGGCCCAGATCATGCGCGAGTTCTCGACCAAGGTGGAACCGGCTGATCGTTCCAACCTGGTCGATCTCTGCGGCACGGGCGGTGATGCCGCGCACACCTTCAACATCTCCACCGCCGCGATGTTCGTCGCCGCGGCCGCGGGCGCGCGCGTGGCCAAGCATGGCGGGCGGGGTGTCTCGTCCGGTTCCGGCAGCGCCGACGTGCTGGAAGCGCTGGGCGCGAACATCACGCTTAACCCGACCGCAGTGGCAACGTGCATTTCGGAGACCGGCATCGGCTTCATGTTCGCGCCGAGCCATCACGCCGCGATGAAGCATGCGGCGCCGGTGCGCAAGGAGCTCGGCGTGCGTACGATCTTCAACATCCTGGGGCCGCTGACCAACCCGGCGGGTGCGCCCAACCAGGTGATGGGCGTGTTCCATCCGGACCTGGTCGGCATCCAGGTGCGTGTGCTGCAGCAACTCGGCTCGAACCATGTGCTGGTCGTGCACGGCAAGGACGGCATGGACGAGGTGTCGCTCGGCGCCGCCACGCTGGTCGGCGAGCTGAAGGATGGCGAGGTGCGCGAATACGAAATCCATCCGGAAGACTTCGGCCTTTCGATGGTGTCGAACCGGACCCTCAAGGTCGGCAACGCTGCCGAGTCGCGCGCCATGCTAGTGGAAGCGATCGACAACGTCGCTGGCACGCCGCGCGAGATCGTGGTCTTCAATGCCGGAGTGGCGCTGTATGCGGCGAACGTTGCCGACTCGATCGGCGAAGGCATCGCGCAGGCACGTGCCGCGATCGCCAGCGGCGCCGCGCGGCGCAAGCTCAACGAGTTCGTCGCGACGACGCAGAGGCTGGCTGCGTGAGTCCCGTTCGCGTGCGAGGTCCGCTGTGCCGGGTGATGCAGGCCCGGGCGCGGCGCATCGTGCTGCGCGCGGGGACACGGCGTGACGTGCCTCATGTCGCGGGCGCCGGGGCCGCTGCCTCGGTCGCCGAGCATCGCCTGATTCCCGACATCGCATCACCGAGGCACGATGCGCGTGCGGCGCGTCAGTACTGGGCACGCACCATCGCCAGCCCGCGCAAGCGACTCTTCGTCGCGGTTTGCGGCAATGAGCTGCTAGGCGCGATCGGTGTCGACCTGATCGTCTCGCGGCATCGAATGGCCCACGTGCGTCGCCGCATCTATCTGCACTCGCTGTTCATCGATCCGTCGGCGCGTCGCCTCGGGTTGGCACGCCGTCTGACGCGGCTGGCGCTGGACTGGGGGCGCGGCCGCGGTGCGACGCAGGCGCGGCTGGAGATGGCCGCGCCGAACCGATCCGCCCGTCGACTCTACGAATCGGCCGGCTTTCGCGTGCGGGAAATGATGTTCGCGCGACCTTTGTAGCCACGACCGATGGACGACATCCTGCAGCGGATCCTGGCGACCAAGCGCGACGAGATACGGCTGGCACGCGAACGCGTGCCGCTCGCGCCACTGCGGGAGAAGGCGCGCGGCGCCGACGCGCCGCGCGATTTCACCGCGGCACTGCGAGCCGCCATCGAGGTGGGCCGCAGCGCGGTGATCGCCGAGGTGAAGAAGGCCTCGCCCTCCAAGGGTGTGCTGCGTGCGGACTTTGACCCGGCTGCCATCGGCGCGAGTTATGCGCGGCACGGCGCTGCGTGCCTGAGCGTACTCACGGATGTGCAGTACTTCCAGGGCGCGCCGGAGTTCCTGCAGCAGGCGCGCGCGGCGAGCGGCCTGCCGGTGCTGCGCAAGGACTTCATCATCGACGACTACCAGGTCGTCGAGGCGCGCAGCTGGGGCGCGGACGCGATCCTGCTGATCGTCGCGGCACTCGACCGCGCACGCTTGCACGACCTGGAACTGGCAGCACACGACCTCGGCATGGCCGTGCTGGTCGAAGTCCACGATGCCGCTGAACTGGAACTCGCGCTGGAACTGAAGACTCCGCTGATCGGTATCAACAATCGCAACCTGCGCACGTTCGAGACGCGGCTCGAGGTCACGCTCGATCTGCTGCCGCGCATCGGTCCCGAGCGCGTCGTGGTTACCGAAAGCGGGATTCTGTCGCCTGCCGACGTGGCGCGGATGCGCGCGGCCGGGGTCAACGCGTTCCTGGTCGGTGAAGCCTTCATGCGCGCCGACGATCCCGGCGCGGAACTGGCGCGCTTGTTCGGGTGATCGATACCTCGGCCCTGGCCGGCGGCTGGCGCGCGCCAGTAGACCGTTTCTTTGCGGGCGATCGCGGCATCGCGCTCCTGGACTTCCTTGAGCAGCGCTCTGCTGCCGGCGCGCGCATCTACCCTCCCGCACCGCTGCGTGCCCTCGCGATGACTCCACATGGATGAAGTCCGCGTCGTCATTCTTGGGCAGGACCCATATCACGGTCCAGGTCAGGCGCACGGCCTGGCGTTTTCCGTGCCGGACGGCGTGCGCCCGCCGCCGAGCCTGCGCAACATCTTCCTCGAACTGCGCAGCGACCTCGGCTGTGAGATTCCTGTCTCCGGGAGCCTCGAGCGCTGGGCGCGCCAGGGCGTGCTCCTGCTGAACGCCGTGCTCACGGTCGAAGATGGCCAGCCGGGAAGTCACACGGGCAAAGGTTGGGAACTCCTGACCGATGAGCTCATCGCGGCGCTGGCGCAGGACTGCGCGCCCAAGGCCTTCTTGCTGTGGGGCGCGCAGGCACAGGTGAAACAGGCGCTGATCGAGGCGGCCAGCCAGAGTCACCTGATTCTGGTGGCCAACCACCCGTCGCCACTCGCGGCCCGCCGACCGCCGGTCCCGTTCCTAGGCTGTCACCACTTCTCGCGTGCCAATGCCTTCCTGGCGAAGCATGGGCGAAGTAGCGTGGACTGGTGTCGGGCGCACAGTGGCTGAGTCCACTCGCTGACTTGACTGCCAGGCACTCAGTCTTCAATCGACGTGAGCGGTCACGGAAGCGTCAGGTCAGCGCGTCCTGATTCGCCCCGACGACGGTGACTGTCCAATCAGTACAACCGGATGGCCACGTCGAAGTGCCAGGTCCGGCGGATCTCGATCACGTCGTACTCGCGGGCCAGTCCCGGCGGGAACGCCTGGTAGGGCGCCTGGCTTTGCACGACGCGCCGTATCGCTTCGTCGATTTCGGCCACGCCACTGGAGGCGACGAACGTCACGGACTCGACGGAGCCGTCGCTTCGAATGGCCACCGTCACCATCGGATTCCTGTGAGGCCGCTTGACGACCTCGCGGACCAGGTCGAATGTCATGTTGAGTTCGATCTTCCGGGCAAAGGCTTCGGCGTACAGGATGAGTTCGGAGTTGGGGTCGGTGCGGCCGAACAGCCTGACTCGGCGCGCGCTGCTGTACGAGTCCGCAGGCCTGGAAGGAGTGCCCGCTGCCGTCGAAGCCGCGTCACGCCGGGCGGCTTCCTCATCCAGCTGTCGTCCGATCGCGCGCAGCCTCGCTTCCCGCCGGGCCTCCTCTTCTCGCGCGGCCGCGATCCGCGCCGCCTCCTGCCGGGCTGCTGCCTGCTGAGCGGACTCCCGGCGTTCGGCCTCGAGACGCTCAGCCTCTTGCCGTGCCGCCGCCCGACGTGCGGTCTCCCGTCGCTCGGCCTCCAGCCGCGCGGACTCCATTCGTTCAGATTCCTGTCGGGCGGCCTCCAAACGCGCGGCCTCTTGTCGGGCCGCCGCCTGCCGTTCGACCTCCTGTCGTTCAGCCGTCAAGCGCTCGTTCTCAATCCGCTGAGCTTCCTGGCGAGCCGCCGCCTGCCGTGCAGCGTCCTGGCGTTCAGCCTCCCGCCGAGCAGCCTCGACCCGTCAGCCTCCCGACGTGCGACTTCCTGCCGTGCAGTCTCTAGGCGTGCTGCTGCCTGCCGCGCGGCCTCCTCGCGCTCGGCTTCCCGCCGCGCCGTCTCGATCCGTGCCGCCTCCAGCTGCGCCGCTTGCCGTTGTGCCTCTCGCTCCGCAAGTTCACGCCTAGCAAGTTCAGCGGCTCGCTCGCGCGACTCCGAGTCGACTCGCTCCTGCGCGGGATCGCCGGTCTCGCGAGGTGCCGGCACCGCAGTCTCCGGACTCGAAGTGCTTGGCGCTGCGGCGATCACGGGCGATGGCACCGATGGAGCGGCCGGCAGGGCCAACGGAGCCTCGTCGGGCCTCTCCGTGGTGATCACGTCGGGCGCAGGGATAGGTGCGGGCAAGGCGTCAGCGGACCCTTCGGCGCGCGAGCGCGCTTGCACAGGAGCCGCGGCAGTCGCGGCGCCTGGTGCTGGCTTGGCCTCTGTCGGCGGCTTGGCTCTGGCCGTTGGCTTGCTGGCCCCTGTCGCCGGCTTGGTCCGCGCGGTCAGTTTGGCCTTGGGCACGATCGCTGCTGCCGTCCTGTCCATGGTCGGCGCAGGGGACACGGTCAGTGTCCGGGCCGGCCGACCGGCAACAGGCTGCACGGACGTTGGCTGCAACGGTTCCTTGACCGACGCACCCGCCGGCTCGGCCGCCGGGCTCTGCGCCGGCACGAGCAAGACGCGCAGCTCAGGTGCCTCGATCCGCCGCTCTCGCCAGGGGAAGGTGAAGCCCGGAAGCCCAAGTTCCTGGCCACCGAAAGTCAGGCTCAGGATCAGCGTGTGAATCAGCAGGGACAGCAGGAGCGCGACACTCAGCCGCCTGCGTTCAGCGTTCATGCGTCGGCTCCGCCGCTGGCCGCTGAGGTCAATTTCAGGGAAGGATGCCTAGAACCTATCTCAGAGTCTCCGATGGATCGCGTTTCCACGAAAACCGGGCGGATGCAAGGCGGCTGGCGAAGGACAGTAGCCGGGCCTACGGCCAAGCCGGCCAACGCCGGCAGACGCCCGGTTTTCGTGGCAACCCTCCGGGGCGGGGGTCCGCATTGGGCGTATGGCGTTGTTGCGGCTCGGGTCCTTGCACGAGCAATGGTCCCCTCGCCGCGCCTAGCCCTGCGCCCAATGCGACCTCGCCGCGACCACCGGGGACTCTGAGATAGGTTCTAGTGGTCCTCGGACTGCAACCAATGCAATCAAGGCGGCCAAAGTCAAAGGCGCGGCCACTGGTTCACTCACGCCTCATTGGCCCGGCGGAGGTTCCCACAGTTCGACCTTGTTGCCTTCGGGATCGATGACCCAGCCGAACTTGCCGTACTCCGAGTCATCGGTTTTCTCGAGCACGTTGCAGCCCTCTGCACGCAACGCCTCAAGCAGAGCACGCAGGTCTGCCACGCGGTAGTTCACCATGAACGCTGACGAGCTGGGAGCAAAGTAGTCGCCACCTGCGTCGGCTACGGTCCAGATCGTCGTACCCGGTGTTGGCTTGCCTTCAGCGTCGGTCCATCGAAACGCGGCACCACCCCACTCCTGTACATCGATGCCAAGGTGCTTCTGGTACCAGGCGCGCAGTGCGGCGGCATCCTTGGCTTTGAAGAAGATCCCACCGATGCCCGTGACTCTCTTCATACGATCCTCCATGCAAGGTAAACATGACCCTCCGCGGCCCGAGGCGGGCTGGTGAGGCTCACAGCCGCATTCAACTGCAATCACCGCGACGATCCAGAGTTTCGCTTACGGATGATCGGAGCGGCAGCCGGTAAGGTCCCCAGTTGGCCGACTTCAATCCGAAGGTCCGATCCACTGGCGCCGCAGTGTGTCGGCGCGGCGCGGCCTTTTCGGGTCGACCCTGAGCACGCACTTCGGAGGCGGTTGTGTGCCCAGTCGCAGCGTGAAGCTCATCAATTCATCGCGCCGGAAGGCGAGCAGTTCGATCGCCTCGCCCGGCTGGTAGCGGGCAAGCCGCCTGTCGATGTTGTCCGCACTCACGCGCAGTCCGTCGAGCGCGATCAGTACGTCACCACCCGAGAGCCCAGCCGCCTGCGCCGGGGTGCTGTCGTAAACGTGGCTGATCTTTGACTCGCCGCCCGCGGCGATCGTGCAGCCCAGCAGCGCGAAGTGTGGCTTGTCGAGCGCGGGCCGGCGTTCGAAGACGATGCCGAAGGGCGCCAGCAACGGCTGGAAGTCCGGGTCGCGCGTGCCTTCGGTCCATTCGCGCAGCACGCGCCGCAGTGCCAGGCCGGTCGCTTCCTCGGCGGCGGCGAGCACACCGTCTTCATCGACGCCGGCGTAGTCCGCCCCGGCATCCTTGAAGTGCCGCCACAGCAGGCGCATCACATCGTCCAGCGACCTTCGACCCTTTGTTTCGATGCGGATGGTGAGATCGAGTGCGAGCGCGACCAGTGAACCCTTCTGGTAGTAGCTCACCACACTGTTGGGTGCGTTCTCGTCCTGACGGTAGTACTTGATCCAGGCATCGAACGAACTCTCGGCCGCGCTTTGCTTCAGACGACTGGTCCGCTGCATGACGGTGGTCAGCGTCGTGGCCAGCGTTTCGAGGTACTGCGCCTCGGTCAGCAGGCCGGCGCGGGCCAGCAGCAGGTCATCGTAATAGCTGGTGAAGCCCTCGAACGCCCACAGCAGGCGCGTGTGGTTCTCGCGCGTAAGGTCATACGGCACGAAAGCCGCCGGCCGGATGCGCTTGACATTCCAGCTGTGGAAGTACTCGTGGCTTGCCAGTCCGAGAAACGTGCGGTACCCGGTCGTGGCCTCCTTCATGCCTTCGTACGGCAGGTCGTCGCGCTTGCAGATCAGTGCGGTGGAGTTGCGATGCTCCAGCCCGCCGTAGCCATCGCCGACCGCGAGCGTCATGAATGTGTAGCGCGCAAACGGTGCTTTCTTGGAGCGCGGTTCGAACAGCCGGATCTGCCGCTCGCAGACGCGCGCAAGATCGGTCGTCAGTCGCTTCAGGTCGAGCTTGGGTACCCGCCCCGTGATGGCGATCTCGTGGGGCACCCCAAGCACGTCGAAGCGGCCGAGTTCGAACTCGCCCATTTCCACCGGGCTATCGATCAACTCGTCGTAGTCCTGCGCAACGTAGGTGCCAAAGCCCAGGCGTCGAGTACCGCGTGCGGGCCTTAATCCGGTGACGACCCTCCACCTGGAATATCGCGAGCCAGCCGGCGGCAGGATGTCGACGCTGCAGGGCGCATGTTCAAGGCCGATGGGCAGCAGGAATACGCTGGGGCCGTTGAAGAATCCGTGCGATTCGTCGAGATGGGCGGCGCGGACCGACAGGTCCCAGGCGTAGACCTCGCACGCCACTTCGAGTGCACCCTTGACCGGCGCCGCGCGCCAGGTGTGCTTGTCCAGTTTCTGGATCGGCACCTTGTGATCGCCAGCCACCGCGCTGATGCGCACGATGTTGCGTGCGAACTCCCGGATCATGTAGCTGCCGGGAATCCACGCAGGCAACATGAAGAGCTGTCCCTGCGGATCGGGCCGCTCGACACGACAGATGACGTGGAACAGATGTGCCGTCGGGTTGGCGGGACGAATCGCGTAATGGACGCTCATGGCAGGGCAGGCAACGGGACGCGCGAGTGTAGAGGGTCGTGCTGCCCCGGCGTGGCCCTACTGACGCAATACGTCGAGCACTTCGGAACGGAACTCGCGCTGATACAGCAGGTAGATGATCCCGGCCGTTCCCAGCGCGAAGGCCAGCGGCGAGAAGAACCACAGGATGACGGCGAACGCCATGTAATAGCCACGCAGACCGTCGTTGAAGGTTTCGGCGGCCAGCCCGACGACGCGTCCGGCACGATCGGCAAACTCATCGCGTGACGCCTCGCCGCTCTCGAACGCCTTCGGATCCGGGGCGGAAGCGATCAGCAGTGCGCCGAAGGTGTACTGGCGCATCGACCAGGTGAAGCGGAAGAAGGCATAGACGAAGACCGCGGCCAGCACGAAGAGCTTGAGGTCGAATACGAACGGCGACGTACGTGCGACGAAGGGCAGTTCCTTCGCCACCTTGGCCGCTTCTTCGGTGGCGCCAAGCAGGGCGAGCAGACCGCCGATGATCAGTATCGTCGTCGAGGCGAAGAAAGAAGGACTGGTCGACAGGTTCTGCACGACGACGCCGTCGATGACGCGGTTCTCGCGCGCCGTGGTCTGAATCATCCACTGCCGTCGAAAGCGGTTCGTCGTGGCGAGCAGCGAGTCGCGGCCGGTGGCGGCGCGGCGCCGCGCGAACGCCGCGTAGCCCCACCAGCCGAGCACGAACCAGGCCAGAGCCAGCGCGTCGGTCAGCGTGACCTGGCGGAAGAGGTCGAGTATCGGCATCGATGCAGGGCGGCTTTCGGCTACTTGCCTGCGCGCAGGCGGCGTACGTTGGAACGCACGCGGCGCCGAACCGGCGCGAGCGACCGATTGGCCAGCGCAAGCGAAGCCTGCGCACTGCGCCGGCCCAAGCGCTTCGCGGCGCGGCGCGGCGAGCGCTGGCCCAGGGCCATCGCCCAGAAGTCGTTCACCAGTTGCTGCTGCACCTGCCATCCGGCCTGCCACAGCGCCGTCTGGCCCGCGAGTCCGGCATCCCACTTCTCCGCGACCATGCGCACCGCTTCACGTCGGTTACGTGCGCTCGCCAGTCCGGGTGCCGTCATCAGGCGTGACGTGCGTGCCTGCACGACCTGTGGTGCGGACAGGGCGATCTCGCTGGCGCTGAGCGCCAGCTTCCACCATTGCTGCATCAGGTTGACCATCAGCGATCCCCGAGTGTGTCGACGTCGTACAGTACTCCGGGATCGTCGACCTCGATGAGGCGCGGCGGGTGCCGCATCAGCACGGAGCGGGCACCCGTGTCGCCGGCCGACGCCATCAGTTCCACTTGCGTCATTGCGGAGAACCCAACCGGGTGACCGCGTTGACCGTGATGGACCGGCGCAGCCGTCGCGGCGCCCGCGCGCAGAGCCTCGACGACCCGACGTACCGTGTCGAACTGAATGGCCGGCATGTCGGCCAGCGCAATGATCCAACCATCCGCGGGTAAGTCGGCGGCGACGCCACATGCGATCGACGTGCCTTGCCCCTCGTCCGCCTGCGGATTGACGGCCAGCGTGCAGCCTTCTGCTCGCAGCAGACGATGCAACTCAAGCTGGCTGTCATCAGACGGCGCCGCCACCACGGCGATGACCTTGCCAACGGCGTCGCGCAGCGTGCGCGCGGCCGCGACGGCCAGCGGTACACCGACGTGGGGTCCGCGTGTCGTCGGCTCCAGCAGCTTGAGCCGTTGGCCGCTGGGGTCGAAGCGGGTGCCGCGTCCGGCTGCGAGCAACACGCCGACGATGCGCGCAGCGCCTTCGGGCGTCATTCAGCGCTTACGCAGTCGCGCAATGATCCACACGACGACGCCGGCTGCCATCACGTACAGCGCGGCCTGCACCGCCCGGTTCTCGAGGGTGAAGAGCAGGCTGCGGTACAGCAGGAAAGCACAGGTGCCGACGAAGATCACCGGCAGTACCGGGTACGCCGGCACCTTGAACGGCCGCGCGACGTGCGGCTGCCTGAAGCGCAGCACGAAGAGGGCAATCCCGGTCAGCAGGAAGAAGAACCAGAACACCGGCGCGGTGAAGTCGACCATGAACTTCACCCCGCTCTTGTTGGCCGTGGCCAGCAGCACGAGCGCGAGGCTGATCACGCCGGTGACGAGGTAGGCCGCGACCGGTGCATCGCGTTCGCTGTTCCAGCGGCTCATGAAGCGAAACACCGGCCAGTCGTTGCCCAGGGAGTAATTGGTGCGTGCCGCCACGATCATCGTGGCGTTGATCGAAGTCAGCGCTGCCAGCGCGACGACGGCGCCGATTGCCTTTTCGCCGAAGGTGCCGAACGCATTCCTGGCGACATCGGCCGCCACCGCCTGGCTCGACTTCAGGCCGTCGAAACCGAGGCCGGCGAGCAAAGCTGCGACGAAGAGGACGTAGATCAGCGTCACGAGCAGAAGTGCGAACACCAGCACCTTGACGATCGAGCGTGTTCCGCCCTTGACTTCGGCCGAGATGTAGGCGGCCTCGTTCCATCCGCCAAAGGTGAAGAGGACGAAGAGGAGCGCCGTGCCGAACAATGCCGGAACGGCATTCGAGGCCGTGGGTGCCGGTGCCGCGTTCGAGGCCGGCGCCGCGAACCCGGCGATCACGACCAGCAGCATGCCCAGCACCAGCAGTCCCGACAGCACGTTCTGCGTGCGGGCCGACTCCTTCAGGCCGGCGATGTTCACGGCGGTCAGCGCGACGACGATCAGCACGGCGTAGATCGTCGACGACTGGCTGCCGAACGAGAGCACACGGCTCATGTAATCGCCGAAGACGAAGGCGAGCAGCGCGATCGATCCGGTGGTGATCACCAGCACGCGTGCCCAGGCGAAGAAGAACGAGAGGTCCTTGCCATAGGCGCGCGTCAGGAAGTAGTAGTCGCCGCCGGCGTTGGGGAAGGCGGTCGCGAGTTCCGCGTAGCACAGTGCCCCGATCAGGGCGAGTGTCGCGCCGAACAGCCACGCACCGAACATCCACTCGACAGAGCCTGTCATGCCGGCCACGAGCGGCGGAAAGGTGAAGATGCCGCCGCCGATGATGATGCCGACGATGATCATCACGCCGTCGAACACCGACAGCACGGGTTTCGGCGTCGCCGCGTGGGTGGGCAAGGGCGTAGCGGAACGGCTCACGTCACTCATCGAGTGCACTTCCCCATAGGAAGAGCCCCGCCGTAGCGGGGCCCGGATGTTGCGGCGGAGTCGATTCGCCTACTTGCCGTAGAAGCGGCCGCACTGCGTGAGCATCTCGGCCCACGCGGCGGCGCGCAGCGGACCCTGCGGCGTGCCGGTGACCTTCGTCTCCGTGTTCCCGGATTTGAACGTGCCGGCCAGCTCGGTACCGCGGACCGTACCGTTGAAGGTGCGGGTGACACCCTTGTCGTCATTGAACGCGAAGCGCAGCTGGTCGCCGCGCAGTGTCGCGCCGACGAGTGGCTGGCGGCCTGCGCCGCTTACGACCTCGCCGCTCAGCTTCTGGAAGGTCTGCGTCAGGTTGATCGTCGTGTTCGCGCCCACCGGCGTCGCGCAGAACCCAGGTGCCGTCGACGCGCGCGGGCACGATCCACAGGTAGGCGGTGCGGTACTCGAATTCGGAGGTCTCGTCGGCTTCCCAATCGCCCATCGTGAACTGGTGCGAGGTGACGCGCGTGCCCGGCTTCATCGCGAGGATGCGGTGCCGCACGCAGAGGTTCAGTTCCGGCAGCAGGTACATCGTGATGACGGTGGCCTTGCTGAAGTCTTCCTTGAAGATGTCGCCCTGGATGATCTTGGTCTTGCTGGCAACGCCGTCGGCCGTGACCAGGCAGTTGGCGAGCTTGGCCATGTCGGGGTTGTATTCGATGCCGACGGCGTTGGCGCCGAGCTTGCCGGCCGCGATCGCGATCTTGCCGTCGCCCGCGCCCAGGTCGAAGACGAGGTCCTGCGGCGTCACCTTCGCCATGCGCAGCATGCGCTGCACGAGTTCATCCGGCGTCGGCACCCAGACGACATCCTTGCCGGACTGGCCGACCTGCGGCTTGTAATCGCGCTCGCAGTCCTTGCGGTCGAGCGCCTGGGCGTCGGCCACGAAGGCGGCGGTGAGCAGGCACGCGGCCGCAAGGGCCAGGGGACGTGCGAAGGTGCGAGCAATCATGCGGACTCCTGCAGTAGGGGGCGGGCGAAGGGCGGATTCTGCCGAAAGTCCCCGCAGTCGTCAGCCGCGGGGACGCAATGGCTTGGGTTGAGCGTGGCTAGGACTGGGCAAGGTCGAACGGTAGCTTGCGCAGCCGCTTCCCGGTCAGCGCGAACACGGCATTCGCCACGGCCGGCGCGATCGGCGGCGTGCCGGGTTCGCCGACCCCGGACGGATCGGCCTTGCTCGGAACAATGTGCACGCTGATCTCCGGCATCTCGGGCAGCCGCAGCACCGGGTAGTCAGCGAAGTTGCTCTGCTGGACGACGCCGTCCTTCAGCGTGATCTGGCCGTGCAGTGCTGCCGACAGGCCAAAGACCATAGCCGACTGGACCTGCGCCTCGACCGTCAGCGGGTTGACCGCGAAGCCGCAGTCGATCGCCGAGGTGACCTTGTGCACGCGGATCGTGTTCTTGTCGACGGAGACTTCGACGACATGCGCGACGACCGTGCCGAACGATTCGTGCACCGCCACGCCGCGGCCGCGACCCTTCGGCACCGGACTGGTCCAGCCCGACTTGTCGCGGACGAGCTGCAGCACGCCGCGTATGCGAGTGTGCTTCGGGTCGAGCAACGCGAGCCGAAAGACGATCGGATCCTGCTTGGCGGCGCGGGCCAGTTCGTCGACCATCGTCTCCATGACGAACGCAGTGTGCGAGTTGCCGACGGAGCGCCACCACAGCACCGGCACGTTGACCTCGGGATGGTGCACGCTCACCTGCAGGTTCGGCAGGCGGTACGGCGTATCGACCACGCCTTCGGTCGCGGTGGAGTCGACGCCGTCCTTGACCAGGAACTTCTCGAACGGCGTTCCCTTCAGGATCGACTGGCCGACGATCGTATGGTTCCAGCCGCGCAGTGCATTGCCGGCGTCCAGCCCGGCGACCACGCGGTGCACGAACAGCGGGCGGTAGTAGCCGCCGCGTATGTCGTCCTCGCGCGACCAGATGACCTTCACCGGCGCATCGATGCCGGCCTGCTTCATCGCCTTCGCAATGTTGACCGCCTCGACCAGGTAGTCGGAGGTCGGCACGGCACGACGCCCGAAACCGCCGCCGGCCGGCATCGTGTTCAGCGTCACCTGCTCGAGCTTGAGCCCTGCCGTGCTCGCGATGGCCAATTGGTCGATCGTCTGGAACTGGGAGCCGCACCAGACGGTGCACGTGTCCGCCTTGAGGTCGACGACCGCGTTCAGCGGCTCCATCGGCGCATGCGCGAGGTACGGAAACTCGTACACGGCTTCAATTCGCTTCGCAGACTGCGCGACGGCTGCGGCATCGCCGTCGCTGCGCGCCTTGAGGCCGGGTTGCATCGCCAGTTCCCGGTAGATTTTCATCTGGTCAGCGGTGGTCGGCCCGGTCGCGGCCTCCCACTTGATGTCGAGCGCATCACGTGCCGTCTTGGCGGGCCAGTAGCCGTTGGCGATGACGGCAACGCCGGTGCCACCGCGGTCGACCGGCACCTGCACCACGGCCTCCACGCCCTTGACGGCGCGCGCCTTGGCCGGATCGAACGAAGCGACCTTGCCGCCGAAGACCGGCGGGTGCACCAGTACCGCGGTCCGCATGTTCGGCAGCGACTTGTCGATCCCGAACTGCGCGCTGCCGTTCACCTTCTCCGGCGAGTCCAGCCGCCGCGTCGGTCGGCCGACGACGAAATAATCCGCCGGATCAGCCTTCAGGCCCACACGTGTCGGCACGGGGAGTTTCGCGGCCGCCGTGGCCAGCGAGCCGTAGCTGGCGCGCCGTTTCTGTCCGACTGTCTCGATCACGAACCCGCTGCGTGTGTCGAGCTTGGCGGCATCGGCGCCCCACTGTTGCGCGGCGGCAGCCACCAGCATCGCGCGTGCCGAAGCGCCGATGACGCGGTACTGCTTCCAGCTCGACGAAACGGACATCGAGCCGCCGGTCATCTGGAGGCCGAAGCCCGGGTCGGCGTACACCTCGGCCGCTGGCGCGAGCTCGGCGCGCACCTTGGTCCACTCGCAGTCCAGTTCTTCGGCGATGAGCATCGGCAAGGCCGTGCTGACGCCTTGTCCGAACTCGAGGCGATTGACCATGACCGTCGTCGTGCCGTCGGGCGCGATGCGAATGAACGATGAAGGCGGGAACACCATGTTCTTGGCGTCCTGCGCTGTTGTCTCGAGTGCGAAGCCGAGCATCAGGCCGCCGCCGGCGGCCCCGGTCGCCTTGAGGAACTCACGCCGGTTCAGCTTGACCGGGATGAGTCGGGCAGCGCTGCTGCGCGCCCAGGCCATGTTTCAAGAAAACGCATCGTGCTCTCCTAGCCCAGGGTTCGCGCCGCATCCTTGACCGCCGCGCGAATCCGCGCGTAAGCCCCGCAGCGACAGAGGTTGCCGGAGAGCGCCGCATCGATGTCGGCCTCCGAGGGATTCTTCTTGCTCTTCAGCAGCGCGGTCGCGGCCATGATCTGTCCCGACTGGCAGTAACCGCACTGAACGACGTCGTGCTTGATCCAGGCATCCTGGACCGCCTTGCCGGCCCGGTCGCCCGCCGCGGCCTCGATCGTCGTGACAGGCCCGCTGACCGAGGAGATCGGCGTGACGCACGAGCGCACCGCCTGGCCACCGACGAGCACGGTGCAAGCACCGCAGGCGGCGATGCCGCAGCCGAACTTGGTTCCGGTCATGCCCAGGTTGTCTCGCAGTGCCCAGAGCAGGGGTGTGGAAGGATCGGCGTCGACGTCGACGGCCTTGCCGTTCACGGTCAGGCGGGTCATCAAGGAACTCCTTGAAGGAAATTGGCGTTGACTGCTGCAGGTGGAAGCGGGTGCCGGCCGGTTCAACGATTCACGTCGACGACGATGCGGCCGCGCACACGCCCGGCGAGGATATCGCGAGCCGCGTCGAACGCGCCGGCGAGCGGGATCTCCCGCGTGATCGTGGCCAGGCGGGCGGGAGGCAGATGCGCTGCCAGCAAGCTCCAGGCCGCTTCACGGCGCGGCAAGTGGCGCCATCACGCTGTCGATGCCCGCGAGCGTGACGCCGCGCAGGATGAACGGTGCGACGGTCGAAGGAAAGTCCATGCCACCGGCCAGCCCGCAGGCGGCGACCGTGCCGCCCACGCGCGCCTGGGCACAGGCATTGGCCAGCGTGGCGCCGCCGACCGAGTCGATGGCTCCCGCCCAGCGCTCCTTCTGCAGCGGCTTTCCAGGCGCGGAAAGCGATGCTCGATCAATGATGTCCTTGGCGCCCAGCGAGCGGAGGTATTCCGCTTCCGCGGACTTGCCGGTCGAGGCGACCACCGAGTAGCCGAGCGAGGCGAGCAGGGCGACAGCGACCGATCCGACGCCGCCGGTCGCGCCTGTCACCAGAACTTCGCCCTGGGACGGCACGACCCCGTGCGCCTGCAAGGCCAGGACCGACAGCGCGGCCGTGTAGCCCGCCGTACCGACCGCCATCGCGTCGCGCGTTGAATAGGGCGCCGGTACGCGCACCAGCCAGTCGCCCTTTACCCGCGCACGCTGGGAGAGGCCGCCCCAGTGCGTCTCGCCCAGGCCCCAGCCGTTGATGACGACCGAGTCACCCGGTTTCCAGCGCGCGCTCCGGCTGGACGCAACAGTTCCGGCGGCGTCGATGCCGGCGACCATGGGCCACTTGCGTACGACCGGCGAGGTGTTGGTCAGAGCAAGGCCGTCTTTATAGTTGATCGTCGAGTAGTCGACGACAAGGACGACATCATCGTCGGGCGTCGCCACCTCCAGCTCCGCCTCCGAGATCGCGCGCACCTCGGCGCGGAACGTCTCGCCGTCCTTGGAAAGCACGATCGCCTGCGTCATGACTGGGCACCGTAAGAGGTCGAAGCGTTCGATGATAGTGCCGCGCGGTGCCGTGGCCGGTGGCTTGCCGTCGCGTCAGTGCGGGAAGGCCGCGATCAGCGCCGCCAGCAGGCACAGTGACGCGCCGAGAGTCAGGCGCGTGCGCAGCGCGAGGTACCAGGAGGGCACCGGTGTGGCATAGAGGCGCACGAGTTGTCCATCGACCACGCGCACCAGCAGGAGGTCGCCGATCAGGAAGGCGAGGACGAGGGCGGACGGAATGCCCAGCACCAGCATCAGCAAGGCGAGCCAGCCCAGCAGCGCCGGGATGACGCCCCAGCCGAGCGCATTCCAGCTCCCGGCCTTGTCGAGACCCGGATTGGCCAGGGCAAGACCCCAGTGAACCGCACCCAGAAACGAGAGGATGACGGCGGCATAACCCACCAGCGCGATCTGCACCTGCAACGACACGTCGTTGCGCCACGGCAGCCACGTCAGAATTGCCAGCACGAAGAACGGCACCAGTCCGAGGTTGCC
This sequence comes from uncultured beta proteobacterium, assembly GCA_963810985.1. GTDB lineage: Bacteria > Pseudomonadota > Gammaproteobacteria > Burkholderiales > Burkholderiaceae_F > JALORV01. The sequence continues at coordinate 146,546 of CAWEPP010000014.1, forward strand.
GAGCAGCGTGGCGATGCGTTGTTCGATGATCGTCGACATGCGCGCTCCGGGTAGGCTGCGATTATGTCGCGGGCGCAGTTCGCGCCGGGTCGCGGGTTTCGATCAATGCAACTCGGGAACGACCGACGTGCCGCATGGAGTCTTGCTGTTGCACAAGGTCGGGCGCGCGGCGTAGTGAAATCCTTGCGCGGTGGAATCGCGGAGCAGCGTGAAATGAGCGTCGATGTCATCGTCGTCGGAGCGGGGCTGTCGGGCCTGGTGACGGCGTATCGGCTGCACCGGTCGGGGCTGCGCGTGCAGGTGTTCGAGGCGGCGGCACGACCGGGCGGCGTGATTGGCTCCGAGCGGAAAAATGGAGTGCTGTTCGAGCGCGGGCCGAACAGCGGAATGGACACGACTCCGGCGATCAACGTGCTGCTCGACGACCTCGGCATTCGCGACCAGCGCATCGACGCGAGCAAGGCGTCCTCCAGGCGCTATGTGGTGCACGGCGGCCACATGGAGGCGCTGCCGACGTCGCCTGGCGCGTTCATCGCCACGCCGCTCTTCTCCTGGGCGGCGAAGCTTCGCCTGTTTGCCGAGCCATTCATCGCGCGATCACCGGCCGACGTGGAAGAATCGATTGCCCAGTTCGTCCAGCGGCGACTTGGTCGCGAGTTTCTCGAATACGCGATCGAACCTTTCGTGTCCGGCATCTATGCGGGCGATCCCGGTCAGCTGTCCTTGCCGGCGGCATTCCCCCGCCTGCATGCACTGGAACAGCGCTACGGCAGCCTGATGCGTGGCGCGATACTCAGTGCGCGTGAGCGCCGGCGCAGCGCAGAGAAACCCAGGAGTTCGGCCACCAGCTTTTCATTTCGCGAGGGCTTTCAGACGCTAACCGACGCGCTCGCCGCCGCACTTCCGAGCGTGGCCTGCGGGACACGAGCGACGGGGCTCCGGCGTGCGGCCGAGGGGACGTTTTCCGTCGCGTTCGAGGGAGTCAGGTCCGGTGAACAGCACGCGCGCGCTGTCGTGCTGGCAGTGCCGGCGTACGCAGGCGCCTCACTCGTCGCGCCGCTGGCACCGGAGGCAGCCCGCGCGCTGAGTGAAATTCCGTATTCGCCCGTCGCGGTGGTGATCAGTGCCTATCTTCGTCGGGCGGTGAGCCACCCGCTGGACGGGTTCGGCGTGCTCGCGCCGGCTGTCGAGCGGCCGGCCATGCTGGGGTCGCTCTTTTCCAGCACGATGTTCGAAAACCGCGCCGCAACCGACACGGCCGTCTTTACGACCTTCCTCGGCGGACGGCGTGACCCGGCGCTGGCCGCAGCTCCGGACGCTGAGCTGCTGCAGACGGTGCAGCGCGAACTCACCCGGCTGGTGGGGGTGAGCGAACCACCGATCTTCAATGAAATCACGCGCTGGCCACGCGCGATCCCGCAGTACACCCTGGGGCACCTGCAACGCATCGCTACGTTGGAGCAAGCGGAGCGAGACGTGCCCGGTCTCAACTTCTGCGCAAACTATCGCGGCGGTGTTTCCATCAGCGATTGCGTCAACCGCGGCGAAGCGATGGCGAAACAGGTCGCCGGGCAGCTGGGCGCGGCCACGCCCGCGGCGGAGGCGGCGGTCCGAGGTGTCGCCTGAAGCAGGCGGTTCAATGGCCGTTTTTCAGTCGTTTGGACGTGTTGACACCGCACGTGCCGTGGCAGAATGACCGTCGGAAGTCGCGCCCGGCGGCTCCGCCGTCGGGGCGCATGCTGCGTGCGAGGTCCCGCTGAGTTCCACCGTCATTCCGCTGAGGCAGTCAGCCGTCGAGCGCTCGCTCAAGCAGGCGAGCTTTGATACGGCGGGCGTGCCGCTGCTCGCGGTCAATCACAGCGGTCAGATCCTTGCCATCAACTCCGAGGCAATGGCACTGGCCGGGGGTGATTCGGCTGTCGGCCGCAGCGTCGCGGAACTGCTGGGATACCTGAGCCACCGGGCGTTTGCTCGCCGCTGGCAGCGCCTGTGGTCCCGGTTGTCGGCCGACGGTCGCTGCGAATTTGAAGCCAGGCTGCCGTTGCGCAGTGGTTCCCGGCTGACCGCGCGCTTTGTCGTGCGCCTGTTCCGTTTCGACCAGGACGACTTCGCTTCGATCTCGGTGGTCGACACATCGGACGAGCGCGCGGCGCGCCGTCGTGCGCGCGCCATCGACGCGCGTTCGCGAGCCCTCGCCCAGCATCAAAGCGAACTGACGATCGTGCTGAACGCCGATCGCCGCGTCATCTTTGCGTCATCGGCGCTGGAGCCGATCACGGGCGAGCACGAGGGCGACGTCATGGGGTCGCCTTTCGAGTTCATCCTGGACCAGCCGTCACGCATCGAGTTCCGGCGAGCAGTCGACCGTCTGCTGCGCGAACAGTCCGGCGACCGGCAGCCCGCCTCCCTGCATCTGCGCACGCGTGCCGCGTTGGCGGGCAACGGACGCAGCCTGTCGTGCGTGCTGGCGAATTGTCTCGACGACCCGCGCGTGCGCGGACTTGTGCTGACGGCGCGGGATCTGGGACCCACCGAGCGGGCGCAGGCGCGGCGCCTGCGGTTTCGCGAGCGCTTGCTCGAACTGGCGATCCAGCCGAAGTCGGATTTCACGCAAACCCTGGCCACCGTGCTGCGCTCGACCGCCGAAGTGCTCGACGTCGCTTCCGCCAGTTTCTGGCGCTTGTCGCATGACCCGGATGTCCTGCGCTGCGAGGCCCTGTTCGACCGCGGCACCGACCGCTTCCTGCGCGACTGGGTCGGTCGCGAGTTCCCCGCTACCCGGTTTGCCGCGTACTTCGCACAGCTGATGAACCGGCAGCCGGTCGTCGTCAACGACACGCGAACGTCGCGACTGACAACGATGTTCACGGGTGATCCGGAGTGGGGGCAAGTGCGGGCGCTGCTCGATGTGCCCATCCTCGTCGAAGGGGCCGTGCACGGGGTGCTGTGCCTGCAGCACCGCGAAGTCCGCTACTGGGATGAGGATGACGTCGGCTTTGCGAACACGACCGGCCTGATGCTGGCGTTGTCGATGGAGGCCACGCAGCGCCAGGAGGCCGAGACCCGCATCGAGCACCTCGCGTGGTACGACGCGCTGACCGGCCTGCCGAATCGCAACCTGCTGCGCGAGACGATGCGGGACATGATCATGACCGCGTCGAATCGCAAGCGCCGCATGGCGGCCATGCTGATCGACCTCGATCGTTTCAAGGATGTCAATGACACGCTGGGGCACCTGGTCGGTGACGCTTTGATCAAGTCGGCCTCCGACGTGCTGCGCGAGACTGTCGGGGATGATGGGACGGTCGCTCGCCTCGGCGGTGACGAGTTCGTCGTCCTGATCAGCGAGTTCGTGCACCGCCAGGAAGTCGCCTTGCTCGCCGAGCGCGTCGCACAGGCGCTGCACCGGACCGACCTTGTTCCGCACATCGACACCCAGGTCTCGGCGTCGATCG
>CAWEPP010000014.1:155000-281765 GCA_963810985.1 uncultured beta proteobacterium
CGTATAGGGAAGGCGTAGCGAAAGCGAGTCCGAATAGGGCGTCCAGTCGCAGGGTGTAGACCCGAAACCAGATGATCTATCCATGGCCAGGCTGAAGGTGGGGTAACACTCACTGGAGGGCCGAACCGACTACTGTTGCAAAAGTAGCGGATGAGCTGTGGATAGGGGTGAAAGGCCAAACAAATCTGGAAATAGCTGGTTCTCCCCGAAAACTATTGAGGTAGTGCCTCGCGTATCACTCCAGGGGGTAGAGCACTGTTATGGCTAGGGGGGCATGGCGCCTTACCAAACCATGGCAAACTCCGAATACTTGGAAGTGTCAGCGCGGGAGACAGTGCACCGGGTGCTAACGTCCGGACACGAAAGGGAAACAACCCAGACCGCCAGCTAAGGTCCCTAATACCGACTAAGTGGGAAACGAAGTGGGAAGGCTAAGACAGTCAGGAAGTTGGCTTAGAAGCAGCCATCCTTTAAAGAAAGCGTAATAGCTCACTGATCGAGTCTTCCTGCGCGGAAGATGTAACGGGGCTAAGTCGGTAACCGAAGCTGCGGATGTAGACGCTTCACTTGAACTCGCTCACCAATCGACGGCTGCGCCGCCGATTGCATCGATGCTGACGCATCGATGTCTCTCTGAGCGAAACGAATCTTGCGATTGAGTAGAAAGTTGCCGCCAGGTTGTTTGGGCGGCGCCCTCCCTCTTTTGTGAGGTTTGTCGACGGCGCTGCGCGCCATCGACAAGCGAGCGAGCTCAAGCGAAGCGTCTACGTGGTAGGGGAGCGTTCTGTAAGCCTGCGAAGGTGGCTTGAGAAGGCTGCTGGAGGTATCAGAAGTGCGAATGCTGACATGAGTAGCGTTAAAGAGGGTGAAAAGCCCTCTCGCCGTAAGCCCAAGGTTTCCTGCTCCACGTTCATCGGAGCAGGGTGAGTCGGCCCCTAAGACGAGGACGAAAGTCGTAGTCGATGGGAAGCAGGTCAATATTCCTGCACCGATCTCTAATGCGATGGGGGGACGGACTGTTGAAGATCATCCGGGTGTTGGATGTCCCGGTTTCTGATCGTAGGTGGCCAGTAGGCAAATCCGCTGGCGTATCACCGAGGAAAAGGATCGAGTGGCGTAAGCCGCGAAGTGATTGGATGTGGTTCCAGGAAAAGCCTCTAAGCTTCAGTTGGAGACGACCGTACCGAAAACCGACACTGGTGGGCGAGCTGAATATGCTCAGGCGCTTGAGAGAACTCGGGAGAAGGAACTCGGCAAATTGACACCGTAACTTCGGAAGAAGGTGTGCCTTGGTAGCGTGACCGGAGAAACACTGGAAGCGTGAAGAGGTCTCAGAGAATCGGTGGCTGCGACTGTTTATTAAAAACACAGCACTCTGCAAACACGAAAGTGGACGTATAGGGTGTGACGCCTGCCCGGTGCTGGAAGGTTAAGTGATGGAGTGCAAGCTCTTGATCGAAGCCCCAGTAAACGGCGGCCGTAACTATAACGGTCCTAAGGTAGCGAAATTCCTTGTCGGGTAAGTTCCGACCTGCACGAATGGCGTAACGATGGCCACACTGTCTCCTCCCGAGACTCAGCGAAGTTGAAATGTTTGTGATGATGCAATCTACCCGCGGCTAGACGGAAAGACCCCATGAACCTTTACTGTAGCTTTGCATTGGACTGTGAACCGATCTGTGTAGGATAGGTGGGAGGCTTTGAAGCGGGGCCGCTAGGTCTCGTGGAGCCAACGTTGAAATACCACCCTGATTTGTTTGCGGTTCTAACCTGCGCCCGTCATCCGGGCGGGGAACAGTGCATGGTAGGCAGTTTGACTGGGGCGGTCTCCTCCCAAAGGGTAACGGAGGAGTTCGAAGGTACGCTAGGCACGGTCGGAAATCGTGCTAATAGTGCAATGGCATAAGCGTGCTTAACTGCGAGACCGACAAGTCGAGCAGATGCGAAAGCAGGACATAGTGATCCGGTGGTTCTGTATGGAAGGGCCATCGCTCAACGGATAAAAGGTACTCTGGGGATAACAGGCTGATACCGCCCAAGAGTTCATATCGACGGCGGTGTTTGGCACCTCGATGTCGGCTCATCTCATCCTGGGGCTGTAGCCGGTCCCAAGGGTATGGCTGTTCGCCATTTAAAGAGGTACGTGAGCTGGGTTTAAAACGTCGTGAGACAGTTTGGTCCCTATCTGCCGTGGGCGCTGGAAGATTGACGGGGGCTGCTCCTAGTACGAGAGGACCGGAGTGGACGCACCTCTGGTGTACCGGTTGTCACGCCAGTGGCATCGCCGGGTAGCTATGTGCGGAAGAGATAACCGCTGAAAGCATCTAAGCGGGAAACTTGCCTGAAGATTAGTCTTCCCGGAGGCTTGACCTCCCTGAAGGGTCGTCCAAGACCAGGACGTTGATAGGTCGGGTGTGGAAGCGCGGTAACGCGTTGAGCTAACCGATACTAATTGCCCGTGCGGCTTGATCCTATAACCGTGCTGCCTCCTCAGATTGAGTCGAGGCTCGATATCGCGACCGCCACCTTGCGTGGCCCTTGCTTCTTCCGATTTGGATCTTTCGAGCGTGACCGCACAGCAGTCACATTCGCGAGGTCAATCAGTTTTGCCTGACGACCATAGCGAGTTGGAACCACTCCTTCCCATCCCGAACAGGACAGTGAAACGACTCAGCGCCGATGATAGTGGGATGTATTTCCCGCGAAAGTAGGACATCGTCAGGCTCGCACATACCAACGCCCCGCTACCGCAAGGTACCGGGGCGTTTTCATTTGCGCCGGCGGGTCCGCGCGTGTCCTGGTCCGGAGCTGGCCGACTCCTATACTGCATCGATCCAGTGCAGGAGGCCGCATGGAACGATTCACGATCTCCCTCGATGACCAGCTGGCGCACGAATTCGACGCGCTGATCGAGAGCCGCGGCTACAGCAACCGGTCCGAGGCCGTGCGTGACATCCTGCGCGCGCACCTGGACCGATTTCGCGAGGGCGCGGACGAGAACGCGCATTGCGTGGCCAATCTCTCCTATGTCTACAACCACCATGAGCGCGACCTGGCCGAACGTCTGACCTCGCTGCAGCACGACCATCACGACCTGACGATTTCCACGATGCACGCGCATCTCGACCATGACCACTGCATCGAGAGCGTCATGCTCAAGGGCCGTTCGCGGGATGTGCGTCGCTTCGCCGATGCCATATCGGCCGAGCGCGGCGTCAAGCACGGCCAGCTCAACCTCGTAACGGTCGAGGTCGAGCACCCGGCCCGGCACGTCCATTCGCACCTGACTCCAAACCACTGACCGGCACGTAGCTCCATCGCGCTTGATCCCCGACAAGGACCGGATAAGAAGAATCGGTCTAGAGTTCATACGTCGCGAGGGGAGGGTGCCGTGCACGAGCTGCCGACGGAATGGACTGCGCTATGTGCGCTCGTGTTCCTGCTCGGCCTGAAGCACGGCTTCGATCCCGACCATCTTGCGACCATTGATGGGCTGACGCGCTACAACGCGCGGCACGGTCGCCGCTTCGGCAGATACTGCGGTGCGCTGTTCTCCACTGGGTCATGGCAGTGGTCGTGCTGGCGATTGCGCTGGCGGTCGGCGTGGCGAGCGAGCGCTGGGAAGCACCGCAATGGCTCGAGCAGTTCGGCGCGTGGACGTCGATCCTTTTCCTGACCCTCATCGGTGTCGTCAACCTGCATGCGGTGCTGACGGCCTCGCCGGGCGAGGTTGTTGCGCCGGTCGGGCTGAAGGGGCGCCTGCTCGGGCGCCTGAATCGCGCGAGTCATCCACTGACCGTGGCGCTGGTGGGAGCGCTGTTTGCGCTGTCCTTCGACACGGTGAGCCAATCGGCGCTGTTCGCGCTGACGGCAACCCAGTTCGGCGGGGTCGGACATGCCTTGCTGCTTGGCAGCGCTCTTCGTTTTCGGGATGCTGGTCACCGACGGCATCAACGGACTGTGGATCTCCCGGCTGATCGCGCGTGCCGATCAACTCGCTTGCGTTGCCTCCCGAGTGATGAGCCTGGCGGTGTCCGGAGTGAGCCTGCTGGTTGCCGCGTTCGGTGCGGCGAAGCTTGCGTCGCCGATCGTCGATGCATGGAGCGAAGGCAAGGAACTCGCGTTCGGCTCTGTCGTCGTTGCGACGATCGCGCTGTCCTTTGCGGCCGCGCTGATGCTCGCACGGCGAAGCGCGGTTCAGACAAGCCTGATTCGCCGCTCTCGCCGAAACCGTCCAGGTGCGGACCCGGCAACGTTTCGAGCACAATGCGTCGCTCTGACTGAGTTGGAGTCGGCATGCGCCTTCTGCGCTGGATGGGGTGGAGCGCGCTTCTGCTTGCGCTGCTGATGACAGCCGCAGCGCTTTGGTACCGACAATCCAGCCAGCCGCTGCACGAAGGCAAGCTCACCGTTCCTGGGCTGGATAGCCCGGTCAAGGTACGGCGCGACGAGCAGGGCATCCCGACGATCGTCGCCTTAAGTGAACGTGACGCGGCGTTCGCGCTGGGTTTCGTGCATGCGCAGGACCGTCTCTGGCAGATCGAGTTCAATCGGCGACTTGCGTCAGGCCGGCTGGCGGAAGTGCTCGGACCGTCGGCGTTGCCGACCGACCAGTTCCTGCGCACGCTGGGCGTCCATCGTGCTGCGCAGAAGATCTATGAGTCCCTGGATGCCGAACACCGGGCGCTGGTCGATGCCTATGTCGGCGGCATCAACGCTTACCTGACGTCGCGCACCGGCCCGCTGCCGCCCGAGTTCCTGCTGACCCGCGCTCCTGCTCCGGATCCTTGGGTGCCGGCGGACTCCGTTGCCTGGTCGCTGATGATGGCCTGGGACCTCGCGTCCTATTCGATGCGCATGGAATTGCGCCGCCTGCGCCTGGCACAAACGTTCACACGTGCAGAGATCGACGACTTCTACCCGCCTCTGCAAGGCGAACCGCCGCCGGCTGTCGCGGACTACGTAGAGATGTACCGATTGCTGGGCGCGCTGAAGTCGACACGGCTCGACTCGTCGGCCAACGTGCTGGCGGAGATTCCGACCGCGGGCTTCGGTGACGGTGAAGGCCTCGGATCGAACAACTGGGTGCTTGCAGGACGACGTACCGTCAGCGGCAAGCCGCTGCTTGCGAACGATCCACACCTTGGCCTCACGGCGCCTTCAGTCTGGTACTTCGCCGCGCTGCAGGCGCCCGGGCTGGACGTCATCGGCGCGACGCTGCCCGGCCTGCCGGGAGTGGTCCTCGGGCGGAATGCCCGGGTGGCCTGGGGCATGACCAACACCGGCGTGGACCAGCAGGATCTGTACCTCGAGCGCCTGAATCCCGAGGACCCGCAGGAGTACGAAACTCCGAACGGCTGGCAGCGCTTTGGCGTACGGGTCGAACGCATCAGGGTCAAGGGTGAGCCTGATGTCGAACTCGTCGTGCGCGAGTCGCGGCACGGGCCGGTCATCAGTGGGCTGGCCGCCATCGACAAGAGCTTCTCGCATCCGCGCTATGTGCTCGCGCTGCGCTGGTCGGCGCTGGAGCCATCGGACCGAACGCTGCCCGCGATTCGTGCCTTGAACCGTGCGCAGAGCGTGGCAGACGCCGAGCGTGCGCTTGGCGACTTCCAGATCGTCACGCAGTCGATGGTTCTGGCGGACGCCGACGGGCGGATCGGCTTCGTCGTGACCGGGCGAATTCCGCGCCGCGCCGCTGACAACGACCTGCGAGGCATTGCGCCGGCGCCGGGCTGGGACGCCCGCTACGACTGGGAAGGGTATCTGCCGTATGCGGAGGTGCCGCGCAACCTCGATCCGGCGTCGGGCTTCATCGCCACCGCCAACAACCGCATCGTTCCCCTGGACTATCCGCATCATCTGACTTTCGACTGGTTCGCGCCGTATCGCCTGCGGCGCATCGAGCAACTGGTCGGCGCGCGCGAGAAGCACGACGTCGCCTCGACCCGGGCCATACAGGCCGACGTGCTGTCGATTCCGGCGCGGGAGTTGATGGCCGTGTTCGCCGCGGCCACAGCCCTTGACGATCGCCGGACGCGAAGCGCTCGAGCGCCTGAAGGCCTGGGACGGAACGATGTTGATGGATCGTCCCGAGCCGCTGCTGTTTCACGCGTGGCGGCGCGAACTGGCGTGGCGCGTGTTTGCGGACGATCTCGGCGAACTCGCGGTGGACTTTGTCGCCGCAGCCGACATGACGCGCGCGCTGCTGCATGTGTTGACGAGCAAGTCACTGGCGCGCGACTGGTGCGATGACCGTAGCACGGCGCAGCGTTTTGAAACGTGCCTCACACTGATGTCCGAAGCGCTGGATACCGCCGTGGAACGCTTGACGCGAGAGTCCGGTCGCGACGTCGCCGGCCTGCGCTGGGGCGATGAGCATCTGGCCGTCTCCGAGCATCGCCCGTTTTCGAACGTGGCGCTGCTGGCACCGCTGTTCGAACTGCGCACTCCATTTCCCGGCGACACCTTCACGGTCAACGTCGGAGCCTTGTCGAACCGTGTCGATACGCCATTCAGTACGCATCACGCGGCAAGCCTGCGTGCGATCTACGACCTGGCGACACCCGGCGCTTCGACCTGGGTGCAGTCGACGGGGCAGGTGGGCCATCCGTTGTCTGGCCTTTACGCGTCGATGCTGCCGCTGTGGCGGGACGTGGAGTCCCTGCCGATGCGGCCCGCAACCACCGGCGCGCGCGAACTCGAGCTGACGCCGGGACGTTAGCCGCCGGGTGTGACTGTCCGTGGCACGCTGCCCTTGATGCCCGACTCCCGCCTGTCAGGCAGAGCCCCGGTACCGACATCCGGCCGGGTTCGATGCACGCCTCGGTCAGGAATTCGCCTTCGCTTCTGCACGCCTCGCTGCGCCTTGTATCGCAGCGGACTCCAGCACCGCGGAGGGTGCAGCGGCGAGAGCCGCATCGATCATCGACTGCGCGACATCCTCTACGGCAACGGGACGAATCCTGACCGGCAGCAACGCTCGCACCGGTCGCGTCAGCGCGAGGGCGAACGTCTCGCCCCAGCGTGACTCGGTGCGCCGACCGTCCAGCAGGCTGGGGCGAACGAGCACCAGTCTTGAACCCGCGACGGTGCGCAGGTCGCTCTCGGTCTCGCCCTTGACCCGGTTGTAGAACACGCGACTCGCCGCATCGGCACCGAGTGCGCTAATGACCACCAGGCGAGCGACAGGCACATCGGCCGCCCAGCGCGCGAAAGCGAGCACGAAGTCGTGATCGACTCGATGGAACGCCTGTTGTGATCCCGCAGCTCGGATCGTTGTGCCGAGGCAGCAGTAGGCGTCGATGGGGACCGACTGCGGCATCAGTGGCGCGAGTACGTCGCCGAGCGCATCGAAGCGCGCGGGTGCCTCGACGAGTCCGGGATGTCGCAGCCCGAGAGCATGCCGCGTCAGCACAACGATCCTGCCGTACGCAGGGGTGCGTGACAGGCGGTTGACGAGTTCCCGCCCGACGAGGCCCGAGGCGCCAGCGACGACCGCTGCGCGCTCCGTCGCCTTGCTGCGTTTGCTCGCCATGGTTGCTCCACCGGCCTCGTTGCTTCGATCCGGAGACAAGGTGATCATCGCCTGAATTCGGCGGCCTGGCGATCGGACCCCGGACGGAGCGCTCTGGCGTGAGCCGCTGCTTGCAGGCTGTGAAGACCTAAGACTGGGCCCCGGCCCGGACGAGTTGTCGCGAGATGTGCTCGCCGAGGCGCGCCAGATGCTGCCAGCTCGCAAAGTCTTCCGGCATGCGCTGCGCGACGATCTGCAGCCCATCGGCACGAAGATTGATTTCAACGCCGTCCTCGCTGTGATAGGTGCTGCTCCCGGCCGGCGACCAGCTCATCAGCAAGGCTTGCAGCTCCTCGTCGATCCAGCCGCGAGGCATGTCGGGCGCGATTGCCACGGCGAAGCGTTCACGAAACGCAGGCCGTCCTTCCGGCAGTTCGATTGCGCTGTCATAGAAGTCGGATTTGTCGGAGCCGCCTTCACGACCCGTCATCGCCTGCGCAATACCGCCAACGACACCCATGACGACGCGGCCCACCACTCCGCTTTCGAGCCCGAAGCGCTTGCGGCCGACGATGACGAGCGAAAGGGAAGGGGTACGCAGGTTGCTGCTGCGCCAGTAGGCGCTTGGCGTGGGCGACTTGTCGCCGCGGTCGCTGTCGTGCCACATCTGCCAGTCGATACCGCCGGCAGAACCCGCAAACCGGTAGTCGATTCGCCCGGAACGCTGGTCATCGTAGGTCCAGCCGAGCTTGCGTGCCTGCACGCGCCGCTCGAAGTGGCGCTGGCGCTCGAGCTGGCGGGCCTTGAGGACGAGCCATACGATCGCCCCCGCGGTCGCGGCAAGCACGGCAAGAACGAAAGCTCCCTTCATCGGCGCGTCGAGGCGATGCTGAACTCAGGCTGGATCGATGGCAACGGACACAGACCCTCCACCCCGGATCGTGCCGCGACTAAAGGATGCTACGACCGTAAACACGCTCCCGATCCGGCGAATTGCGGAACATCGTTCGTTGTCGCCGCTCGTTACCGTGCGGAGCAGCTTGCAGCACCGGATCGATGATCCTACGATCAAAAACTGATGCGCATCACTGCGTTCTCCGTCGTCATCCTGCTGGCAGGCTGCGCGGCTGCGCCGGTTGCGGAGGCCCCCGCTGCGGCAATCACGCCGTTTTCGGCCAGCGCCAGCGGGAGTGCGCTGCCCAAGGGCTGGCAACCGCTCATCATCAACCGCACCAAGACGCGGACCGAGTATCGGCTGGAGCGCGACCCGGAAACCAAGACAATCGTGCTGCACGCCATGGCAGACGCCGCGGCGAGTGGCCTTCGTCAACGGCTCGACATCGATTCCAGTGCCTGGCCCGTAGTGCGCTGGCGTTGGCGCGTGGTCGACCTGATCGTCGGTGCCGACAACCAGGATCGCTACTCGGAAGACTCGCCGGTCCGGCTGATGCTGTTTTTCGACGGCGACAGGAGCACGCTTCCCATCTCGGAGCAGATCCTGATGGAGACCGCCCGGCTGCTGACCGGACAGGAACTGCCGTTTTCGACGCTGATGTATATCTGGGAAAACCGTCTTCCCGTGGGTACGGTGCTGCCCAACAGCTTCACCTCGCAGGTCAAGATGATCGTGGCCGGAAGCGGCCCCGATGGTCGGCTCGGGCAATGGAAGGTCTTCGAGCACAATTACGTCGAGGATTACCGACGCGCATTCCGCAGACCGCCCGGACGCCTGGTCGGCGTCGGCATCATGACCGATACCGACAACACCGGCGAGCGGATCGAGGCGTTCTATGGAGATATCGAACTGAAGCCGGGGCGCTGACGGCTTGACGAGCCGACTCGACGCAGACAACGCTTCCCATTAGTCTCGGCCCTGCCGTCTTGCCCCCATGCTTCGCTTTCTGCTGACCCGAGTTTCGCTGCTGGTGCCGACCTTCTTCGGCATGACGTTGCTCGCGTTTTTTCTGATCCGGCTGGTGCCCGGTGATCCGATCGAGACCATGGCGGGAGAACGCGGGATCGACAAGGCGCGGCATGAACTGCTGCTCAAGGAGTACGGGCTCGATCGGCCCGTCATCGTGCAGTACGGCATCTACATCGGGCGCGTGCTGCAGGGCAATCTGGGCAAGTCGATGATCACCCAGGAGCCGGTGGTGAAGGAGTTCCTGACGCTCTTCCCCGCCACCGTCGAGCTCGCCGGTTTTGCGATCCTGTTTGCGCTGCTGCTCGGCATCCCGGCAGGCATGCTAGCCGCTGTGCGACGAAATTCGATCTTCGACCACGGCGTCATGGGAGTCTCGCTGACCGGCTATTCGATGCCGATATTCTGGTGGGGCCTGCTGCTGATCCTGCTGTTCTCGGTGCAACTTGGCCTGACCCCGGTCTCGGGGCGGCTGGACTTCAAGTACTTCATCGAGCCGGTCACCGGCTTCCTGCTGATCGATTCGCTGCTGGCGAAGGACATGGGAGCCTTCCGCTCGGCCGCTCTGCATCTTGTGCTGCCGATGATCGTGCTGGGCACGGTGCCGCTCGCGGTCATCGCCCGCATGACACGCTCGTCGATGCTCGAGGTCATGGGCGAGGACTACATCCGCACTGCGCGCGCCAAAGGGCTGGCGCCACTGCGCGTGATCGCGCTGCATGCGTTTCGCAATGCTTTGATTCCGGTCGTCACGGTGATCGGCCTGCAGGTCGGAGTGCTCTTTACCGGAGCCATTCTGACCGAGACCATCTTCTCCTGGCCGGGCGTGGGCAAATGGCTGATCGAGGCGATCAACCGGCGTGACTATCCGGTACTGCAGGGCGGCCTTCTGCTGCTCGGCCTGATGGTGATGACGGTCAACCTGCTGGTCGACATCGCCTACGGCTTCATCAATCCGCGCATCCGTCACTCCCGATGAGCAGCGATCCCATCGTCACGGCGACGCTGACCGACGCTGATCTTGCGTTGCTGACCGGGGTTGGCGCACCGGCCGAACATCCAACGCCAGTGCGGGAGTTCTGGCGGCATTTTTCCGCCAATGCAGGCGCGGTCGCTGGCCTGGTGGTCGTCGTCGCAGTGCTCCTCATCGCCGTGTTCGCCGGCGTGCTGGCGCCTCATTCGCCGGTCGCGATCGACAATGCGGCCTACCTCAAGCCGCCTGCGTGGACCAGCGGCGGCTCGTGGACTTATCCGCTGGGTACCGATGCCATCGGTCGCGACATCCTGTCGCGGCTGATGCATGGCGCACGGCTTTCGTTGTCGATCGGCGTCGCCGTTGTTGCGCTGTCGGTCATGGTCGGTACCTGCCTCGGCATGGCGGCGGCATTTTTCCGTGGCGTGACCGAGATCGCCATCATGCGACTGATGGACGTGCTGCTCAGCCTGCCAAGCCTGCTGCTGGCGATCGTGATCGTCGCGATCCTTGGGCCGGGGCTGATGAACGCCATGCTCGCGGTCGCGGTCGTCGTTCTTCCGCATTACGTTCGAACCGCACGCGCGGCGGCCATGACCGAACTCTCGCGTGACTACGTGACTGCGGCCCGCATGGTCGGTGCCAGCGACCTGCGGCTGATGTTCCGCGAGGTTCTGCCGAATTGCCTGGCGCCGCTCATCGTTCAGGCATCGCTCGGCGTGTCGACCGCGATCCTCGATGCCGCCGCGCTGGGCTTCCTCGGTCTCGGTGCGCAGCCGCCGTCGCCGGAGTGGGGAACGATGCTGGCCGACGCGCGCGAGTTCGTGGTGCGCGCATGGTGGGTCGTGACCTTTCCTGGCCTCGTGATCCTGATCACGGTGCTGGCCTTCAATCTGCTGGGCGACGGCCTGCGCGACGCGCTCGACCCGAAACTCAAGCGCTAGCGGCACACAATGGCTCTGCTCGAAATCGAAGCGCTGGAAGTTGAATTTCCGATCGGCGGGCGAGTGCTGCGCGCGGTCGACGATGTCAGCCTCTCGGTCGACGAGGGCGAAGTGCTCGGTATCGTCGGCGAATCCGGATCAGGCAAAAGCGTGACGATGCTTGCGCTGATGGGACTGATCGCCTATCCGGGACGCGTACGCGCGAAGCGACTCGCCTTCGGCGGGCGCGACCTGCTGACCCTGAGCGAACGCGAGCGCCGGCAGCTGACCGGGCGCGACATGGCGATGATCTTCCAGGAGCCGGCGACCAGCCTCAATCCGTGCTTTTCGATCGAGTTCCAGCTGACCGAGACGCTGCGCCAGCACCTGAAACTGTCACGCACGGCTGCGCTCGATCGCGCCGTCGAACTGCTCGACCAGGTCGGCATCCCGGATCCTGCGCGGCGCCTGCAGGACTATCCGCATCAGATGTCCGGCGGCATGAACCAGCGCGTGATGATCGCGATGGCAATCGCCTGCAATCCGAAGCTGTTGATTGCGGACGAGCCCACGACCGCACTCGACGTGACGATACAGGCGCAGATCCTCGATCTGCTCCGCCGGCTGCAGCGCGAGCGCGGCATGGCGCTGGTGCTGATCACGCACAATATGGGTGTGGTTTCTGAAATGGCGCAGCGCGTCGCCGTCATGTATGCGGGCCAGGTGGTCGAGGATCGCAACGCGCGCGACCTCTTCGCGACGCCCCAGCACCCGTACACAGCGGCACTATTGTCGGCGCTGCCGGAACAGCACGCCGACGTCGGTGAGCGCCTGGCGACGATTCCCGGCATGGTGCCCGGCCTCTACGATCGACCCCGCGGTTGTCTGTTCAGCCCGCGCTGCACCAGCGCGACGATGCATTGCCACAAGGTGCAGCCGCCGCTCGATCCGATCG
Organism: uncultured beta proteobacterium; assembly: GCA_963810985.1. Taxonomy (GTDB): domain Bacteria; phylum Pseudomonadota; class Gammaproteobacteria; order Burkholderiales; family Burkholderiaceae_F; genus JALORV01. Next base: position 167,289 of record CAWEPP010000014.1, read on the forward strand.
ACACCGGACGGGTGCGCTGCTTCTATCCGCTGGACCGCCCCGACCGCGCCGCCGCGATGACGCGCGACGTCCATGTGGGTGCCCTGGCCGCACGCCACGACGAAGCGGTGCCGAATCCATGAGCGCCAATCAGACGCCCGTCGTCGAGGCGCGCGACTTGAAGCAGACCTACACGGTGCGCCGAGGCATGCTGCAGAAGCCGGCCTTGCTGCAGGCGGTCGGTGGGATTTCCTTCGCCCTGCAGGCCGGGCGCACGCTGGCCGTTGTCGGGGAATCGGGGTGTGGCAAGTCCACGCTGGCCCGTGTGATTGCGCTGATCGAACGGCCAACTTCAGGCGAACTCCGACTGGGCGGAACCGATGCCATCACTTCGAACAAGGAGACGCGCGCCCGGCTGCGACATACGGTCCAGCTGGTGTTTCAGAATCCGTACGGGTCCCTGAATCCGCGCAAGACAATCGGCTCCATTCTCGAAGAGCCGCTGGCAATCAACACCGAACTCGGCGCCGACGAACGACGCTCACGTGTCGCCGAGATGATGCGCCGGGTCGGTTTGCGGCCCGAGCACGTCGGCCGCTATCCACACATGTTTTCGGGCGGGCAGCGGCAGCGAATCGCGATTGCGCGGGCACTGATGCTGCGACCTGCGCTGGTGGTCGCCGACGAGCCGGTGTCGGCACTCGACGTCTCGATCCAGGCGCAGGTGCTGAACCTGCTGGCCGACCTGCAGCGCGAGTTCGGCGTCGCCTACCTCTTCATCTCGCACGACCTGGCGGTGGTCCGACACATCGCCGAGGACGTGCTCGTCATGTACCTGGGACTCGCGATGGAACAGGGCCCCAAGGCACGTATCTTTGATACCCCCTTGCATCCCTACACGCAGGCGCTGCTCGCTTGCACGCCGGGTCTCGGCGCAGCGGAGCGCCGCACGGTGCTCAAGGGTGAGCTGCCATCGCCGCTGGCACCGCCGACCGGCTGCGTTTTTTCGACGCGCTGCCCCCATGCGACCGACCGCTGCCGCACTGAACGGCCGGCGTTGCGCCCGCTGGACGGGCGGCAGGTGGCCTGCCACTATGCTGAGTCGTTCGTCGGCACCGCACCCGCGGCGCCAGATCCGGAATTTTTCAAGTCGCGCCCGACGGCGCGGTCAAAGGAGGTAGGAGCATGACGCAGGTTCAAGGCAAGGTCGCACGCCGTGCGGCGGGCGCAAGGGCGAAACCGGTGCTGCGGGCTGCCGTGCTGTGCGCGGCGCTGGCGCTGATGGGCAGTGCATCGGCCAAGACGCTGGTGTTTTGCTCGGAAGGCAGCCCCGAGAATTTCTATCCCGGTATCAACACGACCGGCACTTCGTTCGACGCCAACAGCCAGATCTACAGTCGCATCGTCGACTTCGACCGTGGCACCACGAAAGTCGTGCCCGGCCTGGCCGAGAAGTGGGACATCTCGCCAGACGGCAAGGTCTACACGTTCACGCTGCGCAAGGGCGTGAAGTGGCACGAGAACAAGAATTTCAAGCCGACGCGCGACATGAACGCCGACGACATCATCTTCATGTTCGAGCGGCAGTGGAAGGAATACGAATCCGTACTTCAAGGTCACCAGTTCGAACCATTCCTACTTCAACGACATGGGGATGCCGAAGCTGCTGAAGTCGGTCGAGAAGGTCGACGACTACACGGTGCGGGTCACGCTGGAGAAGGCGGAAGCGCCGTTCCTCTCCAACCTCGCGATGGAATACGCCGGCGTGCAGTCCAAGGAGTACGCCGACGCGATGCTGAAGGCCGGAACGCCCGAGAAGCTCGACCAGGAGCCGATCGGCACCGGACCGTTCTATCTCGTGCAGTTCCAGCGTGACGCGCTGATCCGCTACAAGGCGTTTCCGCAGTTCTGGGGCGGCAAGGCGAAGATCGACGACCTGGTGTTCTCGATCACGCCGGACGCCTCGGTGCGCTGGGCCAAGCTGCAGAAGGGCGAGTGTCACGTGATGCCGTATCCGAACCCGGCCGACCTCGAGGCGATCCGCAAGGACCCGAAGATCAAGGTGCTGGAGCAGCCGGGCCTGAACGTCGGTTACCTGGCCTACAACACGACGAAGAAGCCGTTTGACGACGTGCGGGTGCGCAAGGCCATCAACATGGCGATCAACAAGAAGGCGATCATCGACGCGGTCTACCTGAGCACCGGGGTGGCGGCGAAGAATCCGATCCCGCCGACCCAGTGGTCGTACAACGACGCGATCAAGGACGATCCGTACGATCCGGCGGCCGCGAAGAAACTGCTGGCCGACGCAGGCTATCCGAACGGATTCACGACCGACCTGTGGGCCATGCCGGTGCAGCGGCCCTACAACCCGAACGCCAAGCGGATCGCCGAACTGATGCAGGCGGATCTGGCCAAGATCGGCGTCACCGCGGAGATCAAGAGCTTCGAGTGGGGCGAGTACCGCAAGCGCATGCAGGCAGGCGAGCATCAGATGGGCATGCTCGGATGGACCGGCGACAACGGTGATCCGGACAACTTCCTGAATACGCTGCTCGGCTGCGATTCGGCCAAGACCAACGGCAGCAACGTGGCGAAGTTCTGCTACCAGCCATTCGAGGAACTAGTGCAGAAGGCCAAGACGACGTCCGGGCAGGCTGCGCGCACGCCGCTCTACGAAAAGGCCCAGGTGATCTTCAAGGAGCAGGCGCCGTGGTTCACGATCGCCCATGCGGTCCAGCTCAAACCGATGCGGGCGGAAGTGATCGACTTCAAGCTGTCCCCGTTCGGACGGCACACGTTCTACGGCGTCGACATCAAGGAATAGCATCGCGCGGTCGCGCTGTACGAAGCAACGGGCCGGCATCGTCGGCCCGTTGTTTTTCCGTGGATGCGGCGACGAACCGCGGCCGTCATTCGGGGCTTACGCGCTATATTCAATCGCATTGACAGCCTGGCGCTCTGCGCGAGGCGTTTTCTTGTCCGGGGATGCCCGCATTCATCATTCGCTGCCTGCTTCAGGCCGTCCAGTTCGCAGACGTACCTGTATGACGGCCTACCTCTGACGGATTGCGCTGGTCTTTAGCATGATCAACCTCTTGGCCGACCTTCTGCACTTCGCGGCCGAACCGCGCCTGCGCATCGATCGCGCGACGGCGAACTAGGGAACGGCGCGGATGGGAAGCTACCTGGGAGCTGTGCTGCGGGGGCCGCTGGCGGCAATCCTGCCGCACCACGAGGGTCTCACCGAACTCCGGCGCGACCTGCATGCCCATCCGGAACTCGGTTTCGAGGAACATCGCACTTCAGCGCTGGTGGCCGAGCGCCTGCGAAGCTTTGATGTCGACGAAGTGCATACGGGCATCGGCCGCACCGGCGTGGTCGCGGTGATCCGCGGGCGCGGACACGCCCGCCGGTCGATCGGCCTGCGGGCTGATATGGACGCGCTGCCGATGAGCGAGGAGAACGAGTTCGCGCATCGTTCGACGCGAAGCGGTCTGATGCACGGTTGCGGCCACGACGGCCACACGACGATCCTGCTCGGTGCCGCGCAGTACCTGGCCCGTACACGCCGGTTCGACGGCAGCGTCAATTTGATCTTCCAGCCGGGCGAGGAAGGCTTCGCCGGTGCGAAGGCGATGATCGACGACGGATTGTTCGAGCGCTTCCCGACCGATGAGGTCTATGCGCTTCATAACTGGCCGGCGCTCGAACCCGGACAGATCGGCCTGAATCCCGGGCCCATGATGGCAGCGGCCGATCGCGTCGAGATCACGGTCAGCGGCAGGGGTGGTCATGGCGCACATCCGCACCGCACGATCGACCCGATTGTCATAGCGGCGCACATCGTGACGGCGGCCCAGACGATCGTGTCGCGCAATGTCGGTCCGCTGGATGCCGCGGTGCTGAGCCTGTGCTCGATCCAGGCTGGAAACCCCGCGGCCTACTCGGTGTTGCCGCGCGAAGCGAAGCTGGTCGGCACAGTGCGCACGTTCAGTGCCGACGCCCAGGACCTGATCGAGCAGCGCCTGACCGAACTGGTGGAATCCACGGCGCGCGCATTCGGGGCCGAGGCGAAACTGATCTACGAGCGCAACTACCCGGCAACCATCAACCATGCCGCGCAGGCGAAGTTCGCCGGCGATGTCGCGGCCGAGCTGGTGGGCGAAGACAACGTGGTGCGCGATCTCGAGCCGTCAATGGGAGCCGAGGATTTCGCCTTCATGCTGCGCGTCAAGCCGGGCTGCTACGTGCGCCTCGGCCAGGGCGGCGGCGCGGGCGGCTGTTTCCTGCACAACACCCGGTATGACTTCAACGATGCCGTGATCCCGTTGGGCGCGGCGTATTTTTCCGCGCTGGCAGAGCGCAGCCTGTCGCTCGCCGCCCAGCCCTCGCCGTAAGGGGCTCGTCGTGAAGGTGCTTACCCGAGTGTTGTCCCTGCGGCGCTTGTTGCATTCAGCCTCATCTTTGCGGCGATCACCACGCAGGTAATGCGGTCGTTCCGGGAGGTGGGCGTGCCGCCTACTACTCCGGCGCTGGGCGCGCGGGTCGGCACCGGCAATGAGTCTTTGTTCTCCGGCGTAGGGTGGATCACAATATTCCCCGGCTTGGCGCTGATCCTGCTCGTCCTGTCGGTCAACCCACTGGGCGACGGGCTGCGCTGATGCATTGAATCCGAAGTCACGTTGAACCGGCAGGCTGCCGGCGTTCGACGTTCACCCAAGGAGAAGCACGATGATGAATAGACAGCTAGCTGCCCTTTCGATCGTCGCCGCGGCTGGCGTTTTGTCCGGTTGCGCGAGTTCGTTTCACGGGTCGTACCTCGTCGGCCAGCGTTACTTCAAGACCAATATTGACACCCAGCCTGTGATCATTCTTGGCATCGACGACTGGGACACGACCCAGAGGCGCACCTTGGTTGAGCCCGGGGTTCATGTGATCAGGGTTCAGGCGATGCCCGTGCCCGGTGCTCCGCAGGAGACCGGGTCGTTCAAACTCGACGTGAAACCCTGCTTTACCTACTACATCGTCGCTGTGCGGGAAAATCGGATCACGGCGGAGTTCACGCCGCGGGTCGACTACGCGGAGCCACTGGCTGGCTGCACGCCGCCCGAAGCCAAGAAATAGGGCGCGTGGGCGAACCGATGCTCGACGTCTGCACGCTCCACATCGAGTTTCCGACACGGCGGGGTGAACTGGTTGCCATCGACGACATTTCGTTGTCGAATCGCGCCGGGCGAGAGGCTGGGTGTTGTCGGCGGCTGCGAACCGGCACTGAGCGTCTGGCTCGCACGCGCGGCGCCTGTTAGCGCTGCACCGTACCGGTGTCGTGGGTGGCGATCGTCGTCGGGTTGATCCTGGACGCCAGCAACGCCGCTTTGTCTTCGTCGGCCAGCGAAGCGACCGCGCTGAACAGCGCGATCGTGGTGCACAGCGGCGGCTGTGGTCGCGATGGCGTGTTTCCATGCATGCTTGAACATTTTGTTCTCCGGTTCCGTTGGGGCTGCACGTCTTGGCAGCCTGCCTGGATTGGGTTGTCCACCACCTGGCGGATGAGCAGCATTTCATCGCTTGCCTGGTCTGCCCGCCACTGAGAATTGATCTGCGCGGGTGCGGAAGATTCACGTTGAACCCGTGCGGAGGCACGGCTGACGGCGGACCAGGGCTGCCGATCCTCGCCGCGGAAACTCCCGACCCCGCTTCGTTGCGCCCAGGTACGAGAACGCGCTGACCGGATCGGCCGGCGCGCGCGATGCGCGCGTCGCGCGCCTGTGCTCAGGAGGCGGATACTGCTCCGGCGCCGACAGGAAATCCCGCAAGCACTCTCGTGGCGCCGTCGACCGCAGCTTCGTGGGCTGCAATCTGGACGACGCTGATATCCCAGCTGGCCAGGAGCACCCGCGTCGCGGCGCGCCGCTTCAAGGCAGTGGTATCGACAAAGAGGAATTTCTTGCCCGGCATCGATGCAAGCCTGGAAAGCGAACGGCGCAGGCGAGCATCCAGCGCGCTGTCGGCGAGATGGGAGGCGGCCACCATGACCGAAAGAGTGACCTGCTCGCCGGAGGAACCCTGCAGGTCGGGTTCATCCTGGTCTGCCGGACGTCGCGGATTCCATTGCCAGCGCGTTTCTGGGCTGCCGAGATCGTGCGCAAGCAGCCACTCGGCAGCGCGCACGATCAGTTGCGCTCGCTGGATCTGCGCGAGGCTGTCGTAGGCCTGCTCTCTCAGGGCGGTGAGCTGCGCGATGCCGTCCTGAATCGACTCCACGGGGGCGGATCCGATGCGCCGGACCGCCAGCACGGCGCGCTGCGCGTCGGTGAGAATTTTCTCTCTGGCGTTGTCGAGTGTTCCGAGTTCAAGCATGCGCAGGGGTGTCGGCGTCCATGTTGGCGTGGCCCGTTTTCAAGTGCGGCTGGGCACCGGTCGCCGATGACGTACAAGTTAGTGGGGTTTTCGACGGATGCGAAGCGCAGGGACTCGCCTATCTTGGGTGCTATTCGATCAGCCGATCGGACGGGGTCATCGCTCGAGCGCACGCGATTGAGTTGCGGTCCACCACTACGCATGGGAAATGTTCCCACGCACGCGCGTCAAAGAGCCTGGACGGCGATATTCACTGAGTGAATAGTCGAGGTGCGCATTCCGCGCGCCGACGAAGTGTCTCGCGCGTGTATTGGCGCCAAGTCGCTGCCGTGGCTCCGATTTCGGCGCCGCTCAGCCCATCAGCGCGAGCAGGCGCGGTTCGACCGAAACCGCAGCCATCAGGCCGCCCATGAGTGCGCCCGTTACGCCTGGGCAACAGGCGTCCTGCCCCGCGAGGAACAGTCCACCGATCGGCGTGCGCGGCCGCAGGGCATCGCTGAGGAAACGTGCCGGGGTGGCCGCCAGTCCGTACATGGCGCCGTGTTCCGCGCCGGTATAGGTCGCCACCGAGATCGGTGTCGATGACGTGACGTACCGGACCATCGGCGCAAGGCGCGGAAAATGGCGCCCGAACTGGACGAGAAGATTCTGCTCGATCCGTTCCTTGAGTTCGAGGTAGCCGGGATCGCGCGCCTCGCCGCGCTTCATGCTCTTCGTGTTCCCAGGGAGCGAAGGCGTCCGGGTCGACGAAGGCCACGATCTCGCAGGTGTGCTTCTGCGTGGCGCCTGGTTCGTGCTTCGGATCCTTCAGCGACGGGAAAGAGACAAACATCATCGGTGCATCGGGTTCGATCAGCGGATTGCGCCAGAGCTGGTCGACATCCCAGCTCTCGTAGATCCAGTCGTTCGCGGGGCCTGCGCCATTGGCGGCGATGTCGCCCTCGAGGCCCAGGTACAGGCCCACGTAGCCGACCGACGGTTCGATCTCCAGCACGTCGCGTGCCCAGTCGTAATTCACCTCCTCCGAGGGCAGCATGCGCAGCGTGCTGCGCACGCCGGCATCGGAAACGACGCACGGCGCGTCTTCTCGGGTCCCGTTGGCCAGAGTGACGCCTTGTACGCGCCCGCTCTCGACGCGGATCGTCGCGACTTCGGAGCCGGCGCGAAGTTCGCCGCCGGCGGCAATCACCGGCTCCGACAGGGCGCTGGCGAACACACCGGAGCCTCCGACCGGATACCAGGCGCCATCGAAGTAACTCGACATGAGCACGGCGTGCACCGCGAACGATGCTTCGCTGGGCCGCCCGCCATGGTCGCCCCACTGCGCGGCGAGCAGCGCCTGCAATTTCGGGTCGCCGACGCAGTCCTGGATGACTTCCCACAGCGTGCGTCCGACCCACTGCTCGATCTCGCCTTCCTTCCACCACATCAGTCCGCGCGAAACCAGTTGCGGCATCGAGTGCGCCGCCAGCACGGCCTCGAGTGCCTTGCGCGCCGCGCGCATGCTCTCGAAAAAGCGGTCGATGCCCGCCGCGTCGGACGGGAAGCGCGCCTTGAGGGTTTCGATCAGTCGCGCCGCGGGATGTTCGAAGTCCACCGTCATGCCCGGGAAATGCACACGGTCATACACCCGGCCCATCGAGGCCATCGGAATGCCGTGCGGCGTCAGCGCGTCGAAGATCTTCTTGGCCGGACCGGCCTGGCCGTCGGCTTCACCGGCACCGCCGATGTAGTGCACCCCGACGTTGAACCGGTAGCCGTTGCGCTCGAAGGTCTGGGTCAGTCCTCCGAGCTGCGTGTGGCGTTCCAGAACCAGAACGCGCTTGCCTTCGTGCGCAAGAGCGGCGGCCGCAGCGAGGCCCCCGATGCCGGAACCGATGACGATGACGTCCCATTGAGACACGATGCACCTCCGATGGACGTATCTGACCCCACCGGGCCGTGGTCGGCCTTGACCCCTGTCAGCGTGTGTCGTCCAAGGCCAGCAACGCGAATGACGCCAGCCAATGCGTTCCGACGTAGTCGCCCGCGGTCGCGGCCGGCAGCGAGGCCGCCAGATGGACCTCGATGGCTTGCGCCACCGGCGCCAGCAATGATATTGGGAGTTCCGGCTGGAGTTGCCGCCAGCACCAGGCGCGAGTCAGGTTGACGCCGTGCAGGTGGACGATGCGGGCATCCGAAGGGTCGCTGACCGGCACCGGCGTCAGCCAGTGAACCAGCGCCGCGTCCGACGGCTGGAACTGCTCCCACCAGTCCGCATAGGAGCAGCCGTCGACGACCCGCTTCATCAGCGCGGCTTCGACCAGGCCGGGCGACAGGAAGTCCTCGCCCGCGGGTTCGTACTCGGCCGGATAGTCCCGGTCGCGCCCGAACCAGAGATTGGCGCGCTGGGCGATCGCCTGGCGCAAGGCGTGGTGCTGGACTGACTCGCACCAGTCGAGCGCGAGCAGCAGGGCAAAGGCGCTGTTGCTGTGCACGCCGGCACGGGTCGGAAACGCCGCGCGCGGCAGGTAGGCGAGAAACCGATCGGCGAAGGCATCCGCCAGCGGCCGCAGCGCTTCGTTCCATGCCGCCGTCTCTGGCGCAACGGCCGCAAGGCGCTCGAGTTCCGCTGCGAGCTTCAGCAGCCAGCCCCAGCCGTAGGGGCGTTCGAACGTCTGTCGATGGGGTCCGGCCAGTGTCGCGAGTTCACCGGCGACGGCGGCGTCCGTCAGCCGCGCAGCGAGCTGCTGGCGTGTGCGATCGGCCAGCGGGTGATCCGGGAACCGGCGCAGCAGCCGCACCAGCGTCCAGTGCATGTGGACGCAGGAATGCCAGTCGTAGCTGCCCCAGAAGACCGGATGCAGGCGGCGCGGCGGCGCCAGGTCGCGGTCGTCGGCGAGCAGCTGGTCGAGCTTGTAGGGATACTCGGTGAGGGTGTTCGCGAGTGCAACACTCGGCGAAGGACCGGGCGTGGTTCGATGTCAGCATGGCGCTAGCGTAGCGCCATGCTGCGAGCGCATCGGGTGAGTCCTAGTGCGCCTTGCGAACCTCGCCCGATCCGGCGACGCTCTTCTTGATCACCGGGGTGCCACGGTAGACGACGTCGCCGGAACCCGCGATCGAGACCGTGAGCATCTGTTCGGCATGCACGCGTGCATCGCCGCTGCCGGCTATCCGTACCTTGACGGTCTGGCCGACGAGGTTGTCGGCGTTGATGTCGCCGCTGCCGGCGATGTTGTAGCCCTGTTCCGCGGCGCGCCCGGCCGCCGTGAAGTCGCCGCTGCCAGCAATGGAGACGCCCAGCACATCGACGTCCAGCCGGTCGATCTTCACGTCGCTGCTGCCGGATATCGATACCGCCAGCAGCGGTCCGCGCACGGCGTCGGCGTGCACGTCACCGTTTCCGCTCATGGCCAGCGCACTGATCGACTTGAATTCCACGGTGACCCGCGGATTGTCTGCGCTCCGAAAGCTGGCCCCGGGTTGCAGGCGTATCTCGAGCGTCGGCGTCGCGTCACCGGTCACGCGGGTTTCGACCAAGGTCAGCAGGTTGTCGTCAAACCGCACCGTGACGTGTTCGCGCTCCGAAGACCTGAGCTCGACATCGATCGGTCCACTGATCCGGATCGCCGAAAACGCTCCCGGTGTGCGCGCTTCATCGACAGCGCGGCCAGAGCCGGCGACGCGATTGCCGGACGAACCGACGACCAGCGTCCCGGCGGCTGGGACGGCGCCCGGCTGTGCACTGGCGCTGCCGGCCAGCACGAGGCAAAGTGTCAGGAAGAGAGCGCGCATGGGGCGACCTTTGAAGTTGAATCGCATAGTGCCGGGGCAGGCCGGGCGATGCTCGGGCCGTGCGATGGTCTGCAGAGGCGGTGGACCGGACGGTATTTTCGGCGGATGAGCGGGGAGGGGTTTTCGCCCTCATTTCCCGGCAGGTCTGGGCGGCGGCGGTGCGGGAGCGTCGCGTGCGCTCTGCAGGAGTTCCTGCGCCTCCTTCTGGCCGCGCGCGGCGGCGCGCGAGATCCACACGACAGCCTCGCGGCGGTTGGGCGACAGGCCGTCGTTCGGAGAAAGGAGGGCGATCCCGAGCTGGAAGGCGGCGCCGGGGTTGCCGCGCTCGGATGCGCGACGCAGCAAGGCCTCCGCCAGGGGCGGATCCTTCGGCACGCCGTCGGCGCCCCGGAGCAGGAGCGTCCCGAGCATCCATTGGGCATCGGCCAGGCCACGTTCGGCCGCCGGTTCGAGCAAAGCCTTGAGCCGGGGGCCGGCCTCGGGCGGTGCCGGCACCGCGCGTTGAAGGATCTGCGCCAGAAAGTAGCGTGCCCAGGCCGCGTCGGCGTCGATGTACGGCTTGAGCAGCGCCTCGGCATCCTTGACCTCGCCGACACGCGCCAGCTCGGCGGACTTCTGCAGGGCCTGCTCGGAGTAGCGCTGGAAAGTGAGGCTGCCGGTGGCCTGCTGCACATCGCGCGCGATGGCTGCGGTCATCGCGTCGCGCGGACTGCGCTCGGAGAGTCCAACCTCCACCAGCAGGCGCGGTTCGGTCGGATGGACGCAGGACAGTCCGCTGACGTGCAGGTACGGTCGCGTCGCGTTCGTCTTGGCCGCGTCCTTGCGCGGTGACTTGTCCTCGGGTTCGCGCGCTGCCAACGCATGGCGTGCGCAGCGGGTGCCCGCATGCCGCACGATGGTTTCTTCGTGCCTGCTGACGATCCAGCGCTCGCCGATCCGCGCATGCCGGTCCTTTGCCACCGCCAGCAGCTCCGTGTCGGACTCGATCGGCTGGTCGAGCAATTCGCTGACGATCACCAGCACCGCCGTGTTGGGCGGCGCAGCTGACAGGTTGCGCCCCATCGTGCCACCCCGCGGCGTGCTGTTGGCGACGAACCAGAGTGGGTCGCGTCGGCGTCGTGATGCCGAAGCCGATGAACGACCACGGCGAGCCCGGCGAGGTCTGCGGAATCTGCGCGACGTTGTCGTCCCCGGGTGCCGCGCGCTGTGCGTGCACCTGGCCAGGGAGTACGAGGGCCGCGGACAGGCCCAGCAGAGCGAAGATTCGATTCATGGCGGTGACGATGCGGGCGTTGCCGCATCATATCGAGCGCGCCCCGCTGTCAAAGTCCAAATTGATGGCAAGTTCCTCGAGCGCGAGCGGCCCGCTGCGATGGCCGCATGAGCCGGATGTCAACGATGCTCCCGAAAGCCCTTGCGATCTGGCTTGTGATCTTCGCCGTCGAAGCCGTGCACGGCGTGCTGCGCACCCTTTATCTCGTTCCGCTACTCGGTGATCTCCCCGCGCGCCAGGTCGGGGTGGCGGTCGGCTCGCTGCTGATCCTGCTGGTCGCCTGGCTGACGGTCCGCTGGATCGGGGCGCGTTCAGTGCGCCAGTGGCGCAGCGTGGGCGCGTTGTGGGTGACGCTGATGATCGTCGCCGAACTGGTGTTAGGCCGATTCGCGTTCGGCTATCCGTGGTCGCGCATCGCGGAGGACTTCGATCCGACGCAGGGCGGATTGCTGGGTTTCGGCATGCTGGTGCTGTATTTCGCCCCGAGTTGGATGGCGCGCCTGCGGGGACTTGCGACTGCCAGGCGGGACGTGAGCTTCTAGCCGGCTGTCGCAACGATCTCGCTGGCGGCGATTGCGGATGCGCCGTGGGAAGGCCGGCTCGCCATGAACTCCGCCAAGGCCCGTGCCGTGGGTGTTGATTTGAGGATCAGGTCCTCCGGCGCGCACTGTGCCACGGCGAGCCCGCCGCCGGCGCCCCCTTCGGGCCCGAGATCGATGATCCAGTCCGCCTCGGCAATGACGTCGAGGTTGTGTTCGATGACGATCACCGTGTTGCCGCCGTCTACGAGTCGGTGCAGCACGTGGATCAGCTTGCCGACGTCGGCCATGTGCAGTCCCACCGTCGGCTCGTCCAGCACGTATAGCGTCTTCGGCGGGACTTGCCCTCGGCGAGTGACATCGTCGCGCACCTTCGAAAGTTCCGTTACGAGCTTGATGCGCTGCGCTTCTCCGCCCGACAGCGTCGGCGAAGGCTGGCCCAGCGTGAGATAGCCGAGCCCGACATCCTGCAGCAGCGCGAGCGGGTGCGCGATCGACCGGTGCGCCCTGAAGAACTCTGCGGCATCGTCGATGTCCATGCGCAGCACATCGCCGATCGACTTTTCGCGCCACTTCACCGCGAGCGTCTCCTCGTTGAAGCGCGCGCCGCCGCAGACGTCGCACAGCACCTTCACGTCGGGCAGGAAGCTCATCTCGATCGTGCGCAGCCCCTGGCCCTCGCAGGCGTCGCAGCGGCCGCCGGCGGTGTTAAACGAGAAGCGGCTCGCGCCAAAACCGCGCGTGCGCGCTTCGAGCGTGTCGGCGTAGAGCTTGCGGATCGCATCCCAGAAGCCGACATAAGTCGCGGGGCACGAGCGCGGAGTCTTGCCGATCGGGGTCTGGTCGACTTCGAGCACGCGATCGAGCGCTTCCCAGCCATCGACCACTTCGCAGCCCGTCCACTCGGGGCGCGGTTTGCGCTGGCCGACGACGCGCCGCAGGTTTTCGAGCAGCACTTCACGCGCGAGCGTGGACTTGCCGCTGCCCGAGACACCGGTCACGACGGTCAGGCGCGCGAGCGGAAAGCCGGCGTCGACCCGCCGCAGGTTGTGCATGCGGGCGTCGCGCACCGAAAGGCGGGCCGTGGAGCGGGTGACTGTACGTCGCGCGTGCAGCGGATGTGCAAGTGGTGCCTTGAGAAATGCGCCGGTCGCCGATTCGGGAGCAGCCATCAGGTCGGCGACGCAGCCTTGCGCCACCACGCGGCCGCCGCGCACGCCGGCTGCCGGACCGATGTCGATCAGATGCGCCGCACGGCGGATCGTGTCTTCGTCGTGCTCGACGACGACCAGCGTGTTGCCCTTGGCTTCGAGCTTCTGCAGCGCGTCGAGCAGGATGCGGTTATCGCGCGGATGCAGGCCGATCGTCGGCTCATCGAGAATGTACGCAACGCCCTGCAGGTTGGAGCCCAGTTGCGCAGCGAGGCGGATGCGCTGCGCTTCGCCGCCGGAAAGTGTCGGCGCGGCGCGGTCCAGCGCGAGGTAGCCAAGGCCGACTTCCTCGAGGAACGAGAGCCGCGAGCGGATCTCGGCCAGCGCGTCGCGCGCGATCTCGGCCTCGCGCCCGGCGAGCGCCAGCTTGCGGAAGAACTCACCCGCGTCGCTGACCGACTGCTCCGCAAGCTGGGCGATGGAGCGCTCGCGAAATTTCACCGCGAGCGCGGTGCGATTGAGACGCTGGCCGTGGCAGGACTCACAGGCCACGGCCTCGCCTTCGTACCAGGCGTTCCACCAGACTTCTTCGCCGCTCTGCTCGGCGTCGAATCCGGTGAGCTTCAGTCCGGTGCCGAAGCAGCCTTCGCACCAGCCGTGCTTGCTGTTGTAGGAGAAGAGCCGCGGGTCCGGCTCCGGGAAGCTCTGCCCGCACGAGGGACACGCGCGCTTGGTCGAGAAGCTCTTCTGCGTCAGGGCAGGTCCCCAGTCACCGCGCGCAATCGACTGCTGCAGCGCCTGCAACGGTGCGACCACGGTCGCCACGCCGTGCCCATTTTCGAGCGCCGTCGCCAGCGCACCGCGCAACTGGGTTTCGCTGGCCGCGGACACGACAAGATCAGCCACCGGCAGCTCGATCGTGTGTTCCTTGAAGCGTTCGATGCGCGGGAATTTCACCGTCGGCAGGAAGACGCCGTCGACCCGCAGGTGCGAATGGCCGCGCGCGGCGGCCCATTTCGCGAGGTCGGTGTACACGCCCTTGCGGTTGACGACCAGCGGCGCCAGCACGCCGATGTGCTGGCCCTTCATATCGCGCATCACCTGCGCCACGATCACGTCGAACGACTGCGGCGTCACCGGCACGTAGCAGTCGGGGCAGTGCTGCACGCCGAGCTTGACGTAGATGAGCCGCAGGAAATGGTAGAGCTCGGTCAGCGTGGCCACCGTCGACTTGCGGCCGCCGCGCGAGGTGCGCTGCTCGATCGCCACCGTCGGTGGAATGCCGTAGATCGCGTCGACATCGGGCCGGCCCGCGGGCTGCACGATCGAGCGCGCGTAGGCATTCAGCGACTCGAGGTAGCGGCGCTGTCCTTCGTTGAACAGGATGTCGAACGCCAGCGTCGACTTGCCCGAGCCCGAGACCCCCGTGATGACGGTGAACGTGTCGCGCGGGATGTCGACATCGATGGACTTCAGGTTGTGCTCGCGCGCATTGCGCACCTCGATGACATCGCGCTGCGCGCGGCGTCGCTCGCTCATCAGCGTCTGCAGCGGGCGGCCGGCGTCGTACGCGGGCCGCGGCTCGTTGACACGGGGCGCGTGACTCGCCAGCGCGGCGCGATACGCGGCGAGTTCGCGCCCGGTATGCGAACGCTCCACTGCGATCACGTCGTCCGGCGGGCCTACCGCGACGACTTCGCCGCCTGCATCGCCGCCTTCCGGTCCGAGGTCGATCAGCCAGTCGGCCGCCGAGATGACATCGAGGTTGTGCTCGATCACCACCAGCGAATGCCCGGCCGCGAGCAGCTTGCGGAACGCCCGCATCAGCTTGGCGACATCGTCGAAGTGCAAGCCGGTGGTCGGCTCGTCGAACAGGAACAGCGTCCCCCGCGTCGGCGGCTTGCCACTGGCGGCCTCGGCGAGGAATCCGGCAAGCTTCAGGCGCTGCGCCTCGCCACCCGAGAGCGTCGGCACCGGCTGGCCGAGCTTCACATATTCGAGGCCGACATCGACCAGCGGCGCCAGCACGCGCGCCACTTCGGCATCGTCACGGAAGAACGCGAGTGCCTCGCTGACGGTCATGTCCAGCACGTCGGCGATGCTGGCTGACCGCAGCGACGAGCGCCGGGCCGCCCCAAGCGAGTCGCTGGCCCCCGCGGGGGGCGGGCGCGAAGCGACCGGGGGCTCAACATTGACGCCACGTTCGATCGTGACCTCGAGTGTCTCGGGGCGGAAGCGCTTGCCGTCGCAGTCCGGACAGCGCAGGTAGACGTCCGACAGGAACTGCATCTCGACATGCTCGAAGCCGTTGCCGCCGCAGGTCGGGCAGCGACCATCGCCCGAGTTGAACGAGAACGTGCCGGGGGTGTAGTTGCGCTCCTTCGCGATCCTCGACTTGGCAAAGATCGCGCGGATCGCGTCGAAGGCACCGACGTAGCTCGCCGGATTCGAGCGCGTCGTCTTGCCGATCTGTGACTGGTCGACAAACGCGACATCGTCGAGCCAGTCGTCACCCAGCAGCCGTTCGAAGCGCCCCGGAGCCTCGGTGCTCTTGCCCTTCGCCTTGGCGAGTGCCGGATACAGCACGTCCTGGATCAGCGTCGACTTGCCGCTGCCCGAGACGCCGGTCACGCAGACCAGCCGCCTCAGCGGAATCTCGATGTCGATCGCCTTCAGGTTGTGCTCGCAGCGCGCCCTGCAGCACGACCTTCGGCGCATTCGGTGCAACCGGCAGCGGTCGTGAAGCGTCGACCGATTGGCGGCCGCCGAGATAGCGGCCGGTCAACGTCTCGGCGCGACGCAGTTCATCCGGCGTGCCGTTGAAGACGATGCGACCGCCGCGCTCGCCCGGCCCTGGCCCCATGTCCAGCACACGGTCGGCCGCGAGCATCACCTGCGGATCGTGCTCGACCACCACGAGCGAATTGCCGGCATCGCGCAGCCGGTGCATCACTTCCACGACGCGGTGCATGTCGCGCGGATGCAGGCCGATCGAAGGCTCGTCCAGCACGAACAGCGTGTTGACGAGCGAGGTGCCGAGTGCGGTGGTCAGGTTGATGCGCTGGACCTCGCCGCCCGAAAGCGTGCGGCTCTGACGGTCGAGCGTGAGGTAGCCGACCCCGACATCGACCAGGAACGCGAGCCGCGCGCGCAGCTCGTCGAGCAGCATCTCGGTCGCTTCGTCGAGCGGTGGCGGCAATGCAATCGCATCGAAGAACGCCTTGACGCGCTCGAGCGGCAGCAGCATCAGGTCGTGCAGCGACAGGCCGGGCAGGTTATCGAGTTGCTGCTGCGTCCAGGCTGCATGCACGGGTCGAAAGCGCGTGTAGCGACCGGCGGGCGGCATCGCAGCCTGTGCCTCTGTGTGCGCACCAACCCTCCAGAGCGTGGCATCCGATCGCAGCCGGCTGCCCGCGCACACTGGGCACGGGGTGTAGGAGCGGTAGCGCGACAGCAGCACACGAATGTGCATCTTGTAGGCCTTGCTCTCGAGCCACTCGAAGAAGCGCTTCACGCCGTACCAGATGCCCGGCCAGCTCTTCTTCCAGCTCTTCCAGCCGGCGCCGCCAGCGATGACCCACTGCTTCTGCGCTTCAGTCAGGTCGCGGAACGGCACGTCGAGCGGAATGCCGTCCTTCGCCGCGGACTTCTCGAGATCGCGCTGGCTCTCGATGAACGACTTGGTCTGGAATGGCTTGATCGCGCCTTCGCGCAGTGTCTTGCGTTCGTCCGGAATCACGAGGCCATAGTCGACACCGATGACGCGGCCGAAGCCGCGGCAGGTTTCGCAGGCGCCGAGCGGTGAGTTGAACGAGAACGTCGAGGGATGCGGCGTGTCGTAATGAATGTCGCAGTCCGCGCAGTGCAGGTCGGTCGAGTAACGCCACGTCGTGACGGGGCCTGCGTCTTCGCCCTGTGCATGCACATCGACCCGCCCGCCGCCGAGTCGTAGCGCGCGCTCGATCGCGTCGGCCAGGCGCGAGCGTTCGGTGCCCGCGAAGCGGAAGCGGTCCGACACCACATCGAGGATCTTGGAGTCGGCCTGCACGCGCTCGGCGTGCACCTTGGTATAGCCCTGCGCCTCGAGATTCGCGCGCACCTCGTCCTCGCCGAAGTTCTTCGGCACGCGAACAGGAAACGTGACCGTCAGACGCGGATCGCCCGCGATCGCCGCGCGGGCCGCCAGGCTCGCGATGATCGACTCGGAGGAGTCGCGCCGCACCGGCTGCGCGCATTGCCGGCAGTAGAGCTGGGCGGCACGTGCAAACAGCAGCTTGAGGTGATCGTTCAGCTCGGTCATCGTGCCGACCGTGCTGCGCGAGGTGCGCACCGGATTGGTCTGGTCGATCGCGATTGCGGGCGGCACGCCCTCGATCCGGTCCACCGCGGGCCGGTCCATGCGGTCGAGGAACTGCCGTGCGTAGGGCGAGAACGTCTCGACGTAGCGCCGCTGGCCCTCGGCGTAGAGCGTGTCGAACACCAGCGAGCTCTTGCCCGAGCCCGAGACGCCGGTGACGACGATCAGCTCGCCGGTCGGGATGTCGAGATCGAGGTTGGCGAGATTGTTCTGGCGCGCACCGCGAATGCGGATGGTGCGCCGCGTGTCAGTCGACACGGGCTTGGAGTCGTCGGCCATCGGAGGATTGGGCACGGGCAGGCGCGCACCCGCTGGAAGTGATGTTACTCGGGGCGTATCGCGCGCCCGCCCGTGCGCGCTGTGAAAGACGGGAGCGCGCTCGCTGCATATGATCGATCGGGCAAACTGGGCGCCGTCGTCCGCGCGGACGCAGTGGCAAGGCGAGAGCGGCGGGCGGCGTTGACATAGAAGCGCTGGATAGTACTGTAAGGACATACAGTATCACTGAGAAAGGAGCGATCGTGACGACACTGACCTACACCCCACTGACCGCGGACCGGCTGGCGGACTACCTGCGCTTCTTCGACACGCGCGCCTTCGTCGACAACCCGCGCTGGGCCGGCTGCTACTGTTATTTCCCGCTGCACGATCCGGCACGCACCGAGTGGGGCCAGCGCAGCGCGCCGGAGAACCGCACGGCCGTAACCGCATGCATCCGGGACGGAACGGCGCGCGGCGTGCTCGCGTATCAGGAAGGCGATGTGGTGGGCTGGTGCAACGCCGGCCCGTGGTCGCAGTTCCCGATGCTGCACGAGACCCCGGAGCCGGATGCCGATCACATCGGCGTCATCTTCTGCTTTGTCGTGGCGCCCGAGTGGCGCGGCCGTGGCGTGGCCGCGGGGCTGCTGACGGCGGCCTGCGACGAGTTGCGGGCGCAGGGCCTGCACATCGCGCGCGCGAAACCGGTGAAGGTCGCCACAGGGCCAGCGGCCAATCACCTCGGCCCGCTGGCGCTGTACCTGAAGGGGGGGTTCCGCGTCGTCCGCGAGGACGGCGACGACGTCTTCGTCGAGAAGGCCTTGACCTGAGTCGAGTGCCGCCGGACTGGAACTTCCGGTCGTTGATGCGGGTCAGCGTGGCCGGACGGAGAACGCGCAGGCTGTAAGCGAGTTTCCGTCACGCTCCACGGTCAAGGCGGGGCGATCTTGATGAACACGTCCACTGCGGCCACCCGATCGGAGCAACAGAGTGTCTTTTCGGCGCGCGGCCTGACCAAGATCTATCGCATGGGCGAAGTCGAGGTGCACGCGCTGCGCGGCGTCGATCTCGACATCTACGCCTCGCGAGTTCATCGTGCTGCTCGGTCCGTCGGGCAGCGGCAAGTCGACGCTGCTGAACATCCTCGGCGGGCTCGACACGCCCACAGCCGGCACGGTGCGCTGGCGCGACCATGACCTCGGCGCACTCGAGCGAGGCCGAACTGACGCGCTACCGGCGCGAGCACGTCGGCTTCGTCTTCCAGTTCTACAACCTGATCCCGAGCCTGACGGCACGCGAGAACGTGGCGCTGGTGACCGAGATGGTGCAGCAGCCCATGGCACCCGAAGAGGCGCTGGCGCTCGTCGGCCTGGGCGACCGGCTCGACCACTTTCCGTCGCAGCTGTCCGGCGGCGAGCAGCAGCGGGTGGCGATCGCGCGCGCGATCGCCAAGCGTCCCGACGTGCTGCTGTGCGACGAGCCGACCGGCGCGCTCGACTATGCGACCGGCAAGGTGGTGCTGGAGGCGATCGTGCGCATCAATCGCGAGCTGGGCACGACGGCGGCGGTCATCACGCACAACGCCGCGATCGCGGCCATGGCCGACCGCGTGCTGCGCATGGCGGACGGCCGCATTGCCGAGGTCACGGTCAACGCGAAGCGACTCACGCCGGAGGAGATCCACTGGTGAGCATGCTCGATCGCAAACTGTGGCGGGACTTGTGGCATGCGCGAGGCCAGGTGCTGACGATCGCGCTGGTGGTGGCGAGCGGCATCGCGGCCTTCAGCGCGTCGCTGTCGACCTACGAGTCGCTGAAGCGCATGCAGGCCGAGTACTACGAGAGCGCTCGCTTCGCGCATGTGTTCGCCGTCGCGCGTCGCGTGCCGTCGAGCGTCGCGCCGCGCATGCTCGAGCTGCCTGGCGTGGCCGAGGTGGCCGCGACGCTCAGCTACGACGTGCTGCTCGACCTGCCGGGCGTGGTCGAGCCGATGGTCGGCCGCATCATCGCGCTGCCCGAGCATGGCCTGCCGGCGATGAACCGTCTGGCACTGATGGCGGGCCGCTGGATCGACGCACCGGAGTCCAACCAGGTGCTGGTGAACCAAACCTTCGCTCGACAAGCGCGGGCTGAAGCCGGGCTCGACTCTGCAGGCGCTGCTCAACGGCAAGCGCGAGCGGCTCGAGGTGGTCGGCATCGTGCTGTCGCCCGAGTACATCTTTCCGGCGGCCCACGGCGTCGGCGATGACGCGAGCTTCGGGATCTTCTGGATCGGCCGCAAGCGGCTGGCGGCCGCGTTCAACATGGAAGGCGCGTTCAATCGCGTCGCGCTGCGCCTGGCCCATGGCGCATCGGAGGAGGCCGCGATCGATCAGCGTCGACCGGCTGCTCGAGACCTATGGTTCGACCGGCGCGTACGGACGCGCGGAACAGCCGTCGCACAAGGCGATCACGCAGGAAATTGCCGAGCAGCGCGTGTTCGGACTGGTGCTGCCGAGCGTGTTCCTCGGCGTGGCGGTGTTCCTGCTGAACGTCGTGCTGACGCGGCAGATCGGCACGCAGCGGGGGCAGATCGCGGTACTGAAGGCGCTGGGCTACGCCAACGCGCGCGATCGGCCTGCATTACCTGCAGTTCGTGCTGGTCATCGTGCTGCTGGGGATCGTCCTCGGACTGGCGACGGGGGCCTGGCTGGGTCGACTGCTGACCGAGCTCTACGCCGAGTTCTTCCACTTTCCGTCACTGGATTCGCGATGCCGACCTGGATCGTGCTCGGCGGCAACGCTGGCCGCGCTGGTCGCCGCCGTCGCGGGCGCGTTGCAGGCGTTGCGGCGCGTCGTGCGGCTGGCGCCCGCCGCGGCGATGCTGCCGCCGACGCCGCCGACATTCCGCGCCACGCTCGGCGAGCGACTGGGCTTCGGCCGCCTGTATTCGCCGGCGGTGCGCATGATCCTGCGCGACATGGAGCGCCGGCCGGGGCGCGCACTGGCGACCACGCTGGGCATCGCCGGCGCGGTGGCGATCCTGATCTCCGGAACCTGGTGGCGCGACGCGATCGACTGCCTGTTCGAAGTCGAGTTCCGCATGCGCGAGCGCCAGGACGTCGCCTGGTGCTGGCGGAGCCGCGTCGACCAGCGCGTGTACGACTTGCGCGCTTGCCGGGGGTCATGCGCGCCGAGATCGACCGCGCGGCGCCGGTGCGCTGCCGCACGGCCATCGCAGCTACCGCACGACGCTGACGGGCCTGGCGCCCGGCGCGACGCTGCGGCTGCTGCTGGACGACGTCTCGTGCCGTGCCGCTGCCCGACGACGGCCTCGTCATCAACCGGCACGCTCGCCGAACTGCTCGGCGTGCGTACCGGGCGAGACCATCCGGGTCGAGATCCTGCAGGGCGCACGCACGACACGCGACGTCCCCGTGGTGGCACTGGTCGCCGACCTGATGGGAACCCCGGCCTTCATGCACCGCGATGCGCTGAACCGCCTGCTCGGCGAGGGCGACGCGATGTCCGGCGCGCGGCTGCAACTGGACGCGGCGAGCGCGTGCGATTCCTGCAGCAGATCAAGGAGACGCCGCGCGTGGCCTTTGCGGTCGAGATCGGTCCGATCATCCGCAACTTCCGCGAGACATCGGCGCGCAACATGCTGATCTTCACCAGCGTACTGAGCGTTCTCGCCGCCACCATCGCGGTCGGTGTGGTCTACAACAACGCGCGCATCGCGCTGGCCGAGCGCGCTTGGGATCTGGCGAGCCTGCGGGTGCTCGGCATGACGCGCGCCGAGGTCTCGGCACTGCTGCTGGGCGAACTGGCGCTGCAGCTGCTGCTGGCCGTGCCGATCGGGTGGCTGGCCGGCTACGGGCTGTCGGCGTTCATCGTCGGGCTGATCCAGCCGGAGACGTTCCGCATCCCGCTGATCATCGAGCCGCGCACCTATGCGTTCGCTGCGCTCGTTGTGCTTGCGGCCGGCGTGGCGAGCGCGCTGGTCGTGCGCCGCCAGGTCGACCGCCTCGATCTGGTGGCCGTGCTGAAGACGCGAGAGTGATGTGAGACAGTCGGAAGTAGGGAAGTGGCGAAGTCAGACATGAAGCGCACTCACTGGGTCCTCGCTGGCGGTCGCACTGCTGGTGCTGGCCGGGGTGCTCTTCTGGGCCTTCCGCCCGCAGCCGGTGCGGGTGGAGGTCGCGGAGGTGCGCACGGCGCTGTTCGAAAACCTGGTCGAGGAAGACGGCAAGACGCGCGTGCGTGAGCGCTACGTCGTGTCGGCGCCGCTCGCCGGGAAGGCTTGCACGCGTGCAACTGAAGGCGGGCGATGTGGTGCAGGCGGGCACGGTCGTCGCCGTGCTGTGGCCCTCGGCGCCGGCGATGATCGACGCCCGGTCGCATCGCGAACTGAGCGAGCGCGTCGGAGCTGCGGAGGCCGCGGTCGAGCAGGCCCGCGCCAACATTGCGCGCGACGAGGCTGCGCTCGAGAAGGCGCAGGTGGACCTGGCCCGGCACAAGAAACTGCAGGGCGAGGGATTCCTGTCGCCGTCGGCGCTCGATCAGGCCGAACTGGCAGTGCGCGTGCAGGCGAAATCGCTGGAGGCGGCCCGCTTCGCGCGCGAAGGCGCCGCGCACGATCTGGCGCAGGCGCGCGCCGCGCTGATGCGCGCCCAGGAGGGCGCCGCGGTCAAGCGGCCGGAGGCGGCCTGGCCGATCACGTCGCCTGTCCATGGGCGCGTGCTGCGGGTGCTGCAGGAGAGCGAGGCCGCGGTCGCCGTCGGCACGCCGCTCGTTGAAGTGGCCAACGCCGACGACCTCGAGATCGTGGTGGACGTGCTGTCGACCGAGGCCACGCGAATTCACGCAGGTGCGCCGGTTCGGATCGACGCGGGCTCAGGCGTACTGGTTCCGGGCCGTGTACGCCGCGTCGAGCCGCGGCATTCACCAAAGTCTCGGCGCTGGGTGTCGAGGAGCAGCGGGTGAACGTCGTCATCGACTTCGACGGCGCATCCGGCAAGGTTCCGGGGCTCGGCGACGGCTACCGCGTCGATGTGCGCATCGTGACCTTCGAGCGCGCCGATGCCACGGTCGTTCCGGTGGCGGCGCTGTTTCGCCGCGGCAATGACTGGGCCGTGTTCGCGCTCGAGGGCGATCAGGCGCGGCTGCGGACGGTCAGGATCGGCGGCCGCAACGCCGAACTGGCGTGGGTCGAAGAGGGGCTGCGACCAGGCGAGCGCGTGATCGTCTATCCGAGCGACAGCCTGCAGGACGGTCGTCGCGTGCGCGTGGCACGCGGCGGCTGAGCACCCGTCTAGCGCGGCGTCACTTGGCGCTTGCGGGCGCGGCGGTGGAGGCGAAGCGGACGAAGTCGTCGAACTGGCGCGTGATCAGCCCCGGCGTCGGACCGCGGCCCTTTTCATCGCGCCGGTCGAACACCATGTCGGTGCCGACCTGCAGCCGCACCCAGCGTGGGTAGGCATACATGTAGCCCGTCAGATGGTCGATCACCATCATGCTGCTGCCGCCCGGCAGCAGGAGCTGCATCGGCTGCATGTCGACGGCCCGCGACACGACGACCCCTCGCGTCAAGGGCACGCCGTCGCGGCGACACTCGATGACCAGGGCCGAGGACGAGCGGCGGACCTGCATGTCGAACATCGGGGTCACACCGACATAGTCGGCCGAGGAGTTGCCGGCGCGGCAGCTCATGCCGTCGACGACGCGACCGTCCTGGTCGACGGTCTGGATGCTGACCTTCTGCGTGGACTCGCCGGCGAGCGTCGCACAGCCCGACAGCGCGCCCAGCGCAAGCGCGGTCAGCAAGGCATGGCAGAGCGTTCGGAGCATGGAGCGAAGTCGCCGGTCGGACAGGGATAGTGCGGGCCAGCGTACCGGGGCCAGTGCCTCGTCACCCTCCAGCGAACGGATTAGCCGGCGCCCGTATTCAGCCCCCTCCTTGGAGGTAGGAGCCGGGCGTTTGTGATGCGCGTCAAGCCGCTAACAATGAGATCCCCGACGATGCGCGGGGATTCCGCCGCCATGACCTTCCTGCGCCTGCTACCACCCGCCATCGCCCTGCTGCTGCTGGCCGCTCACTTCTGGCGCGCCCAGTGGTGGCCGCTCGCAGTACTTTGCGTCGTCCTGATCGGTGTGCTCGCGCTACGCCGGCCCTGGGCGGCACGGCTGGTGCTAACGGCCTTGATGCTCGGAGCCATCGAGTGGCTGCGGACGCTGGCGTCGCTGGTCGCGGCCCGCATGGCGCTGGATCAGCCGTACGCCCGGATGAGCCTGATCCTCGGCGTGGTCGCGATTGCCACCTTTGCGAGCGCACTGGTGTTCCGTACGCGTTCGCTGCGGGAACGCTACAACCTCGGTCGCTAGGCGATCGCCTGGCGGCCGAGATACTTCTCGACCAGCCGGATCCAGTAGGTCGCGCCTAGCGGAATCAGCTCGTCGTTGAAGTCGTAGCTCGGGTTATGCAGCATGCACGGCCCGAGCCCGTGACCGAATGCGCGATGCGTGCCGTCGCCGTTGCCGATGAACACGTAGGCGCCGGGACGCACCTTCAGCATGAAGGCAAAGTCTTCCGAACCCATCGTCGGCTCGAGCCCGCGCACGACGTTGTCGCGGCCGACGATGTCGTCCATGACGGTGGCGGCGAACTCGGCCTCGGCCGCGTGGTTGACCGTCGGTGGATAGTTCCATTTGAAGCCGATGTGTGACTCGGCGCCGTAGGCCGCTGCGGTCATCTGCACGATGCGACGCATGTGTTCCTCGACCTGCGCTGTCACCGTGTCGCTGAAGGTGCGCACGGTGCCCGAGATGAACGCACTCTCGGGCACGACATTGGTCGCGTCGCCGGCGTGGATCATCGTCACCGACAGCACCGCGGCGTCGATCGGCTTCTTCACGCGCGTAATGATCGCTTGCAGGCCGTTGACGACCTGCACCGCGACGAACACCGGGTCGATGCCGAGATGCGGCATTGCCGCGTGCGCGCCCTTGCCCGTGATGCGTATCTCGAATTCGTTGGCCGATGCCATTGCCGGACCCGGCGCCACACCGAACTGCCCCACGTTGAGGTTCGGCCAGTTGTGCATGCCGAACACCGCATCGCACGGGAAGCGTTCGAACAGGCCATCGTCAATCATGCGTTGCGCGCCGGCACCACCTTCTTCGCCTGGCTGGAATATCAGCTGCACGGTGCCGTCGAACGGCCTCGTCTCGGCGAGATAGCGGGCGGCGGCGAGCAGCATCGCGGTGTGACCGTCGTGGCCGCAGGCGTGCATCTTCCCGGCATGAGTCGAGCGATGCGTGAACTCGTTGAGTTCCTGGATCGGCAACGCATCCATGTCGGCGCGCAGGCCGATCGAACGCGTAGACGTGCCATGTCGAAGGGTGCCCACCACGCCAGTACCACCGAGACCCCGCGTCACCGGGATGCCCCATTCGGCCAGCCTGGCGGCAACCAGGTCGGCGGTACGGTTTTCTTCGAAGCGCAGCTCGGGATGGGCGTGGATGTCGCGGCGGATCTGCTGGATGTCGGCGCGAAACTGGACAACGCGGTCGATCAGTTGCATGGGGATACCTCGGCTCGAAGAGTGGATGCTACTGAAGGCCGCGCGGGCGCGCCCATTGGCCCGCGCACGCGCGGCCTGCAGGCCCTAGAATCGTTCGCCTTTGGCAGGACACCATCGTGAACAAACCGCTCGCTCACAACGCGCTGTCTCCATCGCCTGCTGCGCTCGAAATGATCGACCGACTGATCGGGTTTCCGACCGTGAGTCGCGACTCGAATCTCGGCCTGATCGAGTACGCGCGCGATTACCTGCTCAAAATGGGCGTGAAGCCGCGCCTGGTCTACGACGCTTCCGCCCGCAAGGCGAGCCTGTTCGCCACGCTGGCCGACGACGCCGATAGCGCCAGGACGCGCGGCATCGTCCTGTCCGGTCACACCGACACCGTGCCGGTCGAGGGACAGGACTGGGCCAGCGACCCGTTCAAGGCGACGCATTCGTTCGCCTCTGGCGCCGGCCGCATCCACGGGCGTGGCACGGCGGACATGAAGGGCTTCATTGCGATTGCTCTTGCCTGGGCACCGCGCTTCCTCGCAGCGCAGGCAAGCTTACCTGTGCATCTGGCGCTGACCTTCGACGAGGAAACGACCTTCATCGGCGTGAATACGCTGGTGGCCGATCTGACCGATGCCGGGATCCGCCCCGCCGGCTGCATCATCGGCGAGCCGACCGACATGCAGGCGATCGTCGCGCACAAGGGCAAGCGCGACTTCTGCTGCCGGGTGCGCGGACGCGAAGCGCATTCGTCGCTGACGCCGACGGCCGTGAATGCCATCGAGTATGCGGCGCAGCTCATCGCCTTCATCCGCGGCGTGGCGGACCGCGCGAGCCGTGAAGAGCCGCGCGATGCACGGTTTTCTGTCCCGCATTCGACGTTGCAGACCGGCGTGATCCACGGCGGCATCGCGACCAACGTCGTGCCGCGCGATTGCGTGTTCGACTTCGAGATGCGCAACATCCCCGCGACTGCGCACGACGCGCTGACTCAGCCGATCCTCGATTACGCGAGGACGCGAACTACTGCCGCGCATGAAGGCCGTGGCGCCGGAATCCGACATCGCCTTTAAAATGGGCCTCGACCTGCCCGCGTTCGGCATCGAACCGGATGCTCCCGTGGTGCGGTGGGCGATGGATCTGGCGCAGACCGCGCAGCGCGGCACCGGTGCGGTCAGCTTTGCCACCGAGGCCAGCATCTTCCAGCGCGCGGGCATCCCGACCGTGGTGCTGGGCCCGGGTTCGATCGACCAGGCGCACAAGCCCGACGAATACATCAGCTATGACCAGGTGGCTGCCTGCGAGCAATTGTTCAGCCGCCTGATTGCCGGCGGTCCGCCGACCGTGACGATGGCCGACGTCGACGCCAACCTCGAGGTCGTGCGGGCGGCCTGTCCGCACGACTGCCCCGATACCTGCGCGATGCTGGTGACGGTCAAGCGCGAGCAGGGCCGTCGCGTCGCGATCAAGGTCGCGGGCGATCCCTTCGCATCCGACGACCGCGGGCACGCTGTGCACGAAGGTCAGCCGCTACCTCGAGCGGACCTATCACCCCGATCGTCTGCTGCTTCCGCTGAAGCGCGTCGGCCGCAAGGGCGAGGGCCGCTTCGAGCGCGTTGAGCTGGGACGAGGCGCTCGACGAAATTGCGGCGCGCCTGAAGTCGATCGCCGCCGTCGATCCGCAGCGCATCGTGCCGTACAGCTATGCCGGCACGATGGGCATGGTGCAGGGCGAAGCGATGGCGAGCCGCTTCTTTCACCGGCTCGGCGCGAGCTTCCTCGATCGCACGATCTGCGCCACCGCCGGGAGCGGAGGCCTTGAAGGCCACGCTCGGCACGCGCGACGGCACCGACATCGAGCAATTCCAGAACGCGAAGCTCATCGTCTTCTGGGGCACGAACGCGATAGCGTCGAACCTGCACCTGTGGAGCCGCGCGCAGGAGGCGAAGCGCAACGGCGCGAAGCTGATCGCGATCGATCCCTACCGCTCGCTGACGGCCGAGAAGTGCCACGAGCACATCGCGCTGTTGCCCGGCACCGACGGCGCGCTTTGCGCTCGGCGTCATGCACGTGCTGGTACGCGAAGGCTGGCTCGACCGCGATTACATCGAGCGCTACACGCTCGGCTTCGATGCGCTGGCCGCGCGCGCGCCTCGAGTTCGATCCACAGCGCGTGGCGCGGCTCTGCGGCATCACCGCCGACGAAATCGAGCAGTTCGCGCGCGACTACTGGGAGATCCGTCCCGCGGCGATCCGTCTTGAACTACGGGATGCAGCGCGCCGCCGGCGGCGGCAATGCGGTGCGCGCCGTGGCCTGCCTGCCGGCGCTCGCCGGCCATTGGCGCGATCCCGCCGGCGGCGTCCTGCTGTCGACGAGCGGCAATTACCGGTCGACTCGGCACGCCTGTACCGCCCCGACCTGCTCGCCGGCCGCGCGCCACGCACGATCAACATGTGGACGATCGGCCACGACCTGCTGCACGCCGACCCGCCGATCGATGCGCTGATCGTCTACAACAGCAACCCGGTCGCGGTGGCGCCGCAGTCGCGCGAGGTCGCGGCCGGTTTCGCGCGCGAGGATCTGCTCACCGTCGTGCTCGAGCAGTTCCAGACCGACACCGCGGACTACGCCGACTACCTGCTGCCGGCCACCACGCAGCTCGAGCACGTCGACGTGCACAAGTCCTACGGGCATCTCTATCTGCTGGCGAACAATCCGGCGATCGATCCGCTCGGCGAGGCGCTGCCGAACAGCGAGATCTTCCGCCGGCTGGCAGCGAAGATGGGCTTCACCGAGCCGTGCCTTCCGCGAGTCGGACGACGAGATGGCAGCGCAGGCGTTCGCACCGCGAGGGCCGACGCAGCTACGACTGGCCGCGGCTGAAGCAGGCCGGCTGGCAGCGGCTCGACCTGCCCGCCGGTCCACGCGCCGTTCGCGCACGGGCGGTTTCCGACCAAGTCCGGCAAATGCGAGATTCTGGTCGCGAGTCTCTCGCCGCGATCGGCCTCGACCCGGTGCCGGGCTACGTTCCGCCGCACGAAGGGCCGACCAGCAATCCAGCCCGTCGCGGCGCGCTATCCGCTGGCCATGATTTCGCCGCCGGCGCGCAACTTCTTCAACTCGACGCTTCGTCAACGTGACGAGCCTGCGCGTCGATCGAAGGCGAGCCCTCACTCGAGATTCATCCCGAGGATGCGGCACGTTCGCGGCATCCGGTCCGGTGATTCCGTGCGCGTGTTCAACGACCGTGGCTCGCTGCAGCTGCGTGCACAGGTCACGGACCGGGCGCGGCCGGGCTGCGTCGTGGCGCCGTCCATCTGGTGGAAGAAGCTCGCGCGCGACGGCAAGAACGCCAACGAGCTCACCAGCCCGGCGCTGACGGACATCGGCCGCGCGCCCACGTTCTACGACTGCCTGGCCGAGGTCGAACGCGTGCCTTAGCCTGATCCCGTTTGCGTCATGGCGCGCGACGCCGGTTGGGCCACAATGAATGCGTTGCCGAGCCCACGCATGGCCCCACTTCGATCCCTGTTCGCGCTGCCCAATGAGTCGGCCTTCGACCCCGCGCGGTGGTCCGAGGCGGCCTTCGATATCTGGCAGGGCTCCCACCTGACGCCGACGGCACTGGCGCACGCCTCGGAGCGCCGCGTCCGCGCGTTGATCGACTACGCGCGCGAAGCGTCGCCTTTTTACTCCCGGCTCTACCGCCGGCTCCCACTGCATGGCCTGCACCTGCGCGATCTGCCGCCGGTGACCAAGAGCCAGTTGATGAAGCACTTCGATGATGTCGTCACGCAGCCGGGAGTCACGCGTGAGGCAATCGAAGCCTTCATCGCCGACCCCGCCCGCATCGGCCACTCCCTGCTCGGTCGCTACAGCATCTTTACGAGTTCGGGGACGACGGGGATGCCGGGTTACTTCGTGCACGATCCGGACGCGCTCGCCGTCTACGATGCACTGGAGGCGCAGCGCTTTCGTGGCCTGCTCTCGCCCGCCGATGTGTTGCGGCAGGTGATGGAGGGCGATCGGTACGCGATGGTCGCTGCCACCGAGGGTCACTTTGCCGGCATCGCCACGGTCGAACGGATGCGCCGCTGGGCACCGTGGATGTCAAGTGCCGTGCAGGCGTTCGCCCTGCTGCAACCGTGTGCCGCGCTGGTGCAGGAACTCAACCTTTACCGGCCGACGATCCTGGCCACCTATCCGACGGCCGCCGAGATGCTGGCCGAGGAGCAGGAGGCCGGACGCCTTCGATTGCGCGTGCGCGAAATCTGGACCGGCGGTGAAGTTCTCTCGGAGCCGACGCGTCTGCGCGTGCAGCGGGCATTCGGCTGTCGAGTGCGTAGCGCGTACGGGGCGTCGGAGTTCCTCCCGATCGCGTGGGAGTGTCCGCACCGCACCTTGCATGTGAACTCCGACTGGATCGTGCTCGAACCGGTGGACCGGCAAGGTCGGGCCGTCGATCCGGGTACGCGCTCTTATTCGGTACTGGTGACCAATCTGGCCAACCGGGTCCAGCCTCTGATCCGTTACGACCTCGGCGATGCCATCACCGTACATGCCGAGCGTTGCGCCTGCGGCAGCGCGTTTCCCGCCGTGTCGGTCGCGGGGCGCTGCGATGATGCGCTGCGCCTGCCTGCCAGGCGCGGCGGCGGCGAGGTGACCGTCGTTCCACTCGCGCTCGAAACGGTGCTGGAAGAGAGGGCCGGGGCGCACGAGTTCCAGGTCGTGCAGGCGGCCAACGGCAGCCTGACGGTTCATCTCGGAAATCAGGAGCGGAGCCGCCGTGCTCCCGTGCGCGCCGCCTTGCGCCGCTATTTCGAGACCTGCGAGATCGGACCGGTCGATATCGTCGTATCGCGTCGTGCCCCGGTGCGGGACCCTGGGAGCGGCAAGCTGCGGCGCGTGGTCTGCGAACTCGACCGTTAAGGTCGTCGCCGGCGGCGGCGACTTGTGCACAATGCCGGCCATGTCCACGGTCGTCCGCCCGTTTCCGCTGCGCCGTCGCCGGCTGCTGGTGGGCGCGGCCGTCTTTGCCGCGTTGGCGCTTGCTCTGTTCGGCGCCGGTTGTTCCACGGTCGGCTACTACACACAGTCGATCCAGGGTCACCTGGCGGTGATGGAGGCGGCGCGGCCGATACCCGAAGTCATCGCCGATCCGCAGGCGCCGCCGCCGCTCAAGCAGCGCCTCGAGCGCGCGCAGCAGATTCGCCGCTATGCGTCGGCGCAGCTCGCGTTGCCCGACAACCGCAGCTATACGGAATACGCCGACCTGAAGCGTCCGTACGTCGTCTGGAACGTGTTTGCCACGCCCGAGCTGTCGATGCAGCTCAAGCAGTGGTGCTATCCGATCGTCGGCTGTGCGGGGTACCGCGGTTACTTCGAGCGGGACGCCGCCGACCAGGAGGCAGGCGAACTGCGCGCGGGCGGCTACGAGGTCCATGTGGGCGGCGTGCCGGCCTATTCCACGCTGGGGTGGCTGCCGGATCCGCTGCTCAACACCTTCATCGGCGGGACCGAGGGGCAGCTGGCCGGCCTCGTGTTCCACGAGCTGGCGCACCAGGTCGTGTACGTGGGCGGTGATACGACCTTCAACGAGTCGTTCGCGACGAGCGTCGAACGCGAGGGCGTGCGGCGCTGGCTGGAGTCCCATGGCAACGAGGCTTCGCGGCAGGCGTACGCGGAGTTTGCGCAGCGGCGCGCGCAGTTCCTGCAGTTGCTGTTGAAGTATCGCGATCTCTTGCAACAGAACTTCGCGGGCGATGCTTCCGATGCGGTGAAGCGGGAGCGCAAGCAGAAGCTCTTTGCGGAACTCAGGCAGGAATACGTTCAACTCAAGGCGAGCTGGGGTGGCTTCAGCGGCTACGACCGCTACTTCGCGCAGGACCTGACCAACGCCCAGCTCGCGGCGGTCGGGGCCTACAACGATCTGGTGCCGGCATTCGACGCACTGTTGGCGCAGTCGGGTGGGGATTTCCCGAGCTTCTACCTGGAGGTCAAGCGCATCGCGGCCATGCCCAAGGGCGAGCGCGATGGCGCGCTGCAGAGCTTGCAGACGGCGCGCAACTGAGCGCGTGGGCTGTCCTCGGATACGCCTCGGCGCTGCACCGTGAGTGCGACCGATGGTCCGGGCGCGCCGCCGAGCCGCTATCATCGTTTCGATCTGCCGCGGGCAATGCGCCGCAAGCACAGCGAATCCATAAACAGAAGCCTCGCTACGGGGGCGTAGCCGGGAGACAGCGGATGGAGCGGTTTTGGCTGAAGAACTATCCGAAGGGCGTGCCCGCGGACATCGACCCCACGCAGTATTCGTCGCTGGTGCAGCTATTGGAGGAGGCGTTCCGCAAGTACGCCGACCAGCCCGCGTATACGTTCATGGGCGCCGACCTCAGCTACCGGCAGCTCGACGAGTATTCCGCGGCGATCGGCGCGTGGCTGCAATCGCGCGGACTCGCCAAGGGTGCACGAGTGGCGATCATGATGCCGAACGTGCTGCAGTACCCGGTGGTGCTTGCAGGCGTGCTGCGTGCGGGCTACACGGTCGTCAACGTCAATCCGCTCTACACCCCGCGCGAACTCGAGCACCAGCTCAAGGACTCGGGTGCCGAGGCCATTTTCATCCTGGAAAATTTCGCGACGACGCTGCAGGCGGTGATCGACAAGGTTCCGACCCGGCATGTCGTGCTGTGCGCCATGGGCGACCTGCTGCCGTTCGTGAAGGGCCGCATCGTCAACTTCATGGTGCGCAACGTGAAGAAGATGGTGCCGGCCTACGCCCTGCCCAGTGCGCTGCGCTTTACCGAGGCGCTGGCCGACGGCCTCAAGATGTCGCTCAAGCCCGTCACACTGGTGCCCGAGGACATCGCATTCCTCCAGTACACCGGGGGCACGACGGGGGTCTCCAAGGGCGCAACGCTGGCGCACCGGAACGTCGTCGCCAACGTCCTGCAGTCCGAAGCCTGGTACCTGCCGGCGATCAGCAGGATGCCGCCGGGTCAGCAGGCGATCATCGTCACGGCGCTGCCGCTCTATCACATCTTCGCGCTGACGGCGTGCGCGCTGCTGGCGATGCGCATCGGCGGGTGCAACCTGCTGATCGCCAATCCGCGCGACATTCCGGGCTTCGTGAAGGATCTGTCGAAGGTCCGCTTCAACGTGCTGCCGGCCGTCAACACGCTGTTCAACGCGCTGCTCAATAGCGAAGATTTCCGCAAGCTCGACTTCTCGTCCCTGAAGCTGTCGATCGGTGGTGGCATGGCGGTGCAGCAGGCCGTCGCCGACAAGTGGCTGAAACTCACCGGCTGCCCGATCTGCGAGGGCTATGGACTGTCGGAGACTTCGCCGTCGGCCACCTGCAATCCGACCGACACCGACCGCTACAGCGGCACCATCGGATTGCCGCTGCCTTCCACCGAAATCTCGCTGCGCGACGACGACGGTCGGCCGGTTCCGCTCGGCACGGCGGGAGAGATCTGCATCCGCGGGCCGCAGGTCATGGCGGGGTACTGGCAGCGTCCGGACGAAACCGCCAAGGTCATGACCGATGACGGCTTCTTCAAGACAGGCGATGTCGGCGTGATGGATGAAAGCGGCTACACGAAGATCGTCGACCGCAAGAAGGACATGATCCTGGTATCGGGGTTCAACGTGTATCCGAACGAAGTCGAAGGCGTGGTGGTGTCGCATCCCGGCGTGCTCGAAGCGGCCGCCGTCGGCGTTCCGGACGAGAACTCGGGCGAGGCCGTGAAGCTCTTCGTGGTCAAGAAGGATCCGGCGCTGACCGAACGCGAACTGATGGAGTTCTGCAAGGAGCAGCTCACCGGTTACAAGAAGCCGAAGTACATCGAGTTCCGCAGCGACCTGCCGAAGACCAACGTCGGCAAGATCCTGCGGCGCGAGTTGCGGGATGCCAAGCGAGCAGCCTGAGGAACGAGCGGTTTTGCAGCAGGTCTCCACTGGCGTTGATGCCGTCGGAGCAGCAACAGCGCATCCAGCGCAGCAGCAGCAACCAGGAGGGGGCGATGAAGGAACGAAGCAAGAGGGACGACCGGGGGCCTGCGACGGGTTCGCGCACCGGGCCGCGGGCGCGCGCAGCGCAGGATCGCAAATTCGGTGACCCGTACCAGCGGGCGGCGCGGCCGCCCTCGAATGCACCGCCGCGCGAGCGCCTGAGCGCGCCGGCGGCGGGGTCAGTGAGGCTCGATCCAGACGTGGCGCGCGTATTCCGTGACCCGGAAGCCGTCAACGAAGTGCTTCGGATGGTCATTCGCATGGCGCGCCTGGTGGGCGGGCGTCCCGCCAGTCCGCCGCGCGATCGCCCACCCTCGTTTCGGGAGCGCAGCCCCGGTGGTCCGCCGCGTCGCGAATCTCGTGGCGATCGACCGGCCGGTCCGCCCCCTCGTCGCCGGGCACGATTCGAGGACAAATGACCCGTCGCGCCGCACCACGCCGGTGGCGGCCGATCACTGTGTCGCGCGAGCAACGTCCGTCGGGTCCAAAGCAACGATTCACGATTGGTCCCGCTTTCCCGTGAATCTTCGGGTTTGCAGCGTCCCGACCTTGGCCTAGGCTAATGTCCTAGACGACTTCAATCGTCGGCGTCACAGGCTGCGAGGTTGGTCATGAAGCAGGTGCGTGCGTTCGGTCTGGTGGCGCTGCTGGTGGCAAGTGGCGGCGTCCATGCGCAGTTGAGCGGGCCGGGGCTGACGCTGCCTGTTTACACCGGTTCGGAAGTCGCGCTGGACCTGAGTCCGAGCATCGGTCTGCGCGGCTGGGTCGGGGGCCGGCAGGGACTGCTCGCAAGCGACGGGCTGCAAGCCAGTTCGATGGTGCTGGCGGACTGGCGGCCGCTTGCCAGCGGATTCCGGGTCTCCGGCGGCCTGGCGTATGGCCCCCTGTGGTCAGCCACCACGATGCCCGGCCTTGCGCTCGACCGCAGCCTGGGCGACCCGTGGACAGCGAACGCGGGCGTGGACCCGCGCAGTTGGCTGGCCCGTGGAAATCCCTACCTGGGGCTGGGCTGGGGACTGGGCTCGGTTCACAAGGGTCTGTATCTGAGTGCCGATCTGGGCCTGATGTACCAGCGCAGCGGCCTTACGACCTGGGGCTGTCCCGCCGGCATGCCGTCGACAGCTTGCGCTCCGGACCTGCGCGCCGTCGAGCACGCCACAGCGGCGGAAGAGGTTCGCATCGCGCCCGTGATGTCGCTGGGGGTTGGGCTGCGCTTCTAGATTCCCCAGCAGGACCGAATTGCCGGTCAGCCCGCGAGCGGCGCGCTCAGCAGGCCGCGATCACCTTCGACCAGCGCCCGCCGCAGGCTGCGATACAGCTGCGTGACGTCGAAGGACTCGCCGTGTTTCGCGCGCAACCGGATATGCATGGTGTCGGCGCGCGCACGCACGGACAAGGATTCGAGCTTGGCCCGGTCGAACGGCTGTTCGCCATCGATCGGCTGAGTTCCGCTGAGGGCACCCAACACGACGTGATGGCGGCGTCCGAGACCATTGAACTGGATCTCGACTTCGTTGTTCCGTTCTCTCACTCGCATCAGCATGATCGCCTCCGCCACGCATTCTCAGCGCGCAATATGACAGTGGGATTTTTGCGCCGAGACCGCAATCCGCTGTATGGCGGATCAGGCAACTAGCGTGCCGACTATTCGACGCCGGTCGCCATTGACTTGCGGCGGTGCGGTGGTGCGACGATCGCAAGCTGACGGTCGTGCAGCCGCGAGAGCGCAAGCAGGGCGGTGGTCGCGCCTATCAGGGCGAGGAACATGTCGGACTGCGTGTCCCACGGGTCGCCCTGCGTGCCGAGGAATTCGTCGGCGCCCTGGCCGAGGGCCAGGGCCGACCACCACTCGATCAGCTCGTAGCAGGCACTGATTGCGAGCGCCACGCAGAGGCACAGGAACGCGGTCATGCGCGCACCGCGCACAAAATTTCCGCGCAGAAGTATCTCGCGGGCAATCATGGCCGGCACGAAACCCTGCATGAAGTGTCCAAGCTTGTCGTACGGATTGCGCGAGAGACTGAAGGCTTCCTGCACCCAGTTTCCAAGCGGAACACGCGCATAGGTGTAGGCGCCACCCAGGATCAGCACCAGCGCGTGGGCGAAGATCAGCACGTAGAGCAGCGTCGTCAGGGGATAGCGCTGGCGCGTGGCGATGAGCAGTGGCAGCGCAATCAGCACCGGTGATACTTCGAGCAGCCAGGTCAGGCGATCGTAGGGGCGCCAGCCGGAGGCGACCAATGCGAAGATCGTGGCCACGAGCAGAGTGACGAGCAAAGGAGTGCGACGGTCTATGGTGTTCATCAGATGGGCGCTAATGCGGTGCGCGATTATCGCCTCGGGTCTCATGCTGGTGGCGGGTGCGTCGAATGCGCAGCGCCTGCCGGCGCTGGAAGCGCAGGCCGATCGGATCACCGTCTCGGGTCTCTCGTCCGGCGCCTTCATGGCCGTGCAGATCGCCGTCGCGCACTCGGCGCGTGTCGCCGGGGTGGGCGTGTTCGCGGGCGGTCCGTACTACTGTGTCGGCACGAATCTGGCGCGGGTGGAAAGCGTCTGCATGCAGGGCAGCCCCGATGTGGACACTTCGATTCGCGATGCGGAACGTCTCGCGATGCTGCGGCTCATCGACTCCACGCAGAACCTGCGCAACATGCGATCGTGGCTGCTGGCCGGCGATGCCGACACCAAGGTCGTGCCGCCCGTGGTGCGTGCTTCGTACGAGTTCTTTGCCCACTACAACCGGTCCGGCGCCAAGTTCCGCGTGCTGCCCGGCCTGGGACATGGTCTGCCGACCCCGTCACAGGGCGTGGCTTGCAGCGCGAGCGAAAGCCCCTTTCTTAACCGCTGCGGCGTCGATGAAGTGGGCGAAATGCTCGCTTCTCTCATTCCGGACAGCGGCAGAGGGAACGGCACGCAGGGCCGGCTGCTGCCGTTCGACCAGTCCGAGTTCGTGCCGACCTGGCGCCGCTGGTGGTCTTTAACGTCGCTCGGGCCGACCGGCTACATCTACGTGCCGACTCAGTGCGAGCAGACGAAGAACTGCCGGGTGCACGTCGCGCTGCACGGCTGCAAACAGGGCGCCAAGGCGATCGGCGAGGTGTTCGTGCGCGAGTCCGGCTACAACGCCTGGGCCGCGGCGCACGACATCATCGTGCTGTATCCGCAGGCGCAGGCCAGCGAGCCGACGATGCTTGCGTGGTGGCTGCCATTTAACCCCAACGGCTGCTGGGACTGGTGGGGCTACACCGGTACCGACTACGCCGTGAAAAATGGCGTTCAGGTCGCGGCCATCATGGCGATGGTCGATCGACTGGCCCAGAAGCGCTGACCGCAGGCGCTGCCAGGGCCGCCAGCAGCGAATCGACTTCGCGGACGACGGAGATTCGCCCTGCGGCGAGCGCAGCGGCCTCGGCGACGAAGGCATGGCGCGCGATGAGGGACCACACATTTGCACCCGGGTCCCGCGCGGGAGTGTGGTCAGTCGACCTTCGCGTTTGAAATCTTCACGACCCGCGTCCACTTGTCGGTCTCGGCGCGGATGAAGGCGGCGAACTGATCCGGTGTGTTGCCGCCGGGGTCGGCCCCTTGCGCAATGAAGCGTTCCCGCACCGCGGGCTGCGCCAATGCCTTGGCGACGTCGCCCTGGATCTTGTCGACGATGGCGCGCGGTGTTCCCGCGGGCGCGAACAGTCCGAACCAGGAACTCGCATCGAAACCCTTGAGTCCGGCGGCCTCTTCGATGGTCGGGACATCGGGCAGCGCCGGCGAGCGCGTGCGCGACGTGACGGCCAGCGCCTTGAGCCGGCCGCTCTTGATGTGCGGCAGTGCCGACGGCAGGTTGTCGAACATCACGTTCATGTTGCCGGCAATCAGGTCTGTCACGGCCGGCGCCGAGCCGCGATACGGGAAGTGCACCATGTAGACGCCGGTCACCGTCTTGAAGAGTTCACCCGAGAGATGGATCGACGTGCCGTTGCCGCTCGAGGCCATGTTGAGTTGCCCGGG
Source organism: uncultured beta proteobacterium (assembly GCA_963810985.1). GTDB lineage: Bacteria > Pseudomonadota > Gammaproteobacteria > Burkholderiales > Burkholderiaceae_F > JALORV01. Next base: position 204,555 of record CAWEPP010000014.1, read on the forward strand.
CCGTGCCTTCGCGTAGGCGATGAACTCGGCGACGGTGTTCACGGGCAGTTTCGGGTTGATGACCATCACGTTCGGCACGCCTGCCGCGAGCGTGATCGGCACGAAGTCCTTCGCGGGGTCAAACGGCATCTTCGCCCCGTTCTGCTCGAACAGCGCCTTGTTGATCGCATGCGTTCCGACCGTGCCCATCAGCAAGGTGTAGCCATCCGGTGCGGCTTTGGCGACCAGATCAGCGCCGATATTGCCGCCCGCCCCGGGCCGGTTCTCGATGACGACCGGGTGCTGCCACATTCGCTGCAGCTCGACCCCGAGGGAGCGCGCCACGATGTCGGTGGTGCCGCCCGGCGGGAACGGCACGACGATGCGTACGGCCTTGCCCGGCCACGTCTGCGCCTGCGCCGGCACCAGGGTGGTGAAGGCAACGGCAGCGGCTACCAGCCAGCGAACGAACATGATGTCTCCTGAGTGTTTGTCTTGTGCTGCAAGTCTGCCGTGCCCGATCGCGTTCGTCTATGCTGGCTGCGGAAAGCGATAATCCGCAAAACAGTGACAGGCAACGCAGCGTGAAATACGTGCTGGCGCTGGATCAGGGCACCACGAGTTCGCGTGCCATCGTGTTTGACCGTTCCGGACGTGCCGTCGCCACGGCGCAGAAGGAATTCCGGCAGATCTTTCCGCAGCCCGGGTGGGTCGAACACGACGCGAACGAGATCTGGTCAACCCAGCTCGCGTGTGCGCAGTCGGCGCTGCGGCAGGCCGGCGTGGCGGCGAGCGAAGTCGCGGCCATCGGCATCACCAACCAGCGCGAGACCACGGTGCTGTGGGACCGCGCCACGGGGGCGCCGATTGCCAATGCCATCGTCTGGCAGGATCGGCGCACCAGCGAGCGCTGTGCCGCGCTGCGCGGCGGTGACTCCGAAGCCTGGGTGCGCGAGCGGACGGGCCTGGTGCTCGACCCGTACTTCTCCGCCACCAAGATCGAGTGGCTGCTCGACCATGTGCCCGGCGCACGCGTGCGGGCCGAGCGTGGCGAGCTGGCCTTCGGCACCGTCGACAGCTGGCTGATCTGGAACCTGACGGGCGGAGTCCACGTCACCGACGTCAGCAACGCCTCGCGCACCTCGCTGGTGAACCTGGCGACGCTCGACTGGGACGACGAATTGCTCGCGCTCTTCAACGTGCCGCGCGCGCTGCTGCCGCGCATCACCTCGTCGAGCGAAGTCGTCGGCGCCGCGCGGGCTCAACTCTTCGGAGCCCCGATCGCCATCGCCGGCAACGCCGGCGACCAGCAGGCGGCGACCTTCGGCCAGGCCTGCTTCTCGCCGGGCATGGCGAAGAACACCTATGGCACCGGCGCCTTCATGCTGATGAACGTCGGCGCGACGCCGCAGGCTTCCGACAATCGCCTGCTGGCGACGGCCGGCTGGCGCATCGAAGGTTCGGCGCAGGCCGCCTACATGCTGGAGGGCAGCGTCTTCGTGGCCGGCGCCGTCGTGCAGTGGCTGCGCGATGGACTCGGCCTCATCGAACGCTCGGAACACATCGAGGCGCTGGCGCGGCAGGCGCCGGACAGCGGCGGCGTGGTGCTCGTGCCCGCGTTCGTCGGCCTCGGCGCGCCGTATTGGGATCCGGATGCGCGCGGGCTGCTGATCGGCATGACGCGCGGCACCTCGCGAGCGCACGTGGCACGCGCCGCCCTCGAGTCGATCGCATTCCAGTCGTGCGACGTGCTGGCGGCGATGCAGCGTGACGCCCGCCAGCCGCTGACCGAGCTGCGCGTCGACGGCGGCGCCGCACGCAACGACCTGCTGATGCAGTTCCAGTCCGATGTCATGGGTGTTCCCGTGGTCCGGCCCGAAGTGACCGAGACAACGGCGCTCGGTGCGGCGTATCTCGCGGGTCTTGCGACCGGCGTCTGGGCCGGCACGGACGAGCTCACGCAACTGTGGCGGGCCGAACGCCGCTTCGAGCCGCTGATGCACGCCGATGAACGCGAAGCGTTGATGGCGCGCTGGCGGCGTGCCGTGGAGAGGGCGGGGCAGTGGGTGGAATAGCGGCCGAAGTGCGGGCGCCGGTCATCGAGCGCGCGGCGCTGCTGGCGGCGCTGCGCGATGCGCGGCCCTGGGACGTGCTCGTCATCGGTGGCGGTGCCACCGGGCTCGGCATCGCGGTCGATGCCGCATCCCGCGGCCTGCGCACGGCACTCATCGAAGCGCGCGATTTTTCGAGCGGCACGTCGAGCCGCAGCACCAAGCTGATCCATGGCGGCGTGCGCTACCTGGCGCAGGGCAACGTCAAGCTCGTGCGCGAGGCGCTGGCCGAACGCGCGCTGCTGCTGGCCAATGCGCCGGCGCTCGTGCGTCCGATGGAATTCATCGTGCCGTGCTACCGGCCGCTCGAGCGCGAGTTCATGCGCGTCGGCCTCGGGCTGTACGACGGACTGGCCGGCACGCGTGGCGTCGGACCGACCCGCTGGCTGTCGCGCGCCGAAACCCTCGCGCGCCTGCCGACGGTGCGGCCCGATGGGCTGCACGGCGGCGTGTCCTACTGGGACGCGCAGTTCGATGACGCGCGGCTGGCCATCGCGCTGATGCGCACCGCCTGCCGCCTCGGCGCCACCGCCGTCAACTACGTGCGTGCCGAAGCCATGCGCGTGACCGATGGACGGGTCGAGTCGGTCACGGCAGTGGATGCGGAAACGAACGAACGCTTCGAGCTGCGCGCCAGGGTCGTCTACAACGCGACCGGCGTCTGGGTCGATCGCATACGCACGATGGCCGATGCGTCGGCGCGCGCCGATCGTCGCGATCAGCCGCGGTTCGCACATCGTCGTCGGCTCACGCTTCCTGCCCGGCGAGCGCGCGCTGATGATTCCCAAGACCTCCGATGGGCGGGTGCTGTTCGCGATTCCGTGGCTCGGCCACCTGATCGTCGGGACGACCGACGTGCCGACCGACGCCGCGGCCTGGGATCCGCAGCCGACCGCGCAGGAGATCGACTTCATTCTCGAGACCGCGCGCGGCTACCTGCGCGACGCGATCGCACCGGCCGACATCACCAGCTACCTTCGCCGGGCTGCGGCCATTGGTGGCCAAGGGCACGTCGGGTGCCACCAAGACGCTCTCGCGCGAGCACTCGATCATCATCGAACAGGGCAATCTGCGTGACGGTGACCGGCGGCAAATGGACCACCTATCGTCGCATGGCGGTCGACGCGCTGAGCCAGGCCATGCGGCGCGGCCTGCTGCCGGACGTCCGCGTGTCATACCGCGACACCTGCAGCCTCGATGTCGATGCCGGACTCGAAGCGGCGCGCGCGGCTGCCGAAGCCGCGACGAAGGCCGAGGTCTTGCGTTACCGCGCGCTTGCGCTTCAAGCACGAGCAGGCGCGCAGCGCGCAGGACGTGCTGTATCGCCGGCTCCGCCTGGGCCTGGTGGACCAGGCCGCCGCCGATCGCCTCGTTCCGGTGCTTTCCTAGGGGCGAAAAAAAGGCCGCTGCAAGCAGCGGCCTTTGGACAGTCGTACTTGCCGCTTTAGAACAGGTGACGGATACCGATCGTGAAGTAGTCGCGATCGACGGTCTGGGAAGCGCTCGTAAGCAGCGCGCCGGTCGTGCTGCGAACCGTGCCGTCCCACGCACGCTGACCGTACGCCGCGTACATGTTGGTACGGCGCGAGAAGTGATAGGTGTAGCCGATGCCCCAGACGTTGTAGTCAGGCTCGAACTGCGCCAGGCCGTGTGATGATGTTGTCCGCGTCCGACGAACTGGTACGAGCCGAACAGCGAACCACCGAGCAGGTTGAACGTCAGGCCGAACATGTAGGCTTGGTTGTTGTAGTTGCCGCGGGCCACCGAGATTGAAGCGCTGCCGGAAACGTCGTGTTGGCGGCGCCAGCTCCACCGAACCAGGCGATGTTGTCCTGGTTGGCGTAGGCGCCAGTGAATCTTCATGAACTTCAGGTCGAACACGCCGCCGAGCTGCAGCATCTTCTGGTCGGGATTGCCGGCGCCAGCCCGATTGCCGGCCGTGGTGCAGACGCCGTCGTCAGACGCGCCGTAGCAGTTGGCGAAGTTTGACGTCATAGGTGGCCGCGACGAACAGCGGTCCCCACGTCCAGCTGGCGCCGAACGTTGAACGCTGGTGTGTTGCGTGCCGCTCGGGGTGCGTGTCCGGGCCGAGCGATGTTGGACGAGTACATGCGCCGCGAACTTGAAGCCGGCCCAGCTCGGCGACGCCCACAGTATCGCGTTGTCTTAACGCTGCGAGTTCGCCGGGATGAAGGTGGCCTGCAGGCCGATCGGCGCCGAAGCCGGTGCCGAACGGGTCGACCTGCCCGAACAGGTCGAAGTCGCCGGTGCCCGACGACGGCGTGGCAAAGCGGCCCAGCGCGAACGTACCGAACGCGCTGTGCTGCAGGCCGAGCATAGGCCTGGCGACCGAAGCAGTCCGCCCGCTGCTGGCCCGGAGCTACCGGTGTCGAGCGTCAAAGCCGGCTTCCAGCGTGAAGACCGCGTTCCAGTTGCGACCCAGCGCTTCCGAGCCGCGGAAGCCGAGGCGGCTGCCCGACTGGTTGCCGCTGTCGATCGAGAATCCGCTTTCCTGCGTCGTTGCGGTAGCGCCGTCGTGCGACATGCGCGCCCTGCTTGTTCCAGTTCAGGCCGATGTCGACGATGCCGTAGATCGTCACACTCGACTGCGCAAACGCGGCGCCGGACATCGCGCCGAGCACTGCCAGTGCGATTAGACTTTTTTTCATTCCAAGCTCTCCTAGCTAGTGATGGGAATTCTTTGGCGCGCTGGCTTTGGACGGCGCCGCGGGCCTTTGAAGCACTTCCCCGGAGGAAGTTGAGAGGATTGTTTCAGAGGAGGGCGGGGAGTCAAAGCATGGCGGGCAAAAACAACCCGAAAGCGTATCTTTATGTTGCTCCACAGCAACAGCAAACTGGGCCCTTGATGGTACGGCATTTCGTATCGTGAAATAAGCCGGCATGGCGTTGGCGCTACAGTTTCCCCATGGCTCGCCAACTGTCGTTGATCAGATCGCCTGACGGCCGCAGCGGATCGCGCGCTTCGCACCGTCGCCGCGCCGCCCGTCGCGTCCCGCCCCAGTCCGGCTACGCGTGGGTCACCGCAAACGGAACTCTCGGACGCTGAACGGCGGGAAGCCGCGGCGCTGATGCGGGTCAATCACGTCGGTGAAGTCTGCGCCCAGGCGCTGTACGACGCCCAGGCGCTGGCGACGCGCGATCCGGCCCTGCGCACGGTGTTCGAGCAGGCTGCGCGCGAAGAGACCGACCACCTGGCGTGGACGCAAGCCCGCATCGAGCAACTCGGCGGCCGTACCAGCCTGCTGAATCCACTCTGGTACGGCGGCGCATTCGCCATCGGGTTGCTGGCCGCTCGTGCCGGCGATCGCGTGAGCCTGGGTTTCATGGCCGAGACCGAACGCCAGGTCGAGCAGCATCTGGACAGCCACCTGGATCGGCTGCCGGCCGATGATCAGCTTTCGCGCGCCGTGGTCGAGCAGATGAGGGACGATGAAGTCCATCACGCGGAAAGCGCCACCGCGCTCGGCGGCGCCGCGCTGCCGCTTGCCCGCACGCTGGCTCATGAAAGTCGCAGCCAAAGTGATGACGACAACCGCGCATTACATCTAGGCGGGGCCGCGTCGCGCGGCCGCCTGGCGCACTGTGTCTACACGTTCTCGACGATCGTTTCGGTGCGTATCTCGGCGGTCTTCGCCAGCATGATCGTCGCCGAACAATATTTGTCGTGCGACAGCGCGACCGCGCGCTCTACGGCTGCGGCGTCCAGATTGCGTCCACGAACCGTGAAGCGCAGCGTGATGGCGGTGAACACCTTGGGGTCGCTCGGTGCGCGCTCGGCCTGCAGGCTCACTTCGCACGACCGTACGTCGTGGCGGCCGCGCTTCAGGATCAGCACGACGTCGTAGGCCGTGCAGCCGCCGGTGCCGATCAGCACCATTTCCATCGGGCGGGGCGCCAGATTTCGCCCGCCTCCGTCCGGCGCGCCGTCCATGCTGACGAGATGCCCGCTGCCCGATTCGGCAAGGAAGCTCATCCCGTCTCCGGTCCAACGCACGATGCAGTCCATAGAAAGGCTCCCAGGCGCCAATTCGGCGCAACGCAACAGGTTTTGAGTAATGACTCAAGTTGCTGATATTACGCATCAAGTAGTTGATATATCAACGATAAATCCCTCTCTTGCCTTCGGGTGCTGTCAATGACACAACGTCCTTGCTTGCATTGCAGCAAAGCGATGGGCACACTCAAATCAAGCAGGGGACGACTTCCCCCTCGACCGGTGTCTCCTCCACCCCCAACGGTGGATTCGGCCCGGAGGCTTGCCTCCGGGCCCATTTTTTGTGCGCTTGCGAAGGCCAGGCGAAAACGCTTAAAATTTAAGGCTTTCCGCGATCGCCGCGGGCCTTGGATGCCCGCGAAGTCGACCGCGTGGATTGCTCGCGCGACCGGTGGTTTCACGGCCCCGGCGCAGTAACCGCGTTTCCAGATTGGACCGTTTATGAAGACGTTTTCCGCCAAGTCGCACGAAGTCAAGCGTGACTGGTTACTGGTCGATGCCACCGACAAGGTGCTGGGCCGGCTGGCGAGCCAGATCGCGCTGCGCCTGCGGGGCAAGCACAAGCCCGAGTACACGCCGCACGTCGACACCGGGCGACTTCATCGTCGTGGTCAACGCGGCGCAACTGAAGGTCACGGGCGCCAAGTTCGAGAACAAGAAGTACTACCGCCACAGCGGCTATCCGGGCGGCGTGTACGAGACGAGTTTCCGCAAGATGCAGGAGCGCTTCCCGGGGCGCGCCCTGCAACTGGCGGTCAAGGGCATGCTGCCCAAGGGCCCGCTGGGCTACGCAATGATCAAGAAGCTGAAGGTCTATGCCGACCAGCAGCACCCGCACACCGCGCAGCAGCCCAAAGCGCTGGACATCTGAGGTTTCCATGATCGGCAACTACAACTACGGAACGGGCCGCCGCAAGAGTTCGGTGGCGCGTGTTTTCCTGAAGCGCGGCAAGGGCCAGATCGTCATCAACGGCCGTCCGATCGAGCAGTATTTCTTCCGCGAGACCGGTCGCATGATCGTGCGCCAGCCGCTCGAGCTGACCAATCACGCCGAGACCTTCGACATCATGGTCAACGTGATCGGTGGCGGCGAGTCGGGCCAGGCCGGTGCGGTGCGTCACGGCATCTCGCGCGCGCTGATCGACTATGACTCGACGCTGAAGCCGGCGCTCTCGAGCGCAGGCCTCGTTACGCGCGATGCGCGCGAGGTCGAGCGCAAGAAAGTCGGCCTGCGTAAGGCGCGTCGTCGCAAGCAGTTCTCCAAGCGCTAATCGGCTGCGCGGTCGCGATCGCGGATCCCGTGATCGCGTCCCAGTCGGCACTGGGCCGCTTCCAGGCCTGGGGCCGCCAACTCAGCTTTCCGAGGGCCCTGTTTTGCGGGATGGGCGGAGCGTGTCACCACGCTCTGCCGCTCGCCTTCACTTCTATACTCGATCAGACAGGAATTCGAGCCGCGTTCAGCAGCAAGGTCGCGGCTCTTTTGTTTGACGGCGCGACGGGCGCGCCGTACTCGAGGCTCACCCCGACTGCCGATGAAGTGGAAGCTGTGGCTGCGAAATCTGTCCGTGAGTGCGCCTCGCGTCGCTGTTCGTACACAGCTGCCATGGGCCGTCCGGGCAGCGGTGGCTGCAGTCGCAGCGGCGCTCGCCGTCATGGGTCTCTTCGCCGTCTATCAGTACGGTCGCAATCTTGGTGTTCCGGTTGATCAAGGCGAACTGTTGAGTGAGCTCGAGCGAGCTCGTGAACAGCTGCGCGCGGTCAAGGATGATCGGGACCGCTATGCGGCCGCCGCAGCACAGTTCGAAAATCAACTGAAGGTCGAGCGTGCCGCGCAGGACCAGCTTGCGCAGCAGCTGAAGACGATTGAAGGTGACAATGCCCGACTCCGGGGCGACCTGGCCTTCTTCGAGAGCCTGCTGCCGGCGCCGTCGACGTCCCGCGGAGTGGTGATACGCAGCTTCAAGCTGCAGCCTGATGCGGACGACAATACGTTGCGCTATCGGCTGCTGGTGCAGCAAAGCGGGCGACCGGATAAAGACTTCGTCGGCGCGGTCGAAGTGAAGGTGAATCTGCTGCAGGCGGGTCGTCCTCTATCGCTGACGCTGCCGGATGCCGCGCACCCGGCCGCGGGGCCTGCACCGCTCGCCTTCCGGCACTATCAGCGGGTCGAGGGAACATTCTCCGTGCCCGAGGGTGCCACGGTGCGGTCCGTGCAGGTCACGATCAACTCCGGCGGCGAGATGCGGACACAGCAGACGTTCGCGATGTAGGGAGGAAGACATGTTTGGAAGCAAGCGCACGACACCCAAGACGATCGGCACCCTGGTGGGCGCCGGAACGACGATCGAAGGAACGCTTTCGTACGTCGGCGGGCTCCGCATCGACGGGACGGTCAAAGGCGACATTCGCAGCGCCAATGACGAGGCCGGAATGGTGATCATCAGCGAGCTCGGCTGTGTCATCGGGGAGGTCCACGCCGCGCATCTCGTCGTTTCGGGCAAAGTGACCGGACCGATCTACGTGACTGACGTCCTTGAACTTCAGCCCAAGGCGCAGGTTGCGGGCGACGTGCGGTATCGGGCGCTGGAAATCCATCATGGCGCCGTGGTCGAAGGCCGCTTGATCCACGACACCGCGGAGGTTCGCCCGGCCTTGAAACTGGCCGCTGCCGGTACCACTTCCGAACCTACGGGAACCTAGCCCGTCCGCCGGGGCCATGCCTATAATTGGCCCGACTGATCCGTACGCCGATGGAGAACCGCCATGAATGCTGCCGTTGAGATGCCCGCCCCGCTGCTCTTCACCGATGCTGCCGCCTCGAAGGTCAAGGCGCTGATCGACGAAGAGGGCAACCGGGCCTGAAGCTGCGCGTCTTCGTGCAGGGGGGCGGCTGCTCCGGCTTCCAGTACGGCTTCACCTTCGACGAGGTCGTCAACGAAGACGACGCGACGATGGAGAAGAACGGCGTCACGCTGCTGATCGACTCGATGAGCTATCAGTATCTGGTCGGCGCCGAGATCGACTACAAGGAAGATCTCGAAGGCGCACAGTTCGTGATCAAGAACCCGAATGCCACCACGACCTGCGGCTGCGGGTCGTCATTTTCGGCCTGAGTTCGTTCTGCGGGGCAAAACAACGGGGCGCAAGGCGCCCCTTTTTGTTGCCTGCGCTAGCGCGGGTAGATGCGCGCCGAGCACGCGCGCACCGCGCGCTCCGGTGACGGCCGGGCAGGCTGCCGGTTTCGCGCCGCAGACAGCGTTGCGCAAGCCAGGCGAACGCGAGCGCTTCGACCTGATCCGGCTCGATCCCGAGCGCCGAAGACGCAACCAGCGCGACGCGGCGCTACTGGCATTCGGCCAGCGCCGCCATCAGCGTCGCAGTTGCGCACTCCGCCGCCGCATGCGACGACGTCGCGCGCCGGAGCGCACCACCGCTCAATGGCATCGCCGATGCGCGCGCAGTGAACTCGGTCAGCGTGCGCTGCACATCTCGGCGGTGACGGCGTCGATCCCGCCAGACATCGTGTCCAGCCAGACCTGCGAGAACAGCTCGCGCCCGGTGCTCTTCGGCGGCGGCAGTGCGAGGAACGGCTCGGCAAGCAGTCGCGCCAGCAAGGCCTGGTCGACCGTCCGGTCGCGGCAAACTCACCGTTGTCGATCGAAGGGTTCGGTCCGGATGCTGCGCGGCGCCAGGCATCGAGCAGCACGTTGCCCGGGCCGCAGTCGAAGCCAAGCACTCGCTGCGGCTCACGCCGGCAGGAACGTGACGTTGCTGATGCCGCCGATGTTGACGATGGCGCGCGGGCGGTCCGCTGCGAAGACCACGGCGTGGAATGCAGGTACGAGCGGCGCGCCTTGGCCGCCGGCGGCGAGATCGCGGCTGCGGAAATCCGCAACGACGTCGATCTGAGTCGGCTCGGCGAGTCGGGCCGGCGCATTCAGTTGGACAGTAAGCCGGCCGCGGGCCGATGGCGGACCGTCTGGCCGTGGGCGCCGATCGCGCGGACGTCGGCTGGCGCACCGTCGTGCCTGCTGCAGCACGTCGGCTACACAGTGCGGCATAAACGTCGGCCAGGCGCTGCCGCCGCGCTGCACCGAGCTCGCTCGATCTCGTCGGCTCCGGGCGAGGTCAGCGCCAGCAGTTCGGCACGCAGATCGGACGGAAACGGTCGAGTGGGCATGCGCCAGCAACTCGCGGCGCGTGCACCGAGAAATCGGCAAGGACAGCATCGACGCCGTCCAGACTGGTGCCGGACATCAGTCCGATGTAAAGCTCGGACGATCGTCCGGTGTTTCGATACGGGCGGCCATGCGGCCGTCAGCGGGTGTTGGCGGCGACGCGAATGCGCTCGAGCAGGGCGAGTTGCTCGCGCAGCGGCGCGGCGAGCCGCCAGTGCGATCGCGCTGGGGTTCCGCCAGCGGCTCTGCGCTGGGCAACTGGGCGGTCAGCGGATTGACATTGCGGCCCGCGATCTTGGTCTCGAAGTGCAGGTGCGGACCGGTCGCCCAGCCCGTCATGCCGACATGTCCGACCAGGTCGCCCTGGCTGACTCGCGCGCCCTTCACGATGCCGGCACCGCAAATTTCTGCAGGTGCGCGTACAGCGTTGAATGCCTGGCGTCGTGCCGGATCTCGACAACGTTGCCGTAACCGTTCTGCCAGCCGGCGAACTCGACGATGCCGGCCGCGATCGTTCGCACCTTGGTGCCGGCAGGGCGCGGAGTAGTCGATGCCGCGGTGCGCGGCGTCGTACCCGAAGAGCGGGTGGGTGCGGCTGCCGCTGAATCCCGAACTCACGCGCGTGTATTCGAGCGGCGAACGCAGGAAGGCGCGCTTCATGCTGCGGCCGCCGCGCGCGTAGTAGCCACCACGCTTGCTGCCGTCATCAAACCAGAAGGCCTCGAGCGGCCTTGCCTTGGTTGACGAATTCGACCGCCAGCAACCGGCCCGGACGCAGGTACTCGCCACCGGCGTACAGCGCCTCGTAGATCACGCGGAACCGGTCGCCTTCACGGAGGCTGCGGTGAAAATCGATTTCGTTCTCGAGCGCATCGACCATCTGCTGCGCGATCGAGTCCGGGACCTCGGCATCGTCGGCGGCCGCGAAGAGCGAGGTCTTGATCTCGCCGCTGCGCAATTCGACCCGACGCTCGAGCGCGACTTCGGACTCGTACGCATCGGAAGCCTTCCGGCGCGGAGGTGTCACGCGTCACAGTCAGCACCCGCGACGTTCCTCCCGGGGCGGAGTCGTCGCCATCACCATAGGCACGGAGCCATCGACAGTCGGCCGTCTGCCGTCGAGACTGGCCTGGACGAAGCGGCCCGGCGCGACGCGTACCAGCGGACGCGCGGCGGTATCGGCGCGTATGAAGCGCGCCGCCTCCTCGTCGTCGATGCCCAGCCGAAGCAGCAGGGCTCCAAAGGGTTCGCCGCGCTGGACTCTCGCTTCGCGCACGAAGGACTCGTCACGCGCGCCGGCGTGAGCGAGCTGATCGTCCAGGCGGGGTGTCCGGATGTCCTCGACGATCGGTTGCGACTGGATGGCATCGAGATCGAGCGCGGCAGGGGCGGCCGCAATGGCCGCGAGCGCTGCGGACAGCGGCAGCAGTGAAAACACGGTCCCAAGTTCGATGCGGCTTCGCGTCGCGCGGTCGAGCTGGCGCCAGCGGCGCACCATCAGTCGCGCGCCAAGTCGGACGTCGGCGGCGAGGCTGCGGAGGTGTTTGGATAGAATCGCGGGGAACATCAATGGCCGGCTCGTCATGAAAAGCGCACCGAGCGGTGCGCTTTTTTGTCGAAGGCCGAAGTATAGCCCGGCGGGGTCCCCCGACTGCCGCCCGAGGCCCGGAAAATCCATGCAGCCCGAACCGGCAAAGACCTACCCGATTACTAGGGAAATTGAGGACGCGCTGGCAATGGTCAGGCGTGGCTGCGACGAATTGCTGATCGAGGCGGAGTTCGCCCAGAAGCTCGCTCGATCCCGGGCCACGGGACAGCCGCTGCGCTGCAAGCTGGGGCTGGACCCGACCGCGCCGGACATCCACCTTGGCCACACCGTCGTGCTCAACAAGCTGCGGCAGTTGCAGGATCTTGGCCATACGGTGATCTTCCTGATCGGCGACTTCACCGGGCTGATCGGCGATCCCTCGGGCCGCAACACGATGCGCCCGCCGCTGTCGCACGAGGAAATCGAAGCCAACGCGAAGACCTACTTCGAGCAGGCGGCACTCGTGCTCGATCGCGAGCGCACCGAGATCCGCTACAACTCGGAGTGGTCCGAGCCGCTCGGCGCGGCCGGGATGATCAAGCTGGCGGCCAGATACACGCTGGCGCGGCTGCTCGAACGCGACGACTTCGCCAAGCGCTTCCGAGACAACACGCCGATCGCGATGCACGAACTGCTGTACCCGCTGATGCAGGGCTACGACTCGGTGGCGCTGCGGTCGGACATCGAACTCGGCGGCACCGACCAGAAGTTCAACCTGCTGGTCGGCCGCGAACTGCAGCGTCACTACGGGCAGGAGCCGCAATGCGTGCTGACGATGCCGCTGCTCGAGGGTCTCGACGGGGTCGAGAAGATGTCCAAGAGCAAGGGCAACTACATCGGCATCACCGAGCCTGCGGCGGAAATGTTCGGCAAGGTGATGTCGATCTCCGATGACCTGATGTGGCGCTGGTACGACCTCGTTTCACTGCGTGGCAATGACGAGATCGCTGCCCTGAAGCGCGAGGCGCAGGAGGGCCGCAACCCGCGCGACATCAAGGTGCTGCTGGCGAAGGAAATCGTCGCGCGTTTCCATTCGGCGCATTCCGCGAGCGATGCCGAGCAGGAGTTCAACGAACGCTTCCGCGCCGGCGTCGCGCCCGACGAGATGCCGGAGCTCACGCTGGCGGGTGAAGCGGCGGGCGGACTCGGCATCGCCGCCGCTGCTGAAGCAGGCCGGGCTGGCGCCGTCCACCAGCGAAGCCGTGCGCAATCTCGAACAGGGCGGCGTGAAGGTCGACGGCGAACGTGTCGGTGATCGCGCATTGCGTCTCGGCGCCGGCACCTACGTGATCCAGGTCGGCAAGCGCAAGTGGGCGCGGGTGACGATCGTCTGAACCTGCCGGCGTGGAGTGCCGGGCGCGCAGGCACTGCGTCACCCGATCTGGATTGACGGACGGCTTAGTCCTGCGGCCAGGCCCGCTCGATGATCGTATCCAGGTGGAGTCCTGGCGGCAGCGTGCCGTAGGCGCCGCCGTGATCGCGGGCCAGGCGCGACGCACAGAACGCGTCGGCGACCGCCGCCGGCGCGTCGCGCGCCAGCTGCGCGGACTGCAGCACGAGCACCAGCCGTTCGGTCAGGCGGCGTGCACCGTGTTCACTCAGGTCGTCCCCGGTGACCTGCTGGCTCAACTCTGCGACCGCACCCGCAATGCGTGGATCGACCGACCCCAGGTGGTCGAGTTCGGCCACCAGCCTGTCGGCCGTGTCGGGATCGCGCCGAAGTGCGCGCAGCACGTCGAGGCACATGATGTTGCCCGAGCCCTCCCAGATCGAGTTCACCGGAGCTTCGCGGTACAGCCTTGGCAGGACGGAGTCCTCGACGTAGCCGTTGCCGCCCAGCACCTCCATCGCTTCCTGGCAGAGGCCGGCGGCGCGCTTGCACAGCCAGTACTTCGCCGCCGGCGTGAAGACACGGCGTAGCGCGGCGGCGCGAGGATCGTCGCCGGCGTCGAACAGGTGTGCAAGCCAGAGCGCGAGTGCCGTCGCGGCTTCGGACTCCAGCGCGAGATCGGCGAGCACGTTCTTCATCAGGGCGTGCTCACCGAGTCGCCTCCCGAAGGTTGCGCGGTACTGCGCGTGATGGAGTGCCTGCGACACGGCGAGTCGCATCATTCCGCTCGTGCCGAGCGAACAGTCGAGCCGCGTCAGGTTGACCATTTCCAGGATCGTCGGGACGCCGCGGCCCTCGTCGCCGATCAGGTAGGCGGTGGCGTCCTCGAACTCGACCTCGGAACTTGCGTTGGAGCGATTGCCCAGCTTGTCTTTCAGCCGCAGGAACCGGAGCGCGTTGGCGCGGCCGTCGACGAAGCGCGGCAGGAAGAAGCACGACAGCCCGCCCTCGGCCTGGGCGAGCAGCAGGAAAGCGTCGCACATAGGTGCCGACATGAACCACTTGTGGCCGCGGATCCGGTACGGATGCCCGGGGCCGCGGCCCGTCACCGGCGTCGCGCGAGACAGGTTGCTGCGCACATCGGAGCCGCCCTGTTTCTCGGTCATGCCCATGCCGATCGTCGCGCCGACCTTGTCCTCGATCGGCGCGAAGCGCGCGTCGTAGCGCCGTGCGTGCAGACGCGGCAGCCAGGTTTCGCGCAGCGCAGGCAGGCAATCTGCGTGATGTGCCAGCAGCGGAGTGGCCGCGAAGGTCATCGTCACCGGGCATTGCGTGCCGTTTTCAATCTGCCCGTAGAGCTGGTAGCCGGCGGCGCGCGCGACGTGCGCACCCGCGCGCGGATCGGCCCACGGGACTCGAATGCAGCCCGGCCGCACAGGCCAGCGACATCAGCTCGTGGTACGCGGGATGAAACTCGACCGTGTCGCGCCGGTTGCCGTAACGGTCATGCGTGTGCAGCACCGGAGGGTAGCGGTTGGCAAGGTGGGCGAGTTCGATCGTGCGCGACGCTGCCGCCAGCTGACCAAGCCGAGCCAGTTCCGGCTGCGCCCACGTGGCGCCATGGCGCGCCACGCCCTCCTGCAGCGCGCGGTCGCGTGTGTACAGATTGACGTCCTGCAGCGGCGGCGCCTGGTTCGGTGCGGGTTCGGCGTCAGTGGCAGGTATGGCGTCGGCGTGCACGGCAGGTCTCCGTAAAATGAGGTCGATGATTGCGCTGATTCAGCGGGTGACGCAAGGCCGGGTGGACATCGATGGCACAACGGTCGGAGCCATCGGGCCGGGCCTGGTGGCGCTGGTCTGCGCCGAACGGCACGACGCCGAGCCACAGGCGGACCAACTGCTCGACAAACTGCTCGCGTATCGTGTGTTCGCCGACGCCGATGGCAAGATGAACCGCAATGTGCGCGATGTGGCTGGCGGATTGCTGGTCGTGCCGCAGTTCACGCTGGCTGCCGATACGATGAGTGGCACTCGGCCGAGTTTCACGCCGGCCGCGGCGCCGGAGAAAGGTCGACGGCTGTTCGAGTACTTCGTGGTGCAGGCGCGCATGCGCCATGCGCCGGTGGAGGCGGGGCGTTTCGGCGCCTACATGCAGGTGACATTGACTAACGACGGGCCGGTGACATTCTGGCTGCAGGTCCGTCCACGGCAGGAGGCAGGAGCATGAAGATCTGGAGTGATTCCTTTGCGGACGGCAACGCGATCCCGGGCGATTACGCCTTTTGCGTCATCGATTCCGCGCATCACGTCAAGCTGGCGGGCAATCGCAATCCGCATCTGGCGTGGGCAGACGTCCCCGCAGGTACGCGCTCGTTTGTCGTGATCTGCCACGACCCGGACGTCCCCAGCAAGCCGGATGACCTCTTCAAGGAGGATCGCGAAGTGCCGGCCAGCCTGCCGCGCGTTGACTTCTTCCACTGGACACTGGTCGACATTCCCGCCGCGACCCGCGCGATCGAAGCGGGCAGCTACTCGAAAGAGGTCACGCCACGCGGCAAGAACGGGCCGGCCGCGATCAACGGCACGCGCCAGGGCATCAACGACTACACCGGCTGGTTTGCGTCCGACCATGACATGAATGGCGATTACTACGGCTATGACGGCCCGTGTCCGCCCTGGAACGATGCCATCGTCCATCACTACAACTTCACCCTCTACGCGCTGGACCTCGACCGCGTGCCGGTAGAGGGCAAGTTCACCGCGACCGAAGTCCTGAAGGCGATCGAAGGCCACGTGCTCGGCAAGGCATCGCTCACGGGCACCTACACACTGAACCCGCGTCTGGCGTGAGCGCGCACGGCCGCTCCGAAGCGCGCACCCCGCAGCGCGCAGCGCGAAGGGTAGTCCTGTGACGCGGTCCTCGCTGATCCTGATCCGCCACGGCGAGACCGCGTGGAATGCCGAGCACCGCATTCAGGGCCACCTCGATATCCCGCTGTCGGCGACCGGCATCCGGCAAGCCGCGCGCCTGGCGGAGCGGCTCGCGGCGGAAGCGATCGCAGCGGTGTACTCGAGCGAACTTGTGCGCGCCTGGCTGACGGCCGCGCCGCTGGCGGAACGCGCTCGGGCTGGACATCAAATCGGACACTCGCCTGCGCGAACGCTCGTTTGGCGTGTTCGAAGGACTGACGCTGGACGAGATCGCGACGCGCCACCCTGAAGGGTTCAGGCGCTGGCGCGAGCGCGACCCGGCCTGGGCCATTGACGAAGGTGAGAGCGGCCAGCAATTGATCGACCGCGTGCTGCCGGCGCTGCACGACATCGCGCTGCGGCACCGGGGCGAGACCGTAGTCGTGGTCACACACGGCGGGGTGCTCGATGTCGCCTATCGCGCCGCGCGCGGCCTGGGCTGGGACGCGCCGCGCGAGCATCAGATGCTCAATGCCGGCATCAACCGCCTGAGTGCGCAGGTGCCGCCGCTGGCGCTCTCCATCCTCGAGTGGGGCGATGTCGCGCATCTCGAACAGACGCGCGACGAGCCGCTGACCTGAGCGTCGACAGAGCGCTTGACAGCCGCCAAGCCGGCGCCGTGCGCCGCGCCTACAGTGACTTCATGAATTCGTCGCTGACGCTGGTCCTGTCGTTTGCACTGAGTGCCGGCATCGGATTACTGGTCGGGCTCGAGCGCGAGCGCAAGCCCTCGGCCAAGGCCGGCGTGCGCACCTTCACGCTGATCGCGATTCTGGGTTCGCTGGCCGCGCTTCTGACGGAAGCGACCGGCTCGGCGTGGATACTCGGCGCTGGCGTGGTGAGTGTGACGGGGGCACTGGTCGCGGCTTACCTGCAGGACCGGGACTCGATCCGCGACGACTCCGGCACGACGACCGTGATCGCTGCCATTGCCGTGTTCTTTCTCGGCGCCGCCAACTACTACGGCTATCGCACGCTGGCTGTTGCGCTCGGTGTCGGCATGACCGTACTGCTGTACTTCAAGGCCGAGCTTGAAGGCTTCAGCCAGAAGCTGACCGGAAAGGACATCCGGTCGATGCTCCAGTTCGCCGTGCTGACCGCGGTCATCCTGCCACTGTTGCCGGACCGCTCGTTCGGACCGTACGGCGTGCTGAATCCGTTCCAGATCTGGCTGATGGTCGTGCTGGTCGCGGCCGTGAGCCTTGCGGGATACGTCGCCTGGCGCCTGACGCTGGGCCGTCACGGACTGCTGTTGACGGGAGTGCTCGGAGGCGTGGTGTCGAGCACAGCCACGACGCTGGTGTATGCGCGCCATGCCGCGGCCGGCACTCAACCGGTGGCAGCGGCGCTGCTCGTGATCCTGCTGGCGAATGCGACCATGCTGGCGCGCGTGCTCGTACTGGTCGGCGTGGTCGCGCCGATGTCCTTGCCGCTGGCCTTGGTGGTCATTGTCCCGGCGCTGCTGGTGGCCGCGGCTGGAATCGCCTGGCGCTGGGGCTCGGCCGCGTCCACTCCGCCAGCCGGAGAGGCAGCGTTCAGCAATCCGACGCAATTGCGGACGGCGCTCGGTTTCGGCGCGATCTACGCCATCATCCTGCTGCTGGCCGCATGGGCCAACGACCTGCTGGGGTCGCGCGGCATGCTGGCGCTGGCGGCGGTGTCGGGCCTGACCGATGTCGACGCCATCACGCTGTCCTCGTTGCGACTGTTTGACAATGGCGCGTTGTCGCAGGTGACGGCGCTGTCCGCCGTGGGGGTCGCCGTCGCGTCCAACCTGGTCTTCAAGGCGGTGGTCGCGGCGACGGCCGGTGGGCAGAACATGCGCTGGCCGGTGCTGCGCGCCTTCGGCGGTCCGCTGCTCGCGCTCGCAGCCGGAATGTGGGCGCTGCACGCACTGGCATAATTTCGCTGCCATCCCGTTCCGCGTGACTGGCGAAAGGGTGAGTACACCCGGGGAGCGCGGACCACTGCTACTAACGTAGCTGCCGTTCGCCTGGGCCACGATGGCAAGTGACTCCTCAACCCCACTTGTCGAGGTCCGTATGTTCAATCGAAGCACGCACACGGTCGAAGCGATCGACCCCGAGCTCTGGACCGCCATCCGCAAGGAGAACGTTCGCCAGGAGCAGCACATCGAGCTGATCGCCTCGGAGAACTACACCAGCCCAGCGGTCATGGCGGCACAGGGCAGCCAGCTCACGAACAAGTACGCCGAAGGCTATCCGGGCAAGCGTTACTACGGCGGCTGCGAATACGTCGACATCGCCGAAACTCTCGCGCTCGACCGGCTGAAGCAACTCTTCGGCTATCCGACGATCGAACTCGCCGCCAACGTGCAGCCGCATTCCGGCGCGCAGGCCAACACGGCGGTCTTCCTCGCGTTGCTCAACCCCGGCGACACGATCATGGGGCTGTCGCTGGCCGAGGGCGGGCACCTGACCCACGGCATGGCGCTCAACATCTCCGGCAAGTGGTTTAAGGTCGTGAGCTACGGCCTGAACGAGCGCGAGGAGATCGACTACGACGCGATGGAGCATCTGGCGCATCGGCACAAGCCGAAGCTGATCATCGCCGGCGCCTCGGCCTATTCGCTGCGCTTCGACTGGGCGCGCTTCGCCAAGGTGGCGAAGGAGGTTGGCGCCTACTTCATGGTCGACATGGCGCACTACGCGGGCCTGATCGCGGCCGGTATCTACCCGAGCCCGATCCCGCACGCCGATGTCGTGACCAGCACCACGCACAAGACGCTGCGCGGCCCGCGCGGCGGTCTGATCCTGATGAAGCCGGCACTCGAGAAACCGATCAACAGCGCCGTGTTCCCTGGCATCCAGGGCGGCCCGCTGATGCACGTGATCGCGGCCAAGGCGGTGGCGTTCAAGGAGGCGCTGGCGCCCGAGTTCAAGACCTACCAGCAGCAGGTGCTGGTCAATGCTCGCGTATTGGCCGAGACGCTGGTCAAGCGTGGGCTGCGCATCGTCTCGGGCCGCACCGAGAGCCACCTGATGCTGGTCGACCTGCGCGCCAAGCAGATCACCGGCAAGGATGCCGAGGCCGTGCTCGGGCAGGCGCACATCACGATCAACAAGAACGCGATCCCGAAGGACCCGGAAAAACCGATGGTCACCAGCGGTATCCGCCTCGGCAGCCCGGCGATGACCACACGCGGTTTTCAAGCGAAGGCGAAGCCGAACAGACCGCGAACATGATCGCCGACGTCCTCGACAATCCCCGCGACCCCGCCACCGTGGCGCGCGTCCGCAGCGAGGTCGAAACGCTGACCGCGCGCTTCCCGGTCTACGGAACATGATCCGAATGCACCGTTGGCGCTGACGATTGACCGATCACCTCGATGACACCGCCCGCCTCGTTGCCTTTGAAATCGGGCCGCTCGCCCGGCCGCTCCGAAGAGCGGCCCGCTGACCAGATCGCGCGAGGTGCACGTGCGACCCGCAGGGTCGCGTACACCGAGCGCGCCCACTGATGCGTTGCCCCTTCTGCCAGCACGCCGACACGCAGGTCATCGACTCGCGCGCGTCGGACGAAGGTGCAACCATTCGTCGCCGCCGCAAGTGCCTGTCGTGCGACAAGCGTTTCACGACCTATGAACGGGTCGAGCTGGCGATGCCGACCGTCATCAAGCGCGGCGGCGGGCGGGCCGACTACGACCGCGAAAAGCTGCGTGCCTCGATGCAGCTGTCCCTGCGCAAGCGGCCCGTGCCTCGCGAGGCGGTCGACGAAGCCATCGCGCGGATCGAAGACAAGCTGCTGTCTTCCGCACAGCGCGAGGTCAAGAGCGAGAAGCTGGGCGAACTGGTGATGCGCGAGCTCAAGCGCCTCGACAAGGTGGCCTATATCCGCTTTGCTTCCGTCTACCGGAGCTTCGAGGACGTCGACGAGTTTGCCGAGGTTGTCAAGGAGATCCGGCCTGGCAAGCGGCCGCGCCGGCGTCCCGCCCGCGGCAGCTAGGCCCCGGCCTGGTCTGCGGCCCCCGGGGGTCTTGAAACCGCGCGGCACCGTCCCGAATTTGGAGCCATCGCAGGCGGTGACCTGCAATCAGCCCATTCGGAGGTGTCTTATGAACCAGATGACTTTGCGTCGCAACGACCCGTTTGGCGCGTTGGTCGATGACGTATTCAACGACTTCTTCCAGCGGTCCGGGACGGTGCCGGCGCGTGGTGCGGAGGCCCCCGCAACGGCGCGGGCACGTATGGATGTGGTCGACCAGGGCGACAAGTTCGAGATCAAGCTCGACCTGCCGGGCGTCAGCAAGGAGGACATCAATGTCTCCGTCGAGGGCGCCCGCGTGGCGATCCAGGCCGAGAGCCGCAAGCAGCGCGAAACGAAGGACGGCGAACGCGTGCTGCACAGTGAGCGTACGGTCACCAGCTATGGACGCAGCTTCGAACTGCCCGTCGAGGTGACCCAGGATGGCGCCGACGCCAGCTTTGAGAACGGCGTATTGACGCTGGTGCTGCCCAAGCGCGCCACCGTCGCTGGCAAGCGGCTCACGGTTCGCTGAGCGAGGGGGAATCTGCCCCCGCTGGCAGGCGGTCGCTGAACCACCAACGCATGCTGTGGCGCCGGTTGACCTGGGTCAACCGGCGCCACGCCGGCGACTTGCGTCTGCTTCGGGGGTTCCTATCTTGAAACTGAAGGCCCGGAAGGAGATTCGGGCCGGTATTCACCAAAGGAGGTCATATGGCGAATCTCCTTGCACGTCGTCGTACTGATCCATTTGCGCCGCTGTTTGGCGACTGGATGGATGATTTCTGGAACCGTACAACAATGCTTCCCGCGATGCCGCGCCGCGCGGACATGCCGGCGATGGAGCGCGCCCTGATGGATGTCGTCGACAAGGGCGACACTTTCGAGGTGAAGGTCGACATGCCGGGTGTCAAGAAAGAGGACATCGAAGTTTCGATCGAAGGCACACGAGTCTCGATCCGCGCCGAGACGCAGTCCACCAAGGAGGAGAAGGAAGGTGAGCGCGTGCTGCACACCGAGCGGTTTGCAGCGATGTACGCGCGGACCTTCGAGTTGCCGGTCGAGGTCAGCGAGGCCGGGGCCGACGCCCGCTACGAAGACGGTGTCCTCACGCTGACGCTGCCCAAACGGGCTCCGCTGGCGACCAAGAAGCTGACGATCAACTGAATCCTGTGAGCGCCGCTTCTGCGGCACGGCGCAATGCCGTGCCGCTGGCGCTGAGGCCGCTGCTCCCACAGCGGCCTTTTTTCATGCCTTCGCAAGTGTGTATCACGCGGTCCGCAGTCGCCGGCGACTCGGGCGAACGTCCGTAGAATCGGGCAGATGACTTCGCGCCGTCTGTCGATTTCGATCTGTGCTGCGCTAGCGTGCACGGTCTACGTGCCGGCATCCGTGTCAGCGCCGGCAGTGCAGAAACTGCTCGGGCTGGGTGCGTCGAAGCCAGACAATGCGTCGCAGGCGCCTGCGGCCACGCTCGTCGAGCGGCGCGCGGAGATTGAACAGCAACTCGCGGCCGCCCAGGACGCCGTCGAGCGGGAACGCGCCGGCAAGTACCCGATTCCGGCGGGCGCGACACCGAGCCAGGTGACCGAACTCGGATGGCTGCTCGGGCGCATCGCGGCAGCATTGCAGGCTCAGCTCGACATCCTGCAGGAGATCAGCGCCGCGCGCGCGAATCGAGCCTCGGCCGAGGAGGCGTTGGCGGCCTGGAAAGGCCCGGATCAGCCCGGCCCCTATACGCTGACACAGGTGGACCGCGTGCTCGATCAGTTCGATGCCGAGCAGATGCGGCTGCACTCCTTCCGGTCGGTGGGCGAACTGCAGCAGCAGGAGCTGTTTCGCGTCGAAACCATGCTGAAGGCCAGCCAGGCGCAGGAACGACTGGCTGTGGAGAAAGCTGCAGACGGCATTGCCACGCCGCTGGAACTCGCGCGCCTGCGGACTCGCCGATCAGCGAAGGGCTGCAGCTGCTGCGCCTCCAGGGGGAGTTGAACACCGAACTGACTCAGGCGACGGCCGCGCGTGCAAAGCCTGCTGGAGCGGCAGGCCAAGGCATTTTCGGCCGACTACCGATTCAGCGAGCAGGAGCTCGAACGCGTCCTCAAGAACCTGCAGGCGCAGCAGCTGACGCTCGATCGCCGCATCGAAGAGGCAAGCAGACGCGCGCAGTCGCACGGTCGCCGAACGTGAGCAGGCACGCAGCGCACTTGCGTCGCTGCCGCCCGCGCGGACGGTCGACGAGGTGCGTCGCCACGCCGAGCTCGAGGCCCGTATCGAGTCTGCGGGTACGACCCTCGAGGCCTTGCGCACCGAGCAGAGCGCGCTGACCACGCTGCGCGGGCTGCTGCCGCTCGCGACCGAGGCATGGCGCCAGCGCTATACGTCACTGAGCAGTCCGGACCCGGAGGAGCGGCGCGCGGCGGAAAAGGCGCTGATCGGCGTCACTGGCGCGCGTCGATACCCTGAAGTCGTACGCGACCGACCTCGGAACCTTGTCCGATACCGCCCTGCAGGAGCAGCAGCGCCGTGTCGAAACCCTCGACGAGAACGCGCCGGGACGGCGCTATCGAGCTGAGCGCCCTGGAGGCGGCGCGCCGTTCCTCGGATGCGGTGAACGAGGTCGAGGCACTGGCGATGCGCCTGGCGACGGCGCAGGCGCGCTGGAAGAAGGAGTACGTCGAAGTCAGTCAGCAGCGCCCGGCGGCGGAGCGGTTCGTGGAGTTCTGGGTTGGCGTCAAGGATGTTTCGCGTTCGATCTGGAACTTCGAACTCTTCGCAGTCGAGGACACCGTCGACATCGGCGGCAAGCCCGTCACGCTGTCGCGCGGTGTCACCGTCGGCAAGAGCATCGGCGCGCTGCTGATCTTCATCTCTCGGCTACCAGTTGGTCAGCGTGCTGGCGACGCGGGCGCAGAAGGTCATGGTCGGTCGCTTCGCGATGGCCGAATCGCAGGCGAAGGTCCTGCGACGCTGGGTGATGATGCTGACCGGATTCCTGCTGCTGGTGCTGACGCTGAACCTGGCGCGCATACCGCTGACGGTCTTCGCGTTCATGGGCGGTGCGCTGGCGATCGGTGTCGGTTTCGGCACGCAGACACTGCTGAAGAACCTGATCAGCGGCATCATCGTCCTGTTCGAGCGCAAGGTGCGCGTCGGAGACATCGTCGACGTCGAGGGCGTGCAGGGCATAGTCACTGCGGTCGATGTGCGATCGACGACGGTGCGGCAGTTCGACGGCATCGAAACGATGGTCCCGAACTCGATGCTGCTCGAGAACAAGGTCACCAACTGGACCGGCGAGTCGCCGACCATGCGCAGGGTGGTCAAGGTCGGCGTGGCCTATGGCTCGCCGACGCGGCAGGTGGCGGACATCCTGCAGGCAGCGGCGGGCGAACATGGCCTGGTGATGAAGGACCCTGCGCCGCTCGTGATATTCGAGGACTTCGGCGACAACGCGTTGGTGTTCGCGCTGTACTTCTGGGTCGACGTGGCGAAAAACAGCGGCATGCAGGTGCAGAGCGATCTTCGCTTCATGCTCGAGCGGCGACTGGCGGACGCCGGCATATCGATCGCGTTTCCGCAGCGGGATATCCATCTCGATACGGCCCGGCCGTTGCGGGTCGAGGTCGTCGGCGAGCGCTCCGCCGCCGCAGGCGTCCTGATGTACGACGAATCCGACCGCCAGTTCATGTCGCGTGCGCTCGCGCTCGCGGCGCGTGCGCTGTACGACGCCGCGCCCAATCCGCGCGTCGGCTGCGTCATCGTGCGCGAGGGCAGGGTCATCGGCGAAGGCTGGACCCAGGCGCCGGGCTCGAACCATGCCGAGATCGAGGCGTTGCTCGACGCGCGCCGCAACGGCCACGACGTACGCGGCGCGACCGTCTACGTGTCGCTCGAACCGTGCAGCCATTTCGGCCGTACACCGCCGTGTTCAACGGCGTTGATCGAGGCGCACGTCGGTCGCGTGATCGCCGCGGTCGAGGATCCGAATCCGCTGGTGGCCGGCGGCGGTCTGGAAATGCTTCGCAGCGCCGGCATCGACGTCCGTTGCGGCCTGCTCGAGCAGGAAGCCGCCGAAATCAACATCGGTTTCTTTTCCCGCATGCAGCGTGGCCGTCCCTGGGTGCGCATGAAGATCGCTGCCAGCCTCGACGGCAAGACCGCGCTGGAAAACGGCGTGTCGAAGTGGATCACGTCCGAGGAGGCGCGTCGTGACGGCCACGCCTGGCGCGCGCGGGCCTGTGCGGTGCTGACCGGCATCGGCACCGTGCAGGCGGACAACCCCCGACTCGATGTGCGCCTGGTCGAGACGCCGCGTCAGCCCATGCGCGTGCTGGTCGACAGCCGGCTGGAGGTCGATCCCGGCGCCCGGTTGTTCGAGGGCGAGGGCAAGGTACTGGTGGCCACCGCCGTGGTCGGACCCGCGCGCGAAGCCGCGCTGCGGGCGCAGTCGGGGCCGAAGTGGTCGACACTGCCGAACGAAGTCCGGCAAGGTCGACCTGGCTCGCGCTGATGAAGGAACTCGCGCGCCGGCACATCAACGAAGTGCACGTCGAGGCGGGGTTCCGGCTGAACGGATCGATGGTCAAGGCGGGCGTCGTCGACGAACTGCTGGTGTATCTCGCGCCGATGCTGATCGGCGAGGCGCAGGGCATGGTGCACCTGCCGGCGCTCTCGGATCTGGCGCATGCGCAGCGGCTGCGAGTTCCGCGAAGTGACGTCGGTCGGCGAGGATGTGCGCATCTTGGCGCGCCTGCGTTAGGAGAAGGGCGAGATGTTCACCGGACTGATCCAGGGCGTGGGGCGGATCGAACACGTCGAGCGACTGGCGGCTGACGGCGGCGTGCGGCTGACGCTCGACGCGCGCGACGTACCGGGCTTCGTGGCGGAACGTCGGCGACAGCATCGCGCTCAACGGCGCCTGCATGACCGCGACCGGCAGGTCGCAGGCGACCGCTTCACCGTCGACGTGTCGGCCGAGAGGCTGCGTCGCACGGCGGGGCTCGACGCGCCGGGCGAAGTCAATGTCGAGACCTCGCTGCGGCATCGGCGACAAGCTCGGCGGCCACCTGGTCGCCGGGCATGTGGATGGCATCGGCGAGGTCGTGCGCTTTGCGCAGGTCCATGAAGCGTGGGAGCTCGTGATC
Organism: uncultured beta proteobacterium; assembly: GCA_963810985.1. Taxonomy (GTDB): domain Bacteria; phylum Pseudomonadota; class Gammaproteobacteria; order Burkholderiales; family Burkholderiaceae_F; genus JALORV01. The sequence goes on from CAWEPP010000014.1 coordinate 229,857, forward strand.
CGCGCGCCGGGCGAACTGGCGCGCTACCTTGCTTACAAGGGATCGGTCACCGTCAATGGTGTCAGCCTGACGGTGAACCAGGTGAGGACACGGCGGCCGGCTGCGAGCTTCTCGATCAACATCATTCCGCACACCTACGCGGTCACGACGTTGCGCAACCTGCGCCGGGCGGCCGCGTCAACCTCGAAATCGATCTGATCGCGCGCTACGTGGAGCGGATGCTGCACCGGCCGAATTGAGCGCGGATGGATGATCACGCCGCCGGCTGGTTGCTGGCGCTGGCGATCAGCCGGCCTCCTGTGGCCTGCTGAGCGACCCGGATCGCCGCTCTTTCGCCCGCGGGGCCATCGCGCTGCTGTTGCTCTACCTCGTGGCGCTGGCGATGGCGTCCACGCTGCTCGGCCGGCGCTGCGTCCATGGTCGGCCGCCATCGCGGCCGCTGCGGTGTGGCTCGTCATGCAGCCGCTGCTTGCGCTCGGGCGCATGTCCTACTCCGAGCTCGGGCTGCGACCGCCGCGGCCTGGTAGCGTGCGACCGGCGGCGCTGGTCACGCTGCTGGCACTGGCCGCCAACGTGCTCGTTATCGTGCTGCGCGGCGCACCTGCGGTCAGCATCACACTCACGATGGTTCTGGCGTCGCTCATTGCGGCCGTCATGGAGGAACTCGTGATGCGCGGTGCGCTGCTGGCCCTTGCGGACCGTGCCAGCCCGCCGCGCTGGAATCTCTGGGGCGCACCGGTCGGGCTCGGTGGCCTCGTGATCACGGCAACGTTCGTCGCACTGCACGGTCTGCGGCCGGGTCTCCTGCTCGGCGTGGCGCCGGCGGCGATGCTCTATCTTTGGCTGCGCGCACGCACGGCGAGCCTGGCTCCGCCGATCCTCGCGCACGTGCTCTGGAATGGTTCGGTGCTGCTGCTGCACGCCTGAGAGCCTTCGTCACCCCTTCACTCCTTCACTTCTCCGGTCCTTTCAATCTCATGTCGAAGCTCTTCTCCCCCTTTGCCCTGCGTGACCTCGAACTCGCCAATCGAATCGTCGTCTCGCCGATGTGCCAGTACTCGGCGGTCGAGGGCAGGCCGTCCGACTGGCACCGGGCGCACCTGGGATCGCTCGCGTTGTCGGGAGCCGGACTGCTGTGCATCGAAGCGACCGCCGTGACGGCGGAAGGGCGGATCACGCCCGGGGACCTCGGGCTCTACAGCGATGCCAACGAGGCGGGGCTCGCCGCGTGTGCTGCGCATGATCCGGGCGGTGGCGCCGATCCGGTCGCCATGCAACTCGCGCATGCCGGCCGCAAAGGGTCCAGCCGCGAGCCGTGGAACGGCGGCAAGCTGTTGCCGGAGGCTGAAGGCGGCTGGGCGCCGAGGCGCCGTCGGCGGTTGCGCATGCGCCGGGTGAAGCGCCGCCGCGCGCCCTCGACGCGCCGACCTGCGCGCGCTTGCGGCGGCGTTTGCAGACGCCGCCGCGCGCGCTGCACGGCTGGGCGTGGACGCGATCGAGCTTCACGCCGCGCACGGCTATCTGCTGCACCAGTTCTCTCGCCGGTCGTCGAACCAACGCGGCGACGAATACGGAGGATCCCTCGAAAATCGCATGCGCTTTCCGCTCGAGGTGTTCGATGCCGTGCGCGCCGCGTTTCCTCCGGGCGGCCGGTGGGAGTACGGATCTCCGCCACCGACTGGCTCGAGGAGGCGGAGCCGCCGCGGACCGAGCTGGACTCTGGAGCAGTCGCTGGCGCTCGCACGGGCACTGAAGGCGCGCGGTTGCGACTGGATCGACGTCTCGAGTGGCGGCGTGTCGCCGCAGCAGAAGATCAAGCCGGGCCCCGGCTATCAGGTGCCGTTCGCGGAAATCGTGCGCAACGAAGTCGGGCTGGCGACGATGGCCGTGGGGCTGATCACGGAACCGCGCCAGGCCGAAGCCATCGTCGCCGAGGGACGCGCCGATATGGTGGCGCTGGCGCGCGCGATGCTGTTCGATCCGCGTTGGCCGTGGCGGGCAGCGGCCGAACTCGGCGGCACAGTTGCGGGGCCACGCCAATACTGGCGGGCCCTGCCGCGCGAGGCGGGCGCGATCTTCGGTCCCCTGACCTTCGGTCAGCGCTGACGCAACGGTAAGGAGCCCCACGACTACAATCACGCGGATTGAACGAGCGTCCCCGGAGGTCGCATGAACGCGCTGTCACTGGTGACGCCGAAGTCCGAGTCGGCCGGGCCGATCGCAAGCGTGCCGGAGATCCTCGACGAACTACGGCAGGGCAACGTCGTCGTGCTGGTGGACGACGAGGACCGCGAAAACGAGGGCGACCTGGTGTTCGCCGCCGACTTCGTCACGCCCGAGAAGATCAACTTCATGGCCAAGCACGCGCGCGGCCTGGTGTGCCTGACATTGACCGAGACGCATGCGCGCCAGCTGGCGCTGCCGCCAATGGCGCGCGCCAACGGGACCGTGCACGGAACCAACTTCACGGTGTCGATCGAAGCGGCCGAAGGCGTCACGACCGGCATCTCGGCGGCTGATCGCGCGCGCACGGTCTGGGTCGCCACACGGCCGGCGGCAAAAGCGTCGGACATCGTGCAGCCGGGCCACATCTTCCCGGTGGTGGCGCAGGCGGGTGGCGTCCTGATGCGCGCCGGCCATACCGAGGCCGGGTGCGACCTCACGCAACTGGCCGGGCTCACGCCCGCGGCCGTCATCTGCGAAATCATGAACGACGACGGCACCATGGCGCGGCTGCCGGATCTGATCCCGTTTGCGCAAACGCATGGGCTCAAGGTCGGCACAATTGCCGACCTGATTCACTACCGCGCGGCGAACGAATCGATCATCGAGCGTTGCGGCAGCCGGACCGTGCGGCTGCCAGCCGGCGAATTCCAGCTCGTGGTCTATCGCGACAAGCCGAGCGGTGCTCCTCACCTCGCACTCGTCAAGGGCACGATCGAGCCAGAGCGCGAAACGCTGGTGCGAGTGCACGAACCGGTCTCCGTGCTCGACTTCTTCGATGAGGGAACCAGCGCGCATTCCTGGCCGATCCCGAAGGCACTGGCCGCGATCGCCGCCGCGCCATCCGGCGTGCTGGTGCTGCTCAACTGCGCCGAACCCGCCGACCGGGTCTTCGCGAAGTTCGAATCATTGGCACTGGCGTCGCCCGAAGAGGGCGCACGGCAGGCGCGCATGGACCTGCGCACCTATGGCATCGGGGCCCAGATCCTGCGCGACCTGAATGTGGGCCAGATGAAGCTGCTGGCGCGTCCGCGCAAGATGCCGTCGATGGCGGGCTTCGGACTTCATACGACCGGATTCATCGAGCGCTGAACCGGCGAGGGCAGCGGTACCGTCGCGTACACTGACTCGCAGGAGGAACAATGGCGATCGACTACCTTGCGCCCGATTTCGATGGCGCCGGCCTGCGCATCGGCATCGTGCAGGCGCGCTTCAACGAATGGGCGGGACGGGCGCTGCTCGAGGCCTGCGTGGCCGAACTGATCACGCTCGGCGTCGACGAGGATGACATCACGCATGTGTCGGTCCCGGGGTCGCTGGAGATTCCGCTGGTGCTGGCACGCTTTGCCGCCGCGGAAGATTATGACGCCCTCGTCGCACTCGGCTGCGTGATCCGCGGCGAGACCTATCACTTCGAGGTCGTGGCGAACGAGTCGGCGCGCGGTCTCGCGCGTGTGTCGCTGGCGCACGGGATTCCGGTCGCCAACGCCATCCTCACCGTGGAAAACGATGAGCAGGCGCGCGCCCGAGTCGCCGAAAAGGGCAAGGACGCTGCTCGCACGGCGATCGAAATGGCCAATCTGCTGTGGGCGCTGGACGAAAGTGGCGACGAAACAGCCGGGGACTGAGCGCACAGCGGGGGCCGGCAGCCGAGGGAGCGGGCGCAGCGCCAGGCGGCGCGCGCGCGAACTGGCCGTGCAGGGCCTCTACCAGTGGCTGGTCGGTGGCCAGGACGCGGCGTCCATCGAAGGGCATCTGGCCGAGAGTCGCGGTCGCGAGCTCGACGAGATCACTGCGAGCACCGACATGCCGCACTACCGCGAGTTGCTCAACGGTGCGATCGACGGCGCCGAGGCGCTGCGAGCCGAGTTCGCGCCGTATCTCGATCGCGGCGTGGAGGCGCTCTCGCCGATCGAGCACGGCATCCTGCTGCTGGGGACCTACGAGCTCAAGCATCGCGCCGAGATTCCGTACCGGGTGATCATCAACGAGGCGGTCGAGCTCGCGAAGAGCTTCGGCGGGACCGAGGGCTTCAAGTACGTCAACGGCGTGCTCGACAAGGTCGCCGCGCAACTGCGCGCGACGGAAGTCGCGGCGCGCTCCTGACCGACGCCGCGGGCTGCGCGATGTCTGCGCCTCAGCCGCCGATCGGCGAATTCGAACTGATCGCCCGCTACTTCCAGCGGGCGGCGGCGGGTGCAACCCCGCGCGTCGAACTCGGCATCGGCGACGACTGCGCGCTGATCGACGGCGGTGTCGCGACCCAATGGGCGGTGACCACCGACATGCTGGTGGAGGGCGTGCACTTCCTGCCCGACGTGGATCCCGAGTCGCTGGGCCACAAGGCGCTCGCGGTCAACCTTTCGGACCTCGCCGCCTGCGGGGCGACACCGCGCTGTTTTTTTCTCGCGCTGGCGCTTCCCGTTGTCGACGAAGCCTGGCTGGCGAAATTCGCCTGCGGGATGTTCGCGCTCAGTGATCGACACGGTTGTGTGCTGACCGGCGGCGATACGACGCGCTCGACGCAGGGCGTGACGATCGCGATCACGGCCCTCGGCGAGGTGCCGCGCGGGAGCGCATTGTTGCGTTCCGGCGCGGTCGCCGGGGACGAGATCTGGGTCTCGGGCATCCTGGGCGATGGTGCGCTGGGGCTGGCCTGCCGTCGTGGCGAAATCGATGCAGCCGAATCCTCTGCGGGGGCGATTGCACGGCTGGAGCGTCCGGAGCCGCGGGTGGTGCTCGGGACACGCCTGCGCGGGATCGCGTCGAGCGCGATCGATATCTCCGACGGTCTGGCCGGGGACCTCGGACACATCCTCGAGCGATCAGGCGTCGCAGCCGCCGTCCGCTGGGGCGCCGTCCCTCGTTCTGCTGCGCTGCAGCGGTTGCCGATGGAGCGCCAGTGGCAGTACGTGTTCGAAGGGGGCGACGATTACGAACTGCTGTTCACGGCGCCGCCTACCGCGGCGGGAGCGGTCGAGACCGCGGCTCGGGCGAGTGGAGTGACGGCGGTGCGCATCGGGTCGATCCATGCCGGACGCGGGCTGAGAGTGGTTGATGAACGCGGAAACGCGGTGGACATTGCGCCCCGGGCGTTCGATCATTTCCGCCCATGACGGACCCAGCGGCAGCTTTGGAGGTGAGCCTGACGGAAAGTCGCGCGCCGGCGGCCGCGCCTGCGGTGCCGTCGTGGCGCCTGATGCTGGCGCACCCGGCGCACTGGATTGCGTTCGGGTGTGGCACCGGACTGCTGCGCCCGGCGCCGGGCACGTGGGGCACGCTCGCGGCCTGGTTCGCGTTCGCGACGCTCGACCCGTTTTTGTCGACTGGCGCCTGGCTCGTGGTGATCGCCGTGACCGCAGGCGTGGGCGCATGGGCCGCCGAGCGGACCGGACGCGCGCTCGGGCGGCCGGACCATGGCGCGATCGTGATCGACGAGATCGTCGCTTTCTGGATCGTCCTGCTCTTCCTGCCGGCAGGCCTGCTGGCGCAGACGCTCGGCTTCCTCGCCTTCCGGCTGTTCGACATACTGAAGCCGCCTCCGATCCGTGCGGTGGATCGCCGCTTCAAGACCGGCGTCGGCGTCATGGCTGACGACCTCATTGCTGCGTTCTATGCACTGCTGCTGGCGGCGGTCGCTGTGCGGGTGCTCGGGTGACGGCCGCGGAGCGGCTGGAGCGGCTGTCGGCGCAACTCGGACAGGCGTTGCGTGCACAGCACCTGACGCTGGCCACAGCGGAGTCGTGCACCGCCGGCGGCATAGCCTATGCGGTGACACTCACTGCCGGATCGAGTCTATGGTTCGATCGCGGCTTCATCACGTACACGAATGAATCGAAGATGCAGGAGCTTGGAGTTGCGTCCGCGTACCTGCGAGACTTTGGAGCGGTCAGCGAGCCGGTGGCGCGCGCGATGGCGCTCGGGGCGTTGACTCAGAGCGCGGCGCAGGTCGCGGTTGCCGTGACGGGAATCGCTGGTCCCGACGGCGGCTCGGTGACCAAGCCCGTCGGCACCGTCTGCTTCGCCTGGGCGATACGGCGCGATCCCGCGCAGGCCGCCTGGGTCAAAACCCTAACCCGCCGCTTCGAGGGCGATCGCGCATCGGTGCGCACGAACTCGATCGACTGTGCGCTGGAGACGCTGGTCGGTCTGCTGACTCAGAGGCAGGACGTTTGATCGCACTTCGCTGCGCGAGCCGGGTGTTGCATGACCGGCGCCGGCGGCGTCGGTGTCGGTGCGTCGTTGCATCCGGATCCTCGCGCCACCTATGGAGCTGGAAGCGCTGATGGCGACTCCGCTCTTTCCTGGTTGTGAGCTCGAGCGTCGTCACGTCAACGGCGTCGAGATAGGCTTCCGGCGCAGCGGAAACGGCGCGCCGTTGCTGCTGCTGCACGGATTCCCGCAGACCCATGCGATCTGGCATCGGGTCGCGCCCCGACTGGCGGCGCAGTACTCGTTGGTCATGCCGGACCTGCGCGGCTATGGCGACTCGGCCAAGCCGCCCACCACCAGCGATCACGCCCCGTACAGCAAGCGTGCGCTGGCGCTCGATATGCTCGAGTTGATGCGTGGCCTCGGCCATCAGCGCTTCCTTGTGTGCGGGCACGACCGAGGCGGGCGCGTCGCGCATCGCCTCGCGCTGGATCATCCGCAAGCGATCGAACGGCTGATGGTGCTCGACATCGCGCCCACCCGCACGATGTACGAGCACACGACGATGGAGTTTGCGCGGCTCTACTACCACTGGTTCTTCCTGATCCAGCCGGCGCCGCTGCCGGAACGACTGATAGGCGCCGAGCCGCTTTTCTATCTCCGCACCAAGCTCGGAGGCTGGGGCTCCGGCGGCACCGGCTTCTTTGACGAGCGCGCACTGGCCGAGTACGAGCGCTGCTTCACCGCAGCCGCGATCCACGCCATGTGCGAGGACTATCGGGCCTCGGCTTCGATCGATCTCGAGCACGATCGTGCGGTCGAGGACCGGCGCATCGAATGCCCCTTGCACGTCCTGTGGGGCGAGCGCGGGGTGGTGCACCGCCTGTTCACGCCGCTCGACGACTGGCGTGCCAAGGCACGCGGCGCCGTCACCGGACGCACGACGCCGGGCGGGCATTACATCCCCGAGGAGTCGCCCGAACTGCTCGGTGACGAGATGCTCGCGTTCTTCGGCTAGCCGGGATGCGACGTCTACGGTTAGTCCTGCTGCTGTTGCCAGCGCTGGCGCTGGCGGCCCCGCCGGTCGAACTGTGCCTGTCCGACGCGCGCGGCCTGAAGCTTGCCGACGCGCAACTATTCGACGGGACGGGCTCATACCGCGCGCCGAAAGTCTCGGCCGACGCGCAGGCACAGCGCTACTTCGAGCAGGCGATGGTGTTCGGCTGGGGCTTCAATTTTCCGGAGGCCGCACGCTCGTTTCGTGCCGCGGTATTGCGCGACCCGGAGTGCGCTCTGTGCCGCTGGGGTATCGCCTGGGCCGTGGGGCCAAACATCAATTCGGACATGGAGCCTCCCGAGTTGCCGATTGCGCGCGATGCGCTGGTGCAGGCACGCGTCTATGCGACCGACGCACGGGCGCTGGCGCTGGTGACGGCAATGTCAGGACGCTTCCCCGTGAAGGGCGAGGCGATCGGCAAGGCCGAATCGCGGCGCTATTCCGAGGCGATGGTTGCGCTGGCGGAAAGCCGGCCGGACGACGCGGACCTCGCCGTGCTCGCGGCCGAAGCGCTGATGACGGAGCATTCCTACGACTGGTGGCGGGCGGACGGAACGCCGCAACCTTGGACGCCGCGCATCGTTGACTTGCTCGATCGCGCCGCGCGGCAGGCGCCCGACCATCCGGGCGCGCATCACTACCGGCTTCACCTCTACGGCGAGTCGCCTACGCCGGCCGCCGCCGTGGATTCCGCCGAGCGCCTCGCCAAACTCGCGCCAGGGGTGGGGCATCTTGTGCACATGCCAGCGCACATCTATGTCCGAGTGGGCCGCTACCACGACGCGGTGCTCGCGAACGTCGCGGCGGTCGATGCCGATCGACGCTACGCGGCGCTGACGCAGCCGGACCCGCAATACGTCGCCGGGTACGTCGTGCACAACCAGCATTTCCTGTGGTCGGCGGCGCTCTGGAGCGGCGAATCCGCGCTCGCGCTCCGGACGGCGGAGCTGATCGCGGATGCCGCTGCCGCGTCAGAGCGGCTCGACGAGGGCACGCGGCAGCATCTGATGGGCTTGCCGTGGCTGACAGAGCTTCGATTCGAACGCTGGGATGCGATCCTTGCGCGCTCCGTCCCGCGCGAAGGGCCCTACTTGCAGGGCCTGGCGGCCTATGCGCGCGGCACCGCCTACGCACGCAGCGGCGATGTCGTGCGCGCGCAGCGCGAGCTGACCGCCCTGCACGCGGCAAGACGCACGGCGAGCGCCCGGAAGCTGAAGATCAAGAACACCAATCGCGCGGCGGACGTCCTGGCGTTGGCGGAATCCTTGTTGCGGTCCGAGCTGGCCAGCGCACGCCGTGCGTGGCCCGAAGCCGTGCGACACGCCCAGAATGCCGTGAAGCGCGAGCGGGCACTGGAAATCGATGAACCCGCGGTCTGGCCGATTCCGGCGCTGCAGTGGCTGGGACGCGCGCAGCTGCAGGCAAATGCGCCGCGCGCCGCGCTCGATGCCTACCGGCGCGACCTTGCGAATCACCCGGCAAATGTCTATTCCCTTGCCGGCCTCGCCGAGGCGCAACGCCGCCTCGGCGAAGTCTCACTCGCGGAGCAAACGTTGGCGCAGGCGCGCGTGGCCTGGAGCCATGCCGATAAGCCGCTGCCAACCCCCTGAGATTGCGTTCGACACTCGACTTTGATTTCCTGAACGGATCGCCATGCCAACCGAAGTCCTGCTGCTCTTTGCGCTGATACTGCTCAACGGTGTCTTCGCCATGTCAGAGATCGCCCTGGTAACCGCGCGGCGCGCCCGCCTGCAGGCACTGGTCGAGCAGGGCGATACGGGGGCCGCGGCAGCGCTGGCGCTCAACGACCAGCCGACGCGCTTCCTGTCGACGATCCAGGTGGGGATCACCTCGATCGGCATCCTGAGCGGCATCGTGGGCGAGGCGGCGCTGGCCGAGCCTCTGGGCGACTGGATCATCGGCTTCGGTGCCGAGCCGAAGGCTGCGAAGCTCGGCGCCACGGCGCTGGTGGTCGTGGTCGTGACCTACTTTTCGATCGTGCTCGGCGAACTGGTGCCGAAGCGCCTCGGGCAGATTTCGGCGGAAACGATCGCACGGCGGGTTGCGCGCCCGATCGGCTGGCTGGCGATTGCGGCCAAGCCCTTCGTGCGCTTGCTGACGACGTCGACGGATGTCCTGCTGCGGCTGATGGGCGCTCGCACCGACGGCGCCTCGGCGGTCACCGAGGAGGAGATCCACGCGCTGATCCAGGAGGGCTCGGAAACCGGCGTCATCGACGAACAGGAGCGCGCGATGGTGCGCAACGTGTTCCGGCTCGACGACCGCCAGATCGCATCACTGATGACGCCGCGGTCGGAGATCATCTATCTGGACCTTGAAGACGACCTGCAGGAAAACCTGAAGCGCGTACTCGAGGTGGAGCACTCGCGTTTCCCGGTGTGCCGCGGTGGCCTGCGCGACGTGGTTGGCGTGGCCAGTGCGCGCCGCCTGCTGCAGCAGGCGATCCGCGGTGAAGTGCTCGACCTTGCGGCGGCGGCCGAGCCGGCGGTCTACGTGCCGGAGTCGTTGACGGGCATGGAACTGCTCGAGAACTTCCGCGCGAGCGCCGGGCACGTCGCGCTGGTGGTCGATGAGTACGGCGAGATCCAGGGCGTGGTCACGTCGCAGGACCTGTTCGAGGCGATCGCGGGAGAGTTCAAGCCGCAGCGCACCGAAGATGCGTGGGCCGTGCAGCGCGCCGATGGGTCCTGGCTGCTCGACGGCCTCATTCCGATTCCAGAGCTGAAGGACCGCCTCAACTTCGGCGCCGCGCCGGAGGAGGAACTCGGTCGCTACAACACCTTGTCGGGCATGGTCATGCTGCTGCTGGGCCGGGTGCCGGCGACGGGAGACGTCGTCGAGTGGCAAGGGTGGCGCTTCGAGATCGTCGACATGGACAAGCACCGTATCGACAAGGTGCTGGCGTTGCGCCTGCCCGACGCCGAGACATTGCGGTGGCGTGGACTAGGCGCGTTAACGCCGGCGGTGGCGGTTGATCTCGTCGCGCGTCGACTGCGCGACGGTCCGGGCCTGTTGCGCGAAGTCGGGGCCGGTGCCTGCGTAGAGGATCGCGCGCGACGAGTTGATCACCATGCCGGTGCCGTCGGCGGACTGCCCGGCCTTCACGCTGGCTTCGATGTCGCCGCCTTGGGCGCCAATGCCCGGGACGAGCAGCGGCAGGGTCGCGGCCAGCGTGCGGACGGCGGCGAGCTCGTCCGGGTAGGTCGCGCCGACCACCAGCCCCAGTTGACCATTGGTGTTCCAGTCGGTTGCTGCGCGCCGTGCCACCCGCTGATAAAGCGGCATGCCGCCGGTGTCGAGCATCTGCAGGTCGTCGCCCCCGGCGTTGCTGGTGCGGCAGAGCAGAAACGCCCCGCGGTCCGCGTAGGCGAGAAACGGATCGAGTGAATCGCGGCCCATGTAGGGCGAGAGCGTGACCGCGTCGGCCTGATAGCGCTCAAAGGCTTCGCGCGCATAGTGCTCGGCGGTCGCTCCGATGTCGCCGCGCTTGGCGTCCAGGATGACCGGTACCTGCGGATGCGCACGGCGGATATGCTCGATCAGCCGCTCGAGCTGCGCCTCGGCGCGCGCGGAAGCGAAGTAGGCGATCTGCGGCTTGAAGGCGCAGACCAGGTCAGCGGTGGCGTCCACGATCTCACGGCAGAAGCGGTAGATCGCGTCGTCGCCGGAGCGAAGATGCAGCGGGAAGCGAGCAGGGTCCGGATCCAGCCCCACGCACAACAGTGTGTCGGCTTCGCGCCAGCGCGAAGCCAGGCGATCGACGAAGTTCATTGCGCGGCTCATGGCGTGCACCGGAGGCGCATCTTACGCGGCGTCACCGCTGCGTCGGGGCCTCCTGTGATAGAACCGTTGCACGATGTCTCGCTTCAGTCGCCGCGATCTGCTCCTGCTGGCCCTGCTCACGTTGTTCTGGGGCTTCAACTGGCCGGTGATGAAGCTGGGCGTGGCCGAGCTGCCGCCGCTCTTCTTTCGCACGCTGTGTCTCGGCGGAGGACTGATCGTCATCGGGGCATGGGCGCGGCTGAAGGGCGCCTCGCTTGCCGTTCCGCCCGGCGCGTGGCGCGAGATCGCGTGGCTCGCGGTGCCCAACATGATCGTCTGGCACGTACTCGCGATCCTCGCGATCAAGCAGCTGCCGTCGGGACGCGCCGCGATCCTCGGCTACACGATGCCGGTGTGGGCGGTAATTTGTGGCCTGGTGTTCTTCGGGGAGAAACCGATCGCACGCCACTGGCTGGGTGTGACTTCGGCCTTGCTGGGCACGCTGCTGCTGCTGTCGTCGGAGCTGACGGCGCTGGCCGGCTCGCCACTCGGCACCGGACTGATGCTGACCGCCGCGGCGGCATGGGGCTACGGCACGCACCTGATGCGTCGACACCTGGTGGACCTGCCGATCATCACGCTCACGTTCTGGATGATGGCGCTGACCGTCGTGGTGATGGCCATGGCCTCGTTCGCCTTCGAATTCGACCAGTGGCGCTGGCCACTGGCGCCGGAGTGGCTGCCGCTTCTCTATAACATCGTGTTCGCCGTCGCGTTCTGCCACGTCGTATGGTCGATGCTTGCACGCAAGTTGCCGCCCGCGGCGAGCGGGCTGTCGGTCATGCTGATTCCTGTGCTCGGCGTGTTCTCCGGCATGTGGGTGCTGGGCGAGGAGCCGTACTGGCAGGACTACACCGCACTGCTGCTGATCGTGCTGGCGCTGTCGACGGTACTGCTGCCGGCCCGCACGGCGGAGTGACTTGCAGGTTGCCGCGTGCGGCGGTGCTGGCGTTGGAGCCTGTTGTCCGGGCCGAGCGGGGTCGTGCGAAGCTCACAGATCGCCGAGGTCAGGCAGCGGCGTGGCCGCCTCGCCTTCCGTCCCGGCCGATGGTGTTGAGTCACAGTCCTTGCGAATCCACCAGACGACAGCGGCGACGGCACCTGCCACTACGAGCCAGCGCAACTTGCGCGAACGCGCCAGCTTTAACACTCCGCCGACGACCGCCGGGACCACCCAGGGCTGCGCACGTGCAACACGCACGGCGGAGGCGGCCGTGCCGAGCCACCCCGACGATCTTGCACGCCGCGCGCCGCCGATGAGCAGGCCAGCGACTCCGGTGCGTGATCGCGTCTCAAGCGTGTCGAGCTGATCGGCCAGCATCACGCGCTCGGCCGCGGCGCGTGCCAGCAGCAGTTCACGCCGCAGTGCGCGATGCTCCCGTTCAGCCTGTGCCATCGCGCCCTCCATGCAGGCGGCCGCGCAGGGCGTCACGGTCTCTCTCCAGTTCGGCACGGGTCTCGGACAAGATCGGCGGTGCCGCTGCGACCTCGCGACGGAGGATGCTGAACGCCACAGCGCCCGCCACGGCATACGCGACGGCGAGCAGGCCGACCGCCAGCACGCGTGGACCATCCCAGAAGATTGCCGCCACCCATACCGACACTGTCATCAGGGCCGCCAGCAGCAACACCGCGGCGATGAGGGCCAGCACCAACCATCGCACCGCTCGATCGCGCGCATCGGCCAGTTCGAGCGCGGCCAGTTCGCCACGCGTCAGCAGCAAGGCCAAGGCGTGCGCCAGCAGCGTCCTCACCGAACCCACCAAACCCCTGGGACCTTCGCCTTCAGCCGTCATGGCAGGCGGCGCTCTCGGCGCAACGCACGCCTAGCGACGGTTGACGACGAGTCCGAGCAGCACGCCGATGCCGGCGGCAATTCCGACTGCCGTCCACGGATGTTCGTGAACCCAGCTGTCGGTGGCCTTGGCGGCATGCCTGGCCTGATCCACCACCTTGTGCTCGGCTTCCACCAGGCGAGTCTTCGCACTCGAGATGGCCGACTGGGCGCGCCGCCGCAGATCTGCGGCCTGTTCGCCGCTCGACTGCGCCGCTTGCCGCAGCAACTCTTCGGCATCCACCAGAACTGCATTCACGTCCGTCATCAGTCGTTCCTTTGTGACTTGGTCCATCGCATCTCCTTCGGGTCGGTCCACCACACTCAACTCAGCCTAGGCACCGATCATGCTCCTGTCATGACGCAGATCGAATCCCAAGGATTCCCTAGCCGTTCACATACACCCAGTTCAGCAAGGTCATCGAGCGCCCCCTGCGTGGCGCCGGCGTTCGCGTGATTGATGAAAGCGACGACCGCATAGCGCCGGCCGCTCGCCGCGAGTACAAATCCGGCCACAGCCCGGGTGTCGGCGAGCAGGCCGGTCTTCATATGCGCCGATCCGGCGGCGCCGAAGCGCTTGCGCATCGTGCCGTCGACGCCGACAAGGGGCAGCGACGAAACGAATTCGGGCATCAGCGGGCTGGCAAACGCTGCGGCCAGCAGCCGCGACAGGCCGGCCGGTGTCAGGCGTTCGACGCGTGACAGGCCGGCGCCATTTTCGAGCACGAACTCGCGCCGTTCCAGGCCCTTGCCCACCAGCCAGTCGCCGACGACGCGCTGCGACCGTTCGGCGCTCGCGGGCTGCCTGGTGGCCTCGCTGCCGATCGTGAGGAAGAGTTGCCGCGCCATCACGTTGTTGCTGAACTTGTTGATGTCGCGGATGACTTCGGCCAGCGATTCCGACTCGTGTTGAGCCAGGCGGCGCGCGTCCACGGGTGCCTGACCGTCGCGCGCCCGCCCGCGCCAGCTGCCACCGCTGGCAGTCCACAGCGCGCGAAACACGGCGTCGACATACTGGGTGTGGTTGAGCAGGCTCACATGCCAGACGCGGTCTCCGCATGAGAGCGGGAAGGCGCCCCGGAACTGCGGGCGCATCGGGTCGCTGAAGTCGCCACCCAGGCGTGCCCGCCAGTCGTTGCAGGGGCCTTCCGCTGCGCGAACGGTCGGCGGGACCGTCATGCCCGCCAGTTGCGGTACCGCGTAGACCCGCACCTGCTTCGGATCAAGCTCAGGCACGAAGTGGAAGCTGACGCTCTTGTAGTTGAGCAGCAGCGCGTCGGGACCTGCGTTGTACGGTCGGAGCGATTCGCCGTCGAAGGCGGCTGCGTCGTGGCTCACCGCTTCGAAGGCGCTGCGGTCAAGTACGAGGTCGCCGCGGATCTCGCGGATGCCGACACCGCGCAGGCGCTGCACGAGCAGCCAGAACTGCTCGATGACGAGTTGCGGGTCGCCGCTGCCGCGCAGATAGAGGTCGCCTTCGAGCGAGGCATTCACCACGGGCGCGGTGGCGAGCGCTTCGGTGCGCCAGGCGTACTGCGGCCCCAGCAGTTCGAGACCGGCCAGCGTCGTGACCAGTTTCATCGTCGATGCCGGGTTCATCGGCTGCTGCTCGTTGACGGCGAGGCTGAGTCCCGCGCCGCTGAGCGGCACGACGCTCACCCCGACGGCACTCACCGGAACATTGGCGGCCTTGAGTGCCTGGGCCACGGAGTCCGGAAGCGCAGTGGCAGCGCGCGGTGGCTGGCCGCTCGCGGAGCCAGTCGACCCGAAAGCGAGGACAACCGCGGCCAGCGCGGCCAACGGGCGCGATAACCACAAATTTTGAAAGGGCTCTTCTGGTCGTTTCTGGCTCATGCGATGCGGTGCAATGCTAGGTCGTTCGCTCGATAGACCGGCCATCACGCGCTCGGTAGCCTGCGATGACGCCGAATTGCGTGCGCGCGGCCATGTTCGTGTCGGCCGGTTCGCTCCCGCTTCAGGAAACGCCATGACCTTGGTGATCGTTCATCTTCGAAGCTTACTGGTTGTGCTCGCAACAGCCTGCGCCTTGGCCGCGTGCGGTGGCGGGGGAAGCAGCACGCCAGCGCCGGCACCGGCGCCAGCACCCGGCTCAACGATTCCCGAACCGCCGCCCGGAGGCTTCGCTCCGTCGGGTCCGACCGCCGCACCGGCCGCGGCGCCGACCGATGCACAAGCCGTTCGCTTCCTTGCCCAGTCGACGTTCGGTGCGACGACGTCCGAGACGGATCGCCTGAAGCGCCTTGGCTACAACGACTGGGTCGAGCAGCAGTTCCAGATTCCGCGGACCTCGCACCTCGACTTCGTGATCGCGGTGTATCCGATACCCACGCCGGACGGCGTGACGGTCACGATCGACCCCCTGTACCAGTCGGTCTGGAAACAGGCCGTCACGGCACCGGACTCGCTGCGCCAGCGGGTCACGTACGCGTTATCGCAGATCTTCGTGGTGTCGGCGGCCGACGCGGCGCTGCAGACGGCGCCTCACACGCTGGCGTCCTACCTCGACACGCTCTCGACGCACGCCTTCGGCAATTACCGTGATCTGCTCGAAGCGGTCACCCGGCATCCGGCGATGGGCCAGTACCTGACCTCGCTCGCCAACCGCGGGGATGGTGGACGGGTCCCTGACGAGAACTATGCGCGCGAGGTGATGCAGCTGTTCTCGATCGGACTCGTGCAAATGAACACCGACGGCACGTCGAAGCTCGTCAACGGTGAACCGGTCGACACCTACAGCATGGATGACATACGTGGCCTGGCGCATGTGTTCACCGGGTGGGGCTGGGGCAACACCGGCACGCCGGATCCGGTCAACGGCCGCTTCAGCGGAAACAATCCGCAGGACCCGATGCGGCGCGTGATTCCGATGCAGTTCTATGCGCAGTATCACTCGCCGCTCGAGAAGAAGTTCCTCGGCGTGACGGTGCCGGCGGGTACCGCGGGCCCGCAGGCGCTCAAGGTCGCACTCGACACGCTGTTCAATCATCCCAATGTCGGGCCTTTCATCGCGACGCGCCTGATCCAGCACATGGTGACCAGCAACCCGAGCCCGGCCTATGTCGGGCGCGTGGCCGCGGTGTTCAACGACAACGGCAGGGGCACGCGCGGCGACCTCAAGGCCGTCGTGCGGGCGGTCCTCTTCGATCCGGAGGCCGTGACGCCGGCGAGCGGGCCGAATGCGGGCAAGCTGCGTGAGCCGGTGCTGCGTTTCACGGCGTGGATGCGTGCCTTCAACGCCACCTCCGCCAGCGGCAACTTCCGCATCGGTGTGCTCGACAATCAGTTGTCACAGACGCCGATGCGGGCGCCGAGCGTCTTCAATTTCTTCCGGCCCGGCTTTGTTCCCCCGAACACCAGCCTGGCGACGGCGGACCTGGTGGCGCCGGAGTTCCAGATCACGCACGAGATTTCGGTTGCGTCGTATGCGAACTTCATCCAGGGCGTGATCCCGAACGGCATCGGCACCGGCAGCGATGTCAAGGCGGACTACACGGCGCTGAATGGCATCGCGGACAACGCAGACGCGCTGGTCGCACGCATCAACCTGTTGCTTGCCAACGACTCGCTGTCGCCGGCGACGGTGACTTCGATCCGGGATGCGGTCAATGCGGTAGCCATCACGGCGACCAACGCGCGGCAGAACCGGACGAACCTGGCGATCTACCTCACGATGACTTCGCCCGAGTTCCTGGTGCAGAAGTAGGCGGACGGAGAACACGATGACGACCAACGCTTCCCGCCGCGAATTTCTCCGCGCGGTCTCCCGGCTCTCCGTCGCCGGGGCTGCAACACCCTGGGCGGTCAATCTCGCGGCGATCGGTTCCGCATCGGCGCAGACGGCTCCGTCGGACTACAAGGCACTGGTGTGCGTGTTCATGTACGGTGGCAACGACCACTCGAACACGGTGGTGCCGTATGACGACGCGAACTACGCGTTGTACTCGCAGTCGCGGACCAATCTGGCGCTGGCCAAGGACACGCTGCTGCCGCTTGGCACTCCGACGAATCCTTCGATGACCGGGCGGCAGATCGCGATGCGCGCCGAACTGCAGCCGCTGAAGTCGATCTACGACGCCAGCAAGGCGGCGGTCCTGGCGAACGTGGGCACGCTCGTGGTACCGACGACGATGGCGCAGTACCGCGCGCGCAGCGTGCCGCTGCCGCCGAGCCTGTTCTCGCACAACGACCAGCAGTCGGTCTGGCAGACCTACAACGGCCGGCGCGAAGGTGCGCGCGTCGGCTGGGGCGGACGTATCGGCGACCTGCTCGCGGCGGGCAATCAGTACCAGAACTTCACCTGCGTTTCGGCGTCGGGGACCGCGGTCTTCCTCTCGGGCCAGTCCGTGGTGCAGATGCAGATCGGCAACAACGGCGGACTCGCCATCACCGGCGTATCCGGAACGACACTGTTCGGTTCGAGCGCGGGACCGGCGACGGCGCGTCGACTGATGACCGAGGATCGCAGCAACCTGTTCGAAAAGGACTACAACGCGATCGTCAAGCGCTCGGCCGAGGCTGCGCAGACGCTGAACACCGCTCTTACGGCGTATCCGGCGACCGCGGCGCCGTTTTCGACCTTTCCCAACACCGGGCTAGGCAACCAGCTACGCAACGTCGCCCGCATGATTGCGGCGCGCCAGGCGCTCGGTGCCAAACGCCAGGTCTTTCATGTCTCGATCGGCGGGTTCGACCAGCACTCGGGCCTCATCAACGGGCACGGTGGACGCATGACCGAGCTGGCAAACGCCATGGCGGCCTTCTACCAGGCCACCGTCACGCTCGGCATCGCCGACAGCGTCACGGCCTTCACCGCATCGGACTTCGGCCGGACGCTCGATTCAAACGGCGAAGGCTCCGATCACGGCTGGGGCGCACATCATTTCGTGGTCGGCGGCGCCGTCAAGGGCGGTGAGCTCTACGGTACCTGGCCCGATACCGTGCTGCGCGGTCCGAACGATGTCGGCCGCGGCAACCTGCTGCCGACCACGTCGGTCAACCAGTATGCGGCGACCCTCGCGGCCTGGTTTGGCATTGCCCCTGCGCAGATGGCGGACGTCCTGCCTAACGCTGTGAATTTTCCGCAGCCGAATCTCGGATTCATGCTCTGAGTCCAGCGCAGCGACGGGCCGACGTCGAAGTCGGCGACGTCAAGATTGCCGCCGCGGCCGAACGCGCGCGTTCGGATCACGTGAGCTCATTCGAACGGATGATCCGGCGGCGCATTCGCTGATACCGGTCGTCGCAACTAGACCTTTTGCCCGATGGACGCGTTTCGGGCCGGTTCCTACAGTCGCCAGCGTGCCACGCGTGCGCGTGCAGCGCACGTGAATTTCCAATTGAAAACGGACTGCGCTCCGCTGGAGCTGGCGCGCCAGATGAGGAAGGCCATGAACGAGATGACGCCCCGGATGTACCGACCACTGCTCGCTGCCGCCGTCGCCGCGGGCCTTCTGGCGGGCTGCGGCGGAGGCGGTGGAGACTCGCCATCGACCGGATCGCCCCTGGGCACGTCAGCTCCTTCGGCGCCATCCGCCCCCTCGGGGCCCACATCGGCCCCGATCACTCCGCCGAGCGATACGGAGGCCTTCCGGTTCCTGACGCAAGCCACGATGGGTGCGTCTTCGGCCGATATCGCGAAGCTCAAGCAACAGGGCTTCGACGCCTGGCTCGAGGAGCAGTTCGCGCTGCCGCGTTCTTCGCACCTTGACTTCGTCATCAGCGAGATCGGCCTCGACGGTGCCGGCGGTACCCAGATCACGATGGATCCGATGTACCGCTCGTGGTGGAAGCAGTCGCTGACGGGCAATGACCAGCTGCGCCAGCGCGTGACGTTCGCGCTGTCGCAGATCGTGGTTACCTCGGCGGCCGATGCGCAACTGCTGAACAAGCCGGCTGCGATGGCCTCGTACCTCGACGTTCTGTCGAAGCATGCGTTCGGAAATTATCGCGACCTGCTGGACGAAGTCTCGCTGCACCCGACGATGGGTCGCTACCTGACCGCGCTCGGCAACCGCGCCGACGGAGGCCGCGTGCCGGACGAGAACTACGCCCGCGAGATCATGCAGCTCTTCTCGATCGGGATCGTGCAGCTCAACAACGACGGCACGCCCAAGCTCGTCAATGGCCAGCCGGTCGACACCTACACGATGGACGACATCCGCGGCCTGGCCAAGGTTTTCACTGGCTGGAGCTGGGGTAACGAAGGTACGCCGGACCTGCAGGACAACCGATTCTTCGGCAACGAGGCGGATCGCAAGCGGGAGATCATCCCGATGCAGCACTACCCGAAGTTCCACTCGCCGGAATCCAAGACGTTCCTGGGTACTACGATCGCCGCCGGCACGCCGGGACCCCAGGCGCTGAAGACCGCGCTCGACACGATCTTCAACCACCCCAATGTCGGACCCTTCCTGGCGCAGCGGCTGATCCAGCGGCTCGTCACCTCGAACCCGAGCCCAGCGTACGTCGACCGTGTCGCGGCGGTATTCAACAACAACGGCAAAGGCGTGCGTGGCGACCTCAAGGCGACAGTTCGCGCCGTGCTCTTCGACCCGGAGGCGCGCGACGCCAACGTCGTGGCCTCGACTCGAATTCGGCAAGCTGCGCGAGCCATTGCTGCGTGTGACGGCCTGGGCGCGTGCATTCAGCGCCGAGTCTGCCAGCGGCATCTTCCGCATCGGCCTGCTCGACGACCAGTTGTTCCAGACGCCGATGCGTGCGCCGACGGTCTTCAACTACTACCGCCCGGGCTTCGTGCCGCCGAACACCGACATCGCGGCGAAAGGAATGGTCGCGCCGGAATTCCAGATCACGCATGAGGTGTCGGTCGCCAATTACACGAACTTCATGCAGACGGCGGTCGGCAACGGCGTCGGGTTCAACACGATGGGCCGACCCGATGTGCGTACCGACTACAAGGACCTGGTCGCGCTGGCCGAGGATCCGGACAAGCTCGTGGCCCAGATCAACCTGGCGCTTACCGGAAACCAGATCGGCCAGACGAATCTGTCGGCGATCTCCACCGCCGTGAAGACCGTGAAGATTCCTGCACCGGTATCGGGCACGACCGGCCAGACGATTACCTACAACGGCAAGCAGTACACCTCGTGTGCGAACGAGGGCGCGCGCTGCGCGTTCACCGGCACCTACGACGTCATCTATGGCGCCAACGGCACGTTTGCGTTGAAGGCCGGACAAGTAAATGGCGTGGACTGCACCAATGACGTGTTCGGGGATCCGGTGGTGGGTGTGGCAAAGACCTGTTTCTACGGACCGGTCGTGACTGCCACCACGCCGTCCAACGTGCCGCCGGCGAACCAGAAGGAAATCGATGACGCCAGGCTCAATCGCGTCCGCCTCGCGGTGTTCATGAGCACGCTGGACGCCGGCTTCCTGGTCACGAAGTAATCCGACAGCAAGGAGAAACAAGATGACGATGAACGCTTCGCGCCGCGAGTTCCTGCGCACGGCGTCCGCGCTGTCGGTTGCAGGATCGGCCACACCGCTGGTGCTCAACCTGGCGGCCATGAGTGCTGCCTCGGCGCAGACGATGCCGTCCGATTTCAAGGCGCTGGTCTGCGTTTTCCTCTACGGAGGGAACGACCACAGCAATACGATCGTGCCCTTCGACAACGCGAGCTACCAGCTCTATGCACAGTCGCGGACCAACCTCGCGCTCGCGCAGAACACGCTGCTGCCGCTCACGACGCCGACCAACCCGTCGATGACGGGCCGGCAGGTAGCAATGCGGCCGGAGATGGCGCCGCTGAAGGCGATCTACGACTTGGGCAAGGCGGCCGTGCTGGCCAACATCGGGCCGATGCGGGCACCGATGTCGATGGTGCAATACCGTAACAACTCGGTGCCACGGCCAATGGGCCTGTTCTCCCACAACGATCAGCAGTCCGACTGGCAATCGTTCGGGCCGGAAGGAACACGCATCGGCTGGGGCGGTCGGCTGGGCGACCTCTTTGCCTCGGCCAATACCTACCAGAATGTCACGGCCATCTCGACCTCCGGTGCGGCCGTGTTCGTGTCGGGGTCCAATGTTGCGCAACTGCAGCTGGGTAACAACGGTGCGCAGGGAATCCCTGCGTTGCAGGCCAACGCCAACGTCTTCAGCACCACATCGGCCTCGGCACCCCTGAAGGACATCATGACTGCGGCGAGTACACATGTGCTCGCCAACGATTACAACAAGATCGTGAAGCGCTCGACCGAGGCCGCGGCCGCCATCAACACTTCACTGGGCGCTGTCACGCTGACGACGCAGTTCCCGGGCACTGGCCTTGGCAACCAGATGCGCAATGTCGCCCGCATGATCGCGGCGCGGCAGGCGCTCGGTGCGCGCCGGCAGGTGTTCCACGTTTCGATAGGCGGCTTCGACCAGCACTCGGGTCTGGTCGGAGGGCACGGGCCGCTGTGGGCCCAGATTTCAGCGGCGATGGCGGCGTTCTACAACGCGACGGTCGAGCTCGGCATTGCCAACAACGTGACGGCCTTCACGGCGTCGGACTTCGGTCGCACGCTCGACTCCAACGGGCAAGGCTCGGACCATGGCTGGGGCGCGCATCATGTGGTTGTCGGTGGCGCAATCAAGGGTGGCGAGATGTATGGCGCCTGGCCTGACACGGTGCTGCGCGGTCCGAACGACGTCGGTCGCGGCAATCTATTGCCGACCACCTCGGTCGACCAGTTGGTCGGAACGTTCGCGACATGGTTCGGCGTTCCCGCCGGCAACATGAAGGACGTGATTCCGAATGCCGCGAACTGGTCGTCGCTCGATCTCGGAATGCTTGCGTGATCCGCGAGTGATGTCGGAAAACAAAACGGCGCCCGCAGGCGCCGTTGGTTTTGCAGAGGGTATATCGCGTCAGTTGGACAGTTGCAGCAAGCCCAGGCCCACGCGGCGGTAGGAGCCGATCCCGCGCAGCAACGGCCTCTTCAGCAAGTCCGCATCGGTCACTTCAAGCACGCCTTCGATCGAGGAGTAGGACAGCGTGATGATCCGGTTGCCGAACGGAAACTTCAGCTCCTTGATGGCGACGTTGAAGAAGTCAGGCTTGAAACCGAACTTGGGCGCAACGGCAGCCAGCCAGGCCTCGACCTCCTGGGGTGTCTTGAAGGGTTCGACCTGTTTTTCGCCATCGACCATGCGCTCGCGGCCCACGCAGGCTTCAAGCTGGAACCGATAGGGCAGGCCTTCGGCCAGTTGGACGACAAGCCTCTTGGGAGCGAGCGCGCTGACGGCCTCGGCGGGTGGTTCAGCCCAAGGGTCCGGCGAATACACCCAATAGCGGCCTTCACTGGCGGTGTCCGCACGGAACACAAAGCTGACCCCGGCCTTCTTGCCGAAGGTCCGCGCAAGCGCGGCATGGGCCGAGAGCGGATCGGAGTGCTTGGGGCCGAACGAGACGGCGGTCTCGTAGAGCTCCACCGTCGGCACGTCCATCTTCGTGTAGCTCATGACCGTGTCGACGAACCCGCGTAGCGTCCGCGGGCCCTTGCCCTTGGGCTTCGCGGTACTGAGCCAATGCGATGGAAGTCTTAGCGAAATGTCCATCGACACACGCCGTCCTGTCTGTATGTGGTTAACCACATCGATTTTCGGCACATTGCGGCGCTGCCATATCACGCAAATGCATTAGCCCGTCGACGACGTGCCGACGGCTCCCGACCAATGGTGGAGCGGTCACCTGTCGACGGGATCCCTCGCGCACATCGGCCCGGATGAGTCTAGCCCGAAGTCAGCGTGCGCTCACATCCGGCATTTGGCAATGGTTATGGGCGCAAGGGTCCCAGGCTGGGAATTCTTTTGGGCGAGACCTTGAAACCAGCGGCTCCCGCCCCTAGAATTAGCACTCGCCTGGTTAGACTGCTAACAATGTGTTCTTACCGGGTTTCGGAGGTTCGCTTCCCCCATTCTTGTTTCTCGAGTGTCGAGAGATCAACTGCTAGGAGACTGTATGAAGATTCGTCCTTTGCACGATCGCGTGATCGTCAAGCGCCTGGACCAGGAGCGCAAGACTGCATCCGGAATCGTCATTCCCGATAACGCCGCGGAGAAGCCCGACCAGGGCGAAATCGTCGCGGTCGGGCCCGGCAAGCGTGATGACAACGGCAAGATCGTCGCGCTCGACGTCAAGGTCGGCGACAAGGTGCTGTTCGGCAAGTACTCGGGCCAGACGGTCAAGGTCGATGGCGAGGAACTCCTCGTCATGCGCGAAGAAGACCTGATGGGCGTCGTTGCCTAATTGTTCCGTGGCGCCAGCCGCTGTGCGGCCGGCCACATAATTTTCACAGAGAGGTTCTATGGCTTCGAAACAAGTTTTCTTCGGCGATGACGCACGTCATCGCATGGTCAAGGGCGTAAACGTCCTGGCCAACGCAGTCAAGGTCACGCTGGGTCCGAAGGGCCGCAACGTCGTGCTCGAGCGCAGCTTTGGCGCCCCGACGGTCACCAAGGACGGAGTCTCGGTTGCCAAGGAAATCGAACTTAAGGACAAGTTCGAGAACATGGGTGCGCAGATGGTCAAGGAAGTCGCCTCCAAGACTTCGGACATCGCCGGTGACGGCACGACCACTGCCACCGTGCTGGCGCAGTCGATCGTGACGGAGGGCATGAAGTATGTGGCCGCCGGCATGAACCCGATGGACCTGAAGCGCGGCATCGACAAGGCCGTCATCGCCGCAGTCGAGGAACTCAAGAAGATCAGCAAGCCCACCACGACCAGCAAGGAAATCGCCCAGGTCGGTTCGATATCGGCGAATGCGGACCCCGAGATCGGCAAGATCATTGCTGATGCGATGGACAAAGTCGGCAAAGAGGGTGTCATTACGGTCGAGGACGGCAAGTCGCTCAATACCGAGCTCGAAGTTGTCGAGGGTATGCAGTTCGATCGCGGCTACCTGTCGCCGTACTTCATCAACCAGCCGGACAAGCAGATCGCGATCCTAGAGAACCCGTACGTGCTGTTGCACGACAAGAAGATCGGCAACATCCGTGATCTTCTGCCCATTCTTGAACAGGTCGCCAAGGCCGGTCGTCCGCTGCTGATCGTCGCCGAAGAAGTCGAAGGCGAAGCGCTGGCAACGCTGGTCGTCAACAGCATCCGCGGCATTCTGAAGACCTGTGCCGTCAAGGCCCCGGGCTTCGGCGATCGTCGCAAGGCCATGCTGGAAGACATCGCGACCCTGACGGGTGGAACAGTCATTGCCGAGGAAACCGGCATGACGCTCGAGAAGGCGACGCTGAACGATCTCGGCCAGGCCAAGAAAGTCGAGATCGCCAAGGAAGACACGACGATCATCGACGGCGCTGGCGAACCCAAGACCATCGAGGCACGCGTCAAGGCGATCCGCGCCCAGATCGAGGAAGCCACCAGCGACTACGACAAGGAAAAGCTGCAGGAGCGTGTCGCCAAGCTGGCCGGCGGTGTGGCGCTCATCAAGGTCGGTGCCGCCACCGAAGTCGAAATGAAGGAGCGCAAGGCCCGCGTCGAGGACGCACTGCACGCCACGCGCGCGGCGGTTGAAGAAGGCATCGTCGCCGGTGGCGGCGTTGCGCTGATCCGCGCGAAGCAGGCCATCTCCAAGTTGAAGGGCGAGAACACCGACCAGGACGCGGGCATCAAGATCGTGCTGCGCGCGATGGAAGAGCCGCTGCGCCAGATCGTCGCCAACTCCGGCGACGAGCCGAGCGTGGTCGTCAATGCCGTGGCCAACGGCAAGGGCAACTACGGCTACAACGCCGCGACGCACGAGTACGGTGATCTGGTCGAGATGGGCGTGCTTGATCCGACCAAGGTGACCCGCACCGCGCTGCAGAACGCAGCCTCTGTGGCCAGCCTGATGCTGACGACCGATGCGATGGTTGCCGAACTGGTGGAAGACAAGCCGGCGGCGCATGGCGGCGGTGGTGGAATGGGCGGGATGGGCGGGATGGGAATGGATATGTAAGGAACAACTGCGGGCAACTCGCCCGCAGCGTTCGTGCCGCCTCAAAACAAACGGCCCGCAGTTGCGGGCCGTTTGTTTTGGCAAGTAGGGTGCCGACTCAGTACTTGATCGTGCAGCCGTATGCGCTTGAGGTGGCGGTCGCGACCGGCTTGCCTGAGCGGGCATCGGTCAGTGCAGCCGCTACATAGTTCGTGGCTGCTTTGACATCGGCAGGGTTCGCGCTGCGCTTGTCGTCGATGGCGCCGGCGTAGATCACGGTGCCCTTCGGGTCGACGATGTACATATGCGGCGTGACCTTGGCGCCGTAGGCGCGGCCAATTTCGCCCTTGGTGTCCATCAGCACGGCCACGGGCGCCGCGTTCTGCTGTTTGAACCAGGCGGCAAGCTTTTCCGGCGACATGTAGTCGGAATGCAAGTCACTGGTCGAGTTGACGGAAATCCACGCCACGTTGTCAGCCCCGTAGCGCTTCTGCAGCGCCTGCATGTTGCCGCTGTCGTAGTGCTTCATGACGAACGGGCAATTGGGGTTGTTCCACTCGAGGACGACGTACTTGCCCTTGAAGTCAGCGAGCGAAACGGGTTTGCCGGAAACATCGGTGCCCTTGAAAGCAGGGGCCGGCTGTCCGGCGGTCACGGCGGCTGCGGCAGTCCCGGCAGCGAGCAGACACGACGTCAGGAAAATCGAAGCGGCGCGCTTCATGCAGAACTCCTCAGTTGAGCTTGTCGAGCGCCGCTAGGACCGTGTTCTCCGTCAGAAGTTCTGGCAGGACCGTCGGTTTGCCCGTACGGTCATAGAGGACATACAGGGGCACGCCGTTGCGCCCGAATTCCGCCAGCGCGCGCGTGATCTGCTCGTCACGGTTGGTCCAGTCGGCCTTCATGCGCACGATGTCGGACCCGGCGAACCGCGACTTGACCTTGTCGGTGTTCAGCGCCACGCGCTTGTTGACCTGGCAGGTCACGCACCAGGCGGCTGTGAAGTCAACGAAAACGGCCTTGCCCTGGCCGCGCAGCTCGGCCAGCTTTTGCGGCGAGTATGCGACCCAGTCGGCACTGCTGCTGGCCCGGCCGCCGTTGGCGACGGGCTCCGACGTGGCGATCGGCGTGAAGGTGATCGCGGCAAGTACGGCACCGATCAGCGCGACCCATCGGAACCGATTGGCTCCGCGCTGCGCGAGTCCCAGCGACCAGAGAGCAAACGAGACCGCCACCAGCACACCGAGGGCGAGCGCCACGCCGCCGGCATCGACCTGCTGCGCCAGCACCCACAGCAACCAGACGCAGGTGGCAAACATTGGGAACGCCATGAACTGCTTGAACAGTTCCATCCAGCGTCCCGGCCGTGGCAGTTTTGCCAGCAACGCCGGGAACAGCGTCAGCAGCAGGTAGGGCATCGCCATGCCGACCCCGAGCATCGCGAACACCGACAGGGCGATGGCCGCCGGCTGCGTAATCGCGTAACCGAGTGCCGCGCTCATGAAGGGTGCCGTGCATGGCGACGCGACGATCACCGCCAGTACGCCGGTGCCGAAGCTGCCGCGCCAGTCGGACTTGCCCACCAGCGCGTCGGCCGCCTTGGTATTGCCAAGACCGCTGCCGAACGTGAACTCGTACACGCCCAGCAGGTTGAGTCCGATCACAAAGAACAGGATGGTGAGCAGCGTCACCACCCACGGCGTCTGCAACTGGAAGCCCCATCCGAGCGCGCTGCCGGCCTGTTGCAAGGCGATCAGCAGCCCCGCCAGCAGCACGAACGAAAGAACCACGCCCACGGCGAATGCGACACCGTGCGCAGCCATCGGTCCGCTGTGCGTACGGTGCTGAGCCAGGCCGATGAGTTTCAGTGAGAGCACCGGGAATACGCACGGCATCAGGTTCAGGATCAGGCCGCCGATGAAAGCCGCGCCGAGGGCCGCGAGCAGTGACATCGTCGGAGCTGAAGAGGAGGCTGCCGTCGTCGCCGGAGCCGTGCTGACGGCGCCGGCCACCAGCGGAGCCTCGACCGTGGCAATCCAGCCCTCCGGATTTGGCCGGACCGCCGTTGACGACCAGCACGCCGGCAAGCGACTTGGCCTCGGCTTTCACCGGCTTGGCCGCCGTCAGGTAGAGCGCCGTGCCGTCACCGCGGTTCAGGACCTGCGCAGCAGCAGGTTCGATACGCTCTTCCTCGAGCGGGAAGAACTCCAGGGTGTCGACCTTGCGGTCAGCCGGAACGGCCAGCGCGAGGCGGATGCGATCGCCATCGATCGTTCCTTTCGCGGTGACGCCGGACACGGCGCCCGGCACCAGCTTGCGTGCCTGCGCGAATAGCGCCGCCTGCGGCGACGCGGCCGCCGCCGCGCGCACCGGCAGCGTCAACGAGAGGTCGGCGCTGCCCGGAATGCAGACGTCCTTGCACTCGAGCCATTCAGCCTTGGCCTTGAGCGTGACTGTCTTGCCAGTCGCCAGGTCCGTCGGGACCTGCACCCGGGTGAGCAGCAACGTCTCCCCCTCATAGCCAAAGTTCACCAGCGGGCCGGCAGGCAGCCGATGCGGGTAGGGCCACTCGATCGGACCGGCCGCGAACCCGGCGGGCAGTTGCCACTCGATCCGTGTCGGCAGTCCGGAGTCGCCCGGCACCTGCCAGTAGGTGTGCCACTCCTTCTCGTGCGCCAGCTTCAGCGCGAGCTGGAGCGGTTGGCCCGGCACGATGGCGTCGGACTCTGCCACCAGTTCCGCCTTCACGTGCGGTTCCGGCGCGCCGAAGCGGGGCAGAGATTGGGAGTGCGCGACAGAGCCAAGGCTTGCCGCGAGGAAGAGGGTCAGGAGTCGATGGAATCGCATGGTCCGATTTTCGTCCATCTGGCAGCGGAATGGTTCCCGGCCAAACGGTTGATATATAGGGTAATCAGCCCAGGGCCGCGAAGGATTCGCGGGCGGCGCCGAGTGTGGCCTCGATCACTTTCGTGTCATGTGCGATCGAAACGAATCCCGCTTCGAAGGCAGAAGGCGCCAGGTACACGCCCCGCGCCAGCATGGCATGGAAGAACCGGTTGAAGCGGTCCTTGTCCGACGCCATGACCTGAGCGTAACTGGACGGTGGCTCCTCGGCAAAGTAGACGCCGAACATGCCCCCCACGCTATCGCCCGAGAACGCTAGACCGGGCTCGACCGAGAGCGCCGTTGCGACCAGTCCACTGACCAGTTGCTGCGTGCGGGCGGCGAGGTCCTCATAGAACCCCGGACGCTGGATCTCCCGCAAGGTGGCCAGGCCGCAGGCAACAGCCACCGGGTTCCCGGACAGCGTGCCGGCCTGATAGACAGCGCCCAGCGGAGCGAGATGTTGCATGAACTCGCGCTTGCCGCCGAACGCCGCGACCGGCATGCCGCCGCCGATCACCTTGCCCAGCACGGTCAGGTCCGGGTCGATGCCGTACAGCGACTGCGCGCCGCCGAGCGCCACGCGGAAGCCTGACATCACCTCGTCGAATACGAGCAGCGCGCCGTGCTTCGCAGTCAGCTCGCGCATCGTCTGCAGGAACTCGTGCGTCGACCGCACGAGGTTCATGTTGCCGGCCACCGGCTCCACGATGACGCAGGCAATGTCGTCACCGTGCTGGCGGAAGGCATCGACGAGCTGCTGCGGTTCGTTGTAGTCGAGCACGAGTGTGTGCTGGGTGATTTCGGCCGGCACGCCGGCGCTGCTCGGGTTGCCGAAGGTCAGCAGGCCCGAACCCGCCTTCACCAGCAGGCTGTCGGCATGACCGTGGTAACAGCCTTCGAACTTGATGATCTTGCGCCGTCCCTTGCCGCCACCGGCGGCGCCGCGCGCCAGCCGGATCGCGCTCATCGCGGCCTCAGTGCCGGACGACACGAGCCGCAACTGGTCCATCGACGGGACGAGCTTCAGGAGCTCTTCGGCCATCACGACCTCGGCCTCGGTCGGCGCGCCGTACGACAGACCGCGCGCGGCGGCCTCCTGCACGGCGCGGACGACGGCAGGGTGGCCATGGCCGAGGATCATCGGGCCCCAGGATCCGATGTAGTCGATGTAGCGCTGGCCGTCGGCATCCCAGAAGTAAGGTCCCTCGGCACGCTCGATGAAGCGCGGCGTGCCGCCGACGGAGCGGAAGGCTCGCACCGGCGAATTCACGCCGCCTGGGATCGATCGTTGGGCGCGCTCAAACAGTTGTTCGTTGCGAGTCATACTCGAGCTGTCCCTCGTGAAAGGCGTGTTGCAGTTGCCGGACCGCGGCGACCGGATCGGCTGCATCGAAGACGGAACTGATCAGGGCGGCGGCGTGGGCGCCGGCGGCGCTGACCGAGCGGATGTTCGATACGTCGATGCCGCCGATCGCAACGATGCGCTGGTCGGCGAATCGCTCGCGGGCGTGTTGCAACAGGTCCAGCGACGCGCGCACCGCGTCCGGTTTGGTTCCTGAAACGAAGACCGAACCGAAGGCGATGATGTCGGCACCGGCCGCGGCAGCCGTCTCGGCGCGCGCGATGTCGTCGTAGCAGGACACGCCAAGCAGGCCGTGTGGCAGCCGCCGGCGGGCGGCGGCAATGTCACCGTCATCACGTCCCAGGTGCACGCCGTCGGCTTCGATCTCGAGGGCGAGATCGATATCGTCATTCACGATGAAGAGTGCACCGCGTGCGCGCACGAGATCCCTCAGTGACCGCGCCTGGGCGCGCCGTTCGCCTTCTTCCGCCCGCTTGTTGCGGTACTGGACGATCGACACACCGGCCGCGAGCGCCGCATTGAGACTCGCCTGCAGCGCCCCGAAGCCCGAAGCGTCGACGTCCGGGGTCAGCAGATACGTCCCCGCGACGCGCTCGGCCAGTGCTGCGCGTTCAGTTATCAACGGTGTCCGCGTCGTCTTCGTCATCGTCGCCGGCCCAGAACAGCCGATCGGGGATTGCCATGCCGATGCCGGCATGAAAGGAATGCAGGACTGCCGCCGCCGTGTACTGCGATGCTTCCTGCATGGCTTCCGGCACGTCGAGCCCTTGCGCCAGCAGTCCGGCCAGCGCTGCCGACAGGGTATCGCCGGCACCCTGGACGCGGGTTGTGGCGGCGTCGAGCCGTGGCAGCCGGTCGCTGCGCACGAGTCCGGTTTCGTCGTAGAGCGCATTGACGATCTGCTCGGACCCGGGTTCGGCATCCGCGAACAGCACGAACTCGCAGCCCCAGCCGATGAGTTCGCGCGCGCACCCTTCCGCCGTCAACTCTTCGCCACGTTCCTGCTCGTCCGCAAGACTGACCAGTCGGCGTGCCTGCGCCAGGCCGAGCGTCAACACCGTCGTCTGCGGAATCAGCAGTTCACGCAAACCGGCGGCGAAGTCGGCGTCGTCCTCGTCGTCAAGATCGCGCCCGATGACCGGATCGAGCACGACGGGCACGGAGTCAAAGTCGGCCAGGATGGCGGCGATGGGTTGCAACTGGTCCATCGCGCCGATGGCGCCCACCTTGAACGCGGCCACCGGCATGTTCTGCAGCACGGCCTGCCCCTGCCCTTCAATTAGATCCTCGTCGATCGCAACCCAGTCGTCGTTGCGCGCGCCGCCGGCGGTCGCGATGGCCGTGATCACGCTTGTCGGGTGGCAGCCCATGCTCGCCACGGCCAGAAAGTCGGCCTGCAGGCCGGTCGCGCCGGTGGCGTCGGACAGGCCAAAACTGAGCACTACCGGAAGCGTGGACATCGAAGTGTGTCGCAAAAGGTACGATGCTACGCGGACCCTCCACCGCTCGCGCGAAGGCGGTAGCGGAGTGTTAGTAGCCCACGTTATGATCGTTCGCTAAGTGTTTGATTTTAGCCGCTGAGCGTGCGATCGCACGCCTGTGTCCTTGAGCCATGATGACGACGACTGTGGGGACGAAAACCTGGATGTGCCTGATTTGCGGGTGGATCTACGACGAGGCCGCGGGGGTGCCGGAGTCGGGGATTGTGCCGGGGACCCGCTGGGAAGATATCCCTCCGAACTGGACCTGTCCGGAGTGCGGGGCGCGGAAGGAAGATTTCGAAATGGTCGAAATCTGACCGCGGAACCGTGGTTTTCGATGCGGCGTGCACGGACAGCTTCGTATAAAAACGCGGAGATCGGTCGATAGAATCGTCCGCGCGTTTTTGCCAGGGCGAGTCCCGCATGGCATTGACCGGCGGCATCCACAGGCCGGTTGAGGATCGAGGACACGACATGGCAGCACAGGATTTCTCGGATATCCGCGGCAAGAAGGTGATGGTGATCGACGATTCGAACACCATCCGTCGCAGCGCGGAGATCTTCCTTTCGCAGGCCGGCTGCCAGGTGATCCTGGCGCAGGACGGCTTCGAGGCGCTTTCGAAGATCAACGACCATCAACCCAACATCATCTTCTGCGACATCCTGATGCCACGGCTGGACGGCTACCAGACGTGCGCGCTGATCAAGCGCAGTCCGCGTTTTCACAAGACGCCGGTCGTCATGTTGTCGTCGAAGGACGGGCTGTTCGATCGCGCGCGCGGGCGCATGGTGGGTTCCAGCGAATATCTGACGAAGCCGTTCACGAAGGACAGCCTGCTGTCGGCCGTGAAGCAGCATTCAATGAACTGAACCACGGGCCTTAGCGGGGGGCCGATGCCTATCAAGAAAGTACTGATCGTCGACGATTCGCCTACCGAGCGCTTCTTCCTCAACGAGCTGCTGACCAAGCAGGGCTACGCCGTGTCGATGGCGGAAAACGCGGAGGAGGCGATGATGAAGGTCAAGGCGGTGATGCCGGACCTGATCCTGATGGACGTCGTCATGCCGGGCCAGAACGGTTTCCAGCTCACGCGCGCGTTGTCCAAGGACCCCGCGACGCAGGACATACCGATCATCATGTGCACCAGCAAGAACCAGCAGACCGACCGCATCTGGGGTCTGCGACAAGGCGCACGTGACTACATCACCAAGCCGGTGAAGCCCGAAGAGCTGATCGAGAAGATCTCGGCGCTCGGCTGAACGAATGCATTCCATGGCCACGCAACGCGACGTCAGCACCCGACAGTTGGTCAAGCTGCGCGAGTTTTCGACGCAGCTGGCACAGCGCCTCAAGGAGGCGCCCGAATCTGCCGACGGAGCCGACGCGCCTGGCCGTCCGCATCGGAGCCGAGAACTATCTGATCGAAATGGGCCTGGCCGCCGAGGTCGTGACACTGCCGGAGATCGCGCGCGTGCCGTGGACGAAGCCGTGGTACCGCGGCCTGGCCAACGTCCGTGGTCGCCTGGTCGGCGTCGTCGACCTGCAACACATGATCGGTCGCGAGCCCCTGCCCGCCGAGCAGAGCCAGCAGTTGCTGGTGCTCGCGGAAGGTGCTGGGCATCGCCGCCGGCATCCTGGTGACCCGTGCCTTCGGCATCCGGAATCTCAAGGATCTTGACGCCCTCGACAGTGATGGCGCGACGCGGCCAGGCTGGGAGCGCAGCCGCTACCGCGATCTCGAGGGAATGACACTCACGGAACTCGATCTGCGCGAGCTGGCGGCGGCGCCGGCGTTTAGCGCGATCCATGCGTAACGGCACGTGGTGGCGCACGCAGGCAAACAATGAAGGCGCGGCACCGCGGCCAGTGGCGGTGAGTGCGGTCCGGCGCTAAGCCGGGGGCGAGTCAGGGCGGAGGATCAAATGGCACTCGAGATGGGGTCGCTCTTCCGGCGCAAGCCGAGCGAGCGAAAGCAGAAGGAGTCGGCGGACCCGTTCCGCAGCTCGGCACCGAGCACGGAGTCGGCCCGTGCTGCGCCCAGGACCGTGATGATCGATCGCGGCGGCGAGGGCATGGCGCTGCGGCTGGTCGACCGGCTGCTTGCATTCAAGCTGCCGGTGATCGGCGACCGGCCGATCAACACGCAGGTGCAGGTACTGCTGATCCTGCTCGGCTTCTGCTTCTTCGTGCTGGTGACGGTGCTCCTGGTTTACAACCGGATGACCACGACCGGCACGCTGCAGACCGCGATCGTCGGCGATACGCTGATGCACACGCAGCGATTGGCGAAGGCGGCGCCCAATGCGGTCGAAGGTTCACGCGAGGCCTTCCTGGAATTGCGCGAAAGCCGCGACGCCATTGCCGCCAACCTCGACGCACTTGCCAATGGAGATTCCGGAAGGGGACTCTCGGGATCGTCATCGGACATCCAGCCGACACTGGCCAAACTGAACGAACGCTGGCGGGCGAGCGAGGCCGCCGCCTCGGTCATCATCGCCAACGAGAAGGCACTGCTCGCGTTCGGCGACGTCATCCGCAAGATCAACGAAGCCAGTCCGCGCCTGCAGCAGCTGACGGAAGAAGTCACCGCCCTCAAGCTGCAGGCCGGCGCACCGCCGCGCGAGATCGCGACCGCCGCGCAGCTCGTCACGCTGACGCAGCGACTCGGCAAGAGCGCGAATTCACTCGTGGCGGGCAACGTCGCCAACGCGGAAGTCGCACTGACGCTCGGGCGCGACATCAACCAGTTCCGCGACCTGACCCAGGCGCTGCTGGCCGGCTCGGACGCATTGCGGCTGGCCGCGACGACGGACCCCGAAGCGCGCACCCGGCTGCAGGAACTGACGCGGGTGTACGCCGAGTTCCAGACCTCGATCGCGGGCGCAATCAGCAGCCTGCAGGCCATCGTGCAGTCCAAGGAGGCCGAACTCGCGATCCTGCGTGACTCCGAACCCCTGCGGCAGCAGGTCACCGAACTGGGCGGCCTCTATACGAAGGAGCAGGCCGCACGGACGATCGCGCTGTTCGTCATGGCGTTCTTCGGCATCGGTCTGCTGTTGTCTGCATTCGCGATCGTCAAGGTGCTGCTGGAAGACACCCGCAAGCGTGCGGCCGAAGCGGAGATCCAGCGGATGCAGGCCGAGCGCCTCGAGCAGGAAGCCAAACGCACCAATGAGACGAACCAGGCCGCGATTCTGCGGTTGATGAACGAATTGCAGGAGGTCGCCGACGGCAACCTGACGGTGCAGGCCACGGTGTCGGAGGACATCACCGGTGCCATTGCCGACTCGGTGAACTACACGGTGGAAGAGTTGCGCGGGCTGGTGGGCCGTATCAACAACACCGC
This sequence comes from uncultured beta proteobacterium, assembly GCA_963810985.1. GTDB lineage: Bacteria > Pseudomonadota > Gammaproteobacteria > Burkholderiales > Burkholderiaceae_F > JALORV01. The sequence continues at coordinate 263,998 of CAWEPP010000014.1, forward strand.
CGAGCAGGTGAACACGGCATCCACCGCCGCGCGCGATATCGCGACGCGGCTGTTGACCGCATCCGAAGCGCAGTCGAAGGAGATCAAGGACACCGGCGACAAGGTGCTGAAGATGGCATCGCAGATCAACGACGTCTCCAAGAGCGCGGGTGAGTCGGCCAAGGTGGCGCGCGCATCGCTCGACGCCGCCGAGCGCGGCCAGCGCGCGGTGTTCAACCAGATCGCCGGCATGAACGAGATCCGCGAGCAGATCCAGGAGACGGCGAAGCGGATCAAGCGACTGGGCGAGTCGTCGCAGGAGATCGGCGAGATCGTCGAGCTGATCACGGACATCACGGAGCAGACGAACGTGCTGGCCTTGAACGCCGCGATCCAGGCGGCGTCGGCGGGTGACGCCGGTCGCGGCTTTTCGGTCGTGGCCGAGGAAGTGCAGCGCCTGGCGGATCGTTCGGCCGAGGCCGCGAAGCAGATCGGCGCGCTGGTGCGCACGATTCAGACCGACACGCAGGACGCGGTGGCGGCGATGGAAAAGAGCACGCAGGGCGTGGTCGAGGGAACGAAACTGTCCGATGCGGCCGGCAACGCGCTCGGCGACATCGGCCGCGTCTCGCGCCAGCTTGCGGAGCTGATCGAGCGCATCGCGTCGACGACGAACGACCAGGCCAGTTCGGCCGGTGGCGTGGCGCAGTCGATTGAACGAATCCTGGCGGTGACCGAGCAGACGTCGCACGGCACCCGGCAGGCGGCCCAGTCGATCGGCCAGCTCGCGACGCTGGCCCGGGAACTGAAGGCCTCGGTCGCGCGATTCCGCGTCGGCTGAAACGCTGAAATGATCGCGTTGGAGCGCTCTTGTGGGCGGATGCGCCGGGTATCGGCGTCGCTAGAGTCGCGCGAAGCCGACCGCGACCGTCCGGGGAGCGGGCAGCAGGCTGCCGGATCCGGCAGCTGAGGAACACGACATGGCCGAACGACACGACCCCAATCACCTGGTCGGCGCTGCGCCGGACATCGCGCCGCTCGCGTGGGTGATCGATGAGATCCGCAATTCGCTGACCGAGGCGGTCAACGGACTGAAGGCGTTTCTCGCCAGCAAGCAGGACGTCGACAGCCTGCGCAATGCGCGCAGCCAGGTGCATCAGGCCAACGGCGCGCTGCAACTGCTCGACCTGCGCGGCGTGGCGCTGGTGACCGATGCCGTCGAGCAGGTGACCCGCCGCTTCGAGGCCGAACCGAAGGATTGCCTGCCGGCGGCGGTGCGCTCGGTCGAGACGGCGCTCACGGCCGTCGTCGCCTATCTCGAGGCGCTGCTGTCAGGTCGGCCGAACCAGCCGATCCGACTCTTCCCCTACTACCGCGACGTGCTCGTGCTCAATCGGGCGAGCCGTGTCCATCCGGCCGACCTGATCTTTCCTGACCTGTCGCGGCGTCCGGCGTTTCACCAGATCGAAGCGCGCCAGATCCCGTCCGACCAGCTGCGCGATCGTCGCGCGCGTTTCGAACTGGGTCTGCTGGGTTTCCTGCGCGATGCGAACGATGCCGGGCGCCGCAAGCGCATGCGCGAGGCGCTCGCCGATCTGGAGCACCTGCCCCAGCGCGGGCTGGCGCGCAGCTTCTGGTGGATCGTTCGCGGGCTGCTCGAAGGACTGGAGGCTGGCGCCGTTCCGGTCGATGTCGACCTGAAGAGGGTCCTGGCGCGCCTCAACCTGCAGCTTCGACGCATGATCGAAGGCGGCGGCGCGGTGGCCGAGCGCCTGATGGTCGATTCGCTCTACTACGTGGGGCGTGCGCACGGCGGAACGACGCGCGTGGCCGAGATCAAGCGGCTCTACGGCCTCGACGCGCTGATACCGGCGGACTTCGAGCGCGCATCGCTGACGGCACTCGACTCGGATGCGCTGCGTTCGCTGAAGGAAGCGCTGGCGCAGGCCAAGCAGCTGTGGGGGCAGATCGTTGCCGGGGCCGGGGAGAGCGCGAAGTTCGACCAGGAGATCACGCTGGCGCGAGAGTCGGCGTCCAAGCTCGCGGCGCGCGCGATCGGCGCGACGGTCGAAGCGATCGGCAAGGTCACGCGCGAATACGCCAAGTTGCCGGCGGACGTGCGTGAACGACTCGGCATCGAGGTCGCCTCGGCACTGCTGTTCACCGATCTCGGCGTGGACGAACTGCCGCAGATGGACACCGAGTATGAGGGCCGCGCCCAGCTCGTCATGGAGCGGCTGCTGAAGGCGCGGAAGGGCCAGCCGCTGCCGGAGGCCGGTCCGTGGATGTCGGACCTTGCGCGGCGGGCGCAGGACCGCCTGACGATGGGCACGGTGGTCGCGGAGACGCAGTCCACCCTGAGAGAGATCGAGCAGCGTCTCGATCGTTTCTTCCGCAATCCGACCGAGCGCGCCGACCTGCCCGCCACCACGGCGATGTTCGACCAGGTCTGTGGCGTGCTGTCGCTGCTCGGCTACGAGGAACCGGTCGCGGCGCTGCGCAACGTCCAGCAGTCGGTCGCGCGTTTCGTGGATGCGGCCATCGCGCCGGAGCATGAGGAGTTCAGCCGCATTGCCCAGAACCTGGGTGCAGTCGGGTTCTTCGTCGAGAGCCTCAGCCAGGACAGCGAGCGCCCGCGTGGCATGTTCCACTACGACCCGTCGACCGGAGTGTTTTCGGCCGAGCTTGGATCGCTGCCGGCCGACGAATCGGTGCTGGCACCGACCGACGAGGAGTACCACCCGGCACCGCGCACGATCGACATGCGCGTCTCGGAGCCACGACGCACCGACAATGTCGAGACCGCCGCGCGCAAGACACTCGAATCCGCGCACCAGCAGGCGCTGCGCCTGACCCATGTGGCGGGCGATGCGCGGGCGATCGGCGAGCTCGACCGGCTGTTGCCGATGCTGTCGAACGAGGCCGACCTGCTCGACAGCGAACCGCTGAAGACGAAGGCGGCTCGCGCGCTGCAACTGCTCACGCAGCTCAAGGACGTGCCGGTGCGTGAAGATGCGCTGGAACTCGAGCAGCTCCTGGCACCGGCCAAGGCTCCCGAGGCGCCGCCGCCGACGGCTCCGCTGCCGTCCAGCCAGGCGGCTGCCGACAGTGAGCTGCGCGAGATATTCGTCGAGGAAGCGCGTGAAGTGCTCGACAGCATCGTCGAGAACCTCGCCGAACTGCGCTCCAAGCGCGACGACAAGGCCACGCTGACGACAGTCCGCCGTGCCTTCCACACGCTCAAGGGCTCGAGCCGCATGGTCGGCTTCAAGCACGTCGGCGAGGGCGCCTGGGGCGTGGAGCAATGCTTCAATCTGTGGCTGGCGCAGGAGCGGCCGGCCACGGACGATCTCATCGACCTGGCCGACGGCGCCCAGCGCGTGATCCGCGCCTGGGTCGACACCATCGACCGCGATCCACTGGCGCACATCGAACCGGCGCCGCTGGTGATCGCCTCGCAGCGCGTGCGAGAAGGCGGCATGTTCGAGTTCTCGGGCGAAATCCCGGCGGGAGATACGCCCCCAAAGCCTGAAGGCAGCGCGCCGATCGTGCAGGAGGCCGCGCTGCCGGACGAGGTCGAGCAGGCAACGCGTCCTGCCACCAGCACGGTATTGGACTTCGACCTCGACGCCCTGCATGAGCCTGAGCCGTTGCCGGGCGAGCACGCCGAAGGTGCGCTCCACCTCACGGAGGATGTCGCAGCCGACGTCGCGCCGTCGGTCGAATCCGCGGCGGTCGAAGCGCAGTTCGAGCTCCCCGCCCGCGCCGAGCCGGACGAGGCGCAGATTGCGGCGCCCGCGGCTGAGGACGACGAGGACGTGCGGCGCATCGGGCCGCTCGAGATCAGCCATGGTCTGTATTCCGTCTTCCTCAACGAGGCCGACGAGTGCATGCGTGTGCTGGCGAACGACATCACGGAATGGCGCTATGAGCCAGAGCGAGTGGTGTCGGCGCAGGTCGTGCGCCGTGCGCACTCCTTGTCAGGCATATCGAAGACCGTTGGACTGGACCCGGTCATCGCCATCGCCGATCCGCTCGATGACCTGATGCATACGCTGTCGATGCTCTCGGGTCCGCGGCATCTCGCGCTTACGGGGGCGCAATTCGACACGCTCGAGCGCGTGATCGAGCGCATGCGCGGCATGCTGCACCAGTTTGCCGCGGGCATATATCCGGACGAGTCGCCGCTGGAAGCCGGTGCGCTGCAGGACCTGGTGGTGGTGGTACGCGCACACAGCGCGCTGCACGACGAACTGGCACCGGTGGTCATGCACCCTTCGGCCATAGGCACGGTCGAGATGCCACCGCACGAACCGCTCGCCGCGAATGAGTCGCCGGCAGAGCTTGCCCGGCTGGAGCCCATCCCCGCCGCTGCCGCCGACGCGCTGCTGGAGGAGACGCCCACCGTCGCTCCGCTCGCACCGACGGCCACCGGCAGGACAGAGCCAGTCAACACGGGCGATCCCGGGAGAGCGACGACGGTCACTGCTGCCGAGGAGGAGGCCGACGAAGCCGCCGCGTCCAGAGTGCACGACGAGCTCGATGCCGACCTGCTGGAAGTGTTCCTGGCGGAGGCGGCGGACCTCCTGCCTTCGATCGGCACGGCGCTGCGTGGCCTCGAGGGCGACCCGAATGACAAGGAGATCGCTCGGGACCTGATGCGCAAGCTCCACACGGTCAAGGGCAGCGCACGTATGGCCGGCGCGATGCGCCTGGGCGAACTGGTGCACGACATGGAAACGCGCATGGAAGCCGCCATGCAGCTCTCCGACGTGCCCGGCATCATCATCGAAGACCTGCAGGGACAGTACGACCAGGCGATGGGCCTGTACGACGAACTGCAGAACCCGGATGCCGCCGCGGCCGCCGCGGCAGCGGCTGCCGCGACTCCACCGGTCGCACCTGAAACCGAAACAGCGGTACCCGCGCGGGCAGCCGTCATCGACTTCGCCAGCGCGCGTGGCGAGACGAAGCCGGAGACGCGCAGCGACAAGCCGGCGCCGGCATTGCCGTCCAGCGTCGAGGCGACACTCCCCGCCGCGGCCTCGGCCCAGCCGCAGACGTCGCCGTTCATCCGCGTACGCGCCGATGTGCTCGACAAGCTGGTCGACCAGGCCGGTGAAGTCTCGATCGCCCGCTCGAAACTCGAAAACGAGGTGTCGACGATCAAGGGCTCGCTGACGGACCTCACGGAAAACATCCAGCGCCTGCGTGCCCAGCTGCGCGAGGTCGAGATCCAGGCCGAAGCGCAGGTGCAGGCGCGCGGGGCGTCGCTCTCGCGCGAATCGTCGGACTTCGATCCGCTCGAGTTCGACCGCTATACCCGGCTGCAGGAGCTGACGCGCATGCTCGCCGAGTCGGTCGAGGACGTCGCGATGGTCCAGAGCAACATGGTGAAGGGCCTGCAGATCGGCCGACACCGACCTGACCTCGCAGTCGCGGCTGACGCGTGAACTGCAGCAGCAGCTTATGCGCGTGCGCCTGGTGCCGTTCGCCAACGTGTCCGAGCGCCTGTACCGGGTGGCGCGCCAGACGGCGAAGGAGCTGGACAAGCGCGTCAATGTCGACGTACGCGGCGGCACCACCGAAATCGACCGCGGCGTGCTCGAGAAGATGGTCGGGCCATTTGAGCACCTGATCCGCAATGCGATCGTGCACGGGCTCGAACTGCCGGCCGAACGCCGCTCTGCCGGCAAGGCCGAAACGGGCGAACTCGTACTCGATGTGCGGCAGGAGGCCAATGAAATCGTCGTCGTGCTCAGTGACGACGGTGCGGGCCTGAACCTCGAACGCATCCGCCAGCGCGCCATCGAACGCGACCTGATCGGCGCCGAGGCGACGCTCGGCGATCGCGAACTGATGGACCTCATCTTCCTGCCCGGCTTTTCGACGGCGACCGAAGTCACCGAACTCGCCGGCCGCGGCGTCGGCATGGACGTCGTGCGTGCGGAGCTCTCCTCGTTCGGCGGCCGCATCGCGGTCTCGAGTGAGACCGGGCGCGGGACGCGTTTCACTCTCTACCTGCCGATGACGCTGGCCGTGGCGCAGGTCGTGCTGGCGCGGATCGGAACCCGACGCTATGCACTGCCGGCCGGTATGGTCGAGCAGGTGCGCCGTTATCGTCCCGTGGTGCTGCTGCCGTCGCTCGCCGAGGGAATGATCGACATTCCGCCGGTCGGTGCCGTCGTGTTGCGGCCGCTGTCGCAACTGGTGGGCGAGGAGACGACCGGGCACCTGTCGAAGCAGACGCCGGTCATTTTGCTGCGCTCGGGCGACGATCACATGGCGATTGCGGTCGATGACGTGTCAAGTAACCAGGAGGTCGTGGTCAAGAACGTCGGCAAGCAGGTCGCGCGCCTGGCCGGCATTCTCGGCGCGACGATTCTCGGTAACGGCGAGATCGTGCTGATCATCAACCCGGTGCAGTTGATCGCTCGTGCGCCTGAACCGCCGGCGATCTTTGAAGAGGAACTGCGCGCGGAGGCGAAGCTCGCTCCGACGCGCGCCGAGCCGCCTACCGAGATCGGCGTGGCGTCGGTCCCGACCGTGATGGTCGTCGATGACTCGCTGACCGTTCGCGCGCGTTACACAGCGGCTGCTCGAGCGCAACAATTTCAACGTGCTGCTGGCCAAGGATGGCGTCGACGCCCTGCGGCAACTGCAGGACGCGAAGCCCGACGTCATGCTGGTCGACATCGAGATGCCCCGCATGGACGGTTACGACCTGACCCGCAACATCCGCAGTTCGCCCACGACGTCGCGCATCCCGATCATCATGATCACCTCGCGCACGGCCGAGAAGCATCGCAGCACGGCGTTCGAACTCGGCGTCAACGAGTACCTCGGAAAGCCCTATCAGGAGGACGAGTTGCTGAAGCTGGTGCGGCAGTACATCGGGGAGCGGGTGACGGCGTAGTAGCCGCTATCGGCCGCTCATTCGCTCTGCGCGGTTTGGTTTATCGCGGAACGACGGACCCAGCCGGGAGTCGCCCGGCGGCGAGTGACTTTCTTTGTTTCGCCAAAGAAAGTCACCAAAGAAACGCGACCGCGCGAGACGGCGGCCTTCGGCTTCCCTTGCGCTGCAGGGCGTCAGCGGGCCGTGCGCGAAACTCGCCCGATCACGCTGCGCGTGCCACGGGCTCAGACACGCGCCCGGCACGTTCCCCGCTGCCGCCCCGCACCGCCGCGGCGTCCCCGAGCGGACTCACCCCGTCGCCGTGACGACGCCGCCAAACACGATGCTCTGGATGCTTGCAAAGGCCAGGTAAATCGGAGCCGCGTGGTGTGAGCTTCGGTCTCTGCGACACGGTGAAGGTCGGTCGCGAAGCCTCAGCGCTTCACCACCGCATACCGCGCCAGCGTCCGCCTTCGCGCTTCCGCGTGATCGACGATCGGGGCCGGATAGTCGACGCCGATGATGCAAGCCGCCTCGCGCTGTTTCGCCAAACTTGCGAGCCACGGCGCATGGATCTCCTTCGCGTCGAACCCCGCCAGCTGCGGCAGGTAGCGCTTGGTGAAGCTGCCATCGGGATCAAACTTCTCGGACTGGGTCACTGGGTTGAAGATGCGGAAGTACGGCTGCGCGTCGCAGCCGGTGGAGGCCGCCCACTGCCAGCCGCCGTTGTTCGCGGCGAGGTCGAAGTCGTTCAGGTGTCGGGCGAAATATTGCTCACCGCGGCGCCAGTCGATTCCGAGGTCCTTGGTCAGGAAGCTCGCTACGACCATGCGCAGCCGGTTGTGCATGTACCCGGTCTGGTTGATCTGCGCCATTGCGGCGTCCACGAGCGGATAGCCCGTGCGCCCTTCGCACCAGGCGGCGAAGGCAGCATCGGCCGCCGGACCCGAGTTCCATTCAATCGCTTCGTACTCCGGGCGATAGGCACGGCCAGCAACATGCGGGTGGTGCCACAGGATCATCTGGTAGAAGTCACGCCAGATGAGTTCCGAGAGCCATGTCTGTGCGCCGCTCGATGCCCTGGTTGAGCGCGAAGCGCGCCAGCGAACGTATCGAGACCGTGCCGAAGCGCAGATGTACGGAGAGGTACGACGGCCCACGCACGGCCGGGAAATTGCGAGCCTCGTCATAGCGGTCGATGCGCGACTTGAAGTCCTCGAACAGCGTCTGACCGCCGCTTTCGCCGGCGGGAATCTTCAGTTGCGCCAGATTGGTGCGCGTGAATCCGAGGCTCTCGAGCGCGGGATCGCGCTGCAGTCTGGCGGGGAGGCGAGGCGCTCCCTGCCAGCGATGGAGTCGCGCGGGGCGAGGTCGTCGGCCGTCAGCCGACGCAGCCAGGCGTTCTTGTACGGTGTAAAGACGCTGAAGGGTCGTCCGGACCCCGTGACGACCTCCGACTTCTCGAAGATCACATGGTCCTTGCAGCGAACGAAGCGACGGTCGTGGGCAGCGAGCGCGCGCTCGACGGCGGCGTCACGCTCCCGCGCATACGGTTCATAGTCTTCGCTGGCGAAGACGGCGTCGACGTCCAGATCGCTTGCCAGCCGCGGGATCGCCTCTGCCGCTGGCGCGTGCAGCACGACCAGGCTGGCGCCGTGTCGCCGCAACCCCTGGTCAAGTTCGACGATCGCGTCATGGATGAACTCGACGCGGCGGTCGGCTTTCAGTCCCGCGGCCAGCAGCGGATCGAGAATTGTCGCGATCGAAGACGAAGACGCAATGAACGCGTCGGCATGCCGCCAGCGCCGCCGCCAGCGCGGCGTGATCGTCAAGGCGAAGGTCGCGGCGGAACCAGAGCAGGCCGGCGTCGTGCTTCATCGCAAGGGAGGTGACTGCCGGAGAGGGCGCCAGCAAGGGGTGCCTGCGGGAGAGGCGCTTTGCGTGCAGTTTACAATCGGGTTCATGCCGAGCGACTCGATGGACCTGAGGCATCAGTTCCTGATCGCCATGCCAGCCATGGCGGATCCGAACTTTTCCGGCTCGGTGGTCTATATCTGCGATCACAGTGACCGCGGCGCGCTGGGACTGGTGATCAACCGACCCACGGAGTTGAGCCTTTCGACCCTGTTTGAGCGCATCGACCTCAAGCTCGAGATCGCCCCCTGGAAGGACGCACCGGTTTATTTCGGAGGTCCCGTCCAGACCGAGCGCGGGTTCGTGCTGCACGTGCCGCCCGGGACCTACAGCTCGACGCTGACCGTGACCCCCGACATCTCGCTGACGACCTCGAAGGACGTGCTCGAAGCGGTCGCCGATGGCAGCGGCCCCGACAAGATGCTGGTCACGCTCGGCTATTCCGGCTGGGGCGCCGGCCAGCTCGAGGGCGAAATCGCCGCAGAACGCCTGGCTGACGGTGACCGCGACCCCGCAGATCCTGTTTGAAACGCCGCCCGAGGGTCGCTACGACGCGGCTCTGCAGCTGCTTGGGGTGCAGGCGACGCAGCTCACCGGACAGGCGGGCCATGCCTAGTGCGCTCGCTGTCCAATACGCTGCTGTCTGTGCCGTTCGCTCTTCTGTGTCGCCCGACGTAATGGCGGACGAGGTCGTGCTGGGATTCGACTTCGGCGCGCGCCGGACCGGGGTCGCGATTGCGAACACGGTCACGCGCCAGGCACGTCCGCTGCCAACCATCGAAGCGGAGACGCAGCAGGAGCGCTGGGGCGCGGTCCAGGGCCTGGTGGACGAGTGGCATCCGGCCCGCTTCGTCGTCGGTGTCCCGCGTCACCCGGACGGCACGCCGCACGACATGACGGCGCGTTGCGAGCGCTTTGCGCGGCAACTCGAAGGGAGTTTCGGGCGGCCCGTGGCGCGGGTCGATGAGCGCTACAGCTCGGCGGTGTCCGGACGGGCCGCAGACGTCGGACGCCGAATCCGCCGTCGTGATCCTGCAGCAGTGGCTGAGCGAGGGTGGACGATGCTTGAACTCGATGCCGAGGCCATCTATCGCGCCGCTCGCAACGCGTGCCCGTGAGACTTTTGCCGGCGCGCGCTGAAGCTGGTGGGCGTGCATACCGGTGGCGTTTGGCTCGCGGAGCGGCTGCGGCGGGAACTCCACATCGAAGCGCCGGTGGGCATCCTCGACGTGTCGTTCTACCGGGACGACTTCGACCGCAGCGGGCTCAAGCCCGACGTGCGTCCTTCGCAGATTGCCTTCGAGGTCGCCGGCAGCCACATTCTGCTGGTCGACGATGTGCTCAACTCCGGCCGCACGGTACGGGCCGCGATGAACGAGATCTTCGACTACGGCCGGCCGGCGCGCATCGACCTCGCCGTGCTGGTGGACCGTGGCGGACGCGAATTGCCGATCGCCGCCACCGTGGTCGGCGCCACGATCGAGGTTCCGGCCGACATCGGCGTCGTACTGACGCGCGATGACGACCAGCGGCTGCACCTGACCATGGAGAAACGCAGTGGCGAGTAATCCGCAGCTGAACCGCCACGGCGAGCTGCATCACCTGCTGTCGATCGATGGCCTGCCGCGACCCGTCGTCGAGCGCATCCTGACGACGGCCGACAGCTTCATCAACATCGCCGAGCGCGAAGTGAAGAACGTGCCGCTGCTGCGCGGCAAGAGCGTGTTCAATCTCTTCTTCGAGAACAGCACACGCACGCGGACGACGTTCGAGATCGCTGCGCGGCGCCTGTCGGCCGATGTCTTCAATCTCGACATCACGCGCTCGAGCACGGCCAAGGGCGAATCACTGCTCGATACGATCGACAACCTGACCGCGATGCAGGCCGACATGTTCGTGGTCCGTCATGCGACCAGCGGCGCGCCCTACCTGATCGCACGCCACGCCTCGGAGAGCGCACCGCACGTGCATGTCATCAACGCGGGCGACGGGCGCCACGCGCACCCGACGCAGGGCCTGCTCGACATGTACACGATCCGCCACTACAAGAAGGAGTTCAGCAACCTGACGGTGGCGATCGTCGGCGACATCCTGCACTCGCGGGTTGCGCGTTCCGACATCCACGCGTTGACGACCCTCGGCGTGCCCGACGTGCGGGCCGTCGGGCCGCTGACGTTGCTGCCGGCCGGGCTCGAACAGATGGGCGTGCGTGTCTTCACGAAGCTCGACGAGGGGATCCGTGGGGCCGACGTCATCATCATGCTGCGGCTGCAGAACGAGCGCATGCGCGGGGCGCTACTGCCCAGCGCCCAGGAGTACTTCGCGCACTACGGCCTGACGCCCGAGCGGCTTGCACATGCGAAGCCCGGTGCGATCGTCATGCACCCGGGCCCGATGAACCGCGGCGTGGAAATCGACTCGCGCGTGGCCGATGGGAGCGCAGCCGTCATTTTGCCGCAGGTGACTTTTGGAATTGCAGTGCGCATGGCCGTCATGTCGATAGTTGCTTCGTCGGCGAGGATGCATTGACATCCTTCCCGCCCCGAAGGGTGGGGATTCCCTCTGCAGGCGCTCGATGTCCCGAGCGGCGCAACAGGATATTAAGGGCCGCGTTCACATCACGATCATGCTCAGCACCGCAATGCACGCAGATCCAGTTGCGCTCATTCAGACCCGTTTGGCCTCTCGGCCCGGCAATGCTTGCGCACTCGTGGCAGGTCTGGGTGGTGTATGCCTCGCTCACTTCCTCATAGATCGCGCCATGCCTCATGGCCTTGTACGCAAGCATGTGTCGGAAGGAGGACCAGCCGGCATCCAAAATCGACTTCGCCAGGTGGGTTCGGGCGAGTCCGGCGGCGTTCACATTGCCCGCCGCGATGTAGTCAAAGCGACGCACGATGTTAAGCGCCGCTTTGTGAAGGTGATCGCGCCTGGCATTTGCAACGCGCGCGTGCACTTTGGTCACTTGGCGTTTCTTACGCGCGAGCTGCGCGCGGTGCAGCGTCCTTTCGAGGCGCCGGAGGTGGCAGGGGTTCTCGATGCGCTCGCCGTTGGAAAGTACCGCCAGGTCCTTCAAGCCGAGATCGATTCCGATGCCGTGGACCAGCGGGCGCGCTTCAGCTCCATCGATCTCGACACACACGTTCAAGAACCAGTTGCCACGCGCGTCCTGCGCGAAGTTGGTGCCGTCCCTGATCGCAGCGCCGGCCGGCAGGTCCCGGCTCTTGAAGACGCGGAAGTGCGTGCTGTGGAATCGGAAGCCCTCCGCCGTTTCCTCGAGATTGCGCCCCTTCAAGGGCACCCAGCCGAGCGACTTCGTGCCGCGGTAGCGCAAGAAGGGTCGCCGCCTCTGGATGCGCGACTTGGCGTACTGTTCACACACTGCGTTAATCGTGCCAGAGTGGATTCCCAAGTCCTTGCTGGAGCCGGTGGTCAGGCGATTCAGGTCAAATCCGGTGAGCCACCTGCGCCCAAAGCGCAGCGCATCCTTCTGGCGATCATTGCAGTAGTTCCAGACATAATTGACGGCGCGCGCCTGCTGGTTCAACAGGCCGTTGCGCGATTTCACGCGAAATCGATATACAAGCAACATACTGTAAATAATATCAGTATATCGAGCCTACGCAAAGTACTTGAACGCTACGCGTTCGCGCTCTACCAACCCGGCCTCAATGATCGGATTTCTGGGGAACACGGATGAACGTGGAGATCGTCAACGGCCGCATCGTCGACCCTGCGTCAGGGCACGATGCACAGGGCGGGCTCTATATCGCCAACGGGCGGATCGCGGGCATCGGCCGCGCGCCGGATGGCTTTCGCGCCGAGCGCACGCTCGATGCGCGGGGCGCCGTGGTCGCGCCGGGGCTGGTCGACCTGTGCGCGCGGCTGCGCGAGCCCGGCTCGGAGGGTGCGCTGAAGGTCGAGATGCGCGCCGCGCTGGCCGGTGGGGTGACCGGCGTTGTCTGCCCGCCCGACACCGACCCCCCACTGGACGAGCCGGGCCTCGTGCGGATGCTGCGCCAACGGTCGCGCGAAGCGGCAGGCGCGCGCACCTATCCGCTCGGGGCCTTGACAGTGCAGTTGAAAGGTGAAGTACTGGCAGAGATCCAGACGCTCGCTGAAACCGGCTGCGTCGCCTTCATGCAGACCCGCAGCCTGCCGCATGACAACGGCGCGCTGCTGCAGGCCATGCGGTACGCGCGTACGTTCGACCTGCCGCTGTGGCTGCGTCCGGTCGAGGACACGCTGGCAGGGTCGGGTGTCGCGGCGGCAGGGCCCGTCGCGGGCCGCCTGGGGCTGCCGTCGATTCCCGTCGTGGCGGAGACCGTTGCCCTGCACACGATCTTCGAACTGCAGCGCGCCACCGGGGCGCGCGTGCACGTCTGCCGGCTGTCGTCGGCGGCCGGAGTCGAACTGGTGCGACGGGCGAAAGCCGAGGGCTTGCCGGTCACGGCGGATGTCGGCATTCACCATGTCCACCTGATCGACGTCGACATCGGCTACTTCGATCCGAACTTCCGCCTCGATCCGCCGCTGCGGTCGCAGCGCGACCGCGAGGCCATCGTCGCGGGTCTCGCCGACGGAACGATCGATGCGATCTGCTCGGACCATGCTCCGCTCAGCCTCGAGGAGAAGCTGCTGCCCTTTGGCGAGGCCGAGCCAGGTGCAACAGCGCTCGAAACGCTGCTCCCATTGACGCTCAAATGGGCGACGGAGAACAGGATTGCCTTGCCGGCCGCATTGGCGAAGGTCACCAGCCGGGCGGCGGAGATCCTCGGTGAGGACACCGGCCGGCTGGCGCTCGGCGCCAAGGCCGACGTGGTCGTCTTCGACCCGGATGCGCACTGGCGCGTCACGCCGGAGAACCTGCGCAGCGCCGGCAAGTGCACACCCTACGCGGGCTACGAACTGCAGGGCCGCGCCCTCTACACGCTGGTCGGCGGCGACGTTCGCCACGAGGCGGCGTAGCGGTGCGCTACCTGATCGCGCCGCTGCGCGCGGTGCTGCTGGTGCCGCATATCCTGATTGGACTGGGTATCGCGTTCGTGGCATTTCCGCTGAGCCGGACGCAGGCCACGCGCAATCGCATCAATCACTGGTGGTCGCGCTGGGTGCTGCGCCTGTGCGGCGTGCGCCTGCGCGTCAGCGGCCAGCCGCTCAGCGACGAACTCGTCAGCACAGGCATGACGCCCGGCAGCAAGGGGCGCCTGCTGCTCTCGAATCACATCTCCTGGATCGACATCTTCTCGATCAACGCCGCGATGCCGTGTCGCTTCGTGGCGAAGGCGGAGATCGTGCGCTGGCCCATTATCGGCGGCATGGTCGCGCACTCCGGCACGCTCTTCATCGAGCGGGGCAAGCGGCGCGCCGTCGCGACGGTCAACGAGGCCGTGCAAGGCCATCTGCGGGACGGGGAGAGCATCGGCATATTTCCCGAGGGCACGACGACGCGGGGCGACCGGCTGCTGTCGTTCCATTCGAACCTGCTGGCACCGGCGCTCGAGGTCGGCTGCCCGGTCTGGCCGGTCGGCCTGCGTTACACCGAGCGAGGCGAGTTCAGCGATGCCGCCGCGTTCGTCGGCGACATGGGCCTCGTCACGTCGCTTGCCAGGATACTGGTCGCAGACGATCTCGAAATCGAGATCGCGTTCCTGCCCGCGCTGGACGCTGCTGCGTACGAGAACCGGCACACGCTGGCGCGCGCAGCGCATGCGGCGCTTGTCGGCGCACTTCGGTTTGGTCGACGAGCCGGAGCGCGCAGAAGCGCCGGACAACGGCGCGGCCTAGTCCTGCCCGGGCGCCTGAGACTGCGGGCAGTCGACCTGGAACAGCGCGCCGTCGTCGAGACGCAGCGCTGTGAGTTTGCCGCCCCAGACACAACCGGTATCGATGCCGGTGACATTGGAGCGACGCACCAAGCCCTCGGTCGACCAGTGACCGAACACGATCGGCGTGTCGCGCGTCGCGCGGTCGGGGTGATCGAACCACGGCACCGTCCCGGCCGGCGCGGCGGCAGAGCCCTCCTTGAACTTCAGGCACATGCGGCCGGCGGCATCGACGATGCGCAGTCGGGTGAGGGCGTTGACGATGAAGCGCAGGCGATCGTCGCCGTGTAGGTCTTCGTCCCAGAAGTCGGGCTGATTGCCGTACATGCGTCGCAGAAAGTCGCGGTAGTCGTCGCGCAGCAGGCGCTGTCGGACCTCCTCGGCGCGCTCCAGTGTCTGCCAGCGAGTCCACTGCGGCGGCACGCCGGCATGGACGAAGAGATAGCCATCGTCCTGGTGCGCCAGCGGCAGCGTGCGCAGCCAGTCGATCAGCTCGCGCCGGTCGGGCGCATCGAGGATTTCCTGCAGCGTGTCGGAGTCGTGCAGGGGCCGGATGCCGGCATCGGCCGCGAGCAAATGCAGATCGTGATTACCGAGCAAGGCCACGGCCGCGCCGGACTCGACCTGTCGCCTGACCGCTCGCAGCGTGGCGAGCGACTGCGGGCCGCGGTTGACGAGATCACCCACGAAGATCAGCCGACGCGCCTCCGGAAGCTTCTTGAGTAGCGCGTCAAAGCTGCCCAGGCAGCCCTGCAGATCACCGATGGCGTAGGTGCTCATGGCTGCAATCGTAACGGCTGCGACCAGCCCGTTTGTTAGGATCGCCTTGGCTCAGATCACCCATCAGCTCATGAAACCCGTCCGCAAGGCCGTCTTCCCCGTCGCCGGGCTCGGCACCCGCTTTCTGCCGGCTACCAAGGCGATGCCGAAGGAGATGCTGCCGATTGTCGACAAGCCGCTGATCCAGTACGCGGTGGAGGAGGCCTCGGCAGCGGGCATCACGCAGATGATCTTCATCACGGGGCGGCACAAGCGGTCGATCGAGGACCATTTCGATCGCGCGCCGGAGCTGGAGGCCGAACTCGCCGCCAAAGGCAAGACCGAGCTGCTGGAGATCGTGCGCAACATCTCTCCGGAGACGGACGTATTCGTCTACATCCGACAACCGGAACCGCTAGGGCTCGGGCATGCGGTCTTGTGTGCCGAGCCGGTGGTGGGCGACGAACCCTTCGCCGTGATCCTGGCCGATGACATTATCGATGCCGAGCGGTCTGTAATCGCGCAACTCTGCGATGCTCGTTCCGCACTCGGTGGCGGCAGCGTGCTTGCGGTCGAGGACGTGCCGCGCGCCGACACGATGAAGTACGGCATCGTCAGCTGCACGCCGCTCGACGAACGCACCTCTCGAATGTCGCACATCGTGGAGAAGCCGGCGCCCGAGCAGGCGCCGTCGACACTGGCCGTGCTCGGTCGCTACGTGCTGGAGCCCGAGATCTTTGCCCATTTGCGGACGATCCCGCGCGGCGCCGGGGGCGAGATCCAACTCACCGACGCCATCGCCCGTCTGGTGCCGCAAGGCACGACCTACGCGTACCGCTACCAGGGCAAGCGCTTCGACTGCGGGTCCAAAGAGGGTTTCCTGGCGGCCACCATGCACTTCGCGCGCAAGGCCGGCTACGCGGTGTGAAAGTTTCAGTCGCGTTCGTAGTCTTCCGCAGAGGCCGCGCGCGCGCGCAGCCGATACAGGCGGAACGGCATGAAGAAGAGCGCGAAGTAGATCGCGCACACGGCCAGGTAAGTCCAGAAGATCCAGCGGTCCGCCACGCCATAGCGCCACATCGCGGTGCCGATTCCGGCCAGCACGACATTGGCGCCGACCAGCAGTCCCAGCGTCTGCCACGGTCCGTATCCGCGTCGCAGCAGCATGTGGTGAATGTGGTCGCGGTCGGCCGCCATCGGGCTGCGGCGACGCGCCAGCCGCCGCACGGTGACCGTGAAGACGTCCATCAGCACGATTCCGAGTACCCACAGCATCACCGGCGGCGGCACTGCGATACCGGGCCGCTGTGTCAACGCCACCGAGAACCAGGCCACGGCGAAACCGAGCACCATGCTGCCGGCGTCACCCATGAAGGTGCGGTGGCGGCCGCGCAGCGGCCAAGGCAGGTTGAAGAACAGGAAGCCCGCCAGCGCTCCGGCCAGCACGATCAGGATCTTGGCGGCGTTCGCGTCGCCGATCGTCCAGGCGAAGCCCGTCAGCACCAGCAGGATGCCCAGCACCAGACTGCCGGCAAGGCCGTCGAGCCCGTCGAGCATGTTGATCGCGTTGACGACCGCCAGCGCGGCCAGCACCGTCAGCGGGATCGCCCAGTGGCGCGTGTTGATCGGGTTGGTGCCGAACAGATCGCCCAGGTTCAACAGGAAGTTCTCGCCCCAGGAGGTCATCAGCAGGGCGGCGACCACCTGCAGCAGCAGCTTGGTGCCAGGCGAGACTTCGCCCAGGTCGTCCATCAGGCCCACCAGCGCCAGCAGCAGTACGCCGGCGAAGAACGCGCTGTACTGGGCGAACGCCGAGAACGAGAACGCCAGCGCGAGGATCAGTCCGGCCGTGATGGCGACGCCGCCCGTCAGCGGCACCGGCGCGGCATGGCGCTTGCGCCCGCCGGGATGGTCGACGAGGCCCCAGCGCTCGGCCGGCCGGCGCAGCATCAGGATCAGCAGCCCCGCAATGAACGCCGCAGAGGCGGCCTGCGCCAGATAGGTGAGGGGAAGGGCGGTCGACATGGCGCGGATTATCCGCGAAGCCTGCACGAGGCTCAGCGCTCAGGGACAAGGCTGCGGTAGAGCGCAACGGTCTTGTCGACCATCTGCGCGACGGAGAACTCGTCGGCGACGCGACGTCGCCCCGCCTCTCCCAGTCGGGCCCGCAGCTGCGGGTCGCCGAGCAGGCGGTTCAGCGCCTGGCCAAGCGCCTCGCTCGTTCCCGGGTTCGACCAGCAGCCCCGTCACTTCGTCCAGCGTGACGTATTCGACGCCGGTGCCGAGCCGCGTGGCCACGACCGGCTTGCCGCAGTGCATGGCCTCCAGCTGGACCAGCCCGAACTGCTCGGCGCGCTCCGTCGAGGGCATGCAGAACACATCACAGGCGTCGTAGT
>CAWEPP010000015.1:0-4785 GCA_963810985.1 uncultured beta proteobacterium
TGCCTACCATCACGCTGCGCGCGATGGCCTGCCTTAGACTGAATTCGTTGGCGATCCGCCCCAGCTTGCGGGAGAAAGTGATGAAGATTCTGCTTCCGGTCGATGGCAGCGAATACAGTCGCGCCGCCATTGAGTTCGTGGCATCGCGCGCGACGCTGATCGGGACCGAGCCACAGGTCGATGTGATCAATGTGCAGTTGCCCGTGCCGCCGCGCGCCGCGCGCGTGGTCGGAAAGTCTGCATTGACCGAGTACTACACCGATGAGTCCGACAAGGCGTTGAAGCCGGCGCTCAGGCGACTCGCGAAGGCCAGCTTGCCGGCAAGCGCGCACTACCTGGTGGGCCATCCGGGCGAAGAGATCAGTGCCGCCGCCGTCCGCGACAAGGTCGACCTGATCGTCATGGGCTCGCACGGTCACTCGGCGCTGAGGGGCCTGCTGTTCGGGTCGGTGACCAACAACGTACTGGCGCGGACCAACGTGCCCATGCTCGTGCTGCGCCATCGTGAATCGCCGACGGTCGATTCACTCAAGGTCGGTATCGCCGTCGACGGCAGCAAGTTCGGACGCGAAGCCGTGAAATATGTACTGCGTCATCTGGCGCTCTTCGGTTCGACACCCCAGATTACGCTGCTGCACGTAGTCAGCGACTTTGCCGGCGCAGTCATGCCGGACATGGGCGGCATCGCGCTGCCGGCCTTCTCGCCGGATGAAGTTCGCGCGATGCAGAAGAAGGCTTTCGAGGCCGCCGTCGCGCCCGCCCGCAAACTGCTCGCCAAGGGCAAGGTCACGCCGGCCGAGGTCTGCCTCGTGGGCAATGCCGGCGACGAGCTGTCAACGTATGCGAAAAAGAAGAAGCTCGACGTGCTGGTCATGGGCTCGCATGGCTATGGCGCCTTCAAGGCCGCAGTAATCGGGTCCGTGGCCACCCGGGTGATGGCGCAAGCGACCGTGCCGTTGCTGCTGGTGCGGCACGCCTGAGCTGAGGCGACCGGGTGTTTCGATCGCTTCAGTCGCGCGCGTTGCGGTGGCTCTGCGGCGCGCTGGTGCTCGCAGCGTTCGGCGTTGGCTCAGCCTTGGCCGAGACGCCACGCTCGATCAGGATCCTGGTCGGTTTCCCGCCCGGGGGCGGGACCGACGCCATCGCGCGCCTGCTGTCGGAGCGACTCAGGGATGAGCTCAGCGTTCCCGTGGTGATCGAAAACAGGCCGGGAGCCGGAGGACAACTCGCTGCTCAGGCGCTGAAGGCGGCGGCGCCGGATGGCACCACGTACTTCATCTCGCACGACCATACGATCTCGATCCTCCCGCTGGTGGTGAAGAACCCGGGCTTCGACCCGGCGCGCGACTTTGTCTCGGTGGCCGGATTCGCGACCTTCGTCAACGCGCTCGCGCTGTCGGGCGGGACGCCCGCGAACAGCGTCAGCGAATACGTTGCCTGGGTGAAGGCACAAGGCGGCAAGTCGGCGATCGGCGTTCCGGCCCCTGCTTCGGTGCCGGAGTTCCTGGTAAAGGTGATCGGCGAGAAGTACAAGCTCGATCTGGTGGCGGTTCCCTACCGCGGCAGCGCGCCGATGATCGGCGACATGCTGAGCAACCAGATCCCCGCGGGCATCGGGTCGGTTCCCGAATTCGTCGAGAACCACAAGGCGGGCAAGTTGCGCGTCATTGCCGTGCTCGGCGCGACCCGGCAGGCAGCGATGCCGGACGTCCCGACGTTCGCGGAGCTTGGCCTCGCCGGCTTCGAGGATGTGCCGTACTACGCTTTCTTTGCGCCCGTCGGCACGCCGCAGGCGGAAATCGATCGGTTCTCCGCGGCGCTCGCCAGGGTGATTGCAGTTCCGGAAACGAAGGACAGGCTGACGACGTTAGGCCTGACGGTCGGGCTGTTGCCGCAGGCGCAGCTTGCCGCGCGCGAGCGCGCCTATTCGCAAGCCTGGGCGCGCATCATCCGCGCCAGTGGTTTCCAGCCGCAGTAGTACTCATCAACGAAACACCCAATAGCCGTCGCCCCGCCGCCAGGCCCTGTCACTGCGAGGTCTGCAAGAATGTCGGGGTGAGCACCCCACCCGCCTTCGACTCCAGCCGCTGGCTGGCGTGGTTCTTCGTGACGGTCTGGGGTTCGGGCTACCTGGCCACCAAGGTCGGGCTGCAATACGCGCCACCCTTCACCTTCCTGACGCTGCGTTTTGCCTTCGGCATTGCCTTGCTGGTTCCGCTGGCATTGCTGGCGCGCCCCAGCTGGCCGCGCGGTTCCACGCTGGGACACGTGGTCGTCGCCGGGCTGCTGATGCACGCCGTCAATCTCGGCGGCAGCCACTACGCTCAGTACCTCGGCATGTCGGCCGGCATCGCGGCGCTGATCCTCGCCCTGCAGCCGCTGGTGACGGCGATCGTGGCCGCGCCGCTGCTCGGAGAGCGCCTGCGGTCGCCGCAGTGGCTGGGCGTGGCGCTCGGCCTGCTCGGAGTTGGCCTCGTGGTCTGGCACAAGATCGACCTGCGCGCGTTGAGCGCACCCGCGCTCGCCGCCGTGTCGATCGCACTGGCCGCCATCACTGCGGGCACGCTGTACCAGCGCATCTTCTGCCCGGCTGTCGATCTGCGCGCCGCCGGCGTCGTCCAGTTTGGCGCGAGTTTCCTGGTGCTGTTTCCTCTTGCGATGACTGTCGAAGGCTTTCCCGTGGCGTGGACCTGGCAGCTGGGCGCGAGCATCCTCTTCCTGGTGGTGATGGCGTCGATCCTCGCCGTCAATGCGCTGCACACGCTGATGCGACGCGGCCAGGCGACGCGCGTCACCAGCCTGCTCTACCTGACACCGATCATCGCCGTCGTGCTCGAGTGGATCATGTTCGAGCTGCGGCCGACGCTCCTCACGACGCTGGGCATCGCCGTGACCTGCGCCGGAGTGGCGCTGGTCGCGTGGCGGCCCGCACCACCGGACGCGCCTGTCCGCAGCGCGTCATGACGCTCTCGCTCGCGCGCATCATCGGCTTCGTGGTGCTGACACACACCGCCTTCGCGGCGGCGCGCGTCACGTCCTCGCTCTATGCGCTGTCGAACAAGGCCTCGACCTTCACCGTGGGCGTGCTGATGGCGCTCTTCGCACTGGTGCCAGCGCTGCTCGCCGTGCGCGCCGGCCGCTGGCTCGATCAGGTAGGCCCATTTAAGCCTCTCGCGCTGGGCACCGGATTGATGACGGCGGGCGCGCTGCTTCCGGCCATATTTCCCTATGCCACGGCCGACGTAGCACCACTGCTGGTGGCAAGCGCGCTGCTAGGTACCGGCTTCATGTATGTGCAGATGACGGTGCAGAACCTGGTCGGCAGCCTGGCCGACCCGACGCGCCGCCCCGCCGCATTTTCGATGCTGGCGCTGGGCTTCTCGACCTCCGGACTGATCGCTCCCGTGGCCAGCGGGTTCCTGATCGACTCCGTCGGGCACCGGGTGACCTTTGCCATCGTGTTCGTGCTGCTCGCTGCCAGTGTCGCCCTGCTGTTGAGCCAGCGGCGACGGCTGCCCGCCCACCAGCAGCATGCCCCCCAGAGCGAAGCACGGGACGCGCTCGAACTGCTGCGTCACCCGGAAGTGCGTGCGGTGCTGATCGTCAGCGGGATGATCTCGATGGCCTGGGACCTGCAGTCGTTCCTGGTTCCCGTCTACGGCACCAGCATCGGACTTTCGGCCTCGCAGATCGGCCTGGTGCTGGGCAGTTTTGCGGCGGCAACGTTTGCGATCCGGCTTGCAATGCCCGCGCTGGCACGCCGCTACCATGAGTGGCAGGTGCTCGTGTTCACGCTGCTGGTGTCGGCCGTGGCGTTCGGACTGATGCCATTTTTCCATTCGATGGGGCCGCTGATGGCGGTGGCATTCCTGCTCGGACTGGGGCTCGGCTCGGCCCAGCCGAACGTGATGTCGCTGCTGCACGATCGCGCGCCGGCCGGCCGCGTCGGCGAAGCACTCGGACTACGCTCCACGATCATGAACAGCAGCCATGTCGTGCTTCCGCTGGTCATTGGCGCCTTTGGCTCGGTCGTCGGCGCGGGAGCGGGGTTCTGGCTCATGGCAGCCGCGCTCGTGGGTGGCGGCTGGAGCGCCGGAGGGCGGCTCAAGTTCGAACGGCCGCGACCGCCGCCGCACCGATGACGGGCGATCCAGCACTGCCGCACAGGCTCAGCTACGAAGAGCTGGCCGAGTCGCTCGAGTCCTTCCTGGCCGACTGGAATGGCGATCGCCCACTGTGGGTGTTCGGCTACGGCTCACTCATCTGGCGCCCGGACCTGTCGTTCGACGAGCGGCTGCCGGCGCGCGTGCACGGTTATCACCGGCGGCTCTGCCTGTGGAGTCGAATCAACCGCGGCACGCCGCAGTGCCCGGGACTGGTCGCCGGACTCGATCGCGGCGGGTCTTGCGCGGGGGTCGTCTACCGCGTAGCGGGGGCGGCCGTGCGCAGCCAGTTCCTGCAACTCTGGCAGCGCGAGATGATGACCAACTCGTATCAACCGCGGCACCTCGACTGCCGCGTGGAGGATGGCTCCTTCGTTTCGGCCGTGGCGTTCGTGGTCCGGCGCGACGCCCCAAATTACGCCGGCCGCCTGGACGAGCAGCAGATACTCGACGTCTTCCAACGCGGCAGCTGCGGGCGCTACGGCACCAGCCTCGAGTATCTCGTCAACACCGTGTGCGCACTGCGCGCGCACGGCATCATCGATCCGCATCTGGAACGACTCGCCCGCCATGCGGGCGTCGACAGCGCGATCTGGCGCACTGCGCCGGCCGCCTAGAATCC